>CALJDU010000094.1 GCA_938024995.1 uncultured bacterium
ATGGGCAGGTTGAAGCGCGGGTAAAACCGCGTGGAGGACCGAACCCACTGAAGTTGAAAATTCAGGGGATGACCTGTGGATCGGAGTGAAAGGCTAATCAAGCCAGGAGATAGCTGGTTCTCCGCGAAATATATTTAGGTATAGCCTCGGACGAATTGCACCGGAGGTAGAGCACTGAATGGGCTAGGGGTCCTACCAGATTACCAAACCCAATCAAACTCCGAATGCCGGTGACAAATATCCGGGAGTCAGACTGCGGGTGATAAGGTCCGTAGTCGAGAGGGAAAGAGCCCAGATCGACAGCTAAGGTCCCTAAATCTAGACTAAGTGTTCAAGGATGTGGGAGCGCTCAGACAGCCAGGAGGTTGGCTTAGAAGCAGCCACCCTTTAAAGAAAGCGTAATAGCTCACTGGTCGAGCGAGCCTGCGCCGAAAATGTAACGGGGCTAAGTCTAGTACCGAAGCTTCGGGTTCTGTTTAACAGAGCGGTAGCGGAGTATTCCCAAGTAGATACAAGGTGTACCGTAAGGAGCACTGTCGGACTTGAGAAGAGCTTATGCAGGCATGAGTAGCGATAAACAGGATGAGAAATCCTGTCGCCGTAAGCCCAAGGTTTCCTGGGGTAGGATAATCCTCCCATGGGTTAGTCGGTACCTAAGCTGAGCCCGAAAGGGGTAGGCGATGGAAAGCAGGTTAATATTCCTGCACCACCAGGGTGGTCGTTGAACTAAGCAGGGACGAAGAAGGATATGCCGAGCTGGCTGTTTGGTTGCCAGTTCAAGCAAGTAGGGGGTTTCCGTAGGACTCAATAGAGACAAACGCGGAGACATTACCCCGAGACGTGATGAGGTGGAGCTCCGGCTCCGGAACTCGGTGATTCCATGCTTCCGAGAAAAGCTGCGTAGTGAGGCCCTTTGGTGACCGTACCGCAAACCGACTCAGGTGGGCGGGAAGAGAATTCCAAGGCGCGTGGGAGAACACTGGCTAAGGAACTCGGCAAAATAGCACCGTAACTTCGGGAGAAGGTGTGCCCTTGATTGTGAAAAGTCCTTGCGGCTTGAGCGGTCGGGGGTTGCAGTGAAATGGGGGTTGCGACTGTTTACTAAAAACACAGGACTCTGCTAAATCGTAAGATGATGTATAGGGTCTGACGCCTGCCCGGTGCTGGAAGGTTAAGGGGAGTTGTTAGTCGTAAGGCGAAGCAGCGAACCGAAGCCCCAGTAAACGGCGGCCGTAACTATAACGGTCCTAAGGTAGCGAAATTCCTTGTCGGGTAAGTTCCGACCTGCACGAATGGCGTAACGACATCCCTACTGTCTCGGCCAGTGACCCAGCGAAATTGTATTGGGGGTGAAGATACCCTCTACCCGCGGCAAGACGGAAAGACCCCGTGAACCTTTACTGCAGCTTGGCAGTGAAGTTCGGAACAGTCTGCGCAGCATAGGTGGGAGACTGAGAAACCGGCGTTTCGGCGTCGGTGGAGTCACTAGTGAGATACCACTCTGGCTGTTCTGGACTTCTAACCCAGTACCGTTATCCGGTACGGGGACACTGTCTGGTGGGCAGTTTGACTGGGGCGGTCGCCTCCCAAAAAGTAACGGAGGCGCGCGATGGTTCCCTCAGACTGATTGGAAACCAGTCGTAGAGTGCAAAGGCATAAGGGAGCTTGACTGTGAGACCGACAGGTCGAGCAGGTACGAAAGTAGGCCTTAGTGATCCGGTATCTCCGCATGGAAGGGATATCGCTCATCGGATAAAAGGTACTCCGGGGATAACAGGCTGATCGCGCCTGAGAGTCCATATCGGCGGCGCGGTTTGGCACCTCGATGTCGGCTCATCCCATCCTGGGGCTGGAGCAGGTCCCAAGGGTTTGGCTGTTCGCCAATTAAAGGGGTACGCGAGCTGGGTTTAGAACGTCGTGAGACAGTTCGGTCCCTATCTGCCGTGGGCGTAGGATACTTGAGAGGAGCTGACCATAGTACGAGAGGACCTGGTTGGACGTACCTCTAGTGTTCCGGTTGTCTCGCCAGAGGCATAGCCGGGTAGCTATGTACGGAACGGATAACCGCTGAAAGCATCTAAGCGGGAAACCGGCCTCGAGATGAGGTATCCCGGGCCGCGAGGCCCCTAAAGGACCCTTGTAGACCACAAGGTGATAGGCCAGGTGTGGAAGCGCAGCAATGTGTGGAGCTAACTGGTACTAATTGTCCGTGCGGCTTGACCTATTTCTAAGGTACGAGTCGCGTGATTCAAGATCAGGGTTGGAAGTGAGAGACCAGCACTCATTGGACGAGAGTCCTCTTGAGGAGCTGCCACTCCCGACCACCGCGTTTGCGCGGAAAACGGAAAAAACTTCTACAGCTTTCGGTGGCGATGTCGGAGGGGTCATACCCGATCCCATCTCGAACTCGGCAGTCAAGCCCTCCAGAGCCGATGGTACTGCAGCGGAAGCGCTGTGGGAGAGTAGGACGCCGCCGGATTTTATGAAGGTCCTCTTCGGAAACGAAGAGGGCCTTCTCTTTTTCCGTCCGTCTACGTGCAGTTCTGCGGCACTGCAGAATGCGCAGTCCTCCCTCGAGCTCGGGCTCTTCTGTTCGTCCTACTTCCTGAGCCTTACCTTCCTTCATCTATCTGGTTGGGATCCCCCGAGCCAATAGCTCTGTGGAGTCTGGGAATACCGATGTGGACACGGACGGACGGACGGACGCCTCGCGAGCTCGGGTTTGTGCCGTGCGAGGGTGCACCGAGGAAGCCGCGTCGCTCGACCTCGTCGATGTCTTCAGATCAGTGAAGACCTAACTGAGATCTCGTTGAGCCCAGATGGTAACGACCGCGGGCTCGCGTAGTCGCGCAACACGATGGAGGCGACTGAGCGTGCCGCCGAGGTCCTTGACGACCGCGCCACCCAACATCTGCACACATTCCTGGGAAAGTCTCGCTTATGTCGGCGAACCGACACGCGCAGTCCCATCTCGACACGCCTGTCGACATTTCGACAGGCACGTTTTTATTGGAGAATTGAGCAGTTCGTCTTAACAGACGTCCGAGACATCCTAAAAGTGCCAGGGGAACTTTGTGAACTCTTGCTCACGCTTCTCCAGAAAGGAGTCGCGCCCCTCTACCGCTTCGTCGGTGCCATATGCGAGTCGTGTCGCTTCCCCTGCGAAGATCTGCTGACCCACCATTCCATCATCAACCATGTTGAAGGCGTACTTCAGCATCCGCATCGCTGTTGGGCTCTTGTTGTTGATTGTCTTGCCCCACTCCAACGCGACATTCTCAAGCTCAGCGTGCGGAACGACCGCGTTGACCATTCCCATGAGTGCTGCCTCTTCGGCCGAGTAGTTGAACCCGAGGAAGAAGATCTCGCGTGCGCGCTTTTGTCCAACCTGCCTCGCCAACAACGCAGAGCCAAAGCCTCCGTCGAAGCTCCCGACGTCTGGATCGGTCTGCTTGAACAGCGCGTGCTCTTTACTCGCAATCGTCATGTCACAAACGACGTGGAGGCTATGACCACCACCAACCGCCCATCCGGGGACAACCGCGATCACGACCTTGGGCATGAAACGGATAAGCCGCTGCACCTCGAGGATATGGAGACGCCCGAGGCGCGCTGGATCCTGAACCGTGTCCACCTGGTCACTGTACTTGTATCCGTCCTTGCCGCGGATGCGCTGGTCTCCACCTGCGCAAAACGCCCATCCTCCGTCCTTCGGCGACGGTCCGTTTCCGGTGATGAGGACACACCCAACGTCGCTGGTCATCCGGGCGTGGTCGAGCGCCCGATAGAGCTCATCGACCGTTCGCGGCCGGAAGGCGTTCCGCACCTCTGGACGCGCGAATCCAATGCGGACCGTCCCATGCGCTTTCGCTCGGTGGTACGTGATGTCCGTGAAGTCGTCGAAACCTTCGACTTCAACGTAGCGGTCAGCGTCAAAGAGCTCGGAGACGATCTTCTGTGTCATGAACCGGACAGTAGCGTCACAGTCGCCTCTTCGACCAGGGTCCAGCTGGTGTCTTGCTCGCAGTCCGCGTAGAACCGCGCGCAATGCACTGGCTGCCCATCGTGCTCGGGACATGGAACGAGACCATGCGCGTCTGCGCCCCCACCGTGATCGATGCCGCGCTAGGCCGGGTCACGAAAGACAAGTGCGACAAGCGTCTCGAGGAGTGGGCCGCGACCGCTGTTCGGCTTGCAGACATCAAAATTCACGTGCGCGGGGAGGAGAACCTCGACCTCGCGCGCGATGAGCAGTTCGTCGTCATCTCGAATCACCAGTCCAGCTACGACATCTTCGTGCTGATGCACGCCTACCCCGGCTCCCTCCGGATGGTCGCCAAGAAGCAGATGTTCTCGATCCCCGTCATGGGGGGCGCGATGAAGGCCGCGGGCTTCGTCTCGCTCGACCGCGGAAATCACGAACGCGCTCGCACCGCGCTCCGCGAAGCGCAGGCTTCCTTCGCGCGTGGGACCAGCGTCTGGATCGCGCCGGAAGGCACACGCAGTGACGATGGACGGCTCCTCCCGTTCAAGAAGGGCGGCTTCATCTTCGCGCTCAACGCGGGCGTGCGCATCCTCCCCGTGACCGTGCTCGGGACGCGCCACGTATTGCCCTCCAAAGACCATCGCGTGCGCGCGGGCAAGAGCGTTGAGCTGGTCTTCCACGCGCCGGTTGACCCCAGCGCCTACGGCTACGACCGCCGCGATGAGCTGGTGAGCCACGTCCGCGAGACCATCGTGAGCGCGCAGCCTGCTGAGCTCCAAACCTAGGAAGAACTCGCTTTCACCGCGCGTATCTTCTTTCGCGATGATTGCGCGGAACTTTTCGTTCGCTAAGTTGTCTCCTCGTCATGGCTGATCCGTTTGCGCTTCTGGGTATCGACAAGACCGCCTCTGAAGCCGAGATCCGCCGGGCTTGGCGCGTCCTCGCGGCGATGGAGCATCCTGACCGCAACCCGCACGACCCCGACGCGGAGGAGCGCTTCAAGACATTGAGCAGCGCGTTCCAACGGGCGATCGCGCGAAGCCGAGCCTTGCCGGAGTCGCCGAAGAGCGAGCACCGCTATCAGTGTTCCTCGTGCGGAGATGGCTTCCCCTACTTCGACTCCTGTCCGCGCTGCGGCGTCGCGCTCTGCGACTCGCTGTTCCCACGTCGCGTTCAAGCACGTACCGCTGCTGAAGATCTTGAGCTCACCGCGTTGCTACGCGAAGCGGGGATCCATCCGTGGCGTCAGCGCGAGTTCCCGCTCACGCCAGAGCAGCTCGCGCCCTTCGCTTCCGTCGGCTTCGTTGCGTACGGTTTGCTCGTGTGGGCAACGCTCGGGCATCCGATCGCGTTCGCGCTCGTTGGCTTTGGAATGTTGACCGCGGCGCTCGTGGGCCACGAAGCCCTCCGCGCTCGATAGGCGGCGCTCTCGCGGGGAGGCCGCAACGCGAGCTAGGGGGTCTTCGCTTCGACCGGATTAGCGGGACGCCGGAACGCACGCGGAAGCACGGTGTAGGTCCCGAGACCCGCCGCGATGACCTTTCGCTCCGTCTCGGCGCGCATCTCCGCGTGGATCACATGTCGCCCCGCGCGAAGTACGCGACCGGTCGCGCGGACGATCTCACCTGCGAAGGAGTCGAGGAGGTTGACCTTGAGCTCCGCGGTCACCACCCAGTTTCCGCGAGAGCGCGTCGCCGCCGCGAAGAACCCGGCGTTGTCCATCAGGAGCGAGATGATGCCGCCGTGGACGCGTCCCGCGCCGTGGTGGTGACGCGGGTCAGGGTGGAGCGCGATGACCACTTCACCGTCGACCATCTGCTCCATCGTCTGCGGAACGAAACGCGTGATCGGCGCGCTGTGAAAGTTCTCCGCCAGAAGCGCGAAGTAGTCGACGGGGTGGTCGTCAGTCAAAGCCGTCGCGTGCTCACGTGCCTGGATCTTCCGGCGCGTCGGCGTTTGGACGAGTGCTCTCGCCGTCGAGGGGAGGCAGCTCTCGGTTGAAGTGAGTGGTCGCGTTGGGGTCATCTTTGACCGCGCTCGACGCAGCGGTCAGCGCGTGCATTTCCTTGAGGTAGTCCGACGCCAGGAACGCGGTGGTCGGCTCATCGTCGTCGAAGTCGGCGGGGTCGGGCGCGGGATCGCCAGCGCTCGTCGCTGCCTCCTCCGCGACCGGCGCAGGGCCGTTCGACGATTGAACGAGCTGTTTCGGGGCGGCCGTCGCGACATGAGTCGCGACGCTCGCGAAGTCGTCCGCGCTCGCAGGCGACGCGAAGTCGGCGATGAACTCGGGGGCGCCGATCGCGCCGGTCGTGCGGTCGTCAAAGGTGAGCGGGGAGGAAGTGGTGCGCGGGTGCGTTGATGCCCCGCCGTCAAAATCAAAGGGGTCGCCGGACGCGAACGAATTCGGCGCGGGTGCACCGGACGTCGTCTCGGATGGCATCGCGGGGGGCGGCATCGTGTCGGGTGCGTCGCTTCCCTCGGCGGCGCCTGCTTCGGCTGCCGCCGCTCCGGCCTCCGCGAGCGCTGAGGACGAGAAGACGAAGGTCGCGTCGTCTTCGTCTTCGTCCGCGAAATCGGGCAGCGCGCCGACCGCGGCGTCCTCGGGATCGGAGTTTTGGAAGATCCCCAGGTCCATTGACTCGTCGCCGAGCATCGTTTCGTCGTCGTCGAAGAATAGGTCGTCGTCGTCGTCGAAGGTCGCTCCGACGGGAGCCGCGGCCACCTGCGCAACGGAGGTGGCGTCCACTGTCGCAGCCACTTGCGCAGGTTGAGGCGGTGTTGACTGGAACGACGCCGATGGATGGGGCGCTGACTGAGGGGGCGCTGACTGAGGGGGCGCTGACTGAGGAGGCGGCGCTGACTGAGGCGGCGCTGACTGAGGGGGCGCTGATTGCGCCGACTGAAATGGGGCGACTTGAAGGGACGCGTCCTGCTCCGGCGGGTCGTCGTCCAACGTGTCGCGCGGGCGGCCAAAAATCACAACCGGCGGCGGGTCGCTTCGGGGAGCGAGGCGCGGAGGCGCTTGAAGCGGCGGGAGCGAGGGGTCCACCTCGTCGTCGATGGTGAGCTTGTTGTCCATGACCACATCACGGGTGGTCGACTCAAGTGACGTTGTGAGCGCTGGGTCAGCGGGCGTCGCCGCGGTGAATGTTGCCTCCGTAAACGCGGGTTCCGCGACGTCGACAGGGGCCGCAGCGGGTGAGGTTGAGCGCTTCGGCTTCGTCAGCTCGAAGACCTGCTGCTGCTCAAACATCGTCGCGTCATCGTCGTCATCATCGAAGGAATGATCCCGCGGCGCGATCAACGGGATCGGTGCGGGCGCCGAGAGGATGTCCTCATGCTCGAGCGAGAGCGTCGTCGGATCATCGTAGTTGTTGCCCGCGATGGGTGGGTGCGTCACCCGCCCGGGATCGAGGCTCTCGTCCATCTCGCTGAGCTCGTCTTCCCCGACCATGTCGTCGTCGACCAGCTCGAGGACACCGGTGAGCTCGGCGGTGTGTTCCGGAATCTGCCGTTGGCGCGAGAGCTCAGGGGGCGCCACCGGAGCCGGCGGCGGGACGCTCGGGAACACCTCCGGAAACATCGAGGCCATGAACTCCGAGAGCGCGGTGCGACGAAGCCGGAGCCGGTGGGCGAACGCGGCGGCCTGAACGGCTTCCTGCATTTCACCCGCAGACTGAAAGCGCTGATCGGGATCCGGCTGAAGGGCGCGGTGCACGATCGCGGCGAGCTCCGGCGGACAGTGCGGGACCACCTGCCGAAGCGGCGTGACCTCTGCCTTCTGGACCGCGATCACGGTCTCCGGATCATTGCTTCGCAAAAACAGGCGCTGGCCAGACAGCCACTCGTACATGCACGTGCCTAAGCTGAAGAGGTCGCTTCGGCTGTCGATGTCCATGCCGCGCGCCTGCTCGGACGAGAGGTAGGCGAGCTTCCCTTTGACGACCCCGGCGCCCGTCGTGACCTGTCGGCCCTGCGCCTTCGCGAGACCAAAGTCGACGACCTTAACCTCGCCCTCGAAGGACACGAGGATGTTTTGCGGAGACACGTCGCGGTGGATCAAACCAAGCGGTCGCCCCGTCTTGCCGAGCGCGGTGTGCGCGTGCTCAAGCGCCTCGCAGACCTTGGTCGCGACCAGCATGACGAGCGGGACCGGGAGCGGTGCGCGGTTGGTGTTCTTTTTGAAGCGCTCCGAGATCGAGCGCATGTCTCGCCCGTGCACAAACTCCATGGCGATGAAGTAGGTGTTCTGCTCACGCCCAAGGTCGAGGATCTGAACGATATTCGGGTGATTCAGCTGGACGGCGATCTTCGCTTCGTCCACGAACATCTTGATGAACTCTTCGTCCATCGCCATCTCAGGGAGAATGCGCTTGATGGCGAGCTGTCGCTCAAAGCCGCCCGCTCCGGGCAAGGTCGCCTTGAAGACCTCGGCCATTCCGCCGAAGCCGATTCGCTCGTGAAGCGTATATCGCCCGTACTGGGAAGGCACTGGCGAAAGGGTCGCCTGTCAGCGGGGACGGGGTCAATGACAACCCGCCGACCCCCTTCGATTGCTTCCGCTTAGCCGAACTACTTCAGCTGGACGGCGCGCCCAAACCGGAGGTGCTCACCGGTCTTCCCGTTTCGCGTAATGATCCAGAGGAGCTTGCAGGGAGGGCGGATCGTGGGCGCAGAGGCGTAGCCATCCGTCAGGTAGATGCAGCCGTCCCAGATCTGTTGACGGTTGGAGCGGAGGAACTTGAACGCGGGATCGAAGACCGTGCCGCCACGCCCGCCGATTCCGGTCGGAAGACGCCCGCGATACAGATATGTGTTCTGGACCGCCGCGTCGCACTCGATGACATGAACCTCCGCGCCCGCGCGCCACATCGCGTGGATCTCCGCGAAGAAGACGCTCAGTTCTTCGTCGCTGACCGAGCCGGAGGTGTCGACGACAACCGCTAAGCGCTGGAGACGTTTGACCCGGATGCCGGGGAAGGTCCCGTAGCGCCGGCTCTGTCGGCGGTTGGTCGCGATGATCCGCGTTCGACGCGCGCTGTTGCTGAAGATTCGGACCGCGCGTCGCCAGTCGACCTGCGGCTTCCGTCGCTCGAGCGCGGCCGCCACCAACGCCTTGAGCGGGCCGGGAAGCGAGCCCCACTCTTTGCTCCCGACGCGATCGGCGGTTCGCGAGAGCAAGCCATCGAGGACCGCGTCCGCGGCTGCGTTTCCCGGGTCTCCTTCGTCGCTGCCCCAACCGCTGTGGTCGCTGTGCCAGACCGGTCCCAAACGCGAGAGCACTTTCGCGCTCTCAGGCGCCGAGGTGTTCGCGTAGTCGCTGGGCGCTGAGCGTTGGTTGTCGTTCTTCTTGTTGGATGGGGTCGATGTGCCGGCTGGCGATTGTGCGGATCCGGACGATGGCCCGGGCCCGCTACCCGGTTTGGGAAAGCCCTTGAAGCCCTCTTTGCGCATCTCGTCCACGAGCGAGCTCAAGCGCTCGTAGTAGTGCTCCATCGTTTGGTCAGGGGCGAGCTTGAGATCCGGAAACGTACTGCGCGTGATCGCGTCATCGGGGAGCGACCACTTCCCGATGAACTGATTGACGACGAGGTCGGCCGCTAGGTTCACCAAGCGCTGATTGTGTTCGTTCCGGTCCGCCATCCGGAGCACATGCTTGAACATCAAGTGCAGCGTCTCGTGCTTGATGACCGCGACCCGTTCGCTCTTCTTCTTCAGCGTTCCCAAGAAGAAGTCGGGGTTCACGACCATGAAGATCCGGCCGTCTTTGACCCCGACGCCCGCTGTCGCGATGGAGCGCGTGTAGTGCCGCACAACACCAGCGAGGAGGTGCCCGAAAAAAGGCTCTTTGAGCAGCAGCTGGATGATGCAGCGCGAGACCTCTTCGTCGCACTTCGTCGACGAGTACTCCTTCTTCTTTTTCGTCGGAGCCTTCTTCTTTTTGGCGGCGGCCACGTCCTACATGCCGTCGAGCAAGAGCGTCGCGAGCTCCTTGTTCCGGAGCATCTTCTGAACCGCGTCTCCGCCATCGCGGATGAGATCCATGTGCAGGCTCATCCGGAGATCGTTCGGGAGCTCTTCGTGGAGCAGGAAGGCGACCAGGTTGCCGCCGTGCGCCTCTTGGGGCTCGTACTCGGGATGCGTCAGCGCGAGGAAGAGCCGCGTGCACATCGTCGAGAGACGATCGACGCGCTTGCCGCCCTCATCGTGCGCGAGCTCTTTGATCCGCTTCTTGATCGGCGCGAACTTCTCGGCGTCCAAGATGTCGAGGGGATCGATCAGCCGCTCGAGACCGTCCATGACGAAGCTCATGAAAGACGCGACCGCGGCGTCATCGAGGGTCGCCTGCGCGAGGATCTGAACGAGCTCGGCGTCTTTCTTCAGATCTGGAATGTGTCGCAGCTGCTCGAAGAACTGCGTCACCGAGCGCGGCGTCGTGCGCTTGCCCGTGATGACCTCGGGGTACGTGAGGACGAACGCGATGCCTCGCGGATCCACCCCGCTGCGTGACGCCCACGCGGCCCAGGCTTTGACGTCGAAGACGAGCGTCATGTGGAGCATCCGCGTGAGCATCGCGTCGTCCATGGGCGTGACCGAGTAGTCGCCGCCCTCTGGGTTCGCGGTCGCGACGATCTGCCACTTCGGCGGCAGCGCCCAAGAGAACATCTCGAAGTTCTGCAGGAGCTGCATCAGGCCGCGCAGGATGCGGTCGTCCGCGCGGTTCACGTCATCGAGCAGGAGGATGCCGGGGCCCTCGTCTGTCGGGACCCACTCGGGCGGCCGAAAGACGGTGTACTCGTCGCCCTCCACATTGGGATCCGGATCGACGACCTGGGGCAAGCCGTGGAGGTCACCCATCTCCTCAAACTGGGCCGGCGCGCAATACGCGAACTTCCAGCCCTCCCGTTGCGCGAAGTCACGCACGATGGTCGTCTTGCCGAGGCCGTGAAGACCCCAAATGCACACAGGGGTACCTCTCTGTCCGTCCTCGGAGAGCGTGAGGTTGGCGCGAAAGACGTGCTCGAGCGCCGGGATGAGGCGGTCGGGGTGGAGCTTCGCGCCATAAAGAAGGAGAGCGTCGTCAGACATCGTGTTCGGTTTCCGAAGTGCTATTTGGCAGAGTAGGAACGCGTGAGCGGCGCGTCCGCGAGGACCGGGACCGCGTTCATCAACGGCAGTGTACCCCGGAGCGGCGCGGTTGACGGTTCCGCGTGCGGACGACTATCCACGCAACATGAGACGTCTGTCCATCGCGCTCCCTCTCGCGTTCGTGATCGCCACGTTCGTGATCACCGCCGCGTCCGCGCTCGCCTTGGCTCAGGACGCTGAGACGGAGGTCGAGGTTGAGCTCAGCGGACTGACGCTGACCGGCGTGCCGTTCGACGTGACCGTGAAGGGTGTAGGAGACGGCGCGGACTACCGCGTACTCGAACGAGATCGCGTCATCTCGGAAGGAACGCTCGCCGGCGACGTCATCTCGGGTCTGACCGTTGAGCAGGCAGGCGCTCACACGTTGAGCGTCGAGGTCGGCGGAGCGCGGGTCTCCGCCATGACCCGGGCGATCCCGGGCTGGCTGTCTTTGCTCCCACCGCTGATCGCGATCTTGCTCGCGCTCTTGCTTCATGAGGTGGTGCTCGCGCTCTTCGCTGGGGTTTACGCCGGCGCGCTCTTTATCTTCGATTTTAGTCCGCTTCGCGCCGCGCTGCGCACCGTCGACACTTACGTCGTCCCGGCGCTCGCTGACGAAGATCACGCGTCGATCATCGTCTTCAGTCTCTTGTTGGGCGGGATGGTCGGCGTCATCACGCGATCGGGAGGCGGCGCAGGGCTGGCGCGGGTGGTCGCGGACACGGTGCTGGGCTCGCAGACACAAGGCCCCGTCGCGCGGGTCCGAGGCCAGCTCGCGACCTGGCTCCTCGGTGTCGCGATCTTTTTCGACGACTACGCCAACGCGCTCCTGGTTGGCTCTTCGATGCGCCCCGTGACCGATCGCTTAAAGGTCAGCCGGGAGAAGCTCGCGTTCCTGGTCGACGCGACCGCCGCACCGGTCTCTTCGGTCGCGCTCGTCTCTTCCTGGATCGGGGTCGAGGTGGGTTATATCCATGAGCAGTTCAAGGAGCTCGGGATTGAGCAAGACGCCTACGTCGCGTTCCTCGACACGTTGCCCTACCGCTTCTACCCGTGGCTGATGCTCCTCTTCGGCTTGATGCTGATCATGAGCCGGCGCGACTTCGGACCGATGCTCAAAGCGGAGCGCCGCGCCGTGACGACAGGCGCGCTGGTCGCGCCGGGGAGTAAGCCGGCCAGCGATTTCGGTGACGAGGCCGAGCGCAGCGCAAAGCCGAATTTCTGGAACGCGATTCTCCCGATCGTGACCGTCATCGGGGTCGCGCTCTTTGGCATGTACTTCACGGGTCGCGCGGCCACCGAAGAAGCAGGGGACGTGCTCTCAATGCGGAACATCTTCGGCAACGCGAGCTCGCTCAAGGCGCTCTTGTGGGCTTCCGCCGCCGGCAGCGCGATCGCGATCATCACGTCTGTCGCGACGCGATCGTTCAACCTCGCCGACGCGCTCCACGCGTGGACCGCCGGCCTCAAGTCGATGGTGCTCGCGTGCATCATCTTGGTTTTGGCGTGGTCGCTTGGCGCGGTCTGCAAGGAGCTCCACACCGCGCAGATGGTGATCCAAGGGCTGGGTAGCTGGCTCTCGCCGGCGCTGCTCTCGGCGTCCGTGTTCGTGATCGCGGCGGTCGTCAGCTTCGCGACGGGAACGTCGTGGGGAACGATGGCGATTCTCTTTCCGTTGGTCGTCCCGCTCGCGCACGAGCTCGCGCCGGGCGAGATGCACATCATGCTCGGGAGCATCTCGTCGATCTTGGCCGGCAGCGTGTGGGGCGACCATTGCAGCCCGATCTCCGACACGACGATCATGAGCTCGATGGCCGCGAGCTGCGATCATGTTGACCACGTCAAGACGCAGATCCCCTATGCCTTGTTGGTCGGGATCGTCAGCCTCGTGCTCGGCGAGCTGGGCACCGGGTTTGGCTTCTACTCGCCGTGGGTCGGGCTGCTCTTGGGCGCGGTTGTGCTCGGCGGCGTGATCTACCTCTTCGGCAAGCCGATCGCTGCCCCGAGCGTCGCGATGGCAGGTTCAGCGGCAAGTGCCGCGCACGAAGAGGAGTAGCACCGACTCAGCGCTTGGCGTCGCTCATCGCGACCATCCGCGCGAAGAAGAGACACGCCAGCGCGTTCGCGATGAGCCACGGTCCGATGACGATCGGGGGCAGCGAGAACGTCAACGTCGGGACAACGGCTTCCACGGCCAAGAAGCCCGCGACGCCCACGGAGAGCCCGACGAGGTAGGGATGCGCGCGCTTGCTTCCGTACCCGAGCGCTAAAGCGGCGAAGGGCACGAGCGCGGAGCAGGCGAGGATCGCTCCCATCGAGTTCGCGGAGAGCGCGCTCAAGAGCGAGAGGCCGGAGACGAAGGGGAGCAGCGAGAGCCCGCCCGCGATCGCGAAGGCGAAGAGCCCGATCCGAACGTTCTTGCCTTCCACAGAAGCGGAGAGACGACGGCGGCGCGAGAGGCCGAGCATCGACAAGAAGAGGAAGCCCAACGCGGCGGTCCCGCGCGCGGCGCCGAAGCCGCGCTTGCTCGCCTTGAGCGCGTCGGCGGCTTGGATGAGCCCGCTTCCGTAGCGTCGGCGGTCTTCCTTGGACTTGGCGGTCTCCTTAAGGATCGTCTCGAGCGTGTCGGGATCCTTGACGCCGTTCGCGCGGAGCAGCGCGGCGACGCCAGCGACGTGTGGGGCCGCCATCGAGGTGCCCTGGAACGCGAGGTAGTCATGCGCGCCCGGGTTGCCGCGAATCATGGTGTTCTGAAGGACGCCGTCCGGGAGCCCGTCCTTGTTCTGGTCCACGCGCAGGTCGCCGCCGGGCGCGACCACATCGAGCGCGGTGCCCCAGGACGAGTAGAAGCTGAGGGTCTCATCGAAACGAACCGCGCCGACCGCGATGGTGTGGCGATGCGCCGCGGGGAACTCCACCCGTCCGCGGCCGGTGTTGCCTGCCGCGGCGACGATGACCACGCCCTTGCGGTGCGCGTGGTTGATGGCTTGCTGAATGGAACGGGACGAGGTGCCGCCGCCGAGCGACATGTTGATGACGTCGGCGCCATGGTCCGCGGCCCAGCGGATGCCCGCGGCGATGGCGCCCCAGCGACCGGCCCCGCGCGCGTCGAGCACGCGGATGGGCATGATGGCCGCCGACGGCGCGACTCCCGCCACGCCGAGCTGGTTGTCGGTGGTCTGCGCGATCGTCCCCGCGACGTGGGTGCCGTGACCGTGCTCGTCGTCGGCGTAGCGATCGTTATCGACGAAGTCACGACCGGAGACGAAGCGCGTGCCCGCCAGGTCAGGCGCCTGGCGGAAGCGCTCATGAGATCGGAAGAGCACGCCGGTGTCGATGACCGCGACGACAACATCCGCGCCGCGGCTCATGGTCCACGCTTCCGGCATCTGGATCTGGTCGAGGTGCCACTGGTGCTTGTAGTACGGATCGTTCGGCGTGAAGCGACCCGGACGCGACGTGTCGGGGTCACCCGCTTCGGGGTCATGCGCACCGTCGAGATCGCGAAACGCTTCTGCAGATTCCGGGAGCGTCCAGAAGCGCTCGACCTCAACGGACTCGACGTCCTCGTCGTCTCGAAGGTCTCGGATGACATCTTGGAGCTCGCTCGCCGGAGGCGTGACGCGGTAGAGCTGTGCCGCGTCGCTCAACGGCTCGGAGAGACCGCGCGTCCACGCGAAGGGAGCGATCGCGCGCGAGAGCAAGCGAGACACGCGCCCTCGGTCCGCGTCGTCCGCGTCATCGTCGAGGTCGATCAAGATCGCGCCCGTCGGTTGGTCCCGGAAGGCATCGCTCGTGATGGGAACAGTGCGCTCGGCGCGTGCCGGCTCCTCATCGGTCCGAACATGAACAGACCACATCGTGAGCGCGACGAGCGCCCCACTGATAGCGGCAAAGATCGCAACCCCACGCGTACGCATGCTCATAGGACAAATCTAAGGCCCGACCCCTTGGGGCGCCATCCGCCGACCCGCGACGTTTTTGTGGCAAGGCTGGCGAACGCGTAGCTAACCGCTGGCAACCGTTGAGCTTTATCGCGAACGAGCGGCGCGCCTGCCCCAGCCTCATCAAGGCGAGTAAGGTCACGATATGCGTGTTTGGCTCATGTTCGTCGTGCTCTTGATGATCGCGTGTGGTGACGACGACGGGTTGCCGGACACCGGAGTCGATGCATCGGACGCGGGTCGAGACACCGCCATCGACAGCGCGCCGGATGTGGAGCCCGACACCATGCCTGATGCAGAGGCTGACGCTGACGCAGGTGAACCCGCGGCGGCGTTTTGTGATCTCTGTCGACGGGACAGTGATTGTGGCGAAGCGGGTCTGTGCTTGGTGCTCGGGGACGGCGAGCGCGCGTGTGGCCGCGTCTGCGAAGAAGACGGCGACTGCGCGGATGTCGACGGCGTATGTATCGAGGAGGTCCCAGGGCTCCCCAAGCAGTGCGCGCCTCGAAGCGGTTCCTGCGTCGTGAGCGAGCCGGGCGCGTCCTGCGGAGAATGCGAGGGACGCTTCGATCAATGCGTGACGTTTGAGTCTTCGGCGCGATGCACCTCGACGTGCGAAAGCGACGCGGACTGCCCTGTCGGGATGCACCGATGTCGTGAGGTCGACGGCGCGCGCGTGTGCGTGGAAGACGAGGGAACGCGGAGCTGCCGTGTCCTCCTTGCGCGGCGCGGCGTTCCCGCGTGTGACTCCGCTTCCGCGTGCGCAGGCGGCGGCACCTGCGTCTCTGGCGCTTGCCTCGCCAGTCCTCCGTGCGCTGACGGTTTCGTCGAGCTCGGAGGCCTGTGCGCTCCCGACGAAGTCATCGACGCGATGCCGGGCACCTCTCCGTGCGCTTGCCTCTTCACGACCGAGGGGTCGCTCTTTGATGAGGCGCTCACCGTCTCGGAGCGCGAGCGTTGCGATCTCGGTTTTCAATTCCACGACGCGCTCGAGCTCGGGCTGAGCGCGGACCCGTTTCGCTTCTCCTTCACGGATCGGCTGATGGGCCACTGGCCGAACGTTCTTCACTTTGGCGATCACGTGCGTGACTCCGTCGACGACGCCTCGCTCAGCGAACTGATCCGGCACGCCGCGCGCTTCGCGGATGAGCCTCGCGCCGCGATCGCGCCCAGCTCGCCCAGCTTCGCGGAGGCGTTGGCGATGTTGTTGAGGGTGACGGGCGCGCCGGCGCAAGAGGTCTCGCTCCCCGCGCCGATTGGAGACGCGCTCGCGCCGATCGTGGCCGCCGTGGCCGACGCGATCGTGGCACGAGACGAAGCGGTCGCGGGGCTCGCGGGAACGGAAGCGCGCTACTTCGGCGCCATCGAGAGCTTGTTGCTCGAGGGGTTCTCCCGGATCGATGTACGGCGCGCGGATGATGTGGGCGCGCTTCGCGGAGACGTGGACATGGCCGCGTTGGCGCAGGCGGCGGCGACTCTGGCGGGAGCGATTGAGCAGGCGGAGCTGCACACCCTCGCCGTCGACGAGCGCATCGCGATCACCATCGAGACGCCGCGTGGACGCCTCGCGATCCGCGCGGGCGGCGACGATCGCTACGAATCCGAAGACTGGAACGAGACCCTGCTGCTCATCGATCTCGACGGCGACGATGTATACCGCTTCCCGGCGGGCGCGACGACGAGCACCTCCCACGGGGTCGCGCTCGTCATCGACGTGAGCGGCGCGGATGACTACGGCTACGACGAGGTCCCGGTCGCCGGAGACGTTCCGGAAGACGACACCGTCGCGCACCATCGCTTGCCGAGCGACGACGCCGGTCGCGCGGCCGGTCCGCCGATCTCGCTCTCGACGACCTATCGCCAAGGGGTCGGGGTCTTGGGCATCGGTATGCTCATCGACCTCGCGGGCAACGATGAGTACCGCTCCTTGCGCGCATCCCAGGGGTACGGCGCGCTCGGCGTCGGCGTGCTCTTTGATCGCGAAGGCGACGACCTCTATCACGCTGAAGCGCTCGCCCAAGGCGCGGGTCACTTCGGGATCGGCATCTTGCGGGACGCCGAAGGCGCCGACCGATACTTGGCGTACCGAAACGCGCAAGGGTTCGGCTACGCGCGCGGCGTCGGGATCCTTCATGACGAGGCGGGTGGGGATCGCTACGTCCTCAACCCGGATGACGTGCTCTATCCCTCCGCGCAGGATCCGGAGCGCTCAAACGGTTCGCTCGGGCAAGGCTTCGGCTTTGGCCGCCGCGCCGATTCGCTTCCCGATCGACTCTTTATGAGCGGTGGCCTCGGGGTGCTCCGCGATCGCGCAGGCGACGACGAGTACATCGCGTCCATCTTCGCGCAGGGCACCGGCTACTGGTTCGGCACGGGCTACCTCCTCGAGGGTGGCGGAGACGATTCGTACGAAGGGAAGTGGTACGTCCAAGGTGCCGGCGCGCACTTCGCGCCGAGCGCGCTCATCGAAGAGTCGGGGAACGATCGTTACAACCAGACCACGCGGCGGCTCAACGTCGCGCTGGGCGGCGGCCACGATTTCTCGATCAGTTGGCTGGATGAACGCGCCGGCGACGATGTCTACCTCTCACCCAGCTTGGCGCTCGGAGCGGGCAACCAAGCCGGAACCGGCGTGTTCCTGGAACGCGGGGGAGCGGACACGTACGAAACCGGTAGCAACTTCACGTTTGGCAACGCGCGCGTGCAGGACGATGCGCTTCGTCGCCGGCTCGGTACGCTGGGGATCTTCTTGGACGCGGGCGGCGCGGACACCTACACGCGACCGGACCTCTCAGCGATCGGGAACGACGCGGTCTGGCGTCAGACCGTCGGAATGGGTGGCGCGGAGCTGGGCGAAGTCGGCGTGGGGATCGATCGCGCGGGGCCGGCGATCTGACTTTCTGGAGACGGCGTTGGAAACCCGCGCCGCTCGAAACGACACACTTGTGAACGTGAAGGCGCGGCGCCTCACGTGAGCTCGGTGCGCCTCGTGCGCTCGCGCGGAGGTGTATTCGAAATGCGATCAGTTCTTCTTCTTCTCGCCAGTCTGATGTTGTTCTCGGTCCCCCTCATCGCGACGGGGTGCGTGGAGCGAGGGCTCACGCCGATCGATCCCTGCACCGTCTCCGGGGTCGTCCGAACCGTTCGTCCTCGGGTCCTCGACCAAGTCGATCTGCTCTTCGTGATCGACGACTCGCGATCGATGGAAGAGGAACAAGAGAACCTCAAAGCGGAGCTCGGCAAGATGGTCCGGGTGCTCGCCTCAGGCGACACCGACCAAGACGGGATCGTAGATTTCCCGCCCGTCTCGTCGCTGCGCGTCGGGCTCGTCAGCACGGACATGGGGACCGGCGGCTTTCGGGTGGACTCCTGCGCGGAGTCGCGGTTCGGGCGCGATGCGCTCTTGCGTACGGACGGCGACACCCGCATCGCTGGGTGTGCCGAGACGTACCCCGCGATTCAGAACTTCAACGGCGGGAGCGTCGATATGTTCGCGAGCGACATCTCATGTGTCGCGTCCATGGGCATCGGCGGGTGCGGTTTTGAGCAGCAGCTCGACGCGATGTTGAAGGCGCTGACCCCGAGCGCGTCCTCCGCGCGTTTCGCAGAAGGCACAAGCGGTCACGGCGATAACGCCAACGCGGGCTTCCTGCGCGACGACGCGCTCCTCGCGATCGTGCTCTTGACCGACGAAGACGACTGCTCGGCGCGCGATCCGAACATCTTTGACACGACCAACAGCGCGTACGACGCGAACCCCAACTTTCGCTGCTGGCGGAACGCCGATGCGCTTCACGATCTCGATCGCTTCGTCAATGGACTGATCGCGCTCAAGAGCGACCCGGATCTTGTCCTCTTCGCGCCCATCGTCGGCATCCCGGTGGACCTGGCAGGATCCGAAACGGACTACGCCGCGATCCAGGGTGACCCGCGTATGGTCGAGCGGATCAACCCGGCCGTGACCCACGAGATGGCTCCGTCGTGTGTCGACCCCGAGCGTGGCGAAGCGTACCCGCCTACGCGGATTGTCGAGGTCGCGCGGCGACTGGCGGAGCGGGGCGCGAACGCGACGGTGCAGTCGCTTTGTCAGGACAGCTTCGCGCCCGCGCTCAACGTCATCATCGCCAAGATCGGGGAGTCTCTCCGCGCGAGCTGTCTCCCGCGTGAGCTGGGCCGGGACAGCAGCGGTCGCGTGGGCTGTGATGTGTCGGAGACCCTCGAGCTCGGGGAGCGCTGCGAAGGACGCCCAGGTCGCGTGCTCTCGCGGAAGACCGAAGAGGGCGCCGAGGTCTGCCGCATCACGCAGCAGCTCAGCGACGACCCGAGCACGCCCGGTTGGTACTACGACGAGACCTCGGAAGCGTGTGACTTCCGTATCGCGTTCACGGTCGGCGCGGAACCGCGCAACTCGCTCATCCGGCTCGAGTGTCTGCAAGCCGTCACCGCGCTCGAAGAAGGCGAGATCGGCGCCGGCACGTTCTGCGAAGACGACAGTGATTGCATCAGCGCGGAGAGCGAAGGGCTCCGGTGCGAAGAGCGAAGCCGGCGCTGTCAGTTCGCGTGCAACTCGGACGCGGACTGTCCCGGGAGCACCCGCTGCGTGGACCCAGAGGGTGGCGAAGCGGTGTACTGCGTGAACCCGATCTGCGGTCAGTAAGCCGGGAGCGGATCGTTGAAAGGCGCGGACAACCGCGCGCCTTTCGCGTTTGTGTCAGACTCTCGGCCGTCTCCATACGAGGAGCATGGCGAGATTGCAGTTGTCGTCTGTTCTCGCACCGGCCACCGTGCACTCATGCGGAACGCGATGAACATCCTCCTCGGGGTCCTCACCTCGCTCTTTCTTCTCGCGGGATGCGGGTCCGACGGCGACCGCGTGTGGACGACTCCGGCGGTTCCAGACGGAGACCTGACCGGGCTCGTTTACATCGACGTGGAGGCGATGGCGGAGAGCGACGACGACTTCAGCGAAGACGTCAGGGTCCGCGGCTGGTTTACGATCTCGGATCGGTGTGAGGTCGGCGGTGCGTGCGCAGAGGTCTCAGTGACCAGCGCGGAGGAACGCGTTTGGGTCTGGGCAGAAGATGTCGTGGTCGGGGTCGCCGACTCGGCGGAAGTCGGCGCGGGTCTCCTCGCGGTCTGGAGCGAAATGGGCAGTCCGCCAGAGTGCTTTACGACCACGCGCCCGACGCTCTTCGTGACCGACGACAGCGCGCGGCACCTCGAGATCGCCTGCACAGACACCGACGCGAACGAAGCGGTGGGCTTCGCGAAGCTGAGCTACTGGATCCCCGACGACGAGACTCGACTCGCGGTCGGGCTCGAGTAGTCGCGTCGCTACAGTTCAGCGTCGAACTGGATGGACTGACCCGCGACGAGACGATCGCATTCGATGGTGACGGTTGGGCTCGCGCCGCCTTCGCCGATCCGCGTCGTGAGGGACGCGCCTGGAGCGAGCCCTTTGAGCGTGTCCGCGGAGCGCACGCCGTTCACCGCGACGTAAGCGTCGTAGTAAATCGGCGCGGCGCCGTTGTTTCGAACGGTGACGTTGGCGGCATTTGTGGAGGTCTCGAAAGTGGTGATCGCGAAGCGGTACCCGTTGGCCATTCCCGCGTCGCGGATGCGCGCCGTGCTTTGGTACCGCGGCTGATCGTTCCCGATCATGTAGGTGATGTTGTACTGCGCAGAGAGCTCTTCGTACGTGCGACCGTGAATTCCAGCGATGTTGAGCACGTTCCGTTGGTCGAAGGTCGTGTAGTAGCTCAGCTCCCCGCCGTGGGGCGCGCGGAGCATCCGGGTCTCGTGTCCGAACACGCGCCACATGTCACGGTTGTAGCGGTGGTGCTCGGAGTGCATAAACGAGTCGTCGAAGTTGCCAAAGCGGAGCGCGCGTAGCGCGGCGTCCGTCGCGAACGGTGCGTAGTACGAGCTGCCCGCGTCGATGGACACAGACCAACTCAGCTCGGTGAACGCTGCGTCGAGGGCACGCACGAGCTCGCGCTGGTACGCGTGGCTCGGGAACTGCTCGCCAATGTCGTTGGGGCCATCGTAGATGTGGTACTCGCCCCAGAGACCGAAGCCGATCTGCAAGAACGCGACACGGGCGTCGTCGTCGTACCGCGCCGCGAACGCTTCGAGGAACGCGCGGTGGGCGCGCCGCAGTTCGGGGTGGGACCAGTCCGGAAACACGGTGCGCATTCCTTCGGTGGTACCGACGGTTTCGTCGTAGTCAGGGAGCGCTTTGATGTACGCCGGGACGACGGTCTCGCGGCCCGGGTAGGTGTAGTAGAAGCGGACCAGCGCTTGGTGGGATCGGCCCGCGATGCGATCCAAAAAGCCGTCGAGCGCGCGCCAGTCGTAGGTGTCTCGGGCGGTCACGATCGATGAGGGCGGGAAGTAGGCGTACTCCAGCTGGACCGCGTCGCTTGTCTTGATCGGGTCGCCGTTGTGCGAGTTCTCCCAAAGCACGATCCCCGTCATCGGCTGCACGCGAGTGACCGCAGAACGGAGCGTTCGCGGAACAAAGTCGAGGTCAACACCGCTATCGCGACCACCGTCGACGCCACCGTCGACGCCACCATCGCTCGGTCCGCTGTCCCCGCGGCCGCTGTCGATGGCTCCGCTGTCCATGATCCCGGAGTCGTTTGCGCCAGAGTCAGTGGCTCCAGAGTCAGTGGCTCCAGAGTCGCTGTCGGTGGCGGCGTCGGAGATAGCGCCGTCGGCGGTGCCACCGAGATCACCGTCGCACGCCACCGAGAACGTCAGCGCTGCCAGAATCACGAAACGAATCATCGAGTCACCATATGGAGCCGCGGCGGAGGTTCTTACAACGGGAGACCCTACACAGTCTTCCCTGCTCGCATGATCGCATGTCGGGGAGAGATGGGTACATCTTTGGGCGTCTCGAAGCGGTTACTCGGATGCGGGAGCGAACGACGATTGCGCGAGCGGCTATTGCACCGATGGCGTGTCCTGTGCGCCGGCACGTGCAAGGCGTGTGGCGAGCCGGGCCTCGAGGGCATGTGTATGCCGGTGAGCGGAGCCCCACGAGGTGATCGGACGGGCTGCCTCAGCTGCGATGTGGGCGTTTGCGCGGACTGAACCCGACTGGCGTTTGCGCCGGCTGAACACGACCGGGTGAACACGAGCTGACCACGAGGACCTCAGAGGTGCGTCATTCAGTGGAGCGCGCCTCGGGGTTCGTACGTCGCGATCAAGTCATGGGGTCGCGAGGAACGCGACGATGGCGGTGACTCCTTCGGGCGCATCACGGGTCCACGCCGGGTTGCTCGCGGTCACGGGGATCGCGGTCCCTGCCGCTGCTCCATCGGTCTCATCGGCTTCGTGACGACCCACCGCGACGATCCCGCCGGGGACCGCCAGCGCGCTCTCGAGAAAGGTGTTGCCGCCGCCGTCTCCGGTTTCGCGGTTCCACTCGCCGGTGATGAGGGTCGAGTAGTCGAGCGCGGAGAGGTCCGCTCGGTAGCGGCGCACGAACTGGTTCCATGTCCCGGCGCCGCCCCCGACCGGCTCCATCTGTTGGTAGGCGTTCGCGGTCGTGATCGTTCGGCGGCCGGTGCACACGATGGTGGGCCGTCCGTCGGCATCGACGTGAAGCCGGCTCCGGCACCGCGTGGTGTTCAGGTCCGCCCAGCCCGAGTTGGGATCGGGTTGTCCCGCAAGCGTTGGATGATCGTCGTCGAAGGCGTTCACGCCGCCGCTCAATCCTTCGGCCAGCTCCGCGACGTACGTGCTCGCGTCGAGCTCTCCGGAAGCGAGCGCGAACGCACCGAGCCAAGAGATGTGGATATTGCCGCGCGTCCCGGTGAACTGGTTTTGGAAACCACGGGCGTCGGGGCGTGACGCGATTTGGTCCCCGCGCCAGAGGTTCACGACGTTGTTCCCGTGTGCGCGGGCCAAGACGACGACACGGTCGCGCGCGTGGTCGATCGCGACCGCGTCCACGTATTGATCGGGGGAAGAGTTCGCGTCGGTCTCTTCGTAGAGACGGTTCCACCAGAGCAGCGAGCCGTCGGGGTTCATCGCGATCACCGCGGGCTCGAAGTCGGGGTTGCCGCCGGGCAGGACCGACTGCGTTGAGGTCCCAAAGACCATGACGCCGCTTCGCCGATCGATCGCGACGCCGCCGAGCCGTTGCGTTGGCTTGTCGCTCGTTCGGTAGCCCGTGTAGCCGGGACCTCCGGGACAGCTGTCGAGACACGGACCGGAGAAAAAGTAGTCGTCGGGGAACCGACCGGGTCGATCGGTTCTGCCGTTCCCGTCGCTCCGCAGCTCCGCGAAGTCTTCCGCGGAGGTGGACCGTAGGCTGCCCGCTCGACCGGCTTTTAGGGCCACGCCGCTCCGAACGGCGGCGGAGGGGGCGTCGCCGGCGTCGCCGCGAAACTCGTCGCCGGAGTCGAGCCAATGAACGGGCCAGCGAGGGACCACCGCGTCGCTACCATCTGCGTTCAAGGCCGCGAGCTGCGCCCAGTCGAAGTCGTACTCCGCGCCGCGTCCGTAGATGACGCGCCCATCGCTCCCCACGTCCCATGGCTGAATCGCTTTGTAGGCGCTGGTGCCGGTGAAGCCGCTGGCGCGTCGCGGTTCGGCGGAGATGTCGCGACTCCACTCAAGGCCACGCACGGGAGAGGAGACGAAGTTGCCGTCGAGCCGCGCGAGGTAGTAGCCGTCGTCTTCCGCCCGCGCCGTGTCGCGACTCCCGGAAATGTAGATCGCGCCGGTCGGCTCTCCAGGCACTTCGGTTGTTCGGATCCGAAAGACGTCGCGCACGCTCCCGAGCGGGAAGTGGACCGCCTCCAGGATCTCTTCGCCGCGCGCGCTGACGCGAAGCAAGAAGGCGACGCTTTCAGCGGACGCGGAACGCGCGGTGATCGGGATCTCGCGAAGCGCGGTCGAGGGCGGGAGCCATTCCAGCGATCGGGCTTGCCCGGCGATCAGAAGCGAACCGTCGGAAAGCTGCGCGACATCGTTGAAGCGCGTTCGGCTGCCCGGGCCGGCGTAGGCGACCGTGTCATCTGTTAGCGGCGCGACGGTTCCGGTGTCTTCGACGCGCGTGTCGACGAGCACGTCTGAGCGGACGTCGGCTTCTGTGTCACCGACTGTCGTGTCCGTACGAGCGTCCCGGCTCGTGTCGGCCGTCATTCCATCGTCGTCGCCACACGCAGCGAGCGCGACGCACAAGCCAATCCAGATCCACCCTCGGTTCATCCGACGATCTTGGTGGCAACGCGCGGTGACGGGAAGTTCGAAAGCGGCGCTTGTTTGCCAGCGAGAATTTTCTTCCCAAGGTTCGGGCGGATGCGATTGCGAACGACGATGGGAACGCACCGTCAACCGGTGCGTTCACCCCAGCTCATCTCGCGTGACGCGTTCTACCGCGTCGCGAGTCGACTTTGACTACCAACGGCATCCGGGACCTAGACCCAACGGGAGCAAGCGTCTTCGCGCGGAGCCTCGTCGTTCCGCAAAAGAAAAAGCCCCAGCGGTTGCTGGGGCTTAGGGGGAGCCACTCACCAGATTTGAACTGGTGACCTACGGTTTACGAAACCGTTTCGCACCTGTCCGCTCGTGTCCGTTGATGACCGCTATCGCCTATAAAACAAGGCTCATCTTTGACTTCCGACTATCGCACCGCATCCTGCGAAAGGACACTGGCGGGCAACATTAGGGGACCCCAGAGGGGACCCCGTTACGCACGGAGAAGTAGTAGAGATGAGCAAGCGACGGCGAGTACGAAGTCCACATCCTGGCGTGAAGCTGAAGAAGCGGACGCGTCCGAGCGGCACGACCACCTGGCGCGCTCACTACGTGGATGCTGATACCGGCAAAGAAGTCGCTAAGACACTGAGCGCGACGCTATCGACAAAGGAGGCACGCGCTCGGTGGGCCAAGAACCTTTCGAGGGAACTTGAGAAGCGCCGCATGGATCGAGCATCTGGTTCGCGTCAGTTGCGACCCGTGTCTTTTGACGCGGCGATCAACGCGTATTTGGATAGCGCGAAGCTCACGCTGAAACCACGCACGATCGACTCGTACCGTCTCGCGATCGAGCAGTTTCGGAAGTGGTCGAACAAGGTCGGGATGAACTCGACGGCCGATCTCACCCAAGGCCGCTTGGTGCAGCTTCGAGATCACCTCATTCGTCAGCCACGCCTGCGCGCCGTCAAAGGCGGAGTTCGAGGTCAGCGCTCCACATCCCACCGACGCCGCTCTCCGCGCACGATCAACCGCGAACTGCAGACTCTCAAGACCGTTATCAACTCTTGGCGCCAGCGCGGCTTCGTCGCGCTTCACCGAGACGACATCAGCGATGCGCTCAAGCCCCTTCGTGAAGCAAAGAAGGCGAAGGTCCATTTTTCACCGAAGGAGCTCCAGGCAATTCTCTCCGCAGCAATCAGGCACGACCACGAGTGCTTCGTCGCGACACGAGTCGAACGGAGTGGACTCCGGCCGCGAGGTACGACCACGCGGCACCGTCCCATCGCGCCGTTTACCGCGTTCATGATGCTCACTGGGTGTCGACGCGGAGAGGCACTCAGCCTTGAGTGGAGTGACGTCCATCTCGACGCGACAGACAACTACGGACGCAAGGTCGGCGAGATCCGTCTGCGACCCGAGAACGTGAAGACCTCGCACGCTCGGACGATCGGGCTCGAAGTCTCTCCAGCGCTCAGGCACATCTTGATAGCGCTGAAGCTCAAAAGCGGAGGCGGCCGTTTCGTCTTTGGCGGCGACGACCCGTACACCGGTGACTACGTCGACAGCGCCCGCGCTCGGTTACTTGCAACGCCAGGTGTTCCAAACTTCCTCTGGAAAGACCTCCGCAGCACATGCACGACGTACCTCACCAACGCTCCGGGAATCTTCGGTGCGGCCGCTGCGTACCGGGCGGCCGCGCAGCTCGGGCACAGTGTCGAGGTTGCGCAGAAGCACTACCTCGGTGTGCTTCGCGGCATCCCTCGTGAAGCACGAGATCTTGATAGCGCGATGCAGATCGAGTCCCCGTTGCGTGAGCTGAGAGATTCGGGGCTCGGAAGCCGGTCGCTTCAAGCTCTCTGAGAGGGCTATCGGACGCCGATGTCGCCGGCTCAGCGACTCTTTCGCAAGACGACGCCTGTGGTGCGTAAGCGCGGGCGGCCAAAGAAGCGCAAAGCGTAGCTCAACGCCACGAACGTTTCCGCGCCTCCACGAGCCGCGAGCGCGCCTTCTCCAACCGCTCCGCCTCTCGGCGGTATGTCGTCCGATGCTGACACGGTCGCGGCTCGTGCGACGCGTGTTTTTCTGATAACCCGAAGCGCTGCCGAAGACGTTTGTACGCGAGCTCCGCACGTTCGAGTTCTGTGCCGCGTGCGGTTGCGTACTCGACACCCGCGCATGAGCGGCAGACAGGGAAGAACTCCCCCGCGGTGCTCGTCCACAAGACACGCGCTCGAGCACCACACCGTCGCGGGCAGAGCGCCAAAACCGGCCCTCGTGACATGTGTCCGGTGGTCGGTACGCGCACGGGCACGCGGGTTAGCTCCAGCTCAAAGTCGTCTTCCTCGAAGCGGAGCTCTTCGGCCTCCTCGTCAAAGATGACCTCGCGACCCATCCAGCGAACGCGACGGGTCTCGACGCGACGAGCGTCACGGACGATCGCCGACACATCGAGCCGCAGCGCATCCACATCGAGCATGCTTTCACGATCGCAGAAGCAGGCGGGGCGTCAACGCTTCTCAAATGTTCCTCGAAGTTGACGCGTCCGGTACATGTTTGGTTCACGTCGGACGTTCGGTTCAAGCTACTCGAGCCGGCGAGGAACAAGATCGGTCCACAAGATCGCCGACTCGGCACGTGCCTCACGAACAAGAACGTCGAGGCGCGCGCTCTCCGCACGGCATCGCTGAAGCCGTTGGCTCGTGTTCCCGCGTCGTGACAGTTCTGGCGGCGTAGTTTGCGGCGTGGCCGGCTTATCAAGAGCCGCTCGCATCCTTGCGACGTCGGCGTAGAGGCGCTCAAGCGTTGTCACGAGTTCTTGATAGCCGCGTTCACACTCGAGGAGCGAAGCCATCTCTTCTTCTCGATGTTCACGCTCAACACGCGCACGCTCCACTCGCTGGCGCCGCGCTTCTCGTCGCGCGGCTCGTCGAGTAGCTCGTCGCGCAGCTCGTCGTTGAGCTTGCTGGGAAGCCCTCGTCGTCTGGAACAGCAGAGGCTGACGAGCACGCATCCGTGAAGCACTGCGCCGCGGACGAGCTCGACGAACGCGGCGACGCGCACCATGGCAATGATAGCTCCCGGTGCGACGGTTGTGATGACAGCCCGAGGCATCAAGTCCGCCTCCGTGTGCCTCCGCAGGTGGTGCGCTCAACATCGTCGGCAACACGACGGCCAGCGATATCAAGTACGCGCGCATCGACTAACGCTATCAACTCACCCGAGTTCACGCGCTCACCCGCTAGGACGACCGATGCCTCTGACCGATCACCCTCCAACGCGACTCAACGACGTCGAGTAGTAGGGAGTCACTTTTCTTAGAGTCGCTCGTAAGATCCGACACAGTGACCTGGCAGTGTCGAAGCATGAACGACATCGCACGATTCACGCTTCGAGATGGCATTCGCCGTTTCGCAATCGAAACTGGCTTCGACCAATTTCTTCCCGACTTGGAGGAAGGGGTCGACGACTGCTGTCTCGAGTTGGCAGCAATCGGACTTGAGTTACGACAAGCAGACCGCCGTGGTGTCTCGCTCGTTGACGCCGTGTGCGAAGAATTTCGGTACCCGAATTTGTTTCGCCTTCATATGGCACTCGAAGACATGCTTACGAGCGCGCTCAACCCACAGCTTGAGTGTTGGGCGAGAACGGTGCGAGAGGCCCCTCCGTTCGAGTTCTGCAAGGATCTCGAACAGGCTCTCGCTCGCACTGCAGTCGATTCGGATGCTGAGCCCATACTGCGCGACCTGTCACGGTTTGCGCTGTTCGAGTTCGCACGGATGAGCTTGCTGCTGACCGATCACAAGTTGGGCCGGGACAACATCTACTCTCATGGCCTAATCCCGCAAGACCTCGATACCCTCGCCGAGCATGAGACGGACGCCTGCCTCGCGATCGCGAAAGCACTGCCGTCCGCCGAGGTCACACCAAAGGCGATATTCGCTTCGGCGATGGTCATGGTGAAGAAGCACGCTTCCTACCTACATGATCTCATCACGTCCGCTGACCGGATCCAGGCGGGAAGAGGCGAGCTTCCATTGAGCACCAACTCAGATTATTGGATCGGCGAGAGGACCTGCTGCTGCGCGACGCGCTCGGCCTAAACGACGACCGTGTCTCCGTCGAACGCCTCATCGCGCGTCATCCCGTTGCGTTTGGGGAGACCAATCCGAATACTGAGTACCAACGGCGCCATCGCGCGACAGCCAGTCTCAAGACCCGGGCAGACCGAGGTCGCGTCGCGCTCGTTGATCTGCTCCTGGAGGAAGTCCAATGACGTACGAATGGCTAGACATCGCGAACATCCTCACCCATCGACCGGCTCAGACGTTCGTTCGCGTGGAGAAGCACCAAGCGCTGCACCCTCGATGCGCGGGCTTCACGCACTCGATCGGAATTCCGCGCGGTCAGAGCGCCGACTTCCGGCTCACGCTCTCCGACTGCCGCGGGCTTCACGTGCAGGACTTCGGCACCCACTACGAAGCACACATCGATCAGGTCGATCCCGCGTGCGGTGTGGTGGATCACCTTGCAGCGAACGCTCCCGAGATGCTTGTCGCTGCGGGTGCAGGTGCGCTTGTTGGTCTCGCGCTTGGACGAAGTGGCGGAGCGGCTTTGCTCGGGCTCTTCATTGGTGGATCGCTGGGCCTCGCGTACCTGTCGTCTCAGTCCCGACCGGCGACATAGACATCGGCCGCGTTCGCGCACAGCGTAGCCATTGGACTAGTTTCAGTCGGAAGCGGTCACGCGTTAGGTTTCCTTCCCGACCGGAAAGAAGCCGTACCGACCGTGGCGACGAGACTTCGTGAATGCAATCCGCTGAGCCTCAACGGTGACTTTCGGAAGATCGTTGTCAAGGACTATGACTTGACGGTTGCCCAAGTTCTTTTCCAGCGTCTTGAGAAACGACTCCTTGACCTGCTCAGATAGCTGGCCATCGTCGTCGATGGCTCCTCGGTACGGATTCAACGGTGAATCCAGAATGACAACACCGGGATGCGCACGAGCGGTCTTCCTCGCAAGCGTCATCAAGGCGATTGTGCAGGCTGCATGCGCTACTGCACGGTGTCCCTTTCCGAAGTCGCCGCGGGATTTCCCATCGATGACCACGTCGTCGGCGTTTGTGTCGAAGTCAACTCGACACCCGTCCGAGAACCTCCATTCCCGTAAATGGTGCTCGATCTCCTCGGCGAGTTCTGCGAGCGCATCCGTTGGCGCATGGTTGGGAAAAGACGAACTGGCGTTCGTCGACGCCGTTTCAGTTGAGCGTGGCGGTCTCGCACGAAGCGCCTCGAGGCGGGAGATCTGCGCAGTGAGAAACGTGTGTCGCTCGATCTTTGCTCGACGTTCCAGGACGGAATGGAGTGAGAGCCGAAGGTTTCGCTGTACGGGGCGTAGCCGGGTTGCGATTCGCACATCAATCTCGCGCAGTTCATCGATGCCTGCGTCGACTGTAGTCTTCAGGTCCTTTGCGTCAGCAACAAGTGTTCGAATTGTATCCTCGAGGTCACTTTTCAACCTCCGCACCTTTTTCTGCTCCGCAGTGCATGCTTCGAGGAAATCCGGAGGCGCCTTGGCGTGATGTACCGCGTGCTCGCCATCCGCACCACAAAGTAGACAGGCGCCCTCCGGAACTGCACCAAGGAGGATTGCGGCCTCGGCGCTTGAGCCCATTCTCTCGATGTCCGAGTCGTAGTGGTCCGACAGAACTCGGAACCTTTCAATCAGGCTCGTTACTTGAACATACCGGCTTTGAGCGATCCGGAGGGTCTCCCATTGTCTTCGTCGGACGTCCTGAACTTCGTTAAACGACGACCCTGCTGCGCTTAGCTCTTTCTGGATCTCCTCGATTTCTTCCTGCACCGATTCCAGCGCCCCGTCCTCTGGAGCCTCATGCATGCCGGCTTCGTTCTTGAGCGAAGCGAGCACCTCTTCGAGAGCCGCTACGCGACCATCTGTACGCGCCCGGATGACCTCCTTCGGTTCGTTGGCAACAATACCGCTGTCATCAAGACCTGTGAGCAGAAAGCGCATCGTCGAACGATACTTCGTCACGTCGGTACGCTGGCCACTAGAGAAAGCCGACCCTGTGAAGATGATCCGATGCTCATCAACGAATGCAAGCTTTCGGAGAATGGGGAACGTGAGGTGCACGGTCTCCCCCCTTTTATTCTTGCGTACAAGCTTCCCGTCGGCACCACACAGACGGAGTAGGAGTGTGGAAACATTGTTCTCATTCTTCGCGCTGTGCTGGGGCGCTAGACGCGTTGGCCTGCTGCCCGGCTCTGTAGACGTTGCCGCGATCGCGCCCCCCGCAAGAGATCGTCGAAGGCTCCAAACAACACCACTCTCCCTGACGCGAATCGTCAGAACCGCGTATTCGTATCCGTCCGCCTCTGAGATCACCTTGGGACGTGTTCTTGCTCCGAGGCACCACTCGATCGCCGCCAAGACGTACGACTTACCAGTATCAGAAGCTCCCTCGATAATGTTCAGACCATCCATGAACGCAACCTCCGCGGATGAGACGTCTGTACCAACAAGCGCCAGCTTCTCGATGAAAAACGATTGCGGATTAGCCACTCGAAAGCTCCCAAGACTGCGCCTCAAAAGTGAACTCGCCGCCCCAATTCGTGACGTTTTTTCGTACCAAAACAGCCAGTTCTTCAAATGGTACGGAAACGTACTTCGTCACCCACTTCGCGCGGTCGCGGATACCGACTGCATAGGACGTCGTGAAGGACCGGATCAAAGGGGCGAGATTTTCAGTCGCTACATAGAGGATCCCCTCCTGGCTGTAGCTCAGATCTACGAGTCGTCTGCAGACGAGAGCGTGGAGACCAGATTTCACCAACTCACGTCGAACAGCCCACTCCGCGGTACGGTGTGGCATTGCGGCGTGGAGACTCGTTGGCCCGTACGCGTCCCCACTGTGGACAAGGAGGTAGTCAAGTGTGACCAGCGTTTGTAGATCCAAGCTCCGCGGATGAGTGTACATAAGGAGCGACCCAACGCGAATGGCACATTCATACGGGGTGTTGAAGATTGCAATCGGCCTGTGGGTCACTTTTTCTTCTTCCAACAGACGCGCTCATTGTTCGCAAGCTGGTGGCAGGTACCCATACGGCGACGCGGTGTGAGTCGTGTCTCGTGTGGGTCGGCCGTCAGCTGAAGTGCCGCTGCGGCTTGCGTGGCTGCCTTCACTCTCGCGAATCCGTCAACATGGTCGCTATCGACGACGTCGCAGATTCCGTCAAACACGTTATCAAGGAGCGCCGGGTACGCCGCCGCACCAAGTTGTTCACGTGACATCGCACGAAGGAACTCAGCATCATAGAATGCTTGGCGTGATCGACGAAAGTGAGATTCACAGGGATGTCCTTCGGGGATGTCGATTGAGCACTCGATCTTAGCCTGAGTGTGCTCGGCATAAGCACTCAAGAGGCGCGCGACGTAGTTTGTCTCTTCCGGCCCTATTTTTGTCGGGGGTACTGGGGCTTGCCCAAGTGATGGAAGGCTCCCCCCAAAGCGGGCAAGATGACGAGGGGACTGTTTATGCTGTCGAATCAACTCAGACGGCGAGACGTCGTCAAATATCGAAAAATCGAACGAATCAACATACTTCCGCAGATGCCCTTTTAGCTGTACCGACTGTGCTTTGGTGATCCGCTTCGTGCATTTGTCTTCCCATTCATCTATGAGACGACTCCGGAGTTCATCGGGTTGCTCTATCAGGTTTGACAATGAGGTTCCGGTCCCTCGCGGCGAGACGAAATAGTAGCGGTGCGGAACTGGGTAGTGCTTTTTGTAGGTGTGCCAGCACACCTTTCCAAGTTCGATCCAGACATCGCTTGGCATCAGCGGCGCGGAGTAGTGCTTACATTGGTACACGTCACGTGGAGAGTCGACAGTCGGTGCTGTATAGCCAACGATGTCGCGACCCTGATCGCCAGCACCCCCCAGCTGTCGTACACGTACGTAGCGATCCGTGAGTGTGTGGGCCCATTCCGTAACAAAGCTCTCCCATTCAGTCGCCGAATAGAGGGTAACCCTCTGTGCTGGGGAGACATACGGTCCGCTACGAACGTCTTCAGGTGATGGCACGTCCTCGGTCGTGAGCGGTGGCAGTTCCTCGTCGTTGAACGATGTACCCATTCCGAACTTCTCTACCCGCTCATGCTCCCACAACTCGCCATTTCGACGCTATCACAACTCATGAAGCTGAGCCGAGCTCCGGGGACCACGCACTACTCCAACTCGCGCTCGCCTGCGCATCCCATCTCGTTGCAGTCTTCAGGCGGATGCGGGACTCCGGCCCATCCAATGTGTCTCGCGTAAGCCACCGCTCCTCCGCTCTCGGTGTCGCACCAAACGAGCTCCGCGAACTCGACGAGGTGAGAGGTGCAGGTGGTTTCATTCGTAGTCGAGCCAAGGAGATCGGCATGGCGCGGGAGGATCATCGAAGACTCGCAGCAAAACGGGGGTCCGGTGTCGAAGTCACGATCGCACGAAAGCGCAAAGTACTCCGCTGAGTTGCTCGTGGCCGTACATAGATGGGAGAGAGTCTGTGCATCAGCGTTGGGGTGGAGGTAGTCGATCGCTCGGATCGCGCAGCTACCGTCTTCGACGTGCTGTTCCACCTGCTTCAGCACCGAGTTGATTGACGCGCGGTGACTGATCACGACGTGCGTCGTAAAGTCCCTGATAGTCGGTCGAGGCGAACAGCTCGCCGTTGCCGCGGACATCAGAATCGCAGCGGTCCAGCAGCCTCGCGTTCGCAGGTCTCTGACAGTCACTTCTTGCGGCGTGGACGGATCGGTTCCCACGTGCGACCGGGCTTCTGCGTCGGTGGCAACTTGTCGTCACCGGGCTCAATCGTGATTTGTCGGCCATCGGGAAGCGACCCTCCTCGTGGCCCACGCTCGATGTACTCGCCCGGACGAGCCGGCTTCTCCCCTGGCTTCTGTCTCTTCGACATTGCTACCCCCTGCTTGATACTCGCGAAACGCGAATCCTGGGCGACGATACGCAAGACCAATCTACGGCGCAACGACGGTTTGAGGCGCGCAGTCAGTGCATCCCTCGCGTCCTCAGATGCGACCTATTTTGTTCCGAGCAGGCGCCCGGCCGCACGTGTTCCGCGTCACGACACCAAGGACTCGGTAGCGCGTCGCGCGCATGACCGTTCGGCGATGGGGTTCTCCCGGAAGCGCTCAGGTCTTGCTCATTCGGATCAGGTCGCGATGCGTCGGTTTACGATAGCCCTGCGCCTCACACTCTCGGTCGAGCTGCTTGGTGATCGCTCCGACGTAGTCGTCGAGCTGCTCGCAGCGGTAGTGCCCTTCGATGTTTGGGGCCCAGAGGAGGGTCTTCGCCATCAAGCGTCGTTCGATGTCGTCAAGGTACGTCGGGTCGGTGGTGCCGAAGCTGGCGCAGACGTGCTCGACAAGTTGGCGCGCGTAGTCGAGTACGTACGGCAGTCGGCTGTAGAGGAAGTACCACTGCGTCTGCCGCGCGTTCTCGTCGGAGAAGATGAAGTTCACGTTGAGTGGTTGGGTACGAATCGCTTCGGCGCTTGTGAAGAGATGGAGAGCTTGGTTGCTGGGGCCATCGAAGCCGTCGTCAGCGCTTTTGTCATAGCGCAGCTGTGCGAGATAGCCGGCGTCGAACCGATTCCCATTGCGCAAGACGGCGAGGACGCGTTCGATTCGACGTTGGTGCGGCTCGAGACCGCCGGCTTTCTCAGCGCGCAATTTCCTCTGTGGTTTAGTTGATAGCTCGCTGGCGAACTCCAGGACGTCTTCGCAGATCTTCTCGAGCAAAAAGAGGTTCTCCTTGATGGGTTTTCGGATCAGCGCGTAGCAAACCGTAAGCTTGCCCTTGCGCGCATTCTCCAGTGCTTCGTAGACGAAGTGGAGCAAGTCCGAGAGGAGCGCGGGGAAGACGACCGCACGAAGAAGCTCGGCTCGTTCTTCGTCGCGCCTGGTTCGCGCGAGCCAGTCGAACACGTCTTCCGACGCCTCAAACGCGGCTGCATCTTCGGCGTCGTGAAAGTCGATGGCCCGGTCGGCGCTGAAGATCCCGGAGCGCTCGCCCGACAGGAGCAGCTCGAGGAGAACGTCGTGATGGGTGACGCAGAGTTCGTGAGCCGGAAGCAGGTATTCCGGCAGAGCTTGGCTACGATTGGATCTTCGCGACAGCATTGTCAGAGTCTACTCGGGCGTCCCTCACGTCTCGCACGAGCAAGCGATGTGACGGGAGCTCCGGGCTGCTTTGATTTAAACTTGGCTCGCGCGACACGTATCGTCGGCGAGTGATAGCGACGAAATGTCGCTCGGTGACTATCTGGACGCCGCGACAGTCTCGCCATGTCACGGCGTGAAAAACTGTGAAAGTGCTTGGGCTACGTCCGATTGATAGCGACGCGGATGAACTTCGACTCTGTCGTCGCAGGGAGAGAGCAAGTCGAACCGTTTGCTACGACGAATGTCGTGCTCGAGCGATAGCCTCGTGGCGAGCGATTTTGACTATCGCTTAGCGGCGATAGCGCGAACTTTTGTGACGAGGCCTATCGTAACCTCGGGTCACATCCCTATGCGGCGCGGTAGGCCTGCCTTGACCAGCCGGTTCCGCTTGCGCGCACGCCGCGTCGCTTGGCTTCGGCGTCGATGAGGTGTCGCTCTCCGAGCATCGCGTAGCGACTAGGAATGTTGGCGATCGTCTTGAGCCACTTGGCGTCGTCGAGCTTGAACGCCTTGAGCGTTTCGCTCAGCTCCATCGGGAGCGCTCCGCGTTTGCCTCGCCTTAGCGCTTGGCCGGTGTGGCGGACGAGCTTGATGTAGTCGGCGAGCGTGATCGGGAGCGGGTCGATGTACTCGTGGTCCGCTTGTTCGCCGGACATCGGGGCGAGCTTGGGTTGCGCGGTCCTTTCGTCTTCGTTGTCTTCTTCTTCGAGGTCGACACCGAGTTCGCGCGCGTGCTCTTTGCCGACCGCGTGCAGTCGCTGCTGCACGGACGTGTGATCGCACTCGCTCAAGCACGTCGCGAGGCCGGCGTGGACGGGGTTGAGATCGATGTAGGCGAGGCACGCGAGCACGGCGCCTTCGTCGAGAAGTGGCTTGCGGCGAGGGCGGGGAAGACGTCGCTTGGTGCGATTTGGGATGCTGTCCTTCGCTCTCGCGCGTCCTCGACGCGAAGGCGACGTCGTTCATCGTCAAGCGGCGCGGATGGCGGGCGAGCGGAGAGGCCGCGCCTGAAGGGCGCCGAGCGACGTCTTTCCCGCCCCGCGGAAGCGACTTTCCCAGAAGCGGCCGGTGACCTTGTCTTCCTTGTTCGCGCGTTTCGCGATCGACATGTTCAGCTCGCGCATGAACCAAGAGAGGCTGGTCAACCGCTCGCGATAAAGAGCCGCGTGCGCGTCGAGCCGCTCCTCGATTTCGGCCGCGCGATACGCCATCGGGTGCAGCTTCTTCGCGCGCTTGAGCACTTCTTCATCCGACCACTTCGCGCACAGCTGCTCTTCGATGCGCAGCAAGGTGTGCATGTGGTTGTCCATCAGCGAGAGAGCGCATCTCAGAATCTCCGCCCGTGCTCGGGTGACGGATTTGCGTCAGGCGGAGCGTCTGCGGGACGACGACAATGTAGAACATTTTCGAGGAGCGTAGATGGCTTCACATGATGTGAAGCGGGCGGCCGAGCGCGGGTGGAGATTCTGAGATGCGCTCGGACCGCAGACCGTCACCGCGAAGATGTCGGACAAGAACGCGAGCTCCTCTCTCACCCACGCGCGCCGATGACTGAAGTCCTTCGCGCTCGCCTTGTCGTCGCCAAGGAGAAACGCGCGCCGAACGACGCGCGTGATGCAGTGGTAGTAGGGCGTGGTTGCCGGGCACACGATGCTGGAGCGGGATGCGGTCATGGCCGCTCCTCGTCAGTTCGCGTGAGTGGTTGCCTCTAAAGTGGATGTCCCGTGAGAGACGAAGTCGACTTTCGGGATCATGAGCGCTTCGTTGCCTCTAAAGTGGGTGTCCGTTGAGAGACGGACTTTCCTTGAGAGACGAAGTCGACTTCGCTCGTCAGTTCGCGTGGGTGGTTGCCTCTAAAGTGGATGTCCCTTGGGAGACGAAGTCGACTTCATTGGCTGTCTCTAAGTTGAGTGTCCCTTGAGAGAAGAAACCTCCGTTTTGAACACAGATTCGACGTCCTCACGAGTGACACCGAGACTGACAACACTTCTCACAATTTCACGAATCTCTTTATCGGAAGATGTAGGCAAAGACTCGACCAGTTGTCTCGCAGACTCTGCTTCTTGTGGGTTCGTCTCTGACACCAGCCGTATTTTCAGCAAATACCTGTCGATTTCGCGAAACATGATCGGGAGCTGCTTACGGAGTCTCAAAACAACATTGTGATCGTGAATGGCTGGCACTCGGCTCATCGCCATAGTCGAGAGTGCGTAAATCACTCTCCATTGCTCTAGCTCTGGCATCGATTGTATCTCTCCGACGAGTCGAATTACTTCATTCGAATCATCAGATTCGGATGGCGACTCATCAGAACACCGTTCTCTTAGACCTTCGATACAGAGATTCAGTAAGCTGAAATTTGCATCCCATTGGCGGATACGACTCGAACTGAGATTCGAGCGGTCACATGAATTCATCATTGACTTCACAGCCTTATCGATGACTTCAAGGTAGACTATTACTTCTTCACTATGAACCAGCATTTATTTTCCTTTTCGTACCGCGCACTAGCCTCACACTTGCTATCATTCACAGCAACAGGATCCAATGTATCGAACACTCAGACGACTAACACGTGACGCGACCAGTGCGACACGAAGCAAGAAGCTCCTGAGCTTCGTTTGGCGATTTACTCCCCACCATCAGTACGTTCTGCAGTTCGGAGTTGTCGATCGAGGCGCGCAACCTCCTCCTGAGCGGCTTCGGCGCCATCAATAGCGCCCTGGAGTCTATTTTCTGCAGCTGCTTGAGCATCTAGTGCTGCGTCAAGGTCTCGCTGCGCTTGTTGAACGACACTACCATTGTTTCGATTTCGAGCCCTCCCAAGCCGATTGATCCCTTGGAGGACACGACGATTGGCGTCCTTGAGAGACTGGGCTGCCCGGCTCAGCTCCTGATGTGTCGCGTCGAGCCTCTGGAGAGCACCATCCAAGCGTTGTATCAGGGTGTGCGCGTCTTGAACTCCTCGCATATTCCTAGGACGAACTGACGGTCGAGGTTGGCGACGCATGCGGCGCAACACGCGTTGGGCAAATGGTGTGCGGAGCGCCGCTCTCGCGGATCCCGCGACCACCAGACCGCCAGTCAGGAGCTCAGCAGCTAGCTCCAACCCTGCGCTACTTCTTGATGCAGGTCTGCCCGTAACGGTGCGTCCAGTGGCAAGTCTCATCGCAGCATCTGCGACCGGAATATCTCCCGCTCCGTCTTCCATCCCCGCACGACTCAGACGTGACGGGTTTTCCTCGCCGTCAAGAAGACGGAAACTCGCCGCTCTCAACTGACCGCCCACACGACCGCCCAAGCCTCTATCCGGACCTCTCGGCCTTTGCGTAGTGTCCGCTGTCCGGCCGCCAATGCCATACTCAAGAACGGTCCCAATACTTTCCGCGAGGCAGGCTGCCCATGCGTTGGGGGTCCGCCAGCACGACAACCCCAAAGGATCCCGCGCCTGCAACAGATTCCCGCTCACATAGTGATAAGCGTTCGCAAACTCCCCACCCTCCCCAGGCTGATGAATCTCCAGCGGATCCGGCGACGCCCACCGCCCGACGCGCGGGATCAAATACCGCTCCCCAAAGTAGACCAGCCCCACCTCATCGTCGGCTTCCTTCCCGGTAAACCCGAGCGGCTCGATCTCGAACTCGTCGACGTCCTCGTTGGTCCACAAATTCTCCCGCCCACCGTTCGGGTAGAAGTTGCCAACGCTGAGGAGCTCGCCGGTCCAGAGGTCGAGGACGGCGGTGGTCGATTGGAGCAGGTCCGTGACGGCGTAAGTGACGCGGTAGTCACGGGTGAAGCCGGCGTGGCGTGACGTCTTGGCAGATTTGAAGACGAGTCGCGCGCCGCCGATGAGGTATTGGGTCTCGGTGGGGACAACCGGTGAGACCTCGTAGCCGCTCATGGTCGAGACGAGACCGCGCCGCTCCATGTCGCCAGGCAACACATAAAGAGCGACGCGCTCGACGTCCGACAAGGTCATGCCGCTGTCTTCGACATCGCTGATGGTCTGCTTGACCGTGCGGACGTTGCCGGCGTCGTAGCGGTAACGCTGGCGGACCTGCTGCTCCCAGAGCCCTTCGCCGTCGCGGTCGTAACGACGCGCTTCGGCGAGGCGGTTCATTTCGTCCCAGCGGTAGACGAAGTGCTGCTGCACCTCGCAGGCGCACCCGGCGACAAGAGCGGCGTCACGACTTTCGGGGGACGAGCTGGCGCCCGGGTCGGTGCACTGCTCGCCTGCTTTGTTTTCGCACGTGCCGCGCACGACCATCTCGGTGACGTTGCCGGACGCTCCGTAGGTGAGCTTGACCCAGCCGCCGCGCGGGCCCGCGCCGTTTTCGTCCGGGATGTCGGTCGCGAAGTAGAGCGCGCTCGGGCGCTCACCGATGTCGTGGCCATTGACGATCTCGGTGCCGAGCGAGCGCTCGAAGAACTGTGAGGCGTCGTCGGTCCACTCGGTTTGGTTCGCGAGCCAGTCGTATTCGTAGGCGAGGTTTTTGACGCGGTCGGTCGCGGTGTTGGTGACGGCTTCGGCCGGCTTGCGGTGCATCGGGTCGCCCGCGCGCTGGGCGTCGTAGGCGTCGCGCCAGTTGTTGGCGGTGTCGTCCGCCATCCAGCTCCCCGTCGAGCGATAGGAGAAATTGACGTTGGCGACGCGGTAGAGGGCGTCGTGTTCGATGTCCCGGCGCGAGACGAGGTGACCGGCCGGGAAGAGGTCGCGGTCGGGGGTGGTGTCGGTGACTCTGGTGAGGTTACTGGCTTGGTCCCAGTCGTAGCGGTATGCGAACGGAACGCTGAGCGCGGAGATCCCGGTCGCTCCGCTTTCAGGCGTGCGCTCAAGCCGGATGTCCGTTGGACGCTGACGAATGTCGTAGCTGGTCTTGACCTGCGAGGAGCTGCGACCTGAGCGGTTGTCGCCAAGCGACATGGTGAAGGGCAGACCGTGACGGTTGTAGCCAATGCTTCGGATGACATCCTTGCGGAGACCATCGACGTGGTAGCGAATGGAGGACGGAAGCCCGCGCAGGCCATAGACGATGGATCCGCGGACATCAGGTCCGGCTCCGCCGCCGCTCGGGCCGTGTTGATGGTCCTCGGGGTAGATGACCTCGAGCGCGCGGTCGAGGTGGTCGAACTTGTTGGTGGTGGTCCGTGTGACGTAGACGTGTGGATCGAAAACGCGAGCTGCGGAAGTCACGGTCTCGGTGGGAACTGGGTCGCCTTCCGCGAACGATGTTGCGCTCAGCGCATGCGCTTGAGGGATGACAGCCATCTGCCGGCGTGTCTCCAGCACGCGGCCTCGCGCGTCATACCAACTGGCCGAGCGTTGACCGCGGTCGCTGCTGCCGGTCATGAAGCCGAGGGTTCGACCTCGGTTGATGGGCAAGAAGTCAGGGTGTCTGTCATAGTAGCTGCGCGCGTCGACGACGTGATCGACTCCAGCGGTCATCGCGTAGGCACCTTCGACCTCGTCGCCGGTTTCGCCCGCAGCGTCCTTGTCTCCGGGCTCTTGAGATTCAGCGCATTCGATCGCGTCTTCGCCGAGCAGGCGGCCGGCGCGATCGTAGTAGAAGTTCTGACCGCATCCGCGTGGGTCGCGAACGGCCACGAGGTCGCCGACGCGGTTGAAGAGGTAGCGCCACTGGGCGTCGGTTCCGGTGCCCGATGGGTCATCGCTGTCGGGGTCCGTGCTGGTGAGCCGGCGCCCGATGCTGTCGTACTCAAACTCGCGCGTTTGCGTGTGGTCATCCACGACGGCTGCGCCCACTTGGGCTCCCGTCGTTTGAGAGCGCGTGACCGAGAGCACGGCTCCATCCGCGCGGTACGTGGTGTTCAGTTTGTAGTACACCGCGTTCCCGCCTCCAAGCTGTCGGTTCGTCAAGACGCTCTCGATCGCCCGGCCGTGACCATCGACGCGTGTCACCGACGGCGTGCTATCGAAATGAGGAGCTCCCGCGCCAAGGTCGTTGGGATCCCAGCTCTCGGTGCTGAGCGCGTGATAGCGCGTCATGCTTCGTGAACCGTCTCGTTCGGTCGTCGCGCGAACACGTCCGAAAGCGTCGTACTCGCTTGAGACGAATGCGCGGTCCGGGATCCGGACGCCATCTACGTGGCTCGGGTCAGAGGTACCGTAGAGGTCGTCATTGTCGAACGCGCGGGCGACTGTACCTCGAGCGGTGAAGACTCCGATGCCCGCGCGCTGCCACGCGGTCGCGCTCTCCATTTTGGTGAGGGCGCCCCGGGTGCGCCCAAGCCCATCGACGAACGTGCGGGACTCCATGAACTTCACTTGGTTGGAGGCCTTGACGTCGTAGCGCTGGATGGTCTGAACCCGGCTGAGCGGGAGACCGTCGGGGACGAGTTCGTAGCGAACCACGGTCGCTGGCAACTCGGAGCCGCCGCTTCGATAGGTCGCCGTGAAACGGCCCAGTCCATCGTAGTTGACGACCGTCCGAAGGCCCGTCGCGATCGCGAGCGTTTCCCGGATGACGCCGAAACCGCGGTCCCACGCGGCGGACGTCTGAAGCATGCAGAGCTGGCCGTCGACGCTGCCGCGACAGGCGCTGTCATCGATGTCGGCATCGAGCCCGAGCGCGTGCCGTTCCTTGACCGGGAGCTGCGCGAAGTCGCCGTCGTATTCGACCTCCGAGTAACGCCAACAGTCGACCGGACCGATGGCAGCGGAGTTGATGTCCTCGCCTGCACAACTCGCGGTCGCGTTGCCCCAGGCGTCGACCTTGGTGCTCGCGACGATCGATTCACCTGCCCCCGGCATGAGGGCGTACAGCTGGCCGTCGGGGCCTCCGGGGAAGTCGAGCGCCACGGGGTTGTGGACCAGCTGCGTCGTGAGGATCGCATCGCCCAGCTCGTTGTGGGTTGTGAGCGTCTCGCCGAAGCGCTCGCCCGCAGGATCCGCGGTTGTGTATCCGGACGTGGTGCGGAAGATCCACGCGGCGCCATTGATCAGCGCAGGGTTGGTGAAGCTGTAGATCCGCTCGTCGGGCGTCTCGCCGTGTTCCCCAAGGACGCGGCCGTGCGCGACTTGCTGTTTTACGTGGCCAAGGTTGTCAACATCGGGAGTGGTTCCACGAATGTGCGCATAGGTCGCGCCACGAATCGGAACCTGGTGCGTGATGTCGTCAACGTCAGTCTCGGCTCCGCCTGGCCCTTGGTGTTGAACGATGGGGAGCTCGATGGAATCTGTTCCGGGGATCCAAGAGTTCGTGGCCGCGCCGTCCGTGTCGTAGCGGAGCTCGTCGGTTTGGCTGACGTAAGCGTAGGTGATGTCGCGGCCATCGAGCCCGGTGTGCAGATGCCGCACGGCGCAGGTCGCGTGCGCGCTCGACAAGTAGCGACCGCCTTCATCGAAGGACTCAGACAACCACTGCCGACCCTTGAGTGACTCGTAGGGATTTTCAGCGAGGCGATCGCTGGCGATCGACTGTGGCCGGCGGCCTTGGTGAAAGAAGCTCCGCGCGAAGACCGTGGGATGGGTGGCATCGCCAATGCTCTCGGCGTCGGCGGCGCCGAAGCCACGGAACTCTTGCTCGATGCCTTCGTAGTAACCGTCGTGATAGGCAAAGCGCGTGGTCGTGACGTTCTCGGTATGGCCACCAAGCGCGAAGTTATCGCTGGTCGTGATGGAGCGAACGACCGTGGAGACGACCGGGCTGGCGCCGCTTCGATAGACGCACTCACCGGACATTTCCTGCAGGCGTTGATCGCACTCGCCGGCCACGTGCGACCAGGTGAACTTCTCGCAGCCAGCGCAGTCGGCGGCGTCTTCGAGGTCCTGGAGATAGTCTTGGGCGCTGGTGCTGTAGCTGAGGTCGGTGGTGCCGCCGAGGCCGTTTTCGACATGCTTGAGCAGGCGCGGGCGAACGCCACCGAGAAGGTCGACGTACTGCCAGCGGGTGCCGTACCCGTAAACGATGTCCAGTGTGCCGGAGCCATCGAGATCCGTGAACCGGATGCGGCGGTCGAAAGAAGGGGCGTAGGCGCTGTCGACGGTGATGCGATCGGTGAACGAGCGACCCGCCTGGTTGAACCAGACGTCGACCTCGTTGAAGCGGACCTGCACCACATCGGTCGCGCCGTCAGCGTTGACGTCGGTGAGGTAAACGCTGTCGAGGTCAAAGTCGACGCGTGGTGCGTTTGCCACAACCACTTCGCGGTCGTCGCCCTCGTGCCGACCACAGTCCGCGGGACCTTCTCCGAAGATGGGCTCGCCTGCGCTGTTGACGCCGCGGCCCGGCCAGTAGATGAGGCGGCCGCGACGGAGCTTGACGATGTCTTGGAGGCCGTCGCCGTTCATGTCGGCGAGCCGCACCTCGGGGTCGGCGAAGTCGACCGGCAACCCGTCGTGGAGCAAGCAGCTTTCGTGCGGACGGTTTGAGAGCTCCCAACCTGAACCGGTGAACGTGGCCGACCCAAACTTGCCGTCGCCGTCGGGATGCCAGCCAAGGTTGCGCCACGTCTGCATCACGGTGCCCGTGGTGTGGACGATGTCGATGAGGTGGTCGCCATCAACATCGAAGACCTTGTAGCGAGCGCCGTCGGACCCGACGTCGATGAGCGGGCTGCCGAGGCTGCGAAGGTTCACGTTGGCGTAGGTGAAGCGCCAGCCTTGATCTGCCGGCGACACGGACGACCCCGCCTCGTCTTCGCTGATGCGCGTTGGCGTAAAGAAGCCTACGTCGGTTCGGCGCGGAAGGTTGAGCAGATCACTGCGCCCATCGCCGTCGAGATCCATCGGCAGGATGTTGTTGTTCCCGAGGAGCAACGTTCCCGAGCGTCCGGACGGGACGCCCACCGGGATCGCGCTGGAGAACGTCGCCGCGCGACCCGCTGGAGTTGCCGATGCGCCCTGAAAGCCATTGAAGAACACGCCGACTGCAGGACTCCCGTCCGCCGTTCGGTACCGCGCGGGATCCGTCACGATCAGGTCCGGCAACCCGTCACTGTTGACGTCGAAGAGGTCAGCGCGCGATGCGTCCACACCTTCGTTGGGACTGCCAGTTACATCGATGACATCGTTCGCGACTCCGCCAAAGCCCGGGATGGGACCGTCGGGCGTGTCCGTGTACTCGAAACGCATTGCAGGCAAGGTGCGACCGACCACGACAGATCCCGTCGCGATGGCCGCGCCTTCCTCGATGTGCGTGTACTGCTGACGGGCGTCGATGCCGGTGCCGATGGTGGTGTCAGGGCGGCCTTCGACCTGCACGCTCGCGAGGAGCGAGTGGAACGACTGCGAAGCGGGCACATAGTCGAGGTGGTACTTGCGTACCAAATAGCGGCCAGCGTCCGTGGGATGGGTGTCGAGCGGGCCTGAGAACGGAAGCGTGCCGTGGGCTGAGGTAACGATTACCCGCTTGAGTCGTTGCGCCATCTCAGTTCGGAAGCCGCTGTTGTAGCGCGCGAGGACGTCTTGGCGGCCTTCGTACTGCAAATGCACTCGCACGCCGTAGTCGTCGAGGTCAGCGTCGCAGTCGCGGGCGGACTCGACCGAGCCGCCACCGCAGCTCGCCGGTGAGAGGTAGAAGATGTCGCGTAGGTAGCACTGGCCACGGTCGCGCTCATAGGCGTAGTAGACGGTCGAACCGTGGGCGTCGCTCATGCGCGTGAGGTGCCAGGAGAAGACCCTCGTCACGCCGTCGCCGCTCGTAACGTCTTCGGTCAGCGAGGGTCGCGCATCGAAACCGGGCGGCTTTTGCGTCGACGGCAACAAGCCGAAGTCAAAGCGCGTCCCGTCCTTTCCTTGGACGACCCAGCGCATGCTGTCCGGTGAGCGGAAGAAGCGCATGAAGCCACCTTCGACCTTGGCGCGGTACTGTTGCCAACCGTCGACCTCGCTCGGGACTTGCTCTGCGCCGGCATAGCCGTCGACCGCCGCGATCGCATCGCTGTCGACGGGGACGAGCTCTTGGCCGCCGTTGTAGATGAAGCGGTCTTCCGCCTCATGCCATTGTGACTCGTCAACGTAGCGAGGCACCCCGCGGTCCGTCTGACGCGCAATGAAAGGCGCGCCCATCCCCCAGCCGACCCCGAGCGCGCCGTTGCCTCCGCTCGTGGAGTAGGAGAGCGAAAGCGAAGGCTGAACGCCCGCGCGACCTGCGGGAAGCGCGATGGGAACACCGAAGGTGCCGGTGCCGCTGCTGAGCACGGGAGAGAAGGACTCGCCCATGCCTTCGATGGAGCCTTCCGCGCCCGGGAGCGAGATGGCTTGGGGCGTGACCGCGGACTTGGAGTCGCCTGTGGGGAGTGAAGCCGGAACGGCGGAATCGAGAGGGTCGGGTTCCGTCGATGTTGCTGCTTCGCTGGCTGCCTCGGTGCGTTCAGTGTCGAGGTCTGCGCCTGCAGCTCGTAGATCGGCCTCCAACCCCTCTCCTCGGACGTCCTCAATGTCAGATGCGATATCCCTGGTTCCGTCGTCAGAACCGACGGCGGACGATTCGTTATCGTAGTCATCCTGTGCGTGTGCAGTGAGAGGACCACAGAGGATGGCCGCGATGAGCCACGTCGCGTGTGACAACCAAGCGCGTGGCGGACGAGCAGGATTCAAGGAGAGCATGGCGGGACCTCTCAGAAGCGAGATGGGAACACAAAAGGCGGATCGTCGACGCATGCACGAAGCGATGGTGCGGACGTGGGCTTGGGCATGAGCGGCGACGATCCACTGGGGTGACTCGTCGCTCGCTCACGCCCGCTGACTCAGTTCAGGCGAGTCCAATAGCGGTAGCCAAGGACGACTTGAACGTCCTCGATCCGACTAAACTCGATGCCTGGCTCATCCCAAACACGGAACCTGTAGCGTCCCGCAAGCGGTCGGCCTCGCATTTCGTAACGTGTGTATGGTTCGACCAGTGCGCGGTCCGCGCTTGAGATCGGGTTCGTGAGGTAGCGATCCGCGTTCAGAGCGCGTGCGTGTTCCATGCGCCCTCGGAAGAGAGGCGCGTCGTAGAGTTCGCCCCAGTGGTTGCGAACTTTGAAGTCGCCGTCGTGGTAGAGGCTTACAGGGACAAAACCTGAACCAAAGCAACTGCTCGCGACCATCGAGTCTTCACAGTCGCGTACACCTGCTCCGACAACGTTCGCCGAGAGTGTGTTCCATCGGTAGTTGTAGTTGCCGTTGGCAAAGCCTGCGTGCGCAAGTTGCCCGCCGTATTCGAGGTCGTGTTGCGAAATCGTGAAGGGGAGTTCCCAGAAGCACGCGCGACGGCCATCGGTACAACCTTCGCCTCCGCCCGCGCAGAGTGTCGTGCATCCACGCTCCCAGTGCGTACGGAACACCTCACCGGTTTGATCTTCACAGACCGGCAAAGACGCAACCCCCGCTTCCCGCGTCTCGATGTACGGGAAAGGTGGATAGGTGTGGTCCATTGGGTCGACGGCCCCTGTTGAGAGACCGAGCTCTCGCGTCGCGTTCTCCAGCATCGGAGCGGCAACCTCGAGGTACATCGCGCTCGTTGCGAACGCCCCGGTCAGGTCGTTTGGTTGGATCACGACATCGACTTCTTGCTCGGACCCAACCGTGAAGAAGAGGTAGTAGACGTCCCAGCCGTCCGCAGGAAGCGCGGTCGCCATACGCACATGAGGCAACTCGACGCCCTCCGCGTCGTGGACGGTGAAGGCGGTGCTCGGATCGATGCCGTCCGTCGCGACGGTACGTCCGCGCCAGGACAAACGGTAGGTCCCGCCTTGGACGGTGACACGTTGTGCAATGTGAACTCCTGCCGCGTAGCTGGTGGCGGGAGGGGCGATCCGGCCAGGTCCACCGAAGCGGATCCGCCAACCATTCGGCGCACCAAGCGCGCCTTCGCTATACGTTGGTGCGAACGCCGGATCATCGAGACGCTCGAATCCTATGCAGCCGTCGATACGGTCGACCTGGATGGGCACGCCCTCATCGTCGATCGTGACAGTCTGTGGAACGCAACCGACATGCTCCCACACCGGTGGAGCAGTGCGGTCAACGGGCGGCGCATCGGCTTCGGCGATCGGCGCGACGAAGCTTGGGTCTTCGGTCGTGGCGAGTTCGCTCGACCACGCCAAGAGGTTACGTACGGGCACCGTACACTCTGCGCGCGCATTGACGACATCGTTTCGCAGCGAGACGACCGCGGTATCGTCGCCGGTGACGAATGGATGTGCGACGGAGTAGCTGTCGAAGACGGAGCGGAGCCTGCGCACGTAGTCGCCGACATACTCTCTCGCATAACTATCGCCACCTGCGATGGTGTAGTCGCGAGCGATCTGTTGGTAGTTCATGCCACCCATCACGCAAAGCTCGTCCGCCCAGCGATTCGGAGCATCGACCAGTGGCAAGTCGTCGACCATCGAACTCAAGTTGCGACCGAGGCGCTGTTCAAGCGCACGACGCGCGAGCCACGCCGTTCCAATGGAGCGCTCGTGCGCTTCGTCGTAACGCTCTTCGAGCGTGTTGAAGCGTCGCCGGCGTATCGTTGAGACCGCAGACGTGCTTCCAAACGTCGTGAGTGCGTCCGTGATCTCCCGAAGCACCGCCTCGCGGTTCGACTCAAGTCTCGAAAGCGAACCACGCAGCAAGTTCTGCGCGTTGGCGGCGCTTCGGTTCAGGTCCTTGAGATTGTTAATGTGTGCGCTGAGAGCGCTTGCACTACGGCTGAGCTCGGTCTCGGTCTCGTTGTCCGCGAGCTGGTTTTGCAAGTCTTCTTGAAGTCGCGCAAACGCAACTTGTGCGATCGAATTCGCGCAATCCGCAACGGCCGCTGCGGCATGTAGTCCCGACCCGCCGGCCGCAACAGGATCTAAGCCCAATCCCCCCGCCGCCGAACGCAGCGTGGACGCAATGCAACTCGTCACTTCCCGGAACTGAGTACTGCGACGGTTCACCGCATTGAGATCGGCGCGAACATCGTTCCGCCCCGCAGCCAGTCGCGCACGTTGCAGCTCAAGGGCGATTTGCTCAAGCACGTACGCGGATTGCTCAGGATACTGAGCAAGATCGCGGAGCTGGGTCGTGATGATCTCAAGCTCGGCGCCACGTTCACCCGCAGGCGTCGCGGTCCCAGTTAGATTCGCGATCGCCGCTTCTGGCATGCTCTGAAAAATCTGCATTTGACCACGTTGCTCAAGCTCTTCCGCGAGGCACGACGCCATCTTCTGCGCCTGACGAAGGTTCGACATGCTGTCGTTGAGAAGCGCATCCCAGTCGTCACAGTTGCTGACTTCTCCAACCGCAGGATCGTTGAATTCCTCGGTTTGAACTTCGCACGCAAGTTCTAGTGCGTCGATGAAGTCTCGGCTATGGATGCCATCTTCCATGATGGCGATGTCGTTGTAGCGTTCTGCCTGGTTTGGCCCCGCACTTCGATAATTCGAGTAACGGCCACGATCGCATTGATATCCATCCCCGCTCCATCGACAGTCTGGTCCGTTTTCGATCACTCCATCATAAAAGAGCGCAGTCGTGAGACTGCCCAACCTGACCGAACCGGCCGATCGAAAACCAGGGTCGACCGCAATGCCCTCACCACCCATACCTCGCCACAACACAGCTATCGCGTCGACGTCCGGATCGGCGTTCGCTTCTGTGAACGCTGTGTAGAGGACCGCCTGCGTACTTCCAGGAGGTTGCATGTAGTAGGACGACGGAGTTCGATCATCCTCGTCTACGAACAAACTGTCCTCGTGGTTGCACGGCGTGTAGATACGATGAAAAGAGGGAAATGGGCTTCCCACTGGATTGATCAAGTGTTCGCCCATGTTGTCAAAGCGGGTCCAGGTCCAGCCTGGTCCACTTCCCTCGGCGGTGCAGTACACGCGTCCCTCCAACTCAAGCGTACTGACGTTTTGACCGATTCCATCGTCTTCCTCGACGTAGTAGCTAACGCCATTAGCAGCCACGAGTTCGCGCGAACCACGAAGAGTAACTGGCTCGTGGCCATCGTTGAGGTTCCACCTCCACTTTTTGAGTTCGTTGTATGGGTTTTCCGAGCGGACTCTCTCTGTGTCAGCCTCGGACGAGAGCCAATAGGGCTCGGGGCGATAGGGGAGTTCCACCTGATTCAAGTCTTGTCCCGTCAACAGCCGAAGCGTGATGACCGCCCGCGCCATCCGTTGGTTCATGTAGGCCCGCTGGATACGTGGAGCTTCTTCTGTGGCGCCGCACGCGGTAGTCGATGCGCAGAAAAATTCCGGGTCCGTCACATTGCCCAATGAAGGGTCCAACGGATTGCTGCAGGAAATTCCTGAGTCGCGACCACAAGGCCACTCGGTGACTTCCCCTGCCATGCCAGGGTCTTGAGGTGAACCAAGGCCGCGCCAGCGGTGATTGCCCACGGTAATGCGACCGTAGTCATCAGGAAAGGCGACGTAACCGACCTTCCGCGCGATCCTCGTCATCTCGGTCCGGGAGAATTGTTTGGACGCGATGACCAAGCGCGCCAGCCTCTCTCGGTCGGTACCCGCAGTCCTCAACTCCCGAATCAAGTTGCAGTCGAACGGACCTTGCGGTTCTGCTGGGATCGGCGGTGGTTCTGTCTCGAAGATCCCCAGGACATTGGTGATCGGATCCTGAATCGTAGCGCCAGTTGGAAGTGCGCCCATCGCTGTGCAGCTTGCGACGGCATCGACGCCTTCACCGACGACGGTTGCAATCCAAGGACAAGGGTGCGTCGTCGTGTCGTCGTCGGGTCGGTCGCAAATCGGTCCGTCGGTATCGAGCTTCCAAACACAGAGCGGTCGCGTTCCAGCGGCAACGTAGTCGATAACCGTGTTGTCCCCGATGCACTCGCGGAGGTTGTTGTACTCTGGACCGGCGAGCAAGTCGTCAATGCTTCTCACGCAGTTACCATCACTGCACTCATATCCCATCGCGCAGGCGCCACCTCCACTGCATGGGCCAGCTGGTGGCTCGGAAAGCTGATCAAAGAAGGCGTCACGAAGGTTGACGGTGCCGCCGCATATTTCACTGACAGCGTCTTCAATACTCTCAATTCCTTCATCAAGTGCCTCGCCCGATGTAAGGAGATCTTCGCCGAGACGATCGGCGTGATTGGCACTCTCCTCGGCCAGAGACAACCAGTACTGCCACGAGTTCTCGAGGCCGCGTCCACCGTCGTCGCCCGTGATCTCGTTCTCGAGCGGAATGAGGTCAGCATAGGCAGGGCCTGCGCACGTCACCTCGGTAGTCGCGCAGTTGACCGTAGACGGGGTCAGGATGTCGTGAACCTGCTCGATGTACTGCGGGACAACTGGATACATCGTGCAGCCGGTATCGGAGCTGTCGATACGATGCGAAGCGAGGGATTCGAAGTCGCCTGGACCACCCGGTGCTGCGCCACGAACGCGCCTCAAGACAAAGACGAGCTCATCGTCGGCGATCTCTTGAGGAAGCGCGTCGTCAGCGGGCGCCGACGGGGTTGGTGTAGTGAAGGTGCCACTGATGTAGGAGCGGATGCCGCTCGTGCGATGTCTGACGCCGAGGGTTCCGACCCCGGCCGCCCGTGCGAGTTCGTGTGACGACAGGTCGCATTCTTCGCCTTGGATTTGCCCCTCCACTGCGCACCGTAAGCCAGACACACCGTGCACAACGAGGATGTCGCTCGCATCGGAGACAAAATCGGTCGGCCGATGGAACGTCTCGAACGAGTACTTGGTCCCGAGGTTGCAGAACTGGACGCGCGCTGGGACTCGCTCTCTTGCAATTTCAGCGAGGGTACGCAAGCGAACCAACGCATCGTCCGGGAGTGCTAGGAACTCTGAGGTCGGAGGGTCGGTCGGAGGATCCACTTCCGGTTCCGTTCCACTAACCAACACTCCGAAGTCGGTCGCGACCGCGTAGGCATAGTCGAGCGTGTGCGCGACGGCGCGCTGCGCATAGGTCGCCGTGACCGGGTTGCCGAGTAAGAGGCCGTCGTTGGGTGCGACTGGGTTGCCACCAAATCGCGCGGCCGCCACTGCGTACGCTGAAGGAGGCGGCCGCGGAGGACGCAACGTCGAAGCCCACGCATCGAGTGATCGCTCGCCCAGAGCGTCGGGGCTTAGCGGGATACCACCATCGATCGCCGTTGGCTGGGTGACAAAAGCCCGCGCCTCGTGTCGCATGTAGTTACGCGCGGCATCGAACGAACGCACCGAAACACCGGTCAAACTCTCGAGCTCGTCGACCGAATCGACAGGTTCGTCGCTTCCAAGCATCGCGCCTATGCGAACTCCCAACGGATCTGCGCCAGCAAGCAGGAGGTCCGAGAGCTCGACGTCCAGGTCGAGAAGCCGGCGAGTGTCGCCACCAATCGCACGAAGGTGCTCAATCGCGGCGATAGTGTCACCTTCCGGCGGCGGAACCGGGCACACCCCCTCGCCTTCTTCGTAGCCAAAGAGACCATCGTGCGAACCACCGATGAGATGCTTGGCGAGCGTTCCGCGCGACATCACAGGATCAACCCAACCCATCTCGGATGCGGTGATCGCGGAGGACGAACGCGAGCGCTCGGCTTCGGCAACTGCGATCTGGTTGCGGATCTCGACCTGCGCGGCCCGCTCCAGCGTGACGGTGGACCCGACGAGGACTTCGGCGATCAAGGCGAGCGGAGTGACGCCGGCGTCGTAGCCGGCGACCGATAGTACAGCTCGAAGCGGTGAAGTTGACAGTGTGCCTGGTGGGGGATTGCTGCCACCAATGTCACATGTTGAAACCCTGGCGTTGAGAGTGGACGCATCTTGTCCGGCCTGATACCGGAGCGTGTCGCCCGCGGTAGTGATGGTCTCTTGTGCTGTGAGTGCCGCTCGACGTGCTAGCGCGATCCGCGACTCCGGAAGCTGAGGTGGCATAATCCACCCGGCCTCGAGTTGAACAGCTCCTCCGCCGATCGTGATCTGCTTTTCGTAGGTTGTCGGCGTGTCGGCTTCGCTGGCTTCGAGGAGCCGCTGCGCCACGCAGTCATTTACGAACACATCGGCAACGAGGCCAGACTTGCATGCCGACGGATCAGCCAAGTCAAACGCCTCCCAACCCAGCGATAGTTCGCCCTGGCATTGCAACCGAACACTCTCGGCAACATCCGCTGCGGTCGCGACGTACTCCCCCTCATCGGTCCCAATGAGGGTGATCGCCATCTGCGCTTCTCGCTCGCTAAGTCTCTCGTCTCTTTCGGCATCCAACAACAACGTCGCTGGCTCCGCGCCGCAAGACGCGACAACAAAAGTCAACGCCGCCAATGTACTCTTCCTCAACATCACTCAAGCCCCCAAACACATCGAAATTCATGTGCGCTCGCTCCGAACGCCATTTGCCGATCCAGGAGCGATTCTCGAAATAGGCTGCCAGCCCCCGCCACCGCTGATGGGACGTCAGGGTCAGCAGCGTTGTACTCATCGCTGAGTTCGACACTGAAGAGATCACGAACGAGTTCGTCCTTGCCCGGGCCTACAAGGCGCTGAACAAGAAACGGGCTACTCGACGTCACGGCGGTATTGACCGAAGAGCAAAAGGAATTTTCCGCGCTTGCGCACGCTGCATCACAGTCAATAACTGTTGAACAATCCGGCTCGTCGTCGAGCGCAGCTTCCGTACAGTCTGACCATGGATACGGTGTCCTAAGCTCACAGTCACCACGAGCGGCGCGGACGAACTGCGCGAGCGTCGGAACGGACCCTCCGACGAACTCGCAGTAGTCGTCTACCTCGAAAATATCGAGACGCTGAGCGAACGTCGGATCGTCGGGCGAACCGCGAAAAGCTGGCTCGCACTCTCCGGCATCCACGCATAGTTGATAGCGCGCAGCACTCACCGGATAGCGGTCGATCCAAAAAGCGGACACGTCTGGCGTACGAGTTCGCTCTTCGCCATCGACCTCGTAGAACAGCGTCGCCGTGCCCGCTGGAACGCACGCGCGATTCGCGAGCGGACCGTGGTCTTCTCGCGGACCGCAAGGGGTCATGCACTCGTCCTCGGTGAGTTCGGCCCACTCGCACTCGTCATCGCAGGTGACCAGTTCGGGCTCACCTTCCCCACACGCGTCTGGGTCGATTTGAGTCGCACCGGGCACGCACACACCATCTTCTCGAGTGCGGGACCACTCTCCCCAGGTGCATCCATCAAGACAGATGCGCTGACGTTCGCCGCACGCCTCCGTCTCTTCTGTGTCCACCTCGCCAACAAGGCACTCGCCTTCACCCAAGCACATGGACTGCGGCATCCAGACGCCCTCGCTGCAGAGCTGTGACTGCGTCCCGCACATCCCGCAATCGGCGACGCGCATGACACCATCGTCTGTGCAGGAGAGATCGGGACCGGTGTCTGCCGGCCCCGTGTCGCCCGGTCCGGTATCCGGGCTCGTATCCGATGGGTCGGCATCTCCCGCGCCCGTGTCTCCGTCCGGAGCGCTATCCGCCATGCCGGTATCTCCCCCGCCAGTGTCGGCAACAGCATCGTCGTCACCGCATGCGCTGAGGGAGAGCAAACAGAGAAGAACGACCCAGCTGCGGGTCACGTTTGGTGCGGTCAAAAAACTCATCGTTCGCTCCTTCGCCTTCGTCTCCAAAGGACAAATAGAATCAGCAGGACACTCGCGGACTCGTCGCCTCGAGAGCTGAACGAAACCACGCACCCCGTCGGTTCCGCTACAACACAAACGAGTCGCGCATCGACTTCGTCGCAATCAGCGCCTTCCGGACAAGACAGGCCGCAGTCGCGTGTGCACCGGAGCGCGCCGTTCTCGCCTGGGTCTAGGCAGACGCCAGTGACGCAGTCTTCCCCGCCTACACATGACTCACCAAACGTGGCCCGCGCTGATGTGCATACTCCACGGACGCACTCATGCCGTGCTCCGCATCGGCCGCTCGTACACGGCTCTGCGCAGTGCCCGGTGGACGAACAAAGGCCTGTCCTGCACTCGACACTGCTCGTACATGCGTCACCGAGCCCACCACGTGCTGGCGAGGGACACTCTCCATCGTCTGTGCACATCCGTCCGTCCGGGCAGGTACACATGGGCATCGTGCATTCACCACCAACGCAGAACGCGTCCCCACACGCCTCCACACATGGCGGATAGATTTCGCAGAGACCGCCCAAGTCGTCAGATGTCGGAAGCGACATCCCTATATCGCCGTACCGAGGATCAAGGAGCGCGTCCGTAGGGTCGTCACCGCATCGCGGCGCGCTGGAGAGTTCGCATGGATGAAGCAAGCCAAACAGATGGCCAATCTCGTGAGCAAGCACGAGTCGACGATCGAGCGCGTTCTCTTCGATGAACGGTCCGTTGAGTCGGATGTCCGCTTCTGTGATCTCAAAATCAGCGTCCGCCGTCTCTCGGTAGACGAGGTCGGTCACGGCGGCGACACCATCTGGAAACGACAATGAGTCTGCAAGGAGCTCGACTGTGTTCTGACCATCGCCGAGCCGCGCAGCCGTTGTCGCATCGTCAGTACGAATACTAGGTGCCGCGCAGTCGCTACTCTGCCAAACCAACGCTGCCGCCTCGACATCTTCCACGAGTCCGTCGGCTTCCACTACCTCCAACGAAACCATCGCGCGGCGCCAACCCGCCGCATTGTCAAAATCCGGGAGGTCGTTTGTTGTCCGCCACGCGTGCGCTTGTGATGGAAGCACTATGAAGAGAAGGCTGGCTGCGGCCCATCCTAGCCAAGGCGCAACTGACCGAGCCCCTGTCGCACGCCGAGCAGTCTTCGACGTGGGTGACTCGCGGAACATCAAACGCGACATCGGCCCGTTCGCCCATCGGTTGCGTGAATTCTTCGTGCGGTTCTCACCGCGGTATCCGCGCGTGTTCCGCCCCAGCATCGCGACGTGACAAGCGACAATCACTCGCCACGAGAGCCGTAGCCCGCGTCCCCCCTCCGTCGTCATGTGTTGGACGCTATGAGAGGTTGCACCCGAATGTCTAGAGTTACGTTCTGCTCGTAATGTGAGCAGGATTGCAATCGCCCATCATTGGTGACGCTAGCGATTTACGGCCTCAACCGAGGTAGCACGAGCCAATTGTTCCACGCTTTTACGCGCGATCGAGTTTAGGTCAGCCGGCTCAAAAAGCTGGTCGAGCGGCTATGAAAAAAGCCGCCTCAGAGATGACCTCGGGCACACGACCTGGATCTTCGCAGGTAGCTGCACTCTGGTTCGTCGATAGCGACTCGTTGGCGGGGACACGGCGGAACCTGCAAAATGCGGACTATCGTGATTGAAGATATACGTCGAACCGCACGAAAACTATCGCGCATCGTGCTTGACTGTCGGCTCTGTATGACAGCTGTTCGATAGTCTCCGATTCACGGTCAACGGGCTGTCGCTTTGTCGCGGGCTCAGAGCCCGCACTCCGCGAGGAACCGCGCGTCGCGCACCTGGATTCGCGTCCCGAGGGACGCGAGGAGTTGGCGGAGAAGCTGAACGGTCACGTTGACTCGGTGGCGTCCCATGGCGCGAACCAGCTCCACGAACTCGATGGCGGTCGGGATGTCTCGTGCCTCGAGTTTTTCGATAGCGGCCAAGTACGTGATCCCGTCCTCGTGAAACCCAGCCGCTCGAAGCGCGACGGAGTCGGCAGCGCGTCCTTCCGTGCCGGCGTGCGCTATCGAGTTGGCGATGGCCAAGCGCATGAGCTCGAGATACGTCTCCCCACCACGACGGGTTTGCGCGGAGCGCGATCGACACGACTCGGCTCGCTCTTCATCGGCGACGCGCTCGGCCGCGTCATGTCGTCGTGCTTCTTCGACATGACGCGCCTCCACTTGCTGACGCCGCGCTGTCTCTAAGTTCTGATAGTCCTCTTCGTGCGCACGGAGGGAAAGGGAGACGGGAGCGCTAGCTTGGCTTTCGATAGTGAGCGAGTAGCGAGTTCGCGCGCTGAGTACATCGACAGGACGTA
>CALJDU010000095.1 GCA_938024995.1 uncultured bacterium
GGTCGCGAAGAAGAAGACGGCCAAGAAGGTCGCGAAGAAGAAGACGGCCAAGAAGGTCGCGAAGAAGAAGACGGCCAAGAAGGTCGCGAAGAAGAAGACGACCAAGAAGGTCGCGAAGAAGAAGACGGCCAAGAAGGTCGCGAAGAAGAAGACGGCCAAGAAGGTCGCGAAGAAGAAGACGGCCAAGAAGGTCGCGAAGAAGAAGACGGCCAAGAAGCGGGCGACCAAGAAGCGTCGCGCGAAGCGAAAGAATTAGCGATGTCCCTGCAGATTCAGCAGTTCGCACCGGGGACCCACCTCAACGAGTTCATCGGCGTGCAGCGCGAAGTGTTCCGGGGCGATCCTCACTACATCCCGCCGCTCGATTTCGAGCTTCGGGAGCGGGTCTCCCCGAAGAAGAACCCGTTTTTTGAGCACGCCGAAGGCACGCTCTTCGTCGCCAAAAAGGATGGCCGCTTGGTCGGGCGGTGCTCCGCGCAGATTTGCCAGGAGCACCTACGCGCCCACGACGACGCTGCGGGCTTCTTTGGCTTCTTTGACACCATCGATGATCAAGATGTCGCTACGGCGCTCCTCTCGCGAGCGGAGAAGTGGCTCGGCGAGCGCGGGATGAAGACCATGCGCGGACCTTTCTCTCTCTCGATCAACGAAGAGAGCGGGACGCTCGTCGAAGGCTTCGACTCCCCGCCGGTCATCATGATGCCGCATTCGCGCGAGTGGCAGGGCGGCCTCGCGGAGGCTTACGGGCTCCAGAAGTCCAAAGACCTGCTCGCGTGGAAGTACAACACCGAGGCGCCGCCACCACGCGTGAAGCGCGCGTGGGAGGCGATGAACGCGCTCCCCGAGGTCAGCTTCCGGTCGGTCGACATGAAGAACTTGCGCCGCGAGCTCGACCTGGTGATCGAGATCTTCAACGACGCCTGGGCCGACAACTGGGGCTTCGTCCCGTCCACCGAAGCCGAGGTGAACGCGCTCGCGGAACTGCTGCAGTACATCCTCGATCCGCGGATGGCGTTCTTCGTCGAGGTGAAGGGCGAGCCGGTCGGAATGGTCGTCTGCCTGCCGAACATCAATGAAGCCACGCGTGACCTCAACGGCAAGCTCGCGCCCTTTGGGTGGGCCAAGTTGGTGTGGCGCCTCAAGGTCCAGAAGGTTCGCTCGGCGCGCCTCATGCTCCTCGGGATCAAGCAGAAGATGCGCGGCGTGAAACGCTACGGCGCGCTCTCGACAGCGATGTACGCGGAGCTCGTGATTCGCGCGGGCGAGTACTACGACTGGGCAGAACTCGGATGGACGCTCGAGGACAACAAGCTCATCAATCTTGGCATTCGCGGCATGCGCGCGAAGGTCTACAAGAAGTACCGCGTGTACGAGAAAGCGATCGGATGAACGCGCTCATCTTCAAGTCCCTGCACATCTTCGGCGTCACCTTGTGGATCGGAGGCGTCGTGACCGTCGCGCTCTTCGCGTCGAAGTACTACGCGCGCGTGAAGGACCCGAGCGCTGAGGTGAGCGACAGCTTGCGCGACGCGATGCGGACCACCGGTGTGTCCGGGATGGTGCTCGCGTGGCTCGGCGGGCTCGCGGTCTTGATCCCCGCGTTCACCGAGGTCTACGCGAAGGCGGGATGGATGCACGGGAAGCTGCTCGTCGGCTTCCTCGCCGCTGGCCTGACCGGCGCGCTCTCTGCCCGCGTTCGGAAGATCGCGGACGCCAGTCCAGGCGACCGCGCGAAGATGGCGTCGGGGATGTTCAAGATCGCGATCGCGGTGCTTGTTTTGGCGGTCGTGAACGTCTGCCTGGCGGTCTTGAAGCCAGGCGGCTGAGGCGGGCGCCTCCGCACGGTGTGAACACGGGATCACTCACGCGCCGACGGTTTCGTCCTGAACGGTGTGCATTCTCGCGTGATTCGGCAGGGTTGCGGTGGCACGAATGTGGCAAAACAATATCGCTATGAAACGCGCATGCCTCGTTCTCCTCACTCTCCTCGTCGGCGTTGTCGGTTGCGCGGAGGAAGAAGGGCTCACTGTTCGTGGTGATGTCAGCGTGACCCTCGAGGACGCGACGACTGGCTTCCTGTTCCCACAGGTGCGTCGCCTCGCGATTGACGCCGCTGCGATCGAGCCAGGGGTTCTCGCCGGGCGCTGCCTTTTCGACGACGGCACGGGGTCGCTCGTGGTCTCGGTCTCCAAGACGGGCGAGCTCGAAGGCAACGCGATGCGCGCGTTCACGGTCGAGTTCCCGGTGGACTCGATGCCGCTGGTGACGGTCGAGCTCGCGTCGGGAGACTTCATCGGCACTGACTGTTCGCCGCAGCTCCTCTACCGGGACGACGTCAACGGATCCGTCGGGGTCGATGTCGCGCCGTGCACGGTGATCAGCTCAGAGCTGACCGAGGCGATCGTCGTCGCGGATCTGCACTTCGGCGGCTGCCTCTAGACCGGTTTCGCCAGCGCGCGAACGGCTTCGTCATCATGTTCCGCGAGCGTCGCGGGTGGAACCTCGGTTCGCGCGAGCGTTCGGTCGCGCGCGAACCGCGTCACCCCGTTTTCCGTAGCGACGTACGTCGCGCCCGGGACCTTGGCGATGCGGAACGACTTGACGAACCTTTGGAGGGCGGGCTTGCGCGTCGTCTTTCGCAGGGCCTCTTCTTGTGTGAGGGCGGCCGAAGAGACACTGTCCGATTGGTTCTTACGGTCGATCGAGTATCTCTTGAACTCGCCGAGGTAGGGGTCCAGCAAGATGCCGTGCTCGTGCCATTGGTCCCGTTCTTCGGGGTGAAGGAACGCGCTCGCGTACTTGAGATAGGCTGGGATTTGAACGAGCCACTGATCGAAGTCGAACGACGGGTCGCGCCGGTGCGTAAACCGCGTCGTCCGCGTGTCGTCTCGTCGTGAGAGCGCGTTCTGTTGCGCGATCAAGTCGCGAGAGGGCTCGAGCGTGACGCGTACAGGGTCGCGTTCAAAAACGAGTAGAGCGTCGGCGAAGACGTACTCAAGGTAGGCGCGGGCCGGAGCGTCGAACGCGCGGAACGTCTCCTGGAAGTGGCGGTACGGCTTGTCCTTTCGGTGCTCAACCTCGAACTCTCGATACGTCTTGCGGTCGAGGAGCGCGGTGGGGGCGAGCTTCAGAAACGTGAATGACCAGGGGTCAAAGACGTAGCCGCGGTAGGTCGGCAGCCCGTGTTGATCCATCGCGACGCGCACCGCGTCGAGGTGGTCCGGGGTTGACGCGTCGCTCATCTCTGTTGTGCTCTCACGTGACCTCGGTGCGTCGGAAGCGTGACCGTGGCGACACGCTCCGAATGTTCCTTGGTGTCCATCCTAGCGAGACGGTAGCAGAGCGACGTCCGGGAGCTTGGTCGTGACCGAGAGCCGTTCGCCATCGGTCTCCGCGGTCACCTCTCCGTGTGTCGCGGTTCGGTAGAACGGGATGCTCAGTTCGGCATACCGGCTGACGACGGTGGGGTGTGGGTGCCGGAAGAGGTTCTGACGACCGCAGCTCGCGACGGCGTGACGCGGCACCACCGCGCGGAGCAGCGCCTCGGAGGAAGAGGTGCGTGAACCGTGGTGCGGCACCTTGAGGACGTCCGCGTAGAGCAGGGCGCGGGTCTCAGGGTTCGCGGTGAGCGCTGCTTCCGCGTGACCCTCGATATCGCCCGTGAAGAGAATCGCGCGCGAGCCGTGCCGAACCCGGAAGACCAACGAGTTGTCGTTGGCGTCAAACCCCGGGTCATAGGCCGGGCAGGGCCAGAAGACGTCGACGAGCGCGCCGCCGAGATCACGTGTGCCGCACAACTGCGCGGGCTTTCGAACCGGGATCCCGAGCGCCCTCGCGCGCGTCAACAACGAGACCGCGGGGCTCGTTCCGCGCGCGTCGTCTTCATCGTGTTCATCATCCGCCTGTCCCGAGTCCCAGATCTCGCCGATCGTGAGGGCCCCGTCTTCCACCTCATCCAGTAGCGCCGTCAGCCCGCCATAGTGATCGGGGTGAGGGTGGCTGAGCGCGAACACCCGGACGTGATCGCGTCGCCTCGCGCGGAGGAGCTCGACGAGCACGCGTTCGCCGGGGTCAGGTCGCCCGCCACCGGCATCGACGATCATGAGCGACCCGTCCGGGAGGTCGACGAGCGCGGCGTCCCCTTGCCCCACGTCGAGGAAACGCGCCCGCACCAGACCGGTCGGCTGCTCATGTACGCGAACGGCGACCTCACTCGCGACGCAGGCGAGGACGAGCGAGACGAGGAGGGCTCCACGTCCGCGATGGCGAAGACCGCCGCGCAAAGGGAGGAGCACGAGGAACGCGGCGACCGCTGCGCAGATCCCTTGCGCGACCGTGAGCGGTGGCCAGCGAAACGAGCTCAGGTCGGCGAGGAACGCGCTCGCGGAGAGAAAGCCCGGGACCCCGATGTTGAGCGGCGCCGCGACGAGTGCCGCGATGAAGTGAAGGCCCAGAGTCGCGAGGGCCGCGTGGGTCACGGCGAACGCGATGAGCGCGGAAGCGATCGGGAGCAGGAAAATGTTGGCGATGATCGTGACCGGTGGAAGCGCTCCGAACACCCAGAGCACCAGCGGGGCGGTCGCGATCGTGGTTCGCAGCGAGAGCCAAGCAGCCGCGCGGAGCGGATCCCGTGGCGCGACCCCGCTGACGATGGATGCGGTCGCCGCGACGGACAGGAGCAAACCTGGCGCGAGCGCCGACCTCGGCTCGCTCAGGGCGAGGACCAGCACCGCGGCACCGGTCAGGGCGGGAGCCGATGGTCTTCGGCGGGCGGCGAGCAAGAGGAACCCGAGGGCGCCGGTGAGCGCCGCGCGTCTCGCGCTCGGCGCCGCGCCCATCACGACCGAGAGGGGAGGCGCGACGAGCGCCGCGACGAAAAACGACCACCGCCGCGGATCGTCGATCGCGGAGACGCGAGACAGAACGAAGCGGACGACCAGGAGCAAGAGACCCAACACGATGGCGACGTGTAGCCCGGAGACCGCGAGTACGTGCGAGAGCCCGGCTCCGCGAATGCGCTCTTGATCCGTTCGCGCCAGCACGCGGTCACCGAGAACGAAGGCGCGCGCGACATTGGCGATCCGCGGCGGCAGCGTCGCGACCTGCGCGCGACGGATGCGATCACGAAGCCAAAAGAGCGGAGCGCGCCACGAGGCGTCGAGCACCCGCGCGGACGACCCCTTCGCGAGTCGCGCGTTGGCGTCCGTCCGGTGCGCCTGCAGGTCCGGGTGCGGCGTTTGGTTCTCGAAGCGAACGGCTGGGGAGAGGTGCGCGAGGAGACGAACGGTCGCGCCTGTTTGCAGCGGCGCGCGAACCGTGACGCGACGGCCGGGTTCGATGTCGGCATGATCATGGAGTCGCTCGCCCCGTGTCACCTCGAGGGTCGCGCGGCGATGCCCGGCGCTGGTCCTTACTTCACCTTCAACGCGCGCGAGACCTCGCGGAACCGAGGTGATGTCGCGCGGAGGTCCCATCGCGAGACCTGCGAGGAGCGACGCCGCGACGGCCAACGTTACGCGTGCACGAAGATGAGCGCCGACGAAGAGCAAGAGGGTCGCGATCAGGAGCGCGACCACCGCGGTCGCAGGGTGCCCCCCACCTTGAGCTCCCCAAACGAGCCCGAGCAAGTACGCGATCGTGATCGCCAGAAGAGACATCACCGCGAAACGAGCAGTGATCGTGCCGAGACGAAATCCTCAAAGACTCTCGCGTCGTCAGTTCATGTTGAGCGGCGGCCGCCAGGCGCCCGCCGGCGCCCGCCATGCTAGAGCGTCGGCGACCAATCCGCGCCACAAGCGAGCACAGCGTCGTCTCTCGCGTCACCGCAGACCACGTCCCCGCTCGTGAGGCTGTCGCAGCTCGTGAGGCTGACGCAGAAGTAGAATGAGCGGGTCTCTTCGAGACAAACGCAGTCCTCGCCTTCGGGGCACTCCGCCGCGATGTCAGCGAGCTGCGCTTCGCACCGGTCCTGACAGCCCAACGAGCTCGTCAGTCCACACATCGCGAGGTTGTCGCAGTAGTTGGTGCAGCGCGCGCTGTCATCGCAACCGACCGTGGTGAGGAGGACGAACGAGAAAAGAACCCAGAGAAGTCGTGACATACCTGACGCTCTTTCGTGTAAGGGCCCCAAAGCAAGCCTTTTTCATCGTATCGGAGCCACCTCCCATTGGTGGGTGAGTCGGACCGGCGTTACTCTATGTTCGATGCGCGCTCACATTGGAATCTTACTGTCCTCCTTTCTTCTCCTGACGGCCTGCGGTGATGATGACTCGTCGCCAATGGATACCGGCCGGGACGTCGCGGTCGACTCCAACCCGAGCGACACGACCATGCCTGACACTGCGCTTCCGGACACGACGCCGCGTGACACCTGCGGGAGCGGAGTCGTCGTAGCACCAGAGGCGTGCGACGACGGGAACGTGACTCCGGGGGATGGGTGCTCCGAGCGCTGTCAGATCGAGACCGGCTTTGAGTGTCCGGCGGAGGGCGGTCCGTGCACGCGCCTCTCCGTCTGCGGAGACGCGATGGTCACCGGCGACGAAGAGTGCGACGACGGGGACGCGTTCGGCGGAGACGGTTGCTCGGCGGATTGCCAACTCGAACCTGGTTTCGCGTGCGACGTTGTCGGCGCGCCTTGTGCGTCGATCTGCGGAGACGCGCTCGTGGTCGGCGATGAAGAGTGTGAGGACGGCGGGGATCCCCCGGTCAGCGGGGACGGCTGTTCTGACCGTTGTCTGCTCGAAGAAGGTTTCGCGTGCGACCCACCCTTGAGCGGTTGCCGCGAGACGACCTGCGGTGACGGAACGCGCGAAGGCCTCGAGCAGTGCGATGACGGCAACCGCGACTCAGGTGATGGCTGCGGCCCGTACTGCGAGATCGAGCCTTCGTGCGAGGACGGCGTCTGCACGAGCGTCTGCGGTGACGGAGTCGTGCTCCCCGGCGAGGTCTGCGACGACGGGAACACCCGCGGAGGAGACGGTTGCTCGGCGACCTGCGAGATCGAGGAAGGGTTCACCTGCGAGCTCACCGAACTCGAGCCCCCCGATGCCTTGTTCCTCCCGATCGTCCTGCGCGATTTTCGGAGCAGCCTCCTCCCGGGCGGCCACCCCGACTTTCAGTATGTGGTCGGCAGTGATCGCGGAATCGTTACCGATCGATTGGGGGACGACGGTCTCCCGGTCTACGCTTCTGCGACCACGACGCCCACCACGAACGGAGCGGAAGAGTTCAACAAGTGGTACCGAGACACTGACGAGAGCCTCCGCGTGGTGTCGCGTATCCAGCTCGATCGCAGCGCTGACGGCGTCTACATCTTTGACGACCCCGACTTCTTTCCGCTCGACGGTCCGTGCCCATCGACGGATCCGACGAGCCTTTGTGGGCTGACCGGCATGAGCATGGAGCCGACCGGGTTCGGCGGTCACAACTTTTTCTTCACGAGCATCGTCCGCTACTGGTTCGAGTACGAAGGCGACGAGGTGCTCGATTTCCGCGGGGATGATGATGTCTGGGTGTTCATCAACGGTCATCGCGTCGTCGACCTCGGCGGCGTCCACGGACCTGAAGCGGGCGGCGTGATGCTCTCGGCCGTCGCGGACTCCATCGGGCTCCGCGTGGACGGTGTGTATGAAGTCGTCGTGTTCCAGGCGGAGCGCCACGAGGTCGGCTCAAGCTACCGACTGACGCTCTCCAACTTCACGAGCTCGTCGACCGAGTGCGTCCCGAACTGCGGAGACGGCCGGGTCGCGGGAGCCGAGGAGTGCGACTCGCCGCCGAACGACGGCGCGTACGGTGGATGCAACGCCGACTGCACACGCGCGCCCTTCTGCGGCGACGGTGTCCCCAACCTCGGAGACGGCGAAGAGTGCGACGACGGGAACACGGACGACGACGACACCTGCGCCAACGACTGCACGTCGAACTTCGGCTGACGCTCGGGGAGCCGGAGCTCTCGTGCTTTTCGTCCGCGCGTCGGTTTGATAAATTCAAACCCAAGCGACGTGGTGACGCGACGAGATGGGGAGGGAGAGAGGGGGATCGAAAAATCCCCCCAAGTAGTCAAGAAATGGAATCTCGACGAACAAAGCGTTCCTCACCGTGCTCACCAAGGTCATCGCTCGCGGTGCTCCTCCTCGCGAGCGCGTGCGGCGCGTCCCCCGCGGTCGAGACCGCGCTCGCGTTTCGGCAACCCGAGACGAATCGCGCGCTGTCCTGTGCGACCGGCAAGGTTGAGGTGCTGCCGTATCGCGCGGTGGATCCCTCGCTGGTTTACCCTGATCACCGCGACGCTTTGAGCGCGCCGGAGGCGCTCCACTTTGCGTATTGCGACCAGCAGATCGAGTGCGGGATCTTGATCCTCTCGTGCGATGACGAAGCGTGCGAGGTCATCGGGGACTCGTTCGACTCTTCGTCCTGTGACTGATTACTCGCGGGCGGAACGGAAGGCCGCGGCGCGTTCCTCGGCGAGCTCCCAGGTTCGGATGTAGCCCTCTGCGGACCGGAACAAGATCTCTAAGTCCGCGTCGCTCGCGCCGGTTCGCCGGGCGTCTTCGATGAGCTCCGGCACCAGCCCGATGTGGATCATCCCTTCTTCATTAAAGTCGATCGCGCGGTCGCCGATCGCCGGAGACTCGAACGTCACGTCGCCGCCGAACGAGGTGAAGGGGTAGGTGACCGGGTTCGCTTGGTCGTCGCCGCAACGCGACCCCGATCCAAAGCGCGGCCGAGGGACACCCGCGAGCCCGTTGAGGTCGAAGTTGAAGCCCGCGCTGGGGTGAAGCCCGGCGGCGACCCGCTCTTCGCGCTCTTCCCGGAACCGCGCGAAGAGCGAGCCTGGGCTTTCGGGATCGGCGCAGCGTTGAATGCTTGAGGCGCCCAGCCCAGCGATGTCGAAGAGCCGGCCGTTGTAGGTGTTCCCGTGGGTGCCGACCGCGGGGTAGTTGGCGGCCTCGAGCATGTCGAACGCCTCGATGTAGGAGCGGCGCGGGAGATGGTCGAGCTCAGGCAGGATGCCGCGCGCCATGATGCCTTCGAAGAGCTCGCGCCCACGTTCGGTCATCCCGAGCGCTTGGCACCAGTCGCCCTCGAGCGCGGGAGAGAGCACCTGGTCGATAAAAGGGAGGAACTCACGGAGCGGTCGGCGCGAGGGGTAGATGGGGGCGTGCGGTGCGGGAGCGAGGTGGTCCGCGCGCGGCATGTTGAAGCCACCAAACTGTACGCGTCCTTTGTCGAAGGAAGACGGGATGTCGGGACAGTCGTCGGTGAAGTTTGACCAGTGGCCGGTCTGCATGAAGTTCGCGATCTCAAAGATCCCGCGCGAGCCGTCTCCGGGCGTGAACGCGTTGTCGCTCTTGTGGGTCGGGAAGAGCACCCGCAGGCCGCGCTCGTAATAGGCGTCGAGCTGCGCTTCGATATGCGCGCGGTTGCACTCGGGATCGTCTTCGCCGGGCGTGACGTAGCACTCGAAGAGGTTGGGGACCTCGATGCCGAGCACGATCGCGAGCTTGCCCGCGCCGATGACCTCTCGAGCCTCTTCGGGGCTCGTCACGATACGGAAAAAGCCCTCGCCGGGACCACCGGCTTGCGCGTCGATGTAACGCTCCATGTTTCGGATCTCGATGAACTGTCGATCGATGTTCGTCATGTCGCGGCAGGACCACCGGATCGGTTGAAACATGGTCTCGCCCAAGATGCGGCAGAGGGCTTCGTTGCTGACGGCGTGCTGCACCATGAGCCGGAGCCCGCCCATCCAAGCGCGCTCGAGCCAGCGGTAGTACTGCGTCTGGTGCGTCGCGCTGGTGACCGTGGGCCACTCGGAAAACGTCGGCCACCCATCGGTCGCGTGAACGGGCTCAGGCAAGAGGCCGCTGCCGAGAAACTCGATGAGCGAGTCGGTCTCGAGGTTCGCTTCTCCCGAAGTCACCGCGGAGAGAATGTCGGCCCGCCCGTCTTCGCCATGGAACGGCTCGCAGCTCCCCATCGCGTGCGTGACCCCGAGCCGGTGGAACGCGGCGCCATGGAAGATGCCGCCGCCGCCGAAGCCGAAGTTGGAGAGGATGTGCGAGTGGGTGTCGGCGAACCCGTACAGCTCGCCATCGTCGAAGCGGGTCCGCGTGACGTTCCCCGTCGCGTCGAGCGACATCTCCTCGGGCGCCCGGCAGCCTTCGGCGGCGCCGAGCTGCAGATGAGCGGCTTGGGCGACGTGGTCGACGAGGCCTTCCGCGCCGAGCAGTCGGCCGGTGCGGCGATGGCGAAGCTGCAGCGCGAGCGAAACGCTCTCGGACGGCTCGAACTCCCACTCGGCGCCAGAGACGTAGGTGTCGTCGAGGCGCGTAAGGTCAGACTCAAGCGTCGTCTGTCGAATGAGCGGTCCGTCCTCGACGACCAGGTAGCCACCGTCGGGATCGAACAAGAGGAAGGTGCCGAGGTCGGAGGCCTTCAAGAAGAACGCGGTCGCGTTCGGCTCGTCCGCGTCGAAGGCAAAGGTCTCCGCGTCCACATCGCCGCGGAGCCAACGCGAAGACGACGCGTCGTTCGCGAGGCGAACCGTGACGCAGGTCCCGGCGGCGTCGAAGATCGCTTCTTCGGGGAAGGGGTCGTCGGGCAACGGCGGCGGCGTGGTGTCGACCGTGTGCGTGTCGACGTTTGTCACATCCGAAGCGCCGTCGACCGCGTCGAGCGGCGCGTCCGAGTCGCCGCACGCGGAGAGCAGGAACGCGGAGAGGAGAATCACGAGACCGCGTTGCGCCATCTCGTGAGTCTACCTCGCCCCACCGCGTTCTGACGAAGGGTGGGTTGGCGAACGTAGGAAGATTCGAACTTCCGACCTATGGCTTCGGAGGCCACCGCTCTATCCAGCTGAGCTATACGTCCAGGAGCGGTCGGTCTACCTGACTTTAGGGCGCTCGCGCAAGGGGTGTTCCGGCGCCTTACTTCCGAACGAACGAGCAGCGACCGTCGTCACACAGCTGGCGCGCGGGGCACATGTTGCCGCAGCGGCCGCAGTGCTCGATGCTCATGCTGGTGTCGACGCACTCTCCGCCGCACAAGACGAGCGGGGGACGACATGACAGGCCCAGCTGGCACCGACCGCCCACACAGCTCTCGCCGCGTCCGCAGACGTTGCGACATCGTCCGCAGTTCGCCTCGTCGCTGCTGACATCGACGCAGGTCCCGCTGCAGTCAACGAGCGGTGCGCGGCACCCAGAGGAACGACATGTACCGCCGTCGCAGACCTCTCCGATGCGGCATGGCGACCCGCACCCGCCGCAGTGCGCGGTGCTGGTCGAGGTGTCGGCGCAGACGCGGCCGCAGAGCGTCTCGCCGTCGGGGCATAGCGGCGAGGAGCAGGTTCCCGCCTCGCACGTCTCCCCGTCTGCACACGTGATGCCGCATCCACCGCAATGGGTCTCGCTGGTCATCGTGTCGACGCACTCGTCCCGACAGCGCGAGGTGCCGGACGCGCACTCTTCGATGCACGCGCCCTCGCGGCAGAGCTCACCGGCGACGCACGCGTTGGCGCAGAACCCGCAGTGGGAAGGGTCCGCAGTGACGTCGACACACGCCCCGCCGCAGTTGGTGGTCGCGCCTTCGCAGGTCGCGCCGCACGCCGCGGAAGAGCACACCTGAGCTGCTTCGCAGGCGTTCGCACAGGCGCCGCAGTGGGCGGGGTCGCTGTTGAGATCGACACAAGCGTCGCCGCACATCGCTTCGGTCGCGCTGCAGCTCAGCGCGCAGCTCCCGTCGGCACAGGTCTCGCCGGCCGCGCAGGCGTTCGCGCAGGCGCCGCAGTTGGCCGGATCGCTTCGCACGTCAATGCAGGCGTCGCCGCACATCATCGAGGGGAGCCCGCAGCCCGAGGTGTCTTCGGTGGTGTCTGCGGTGGCGTCGACCGCGGAGTCATCATCACCGCATCCGACCAAGATCACCGCGGAGAGCGCGGCCACGAAAAAGCAGGTTCTCATCATCATGCGACCTGAGCATACGCGGCAGCCCCGCCGAGCGCTCGCGCTCACCTCCGCTTTGTCAGGGCAGCTCAATCAGCGCGGTGAACGGGCGCGCTGATTGAGCATGTCGAACTGGCGGAGGATCCGCGTCGCTTCCGGGTGGTTCCGAAAGCTGCGCATGAATCGCTCGGCTTGACGTCGCGCGCTCGCCGAGTCGCCGCCTGCTGTCAGCGCGTCGATCAGCTGGAGCTGCCCGCCGGCGGAGGTCGCTCCGGAGAGCGCGCGCGCGCGGCAGTTCACGTCGGCGTCGCATTGCTCGGCCTCTGTCAAACGCGCGCGTTCCACTCGATCGACGCGGGTCGGGTGATCGGGAAGCTGTGAGATCCGGGTCTCGTCGGCGAGGGGAGCATCTTCGATCGCGATCGGATCAGGCTGACGCGGCGCGTTCTCGATCGCGACAGGCGCGCTCATGACCATCGGCCCCTCTTGTGGCGCGGCGAGTCGTTCCGCACCTGTAGACTCGTCGTCGACCAGCTCGGGGGTCGGGAGCGACGCGGGCTTGGCGCAACCCACGTGTCCGAGCGTGAGGGCGACGAGCGCACACAGAAGAGTCGAGCGAGCCATGCCAAGACCGTATCAGACCGCGCCGCGAGCTGACTCAGTCGCCCTTGAGTGAGAGCCAGCGCAGGTTCGGCGCGGTGAGCTCAAACGCGGGACGGGTCGCGGGCGGAGCAGGGCGCGGCATCGGCTGCGCGATCTCGACCTCCACGGGGTTCCCATCGGCATCGACGACCGGTACGCGGAACGGGACGTCTCCGGCGAGACGCGGGCGAGTCATTCGTCGCCGTCGGCGCAGGCTTGTCGGACCGCGCAAGGTGCCGTAACGCGCGCGTCGTCCGGGCCGTGACCAGTCGACCCATTGCGTCCTTCGTTGGCGCGCGTCGACATGCACGAAGGTGCTGCGCGGGTAGTAGCCGCAACCCGCGTGATCGAGGCGTCGACAGAACTCCCAGATCGCGCGGTTACTGACGCCGCGGATATGGATGTCGCTCGCGTTGCCGATCACGTGGCGGCTGGTCTCGCGGGTGTAACCGCGGACCTCACGGAAGCCACTCACGATGCGCACGAGCTTGCCGCCGAAGTGGTCGGAGATCTTCGCGAGCAGAAAGGCGAGCCGCGGGTTCGCTTGAAGCCGGCGCGGCGCGGCGACCTCGAGGACGTCCTCTTGATCGATCTGGTCCGAGCCGGCGACGTCTTCATCATCCTCGTCTTCTTCGCGTCCGGCGTCACGCGCGACCTCGGCGCGGTCGGTCTGCCTTGGCTGGAGCAGACGCGTGAGCTCCGAGAGCCCCTCGACCAGCACGCGTCGCTCGCTATCGACGAGGCGGACCTTGATGCGTTCGTTGAGCCGGCTGAACTCGACGACCCCAGCGTCTTCGGGGGCGCCGTAGTCGACGCGTGGCTGTGGCTCGAAGCCGGGCATGATCAAGCGCTGACCGACCCGCAGCGTAGCGTTACGGCGGAGCTTGTTGCTGCGCCGAACGGCGTCTCGAGTGGCGTGGACGCGCTTGGCGACCCGCGTCAGGTTCTCCCCGCGACGCACGTAGATCGTCGCGCGGTTGGGGAGCGTGAGCGTCTGCCCGATACGGAGCCGGTTGCCGCGGATCCGGTTGGCGAGCCTCAGGTCCTCGATGTTGACGCGGTGTCGTTTCGCGATGCGCGCGAGGGTGTCTCCGCGCCGGACCGTGACCTGCCGCGCCTCCGCGATTCCGGAAAGCGCAAGCGCGACGCCAATGGCGAAGACGAGCATTCCCAGGGCGGCGCGGACGTTCATGGGGCGAGTTGTGCGACAGCGAGCGGCTTACCGCAAATGGGCGGCTTGTTTTGGGTCGTTTTCGACGAGTGGAGGCGCTTCGGGCGTAAGACCCGCGACGCGAACGCGCGCGCGTTCGTCGAGCACCTCACGCGCGGTCCCGGCGAGGCACGCGACGATCCCGATGCCCGCCAAACAGGCCGCGACCGTGAACCCGACGACTCCGTCCCAACCGTAGTCGCCGAAGAGCGCTGCGCTGACCGCGATCACGACAGCGATGTGGTGCCCGATTCCGTGTCTCAAAAACATCCGGTTCGCGTCCTTTTCCACTTGGCCGCGGAGGAGACCCAGCGCGTGTCTGCACATGTGGATCGCCAACGCGAACCCGCTCAGCGAGACCCCGAACATTCCGAGACTGCCGAGCGTGCGGACACTGTTCCCAGTTCCGCCGGTTGCGAGCATGAGAAGAAGACCGGCCGGCGCGAAGATGAACCCGGTGATGAGCGACGAGGCGATCGCGAGGCCGCTCACGACGCGGACACCCACAGGCGCGCTTCTGGCCTTGAGGTCATGAAGAGGCGCCGAGCGAAACGGGGCGACGTCGACCTCGCGGACGACCCGATCTGCCCCCCATCGATTCGCGCGAGCGCGGCCCATGAAGAGCGGGACCCCGATCGAGGTCACCGCCAACACACCAACGATGGAGAAGACGAGCATTTCGGGCCGCCAACGCTCCACGTCTCGGCTCTATTTCGACGACCGCGGATCAACGCGAGGCGTCGAGAAAACGTGTGATCTCCGCGGCGCACCGTTCGGGGTCGTCCCACATCAAAAAATGCCGCGCGTCCGGGACCATCACGTGTTCGCCGCGCTCATCGATCTGCGCTGCGTAGATCCCGCGCATGATGTCGCGGGGACGCTCGCCGAGCTCTTCCCAATCTGGCGTCAGCACCAGCAACGGAGCGGAGAGGTCGTCGAGGCTCCGTCGCTGATCGAGACGCCACGCTTCGCCCATCGCGCGCGCGACGGTTTCGGGGTTTGATTGCATGGCTTCGGAGATGACGTACTCCGCGCTCGCCGGGTCCCGGAACATCACGCGGAGCGCGCGACCCAGTCCCGTAAAGCGGTCACGGATCGCGTCCGCGCGGGTGGTCGCTGCTTCCTCGAGGTCGAGCCCTTGCGCTTCGATCAAGGCGCCGAGGTAGGGCGGTCCGTCGATACTCACGATGGGGCCCGTCCGGATCTGCGTCGCGACCGCCATCGCGATCATGCCGCCCAAGCTATGCCCGATGAGCGCCGGGCGTGGACGCATCGGGATGATGTAGTTGAGCAGGTCCTCGACCGTTCGCTCGATGACGTCGCGTTCGTTGCGCTCCTTGACGCCAGCGAACCCCGCCGGCGTGATGACGTGATGCTCCGCGGCGATGCGGTCGGTGAGCGGCTCGAGTGAGCGCGGACCGCACGCCGCTCCTGGGATCCAGACGATGACCGGCGCGTCCTCTTCATCGCTCGGGAAAACCTCTACGCGGCACGTCTCCAGCACGGCGGGACCGTGACACAACGCGACTCGCGGACGTGTGAGCGAGGTCAACCGAGTTCCGGCGCTGCGAACTGCGCGTTTGCCCGCAACCTGGTAGATCCGGTGCATGCTCAAGCCCGCCGACGCCGCGCCTTACCAGCCCGAGCACCACGTTCGGATCGTCTCCGCCGCGAGCCTCTTCGATGGCCATGACGCCGCCATCAACATCATGCGCCGGATCCTCCAAGCGTCCGGCGCGGAGGTCATCCACCTCGGACACAACCGGAGCGTCGCGGAGATCGTGGACTGCGCGATTCAAGAAGACGCGCAAGGCATCGCGATCACCAGCTACCAGGGCGGGCACGTTGAGTACCTGAAGTACATGCGCGATTTGCTGAACGAGCGCGGCGCGCATCAGGTACGCATCTTCGGCGGCGGTGGCGGGACCATCTTGCCGAGCGAGATCGACGAGCTCCACGCCCACGGGATCGACAAGATCTTCTCGCCCGACGACGGCCGCGCGCTCGGGCTCCAAGGCATGATCAACGTCGTGCTCAAGGGGTGTGACTACCCAGCGGCGACCCCGCCCTACGACGCGCTCTTCGAGGGCGTCGCGCGCCGCGATCATAAGTCCATCGCGAAGCTGATCACGATCGCAGAGAACTTCCCGGGCGAAGAAGCGCGCATCGAAGCGAAGCTGAAGGAGATGGTCGGGGACCGCGTGGTGCCCGTGCTCGGCGTGACGGGAACCGGCGGTGCTGGGAAGAGCTCCCTGGTCGACGAGCTCGTTCGGCGCTTCTTGCGCGATTTTGAGAGCGAATCGATCGCGGTCATCTCCGTCGACCCCAGCAAGCGACGCACCGGCGGCGCGCTCCTCGGGGACCGGATCCGGATGAACTCGATCCATGACGGGTCGTCGTCCCAAGACGGGCGCGTCTACATGCGCTCACTCGCGACCCGTCAGAGCAACCTCGCGCTCAGTCGGTACGTCCAAGAGTCGATCGACATCTGTAAAGCGGCCGGCTTTGACCTCGTGATCGTCGAGACCAGCGGCATCGGCCAGAGCGATACGGAGATCACCGAGCACAGCGATGTGAGCCTCTACGTGATGACCGCGGAGTACGGCGCGGCGACGCAGCTAGAGAAGATCGACATGCTCGACTTCGCGGATCTGATCGCGATCAATAAGTTCGATAAGCGCGGCTCGCTCGACGCGATTCGTGATGTGCGCAAGCAGTACAAGCGCAACCACAAGCTCTTCACCGCGAAAGACGGTTCGCTCCCGGTCTACGGGACCATCGCCTCGCAGTTCGGTGACCCCGGGACGCACCGGCTCTATCGCGCGATCATGGACAAGGTCGCCGAGCGCACCGACGCGCCGCTTCGCTCGACCTTCTCGGTGACGTCCGCGATGAGCGAGAAGGTCCACGTGGTGCCGCCCGAGCGCGTTCGTTATCTGGCGGAGATCGCGCAGGCCAGCGATGACTACGACTCGTTCGTTGATGCGCAAGCGAGGATCGCGACCTCGATGTTCCAGCTCGCGGGGACGATCGAGATGTTGCGCGGCGACATCGGCAAAGAGAAGCGCACCATCCGGCGCGAAGGCGATGTCGTGCGCGACTTGGTCACGAAGGAAGGGGAGCCGGCCGCGCTCAAGGAGCTCATCGATCGCTACAACGCGCTCGAGGAGCAGCTCGCCGGGGACTGCAAGCGGCTGCTGAAGGAGTGGCCTGAGACGCAGAAGCGGTACCGCGCCGACCAGTACCAGTACACGGTGCGCGGGCGCGTGATCGAACAGCCGCTCTTCACCGAGACGCTCTCGCACTTGAAGGTGCCGAGGGTCGCGTTGCCGAAGTACACAGACTGGGGCGACGTGCTTCGCTGGCTCTTGACGGAGAACGTCCCAGGCGCGTTTCCGTACGCCGCGGGCGTCTTCCCGCTCAAGCGCGTCGGCGAAGACCCCGCGCGGATGTTTGCGGGAGAGGGCGGCCCCGAGCGCACCAACAAGCGCTTCCACTATCTCTCCGCGGGCTCATCGGCCAAGCGCCTCTCGACCGCTTTCGACTCGGTCACGCTCTATGGTGAGAACCCCGATCACCGACCTGATATCTACGGCAAGATCGGCAACTCGGGCGTGAGCATCGCGAACCTCGACGACGCCAAGCGCCTCTACAGCGGTTTTGATCTCGCCGACAAGCGCACCAGCGTCTCGATGACCATCAACGGTCCTGCGCCGATGCTGCTTGGCTTCTTTATGAACGCCGCGATCGATCAGGGGTGCGAGAAGTACATCTTGAGCGAAGGTCTCGAGCGCGAGGTCGAAGAGAAGATCGCGAAGCGCTATGCGGACCGCCCACGGCCCACTTACCGGGGCGAGTTGCCTGAGGGGCACGACGGGCTCGGGCTGCGCTTGCTCGGCGTGACCGGCGACCAGGTCTTGCCGCGCGAGGTCTACGAGAAGATCAAAGCCGAGGCGTTGTCGGCGGTGCGCGGAACCGTCCAGGCGGACATCCTCAAAGAGGACCAAGCGCAGAACACGTGCATCTTCAGCACTGAGTTCGCGCTCAAGATGATGGGTGACATCCAGGCCTACTTCATCGAGCGCGACGTCCGGAACTTCTACTCGGTTTCGATCAGCGGCTATCACATCGCGGAAGCCGGAGCGAACCCGATCACCCAGCTCGCGCTCACGCTCGCGAATGGCTTTACCTTCGTCGAGTACTACTTGGCGCGGGGGATGGCGATCGACGACTTCGCGCCGAACCTATCGTTCTTCTTCAGCAACGGGATGGACCCGGAGTACTCCGTGCTCGGACGGGTCGCGCGGCGCATCTGGGCCAAGGCGATGAAGAACCGCTACGGGGGGAACGCGCGGAGCCAAAAGCTGAAGTACCACATTCAGACGAGCGGTCGTTCGCTCCACGCCCAGGAGATCGCGTTCAACGACATCCGCACGACCCTGCAGGCGCTCTACGCGATCAACGACAACTGCAACTCGCTCCACACCAACGCCTACGACGAAGCGATCACGACGCCGACCGAGGAGAGCGTCCGGCGCGCGTTGGCGATTCAGCTCGTCATCAACAAAGAGCTCGGGCTCGCGCGCAACGAGAACCCCAGCCAGGGCTCGTTCATCATTGAGGAGCTCACGGAGCTCGTGGAACAAGCGGTCCTCGAGGAATTCCGCCGCATCAGCGAACGAGGCGGCGTGCTTGGCGCGATGGAGCGGATGTACCAGCGCACGAAGATCCAGGAAGAGTCGCTCTATTACGAGCACCTCAAGCACAGCGGCGACCTGCCGATCGTTGGCGTGAACACCTTCCTCGATCCAAACGGGAGCCCGACCGTGATCCCGGAGGAGGTGATCCGCTCGACGACCGACGAGAAGGAGTCCGCGATCGCGGGGCGTGACGCCTTCATGCACGCGAATGGCGCGGCCGCGGCGACTCAGCTCAAGGCCCTGCAGCAAGTCGCGCTCGACAACGGCAACGTGTTCGCCTCGCTGATGGAAGCCTGCAAGGTATGCACGCTGGGGGAGCTCAGCGGCGCGCTCTACGAAGTTGGCGGGCAGTATCGCCGAAACATGTAGCGCGCTCTTGTCCGTTAGAGCGGACGCGCTCCGTTGACCCAGAAGTTCGGGATCACCCGGTGAAGCCCGCGGAGGTTCTCGTTCGAGAAGCCGAGCTGGAGCGCGAAACTCTCAAGGTGGGCAAACGCTTTCCCGTGCCTCGCCAAGAGCGCGCTCGCGTCCGCGGAGAGCACGCCGCCGAGCGAGAGGTACTTGAGCCGCGCGAGCTGTTCGCTCGCGATGAGCCGCTCGATCACCGTGTCGAGCCGCTGGCTCTCCGTGATCGTGAGCGCGGTGAGCCGGCGGGGTCGGAGCGCGAAGGTGATCGCCTCGTCTTGGGGTGCCGTCATCGTGAGCTCCGCGAGGCGAGGAAGGTCGAGCTGACCGAAGCGACACGTCACGTCCGCGACCTGGAGCGTGAGCGCGCGGAGGAACGGGAGGTTCAAGGTCCCGAGGTTCACGCTGGTGGCGGTGATCGTGAGGGTCCGGAGCTTTCTCTTCGAACTCTCGAGCGAGCCCAAGGGCAGATGCGCACCAGGTGCGTCGAACGCCAACTCGCGGAGGCAGAGCGGCGCGTATTGGTGCAAGGCTTCCAGGGTGGGCCCGTACTCTTCTCCCTGCGCCGTCGTACTGCGCCCGATCTCGATCCGGCGGCAGAAGCGGCCGCTTGGATGTGTGGCGAGCGCGCGGAGACCGACCTCGTTCCGGAAGCGGCGGTCGACCTCGTAGTGCGCCGGGAGGGAGGCGTAGCGGCGGTAGTCGAACGAGAAGCGCGCTTCATCGATGAACCCGAGCCGCCATGTAAACGCGCTCGCCGGGTCGCGATCCCGCGGGGTCTCAAAGTCGGTCAGGGCGCCGAGGAGATCGTCGCGGTGGTCTTCGAAGAGGTTGGTGATCCGCCGTCGTAGACCGTCGACGCGTGGACCAAAAGGAGCGCTCGCGAGATCGTGTTGGGCGCGAATGAGCTCGGCGCGGGGGTGTCCCCGATCGGCGAGCAGGTCGGCGTACACCAAGAACATCGGCTCTTGGTCGGGGTTCGCCTCTATCGCGGCGAGGATGCTCTCTTCATCGCGCACTGTCTCGAACCGTAGCGCAACTGCGGTGTCGCAGGTGATCAAGGGCAAGTGGTAGAGTCGCCTCGTGGACCTTTCGGAGCTTCTGCGAAACGAGGGGATCGCGCCGGATGCAATCGCGCGCGCGGTGCGCCACGCAGAGCGCGACCGGATCCCGCTCGCGAAGATCGTGGTGGAGCACGACTTGATGAGCGATGACGCGCTGGCGGATTTGGTCGCCCGCGAGTTCGGAACGGCCGTCGTTGACGTCGATCTGGGTGAGGTCGATCGCGAGAGCGTGAAGCTCTTCACGCCAGCGGACACCCGCCGCCACTTGTTTATCCCGATCGCGCCAGACCCATCGAACCAGGTCCTGCGCGTCGCGTTCGCGAATCCCCTCGACCCCGACGCTCTGGCTTTTGCGCGCGATACCTCAGGCTTATCGGTTCAGCCGCTGGTCGCGACGGTCGCCGGGGTGCTCAGCGCGATCGATCGTGCGTACCAAGATCACGACACGCGTGTCGTGAATCGGCCGCTCGCGTCGGAGAGCACGCAGCAGATCCGCCACCGCGATCCGCAAACGTCGCCTCTGCATCGCTTGGATGACGAGGTCAGCGCGGAACAGCGCCACGAAGCGCTGCTTTTGGCGCTTATCGAAGCGGGGGTGATCACGCGGCAGGATTACCTCGAAGCGGTGAAACGATTGCTCCGTCGGCGTTAGAAAATCGCACAGCGGACATCTTTGTCGTAGCGAGCACCTGAACGGGATGCCACGGGAGGGGAAGGAAAGCGGTTTCTGACCTGGCGCGCTTCCTGCTCTACGTACCCCCCGAGCGGGTCGGCCAAGGAGTCGGTTTGCATCAACTTGCCAGTGTTTTGGGGGTGTTTCCTCTGCTTCATTGGTTTGACACGGATAACCCCAAAGAGTAGCGTCCCGCGGCTTCGCTTCACGTCCTTGTGAATGAGGCTGGAGACGTGGATCGAAATGAGCGTCCCGTTCGCTCAATAGTTCGGAGGAATTTTGATGAAGAAGCTGATTGGCTTGATTTGTGTGATGGGGCTTGGCCTCGTCACGGTGGGCTGCGGAGACGATGACGACCGCACTGAGGACACCGGCGGCATGGAGGACACGTCCATCATGCTTCCGGACACCAACTTGCCGGACACCGGCGACCGTCCCGACACCCGCTCGCCCGACACCGGAAGCCCCCCCATGGGATGTCAGACCGGTATCGCGTGTAACCCTGATCGCGGTTGTCCCGGCGCTGGCGCGGAGTGCATCGCGCAGAACGCTGGCGAGTTCGGCGGCGCGGGCGACCCCATCGACATGCTCCCCGGCGGCGGTAACAGCATCGCGGTTGTCGCGTGGCAAGACGGCTACTGCACCCCTGTTCTTCCGTCAGCGGCGGTTCCGCTTCCCTGTGACCCCGACGCCGATGACGACCCCGTCTGTGGCGACTGCGCGTCCTGCATCGGTCTCGGCGGCGGCACCCAGTCGCTCTGCCTCGCGGACTGCCAGGCGGCCGCGAACGACAACGACACGTGCCGTGACGGCTACGACTGCAACCTCACCATCGAGGTTTGCTTCCCGGGCTGCGGCACCGACGAAGAGTGCCGCGTGACGCGCCTCGAGACGAACGGCGTCGACGGCCTCCAGAGCCCGGACGACTGCATGGCCGCTCCCGCGGACTGCGGCGGCTCGGCGACGAACTTCGACCGCCTCACCTACGACACCTCGTCCGCCGCGACCTGCAGCACGGACACGTACCGCTGCGAAGGTTCGCCCAGCAACGCGGACGCCGAGGGCGGCGACCCGTGCACCGAGGATGTTGAGTGCGAGGCCGAGGGCTTCTGCATCGGCGAGACGGACGAGGGCGCGTGGGACTCCGGTTACTGCACCCGCTTCCGTTGTGACATCGACGGCATCGACTGCGCCGGCGACGGCGTCTGCCAGGAGCGTGGCTTCGGTATCGCGATCTGCTCCGCTGGCTGCACCGTCGCTGACGGCGCGGACCCGGCCGACAACTCCACGTGGGTTGGCGAGCAGGCCAGCGCCCGTGGCGGTTGCCGCGAGGGCTACGGCTGCTTCTGGAACGGCACCGGCGGCGCGGGCGTGCCCGACAACGGCGCGTGTGTCCCGACGAACCTCAACGCGGTCGCCGCGCCCAACGTGGGTGGCGAGTGTGAGGACGATGAGGACTGCTGGTCGCCCTTCGGCAACGGCTTCTGCATCAACTCGGACGACGACTCGTCCTTCCCCGCGGGCTACTGCTCGTACCGTGACTGCGCGGCGCCTGGCCTCCCGGCCGACGTCTGCGGAGCCGAGACGCTCTGCATCGACGCCGACGGCGAGTCGGGCGACCTCACCATCTGCGTGAACGAGTGCGCGACCCCCGAGGACTGTCGTCCCGGCTACGGCTGCAACGACACCGACGGTGACCCCGCGACGCCAGGCTTCTGCTTCGACAGCTGCACGCCAGGTGGCACCGACTGTCGTGACGGAGAGACCTGCACGGCCGAGCCAGGCTCGATGTTCGGCAGCTGCCGCTAAGCAAGGCCCACTCGTTGGAAAAGGGACGGCTTCGGTCGTCCCTTTTTCAATTGTGTTAACGTTTTCGGAAACGGCTTGTCACAGCTCCCGACAAGTCCTCATGACGAATACCAGAATGACTCGATACTCCTTCCTGCTCTTTGCTTTGAGCGTCCTCGTCGGCTGCAACGAGAGAATCTGTCCAGATGGCAAGGTCGAGGTGGGGGACCGCTGTGTCGAGCCGGACGGTGGACCGGATGAGGCCGATACCGGGCCAGCGGATACGTTGGAGACGATGGACTCCAGCATCGTCGACAGCGGTAGTGACATCGGTGACGTCAGCGATGCAGACCTCGGTTGCGACGACTGCGAGACCGGCTTTGTCTGCCACGAGGATATGTGTGTCCTCTCTCGTTGCGGAGACGGGATTGTTGACCATTCCGCCGACGAAGACTGTGACGATGGCATGAACGGCGACGAGGAGGATGGCTGCACAGATACCTGCACCTTCTCGTGCGAGTCGGACGCGGTCTGTGGTGACGGCGACCTTTGTAACGGCAGTGAGCGCTGTGACCTCGCGACCCATACCTGTTCCGCTGGAACGGCGCTGGACTGCGACGACGGCGATAACTGCACCTCAGACGCCTGCGACGAGACCGGCTGCGTGAACTCGCTCATCGACGCCGACGGCGATGGCTACGCGGCGTCGAGCCTTGGCCGTTGTGCGACGTTGCCAACCTCAGGCGGAGACTGCGATGACGACGACGCCAGTACGTATCCTGGCGCGCCGGAGCAGTGCGATGACATCAGCCACGACTGCGACCCGCGCACCGACGAGGACACCTCGGACTCACTGCGTTGCTACCCGGACATGGATCGGGATCGTTACCCCGGCATGGACGGCGCTTTGGACGCTTGTGTGTGCCCATCGATGTTCGTCCCAGCGAGGGAGGATGGTGAGTTCGATTGTGACGATACGAACTCGTTCGTTCACCCTGGATGGACGGGAGAACTCGGATTTCGAATGACGCCAACACCGGGTGGTAGCTTCGACTTCGACTGTGATGGTCGAGAGACAAAGCAGTTTATTCGGGTTTCGTCGGCGCCTTTTTCGTGCACGCGAACGAGTTTTGGTTGCCTCATGGTGCCAAGCGGAAACCAGCACTGGGTCGATGGTCGTGTTCCAGCGTGCGGGGAGTCCGCGATTTCGACCGGTTGCACGGAATCTTGTGTGCCTGGAGAATCTGAAGGAACGCAAGCTTGCCGCTAAGCTCTTGCGTCCCAGGCTGAGTTCGCTTACAACGCCGGCTCCGGAGAAAACCCCATGTATATCTTTAACTTCCGAGATCCTTCCGAACGCCGTCGAGGCAAGTCCAACCGCAAGCGCGCCAAGCATAAGGCGAAGCAGCGTCGCCGCGTGAACCGCATGCACAAGCGCACGTTGGGTCGTAAGCTCAAGCGCAACGGCGGACGTTAGCCCGCGGGACGTTCCCGGCTCCAACAGGAGCGGGTCTCCAAATGACGAAGGCTGCCGAGAGGCAGCCTTTTGTCGTTCAGCGTTCGTTGGGGGCGCGCCATGCTCAGCGAGCCATGTTGCTCAGCGTGAGCCTAGCCCTGTTGCTCAGCGCGCTCAGCGCGTTCCTTGTACGCCTCGAGAATGATCGTCGCGGTCTCTTCAATCGCACGGTTGGTCACGTTGACGATCATCCAGTCGGGGTTCTTCCGGAAGATCGCATGCGCGAACTCCAGCTCCGTACGAACGTGATCACGGAGGCCGTAGTTGGCGTCCTCAGGCATCCCCAACTGTCGGAGCCGCTGCTTCCGGATCTCGAGCAACAGGTCAATCTCCACGGTCAGCGCGATGACTTTGTGCCCAGGGACCTCGTAGAGCTCCGGGGGCGGGTCCACGCCCATCACGAGGGGGACGTTGGCGACCTTGAGCCCGCGTCCCGCGAGGTAGGTGGAGAGCGGCGTCTTGCTTGTCCGGCTCACGCCCGTGAGGACGAGGTCGGCTTTCCGAAGGTTCCGAGGCTCTTTTCCGTCGTCGCTCTTCACGGCGAACTCGATCGCCTCAACCCGCTTGAAGTATTCGGCCGAGAGCGGCATCTGCGCGCTCGGGATATTGAGCGGTTTGGCCTCAAGGAAGGTGCCGACTTTGTGGATGAGTGAGCCGATGACGTCGACCGCCTCCACCTCGTTTTTGCGGGCACACTCGTGAAAGAACTCGCGGAGCTCGGGCCGCACGATCGTAAAGACGACCATCGCGTTCTGCTTGCCGGCCTTCGTCAGCACCTCGGTCACGGCGTCTTCGTCGCGGATCCGCGTAAAGAGCCGGACGCGAACCTTGTGGTTCGGGAACTGGAGCAACGCGGCACGGACGACGCGCTCCGCGGTCTCGCCAGTGGAGTCGCTGACGACGAAAATGGGCTTATGCGCGGGGTCGGTCACGTGGTCTGGTTTCTCGACGGGTGACGATGCGGAGATCGCGCCGACATCATGAAAGCGGTCAGGAGGACTTCGGAGCGTAGCTCTCAGTCACGTTGGTCATAAACTGGGCGAGGATTCCGTCCGCGACCCGAAGGCGGCGGCTCAATTCCCGCGCGATGTTCATGATAAAGAGCGCGTAGGAGCGGACATCGCGTCGGTAGAAGATGCGATCGACGTCTTCGGTGGTGATCGAGATGAGCATCGTCGGCGCGACCGCGCGAACCGTCGCGGAGCGCGGCTGGACGTCCAGGATCGACATCTCGCCGAACCAGTCCCCGGGGCCGAACATCGCGACGCGCACATCGCCATGTTTGCCCTCTTTGACCACCTCAAGCTCGCCGACGATCACCACGAACATCACCTGACGCTCGTCGCCTTCGGCGATGATGGTGTCGCCCGCTTCCACGTGTTCCGTGGTCAGCTCGCGAGAGAGGACAGCGAGGGTCTCGTCGTCGAGCCCTCCAAAGAGACCGATATCTTGCAGCATCGCTGCGTGTAGCTTCGGGCGGGGCCGATCCATGGGAGATGAATACCACAGCCGCCCGTGCGCTGCGCGGTTGGCGAACGCCCGCTCGGTCGGTACCCTCGCGAGACGAGCGAGCCTCCACGCGCGCGATCCCTGAATCTTGATCACCTTCAACGCATCTGTGGTTCTCGTCCGCCCGTGACTGAGCGATCACAAGCCTGGATGCCGCTCGTATGGTCAGATCATGGTCAGCCCTATGCCGGTTGACTCGACCGATCTGCCGAGGCCTTTCGGCGTCTACACGCTCCTGCGCCGGCTCGCGGTCGGGGGAATGGCGGAGGTCTACGTCGCGAAGACCGAAGGGATCGGGGGCTTTGAGAAGCTCGTCGCGATCAAGGTCATCCACCCGCGCTTCTCGGAAGACGAGCACTTCATCCAGATGCTCGTGGAGGAAGCGAAGCTCTCCGTTCTTCTGACCCACGCGAACATCGCGCAGACCTTCGACCTCGGCGAGATCGACGGCATCTACTTCATCGTGATGGAGTTCATCGAGGGCGCGGACACCTACCGTCTGCTCAAGCGAACGGATGAGCGGAACGTGAAGCTCCCGCTCGATGTCTGTGCGTACGTGGCCGCGGAAACGGCCGCGGGTCTCGATTATGCGCACCGCAAGCACGACTCCTCGGGGCGCCCGCTCAACATCGTGCATCGCGACATCTCGCCGCAGAACATTTTGATGAGCTTCTCCGGCGAGGTGAAGATCGTCGACTTCGGGATCGCGAAGGCCGCGCTTCGAACCGCTCAGACCGAGGTCGGGGTCATCAAGGGCAAGTACTACTACATGTCCCCGGAACAAGCCTGGGCCGACCCGGTCGACTCACGCAGCGACATCTTCTCCGCGGGCGTCGTCTTGTACGAGCTCCTCACCGGCGAGATGCTCTATCAACAGGACAACCTCCCGAAGCTCCTCGACGCGGTTCGCAAAGCGGAGATCCCGCCGCCGTCGTCCAAGCGAAAAGAGATCCCGAAGGTCCTCGATGACATCGTGATGAAGGCGGTCGCGCGCAAGCCGGAGGACCGGTACCAAAGCGCGCACGCGTTCCGGCAGGCGCTCACGCAGTTCGTCTACCAAGAGCTCCCGACCTTCACGCCGGCGCGGATCTCTCAGGTCATGGCGCAGCTCTTCCCGAACGAGATGAGCAAAGAGTCGGAAGCCGCGATGATGACGAGCGCGGAGAAGGTCCTGATCACGCGAGAGACCAATCTCGAGGTGATGACCAGCGCCGAAGACTTCAAGCGCGAGGAGAAGAGCGTCATCTTCGATCTCTCCGACCGCGATCGAGACGACCTAACGAACCAAGACGTCGCGGCCGCGCGTCGAAAGGTGAAGGCGCTCGGGCGATCGCGTCGGGAGAACACCGCGAAGATCATCTCGGGCGAGCGCGCATTGGTCGCTGATCACGACCATCCGCTGATCGCCGACGATGGCCTCGACGACCTCACGATCAAGCGTCCCGGTCTCGGCAGCGATCCGCGACTGATGCCTTCGAATCCCGACGACTGGGAGGCCGACGCGACGGTCGTGGAGGATGGGGAATCCGATCGCATCGCGGACATGTTGAAAGCGCGCCAGAGCGCTCGATCACCGGAGGCTCCCGTTGCGAAGGTCTCCGTGCCTCGTCCTGGCGTCGCTCCTCCGCGTCCGGTCACGCCGATGCGACCTCCTCCGCCCAAGCGGGGTCCTCGCGCAGGGATCAAGACGCCGATCATTCCGCGGCCGCGTCCTCGACCTTCTCCGTCCCTGCCGCCGCTCGGTCTCGTGTCTTCCGCGCCGCCGAGCGCGCCCTCGCGGGAAGAGACGCCGAGTGATTTCCGGAAGCTCCCGGTGCCCGAGCCGCTGGAGCGACCCGAGAGCGGGCTCGCCAACGTCGCCCTCACGCATTCCGTCCTTGAGCCCGAAGTGGAAGAACCCCGGTCGCGAGTCGCGATGGCCGCGGGGATCGCGACGATCGCGATCCTGGTGCTCGGCCTTCTCGGTTTCGTGATCTCCCGTTTCGCGGCGCCGTCTCCTTCGATGCTCGAAGTGGTCTCGGTGCCGAGCGGAGCGGGGGTGTTGCTGAACGGTGAACCCATCGGCGACACCCCGATTTCGCAACGTGAGGTGGAGGCCGGGAAGGCCTACCAGCTGGTGGTTTCTCATCCCGACTTCGAGCCGTGGCAGCACGCCTTCCAAGGGGCAGAAGGGACGACCATTCGCGAGGTCGCGGTGCTCCGCCCGCGTCGCTTCGCGATCACGATCCAGACCGAGCCCGCGGGCGGTCAGGTTTGGGTCGACGGAGTGCTCCATGGGGAAGGGCCCGTGACGGTGAACGATCTTCCGCTCGGCGCCACCCTGACGCTTCGCGCGGTGATCCCGGGGCGGGGCGAACAGACCATCTCGCACGTCCTGGCGTCAGACGCGCCGCGCGCCATCGTCATCCCCGTGCCGCAGACCGAGGAACCGGCACCGACGCGTCGTCGACGACGCCGGCGTCGTCGCTGAACTTAGCAGCCCGCTAGACGAGCGTGATGTTGTCGATGAGCCGGGTGGTCCCGATGTGCGCGGCGATCAGCGCCTGCACGCTCGTCGATGTTTCATCCGGCGGGAGGAGCGTTTCCGCGTCGACCAGAGAGACGTAGTCAATCTCAGCGTTCGCGTGCGTGAGGTGCTGACGCGCCGCGAAGATGAGGGCCTCTTGATCACGCTCGCCGTTGTCCCAGAGCGCCTTCACTTCGCGCAGGGCGCGGGAGAGCGAGAGCGCGCGCGCGCGCTCGTCTTCGTTGAGGTAGCGATTGCGGGAGGAACGCGCGAGGCCGTCCGGCTCGCGCACGATCGGGTGCTTGACGATCTCAACGGGCATGTCGAGGTCGCGGACCATGCGGTCAATGACGCGGAGCTGCTGGAAGTCTTTTCGACCGAAGACGGCGACGCAGGGACCGACGATGTTAAAGAGCTTCGTGACGATCGTGGTCACCCCGCGGAAGTGCCCCGCGCGATGCTCTCCTTCCAACGGGCGGGTGATCCGCTCGACCTCGACGTGCGTCTGAAAGCCGTCGGGATACATCGTGCCCGCGCGTGGCGCGAAGACCAGGGCGGCGCCTTCGCGTTCGCAGAGCTCCACGTCCCGCTCAAGGGGCCGGGGGTACTTCGCGAGGTCTTCCCCTTGGCCAAATTGGAGCGGGTTCACAAAGATCGTGACGACGACGAAATCCGCGCCGCGCTCCATGGCGCCGCGCACGAGCGCGAGGTGCCCTTCGTGAAGCGCGCCCATCGTGGGAACCAAACCGACTCGCTGACCCTTCGCGCGCGCGGCGTCGCACCGCGCGCGTAGCTCAGACTTGTCCTGGATGACGTCCATCGGTCCGGTCTCCTTTGCGATCGCTCAGCCGCGCTTGGCGCGACTGTATCTCCGCGACGCGGCGAGCGTCACGGAGAAGAGAGAAGAGGGTCAACCCTGCGGACCGTAGCCACCGCCGCCGCTTCCGGCTACGCGCTTGGGATCCTCGGCGACCGTGAACAGCGGGTTGTCTCGTTTGACGATCCCGAAGGTGTGCTCGCGCGCGGGGAACGCCCCGGACTTTACCTCGTCGCGGTACGCCTTGGCCGCTTCGATGCCGTCGCTGAACATCTCCGCGTATCGCTTCACAAACTTCGGCTGGAAGTTTGGTGTGAGCCCAAGGAGGTCGTAGCTGACGAGCACCTGACCGTCGCACTCCGCGCCGGCGCCGATCCCGATCGTCGGAATGTTGAGCGTCGCGGTGATGTCGGCGGCGAGGTCTGTCGGGATGCCTTCCAGAACCACAGCGCACGCGCCGGCGGCCTCGACCGCGCGCGCGTCCCGGAGGACACGCTCGGCGGCGGCTTCGGTTTTGCCCTGCACCCGAAAGCCGCCCATCGCGTGGACGTGCTGGGGCGTGAGACCCACGTGCGCGACGACGGGGATCCCTGCGGACACGATCCGGCGAATCGTTTCGGCCATCTCTTCGCCGCCCTCGAGCTTGACCGAGTGCGCGCCGCCTTCCGCGAGGAAGCGCCCCGCGTTGCGAACGGCTTCGTCGGGGGTCGCGTAGCTCATGAACGGCATGTCGCCGACGATGTGCGCGTAGCGAGTACCGCGCGCGACCGCGCGACAGTGATAGATCACCTCGTCGACGGTGACGGGGAGGGTGTTGTCGTGACCTTGCACGACCATCCCGAGCGAGTCGCCGACCAGCAGCATCTCGATGGCTGCTTCATCGAACATCTGGGCGAAGGTCGCGTCGTATGCGGTCACCATCGTGATCCGCTCTCCGCGTTCTTTCATCCGCCGAAGCGTCGTGATTTTGACCGGCTTGCGCTTCGCAGCGCTCTTCTCCGAAGAGGGTCCCTGAGTCATGTTTTGTTCGATCTGCCCGTGGTCGCGGCCAAGTCGATTCTTGGTCCACGCCTCGTACGTCGTGAACTTAACACACGGCGCCCGCCGCGCACCCGCTCAGGACTGGTTTTTTCGCTTCTTGAACAGGGAAAAAAGCGCAACCGGGGTCCCCGCGAAGAAGGTCAACCAGCGTTGAATGAGCGCGCGTTTTCCATCGTCCAAGGACCCTACGTTGAGGATCGTGAGCGTCTCCTCCGACAGCTCTCCTCCGCGCGGCCAGGTCATCGCGATGGTCACGAGGCCGAAGCCGAGCGCGCCCGCGACCGCGAACCGTGTGGCGTGCGAGAGCGCGACGTCATCCTCGTAGAGAAGCCCGATCCCGAGGACCAGGCTCGCGGCGGCGACGCCCAGCGCGAGTCCCCATCCCATCACGAAGGGGCCGAGCATCGCGGCCGACATCGCGCAGAGGGAACACGACAGCCCGATGATGAGGGGCGCGGCCTTACGCTCGGCTCTCCGCTGGGCGTCCCGGTCGGCGCTCTTCGCCGCTCTCGTGTCGGAGCTCATCGCGCGGGACGATCAGTCCGCTTCGAGGAGGGCGGTGATCTCCGCGCGCTCTTCATCGTCGGTGACGATCGCGGCCGCGCGCTTGAGCATGCGGAGCGCTTCCTCTTCCAACCCAAGCGCGCGAAGGACACGACCCGCGTGGCGGTAGTAGAAGGCGTGACGTTCGCGGTCGCTCCCTTGTGAGAGGGCGCGGTACATATCCGCGGCGCGCTCCAGCTTGCCGTGTTCCTCGTGCAGCTCCGCGAGCGGGACCGCGACCGATGGCGGGAAGTCGAGGTGTCGCTTCCCCGTGAAGAAGTCGATCGCGTTCTCGAACCACTGGATGGCGCGCTTCGGCTCTTCCGCGTCGCGATAGGCGTGACCGAGCTCCTGCATGACGCGCCAGTCGGGGTTCATGTCGCTCATCACCGCGGCCGCGACCTCCAGGACCTCAGCCGCTTCGGCGGGAGTGCCTGACAAGCGGAGGAAGTTGCCCATCGCGAGGTAAGGGCGGTGGTCGCTCTCCATTTCGTCGATCGCGGTCTGAAACTGCTCCATGGCGCCGGCGAAGTCGTCGGCCTCGTTGGCGAGCCGCGCGAGCTCCATTCGCGCGAGCAGTCGCGTATCGGAGACCTCGTCGTCGTCGAGGCACTCGAGGAACTCGACGAGCGCTTCTTTGCCACCGTCCACGTCTTCGTTGCCGAGCCGGGCGCGTCCGAGATCAAGGTAGAGGTAGCGCGGCGCTTCGGCGCTCTCGAGTATCGCTTCCAGCGAAGTCGTCGCCTCCGCGTACTCGCCGTCGTTGAGCTTGAGGACCGCGTCGAAAATCGGGTCGCCGTACTCGTCGTATTCGTCGGCCTGCGCTTCTTCCCACGACCCGATGATCAACGCGAGTCGCTCCTCGTCCGTGATCTCCATGGTCTGCGCTTGCTCGACCGCTTCCACGACCTCGAGCTTGTCGATGAGGTCCTGAGCGGCTTTCCGAACCGCGGGGTCGTCGGCGACCTCGATGGCGCCGAGCAGCTCGTCGCGCGCGAGGTCCGGATCGCCAAGCTCTATGAGGCGGTTGGCTTCTTCGATGCGTCCCTCTGCGATCGCGTCAAGGCACTCTTTGACGCGCGCGGCCGCGTGGTCTGCGTCGTCGCCCTTGAGCGCCCGCTCGTACTCAAGCTTCGCGGCGCCGTAGTCTCCTTCATTGAAGAGCGCGTCTGCTTTCTCGCGGGAGCTCTTCCCGCCGAACAGATTACGAAGAAAGGACATCTACTTCTTTTCTCGCTTCCGAAGCCGCGCGAGCGCAGCCGTCTTGAGGGCGCCGCGGACGCCCCGGGTCTTTCCGAGCGCCTTCACGTCGTTCTCTCGCATGTGGCCGAGAAAGCGGAGGGCGATCCCCATCGGGGTTTTCGGATTGAACACGAGCGCGCGCTTGATCTCGTAGTTGCGCGCCCACTTCTTTCGGTTGCCGATGTAGCGCAGGACCTCCTGCGTCACCTCTTTGCTCACCGCGATTTTCGCCGCTTCGCGCTCCCGCATCTTGGCGGAGCTGATCGCGGCCATGCACACGAGCTTGTTCTGATCACGAACCAGGATGGAACGCGCCGCGGCGTTTCCAACCGCGGCCAAGCGGATCTTCTCGGCGAGGTTCATGTCCATGATCTGGAAGCTCAGCGGCTTGGACTTCGAGTTGAGCTCCTCGGTGCCTTCTTCTTCGTCGACCTCGAAGGCGTCCTCGTCGTGATCCACCTCGACGGTCTTGGCGAAGATGTCGTCGCCCGGGAGCGGTTCCTCGGTGGGCTCCGGGATCAGCTGCCCCTTGATCGCCTCTGCGTGCAGCTTGAACGCAGGGATACCGCTGAGGTCGACGTTGTTACGCACGGCAAGCTCGACCAGGCGGTCGGCGGTCGAGCTGCGGGTGTTCGTGTTGTTGTAGAGCGCCTCGATGATCTTCGGCGCGCCGAGCAGGCGCTGCTGGTCGAGGGCGATCCGTTCGCAAAGATTCTCAGAGCACGCTTTCGCGATGGACTCGTAGGTGAAGTCCGAGGCTGCGCGGTTCTGCAGGACCTCCATGAGCACGTCTTCTCGGTTCGCGAAGAACTCCGAGACCCCGTGAAGCAGCGAGGGGTTGTCGACCTGTCCGCAGGCCGGAAGGAGGATGGTGTCCGGGAGGTTGTTGAGGCTCTCGGTCGCCGTTCGCTTGACCTCCGAGTCCGCGTCATTCGCGAGCTGACACAAAAGCGAGACGAGGTCGCCCCCCTTTGCCGGGACCAGACCCTTGGCGGCCATCATCCGGGCTGGGGTCGGCGCATCGACGTTCGCGAAACGCCGAATGCTCTTCGGCAGTTTCTCCGGCGGAAGCGGGAGGAATGTAATCTCTTTCAACGCGTCCACCGTGCTTGAGGGAATATCGGCCGCGCGATCTCGCGTCAACGAAGACCGGGCGAACATGCTCTCTTGTACGAGACGGTTCGCCCGTCGTCTCCGCCATCGGCACCACGTTCAAGGCAGGGCGGAAGGTGGAGGTTCGCGTCCAAAAGGGCTGGGTTCCGTGTCATACTCAAGGGACCGCGCTCCGTGCGCGGAATCAACTCATGTATTTGCTTAGAAACGCCGCGCGCGCCGGCCAATCAAGGGCCGTTGACTCCTCCTCTTCGTCGTGGGTCTCTGTCGCGCTTCGCGCTCACCCGATTCTTGCCTGTTTGCTCGTGTCTGGCTGTCTGCTCGTGTCTGGCTGCGGCGATACCGATCCGCCGATGCGTGACGCGGACGTCGGAATGGACGTGACGGTCATTGACGTTGCCCCCGACACCACGCTCCCAGACACCACCCCCGAGTGTACTGACGACGCGCAATGCGACGACGGGGTGATGTGCACCCGGGACATCTGCGACGCGACCGGGACCTGCCGCAACCCGGTGGACCCCGCGATGTGTTCAGACGGCATTTTCTGCAACGGCACAGAACAGTGCGATCCACTCCGTGGTTGCGTTCCAGGCGTGATCGAGAGCTGCAGCGATGACGACGTCTGCACGATCGACCGTTGCGACGAAGAGGAGAAGCTCTGCCGGCATTTTCCGCGGGATTTCGATTCGGACGGAGAAGCGGATTGGCACTGCGAGGGCGGTACGGATTGCGACGATCGCGATCCTGGCCGCGCGTCGTTGGTCGCCGAGGTCTGCGCCGACGGAATCGACAACGATTGTGACGAAGCCACGGATGAAGCCGACTGCGGCCGACCCGAACACGACACCTGCGACGACGCGCTCGATGTAAGCGCGGGAGGGGCGTTCACGCTCAACTCCACGGGTGCCTCCCCTGACTACTCGCTCGGCTGCGGGGGCGCTGGCCGACGAGACCTGGTCCTGAGCTTCACGATCGACGAGCCACAAGATGTCGACATCACCGCCGAGGGGCGCAGCTCGGTCTACGTCGCGGTGCGGCGAGATTGTGACGATCGCGATACCGAGTTTGAGTGCCGCAATGGCTTCCCCGGTCGCGCGCGGATGCGGAACCTGGAGCCAGGCACCTACTTCGTCCTTCTCCTCGATATCGGCGGTGAATTGGACGTCAACATTGAGTTCAGTGACGCGACCGCGCCTCCGCCCAACGACACGTGCGAAGGCGCGATTGATGTGAGCGAAGGCGGACGCTTTGAAGGGTCCCTCGTGGACGTCGCCGGCGACTACGAGCTCTCGTGTGGTGCTTCGCTTGGGCTGGACCTCGCCTACACGTTCACGCTCACAGAGCGCAAGGACGTCGTGGCGTCCGTGCTCGCGACCTCACGCGACACGGTCTCGTTCACGCTCAAGGAAGACTGCGACGACGAGAGCGAGGAGCTCCGCTGTGGCCGCGGCTCACCCGCCGGAGCGCGCGTTTACTCGCTCGACCCAGGAACGTACTTCCTGATCGTCGATGGTCCCTCGTTCCGCGAGCTCGACTTCATTCTCGACATCGCGTTTGAAGATCCGTCGAGCCCGCCCGCAGGCGACACCTGCGAGGACCCGATCCCGCTCACGATCGGGGAACCGATCGAAGGCACGCTCGCCGACAAACAAGACGATCATGCGCTCACGTGCGCGTTCTTCTATCGGGACGCGGTCTACTCCTTCGAACTCCCCGAGCGGAGCGACGTCACGGTCGTCGCCGACGGCGATCGCTTCGTCAACGTGTCGGTCCGCGAAGAGTGCGGAGAGGAAATGGACGACCTGCGGTGCACGAGCGGCTCGCCTGCCCGCGCCCGGATCCGCGATCTCGCGCGAGGCACATACTACGTGATCGTAGAGTCCTTTTCGGCGGGATCGTTCGAGCTGACGGTCGAGACGACGCCGCCTACGCCGTCCGAAGCGGTGGTCGGCAACGAGAACTGTGAACGCGCCCATCCTGTCCCCGTGACTGGGGGACTCTTCACCGGGGACACCACCACAATGGCCAACGACTACGGCACAACCCGCTGTGGCGGGGGCGCGACGTCACGCGACGCGGTCTTCCTGCTGCCGCTCACCGAGCCGAAGCGGGTCACCGCCACAACGGACGGCTCCACCTTCGACACCGTTCTTCATCTCCACACCGGTGCGTGCGTGAGCGATGCAGAGGTCGCCTGCGATGACGATGGTGGGGACGGCACGACGAGCTTGCTGACACGCGACCTGGAACCAGGTAACCATTATTTTGTGGTGGACGGCTTCGGTTCATCGAACGCGGGCGAGTACACTTTTGAGGTCACTGTCGAGGACCTTTGAGATCGACAATCAATCTCACGACCCGCAAGGGATAAATATGGAACGGCGATTCTTAATCTTGGGTTCTCTTCTCTGCGGCGCGCTCTCCGCGTGCACTGTAGGCGGAGGACGAGACCTTCCGGATGTTGGCTTCAACGTCGACACCAACTCCCCCGACGTTTTCGTCCCCGACACGACCCCCCCGCCTGACACGGGGCCGGTGGTGTGCGATCCGGGCAGCACCATCGGAAACGCGTGCGAGGCGAACGTCGATTGCCAAGACAACTGCTTCTGCAACGGCGCGGAGGTCTGCGCGGCGGGCGTCTGCACCGCCGATGTGACCGACCGGTGCGATGATGGCATCGAGTGCACGATGGACGCCTGCGACGAAGAGCGCGGCGCTTGTGTGAATATGCCCATGCCCGAGATGTGCAGCGACGGAGACGCGTGCAACGGCGAAGAAATCTGCGATCGTGTTCTTGGTTGCCGCGCCGCCGCGCCCCTCTACTGCAACGATGAGGACTCCTGCACCGTCGATTCCTGTGACGAGGTGGTCGGTTGTCAGCACGAGCCACGTGATCTGGACGGCGACGGCTTCGCAGCGGGAACGTGCGGCGGCGAAGACTGCGATGACGATCCACGCTTTGGAACGGACATCTTCCCGGGCGCGGTCGAAGACTGCACGAACCGCCGCGACGATGATTGCGATGGTCTCCGCGATTTCCTCGACGAGAGCTGCCTTCCCGAGAACGATGACTGCGACAGCGCACAAGAGCTCGATGGCCCGGGTACCTACTCTGGGTCTACGCGAAGCTCCGAAGCGGATTATGCGCTTGGCTGTCAGCCGACCGGTCCGGACGTGGTCTTCCGTTTCACCCTGGAAGAGATGCAGGACGTGCGCGCGACCGTGGGCGGCGGCGGGACCAACGCTGCGGTGGCGATTCGGCCGGCCGCGATGTGCGAGACGGGTCCGGATGTTCGTTGCAACCGCGCCTCTCCCCCGGTGGTTCTTCAGCGAAGCCTTCCGCCGGGCGAGTACGTGATCATCGTCAAGACGGCGACCGCGTCTGTGTTCGACCTGACCCTCATGTTCGAGCCGCCGACCCCGATTCCGCCGGTCGACGTGTGTAACGCCGGGACGGAGGACATCTCCGCGGGCGGCATGTTCACCGGGATGTTCCTCGAGGTCGAAGACGACTACGCGCTCTCTTGCCGAACCAGCACCGCTTCCGTGAAGGATGCTGTCTACCGCCTTGAGCTCGATGCTCCGAAGGATGTGACGCTCGTGGGGCGCTCGATGGGTGGCTCGTTCACGCCGTCTACGTACCTCTCCCTCGTCACGGACTGCAGCGACACCTCATCGACCATCACGTGTCGATCCGCGTCGACCAATGAAATTCGCCAACGCGGACTCCCGGCAGGGGTCTACTACGTCATCCTCGAGAGCTCTTCGACGACCGCTTCCACGTGGTCGCTGGATGTGACCGTTACGGATCCGCTCCCGCGGAACCCCGGCGATAGCTGCGACACCGCGATCGACATCACGTCCTCGATGGGAACCGTTCCCCTCACGATGGCGGAGCTTGATTCCGGGACGGGATGTGGCGGAACGAGCTCGTCCTTCCGCGACGTCAACTTCTCCTTCACCCTGGATCGGACGCGGGACGTCACCGTGACGACCACGGCTCCGGGTTTCCACTACACCTCGCTCTCGACGGCGTGTGGCCGCACGGGCTCCGAGATTCGCTGTCGCTCTGCGTCGACGCCCAACGTCCAGAGTTACCGAAGCTTGCCGGCGGGGACGTACTACGTGACCTCCGCGTCGACCTCGAGCAGCGGGAACATCACCGCGATGATCGAGACGCGGCCACCGACCCCTGTGCCCCCGAACGACCGCTGCGAAGGAGCGATCAACATCACGGGCGGGTACGTCAGCACGGACACGTTGATCGACTTCGAGGACGACGTGATGGGCTGCACGGGTCGCGCGCTCAACGACGCCTTCTACACGTTCACGTTGCGCTCACCGAAGCAGATGACCGCCATTGCGTCCCGCGTCGGCGGGAGCACGAGCACGATGTACCTCACGCTTCGCGGGGCGGAGTGCACCGGCGCGAACGTACAGTGTCGCAGCGGCGCGTCTCCGACGACCTTGGTGACCACCGGGGATCTGGAGCCTGGCACCTATCACTTGATCGTCGAGTCGACCTCGACCACCGCGAGCGACTACGACCTGCGCGTGCTCTTCGACTAGTCGCGCAAGCGCGTGAGGACGGAGAGGGCCCTCGGGTCCTCTTTTTCTTTTCCGTCCACACGAATCGCCATCCAGCCAGCGTCGCAAAGGCGATACATCATCGCGCCTTTTTTGGTCGACCTCCTGACCAAGGGTTAACGAGGTTCTATGCCTCATCGCGACAAGCCCACGGTCGTTCGGCCATTTCAGTTCTTCCGAGCGGGCGCGCAGAGCGCCGCGAACGATGATCGCCCCATCCTCGTCCTCGATGACGTGACGAAGTATTTCGACGCGGATCAGCCGACGTTGAGGGGGCTCAACCTGACGGTGCAGCGCGGCGAGTTCGCGTTCATCACAGGTCCGAGCGGCGCGGGCAAGAGCACCTTGCTTCAGTTGATCTACCGTAAGCACACGGTCGATCAGGGGCGCATTCTCTTCGCTGGGCGTGACATCGCGCGATTGACCGACCGGTCGATCCCGTTCCTTCGCCGCAACCTCGGGATCGTCTTTCAGGACTTCAAGGTCGTCGAGCACTGGACCGTATTTGAGAACGTCGCCATCGCGCTTGAGATCCTCTCGATGCCGCGTCGCTTGGTGCGCTCGCGCGTCTCGGAGGCGCTCGAGCGGGTCGGGCTGAGCGGACGTGGCCGAGAGCGGACCGAGAACCTCTCGGGCGGCGAGAAGCAGCGCGTCGCGGTCGCGCGCGCGATCGTGACGGAGCCGGCGCTGATCCTGGCGGATGAGCCGACCGGCAACCTCGATCCACACCTCGCGATCGACATCCTGACGCTCTTTGAAGAGATCAACGAGACCGGAGCGACCGTGCTCTTCGCGACCCACGACCACTCGCTGATCGCGAAGCGCGAGCATCGCCTGATCTCCATCGTCGACGGTCGGGTCGTCGAGGCACAGTCCGGGCTCTCGAGCTGGCCCGGTCAGCGCAACAAGAACAACAGCGGTTTGCACGCGGTCGCGGGCTGAGGAGGCAACGATGGATTTCAAATCAGCAGTGACGCGAGCGCGCCGAGGACTCCGCGAGGAGCGGCGACTCTACTTGGTCGCGGTCTCCAGCTTGACCGTCGCCTTCCTCTGCGTGGCGGGCGCCATTCTCACGATGCAGAACCTCGCCGAGATGGCGGACCGTTGGGGTCGGAGCGGCCGCGTCACGGTCTACCTGCGAGACGGCGCGCAAGGCGAGGACGTACAGCGGCTCCGCGCGGTTCTCGAGGGGCTCAGCGAGACCGCGAGCGTCACGCACCTGTCCTCGGCCGAGGCCCGCGCGCAGTTCCTCGAACACGCGGACGTGGGCGCGGATCTCTCCGCGCTTCCCGCCGAGGCGTTCCCGGCGTCGCTCGAGGTGACCTTGGTGGCGGACGCCGAGCCCGAGCGCGTGGACGCCATCGCGGCGCGCGTCACTGAGTTTCGCGCCGTCCAAGACGTCGAGACGTATCGCGGCTGGTTTGACCGCTTGGAGTCGCTGCTCGCAGCGGGCCGCGGGTTCGCGTTCGCGCTCACGTTGTTGGTCTCCCTCTGCGTCGTCGCCGTCATCGGTAACACGATCCGACTCGCGGTCGCGCGCCGTCGGCAAGAGATCGAGGTGATGAAGCTCTGCGGCGCGACGGACGGTTTCGTACGCGGTCCGTTTGTCTTGGAGGGGACCTTCCAAGGGTTCATCTCCGCCTTCCTCGCGGTGGCACTGCTCATGCTCGGGTTCTTCCTTCTGCGACCCCGGATCGACGTGACCTTCGCGGCGCTCGCGGGGATGCGGAGCGTGTTCATCGAGCCGTGGCTCTTGGTCGCGATCATCGTGACGGGCGCCGCCGTCGGCGCGCTCGGTAGCGCGATCTCTCTGCGTCGCTACCTGACGGTTTGATGCGCGCCGTGAAAACGACTCGCCTCGCTTCGCTGGTCCTGGTCCTCTGCGCCCTCGTCGCGCTGCCGACGCTCGCGCAGACCCCGATGCCCTTCGGCGGTGGTGGAGCGGCACCGTCTCAGACCCAGCTCGCGGACGCGCTCCGCGGGGTGGAGACGGCGCGCGCCGCGCGTGAGCGCTTTGAATCGGAGACGAATGGACTGGAGCCGCAGCGGACCGCCGCTCGGGCGCGAATGAACGAACGTGGTCGCGCGCTCTATCGTTTGCGACGCGCGGGGATGCTTCCGGTCGCCGGCGGGTTTAGGGCGATGCTCTCGCACCTCTCGCGCGTCGAGCGACTTGAGCGGATGGTCCGTCGCGACCTGACCGCGCTCGCGTTTCTGGATGACCGTGAACAGGCGCTTCGCGCAGAGCTCACGCGCGCGCAGGGCGAAGAGCGGGCCGCCCAAGACCGGCTCTCGGTGCTCCAAGAAGAGCAGCGCCGGATGCGGGACGCGCAAGCGCAGCAGCAGCTCTTTCATGACGCCTTCAGCGGCGGCGTGTACGCCGGGATGCCCGCGGTCCCTTCGGGCTACGGCGGGTTCGGCGGCGGCGGCTACGGCGGCTACGGCGGATTCGGCGGCGCGGGCGTGGGCGGCGGCATTCGCGTGATCAACCCGAACAGCGGGCCCACCTTCGCCTCGCAGCGCGGCCGCCTTGAGCTCCCGGTCATGAACGTGACCTCCATTGAGAACGCGACGCGCGGCGAAGGCTCCGGTCTCTCATTCGCCGCGGATCGAGGCGCGCTCGTTCGGGCGGTCGCGAGCGGTCGCGTCGTCTACGCGCAGCGCTACGGCGTCTATGGGAACCTGGTGATCGTCGATCATGGCAGCGACCACTTCTCTCTCTACGGCGGCCTCGGACACATCGGCGTTCGTAACGGCGACACCCTCGGTCGCGGCGGCGCGGTCGGCACCACCGACGGCTCGCTCTTCTTCGAGGTGCGCCGCGGGACGCGCAGCCTCGACACTCGGAGCTGGCTCGGGCTCTAGCAGCCTGCTGGCTCTGCATGACGGAACGAAAAAGCGACGCCTCGGCGTCGCTTTTTCTTTTTCGTCTCAGCCCATGGCGGACGAGGTCACTTCGGTGTGCCGCGCTTGAGCTCGGTCAGGACGAGCTTGGCGACCGCCTTGAGCGTGTCGAAGACACCGTCGCCGTTGACCGCGACGGCCTCGAAGTCGGGCACCCGGGTCGGGTTCAACATCGCGCGAAGCTCTTCCACTGACATGATGCTCGGCATATCGCGCTTGTTGTACTGAATGACGTATGGGACCTCGTCGAGGTCGAGCTGCTGCTCCGCGAGGTTCGTCCGCAGGTTCTCGAGCGACTCTTGGTTCGCTTCAGCGCGCGCGATCTGCGAGTCCGCGACGAAGACCACGCCGTCGACGCCTTTGAGGATCAGCTTACGGCTCGCGTCGTAAAAGACCTGACCGGGCACCGTGTAGAGATGGAACCGCGTCTTGAAGCCCCGGATCTCGCCGAGCGCGAGCGGGAGGAAATCGAAGAAGAGGGTGCGGTCGGTGTCCGTCGCGAGGCTGATCATCTTGCCTTTCGCTTCGGGGTTGGTCTTGTTGTAGATGTACTGCAGATTCGTCGTTTTTCCGCACAGGCCAGGCCCGTAGTAAACGATCTTGCAGTTGATCTCTCTCGATAGGTAGTTGATGAACGACACGTCAGGTCCGGTCAGTCGTTGAAGAGGTTGTCGATGTCGTCGTCGGTGATTTCGGCGAACGGCGTCTGTTGATTGGGGTCTTGGGCCTTCTGGAGAAGAATCTCGAAGATGCCGTTGAGGTGCTCGGTCGCCTTTTTGACGCGCAGTCGAACAAGGCCAAGGCTCGTCTGGTTGTTGAAGATCACCACGAGGATGACCCGGTTCCCGACGAGCTGGATATGGATGTTCGCGCGCTCCCCTTCGTGGAACTGCGTCGTGAATTCGTTCTCGCGAAGGATCTTGGCGATGCCTCCGGTCGCGGCGATGTTGCCGGCGGTGAGCGACGCGAGCGACGTCGTGTCGATCTGCTCGCTCTCACCCGCGGCTGCGATCAGCTGACCGTTCTTGTCGATGATGAAGACGACCTGAGCGTTCGCGTCCCTCACCAGGCGATCGACGATCGCGCGGATCTGGTTGAACTCCTCCTCGTACATCACCATCTGTGGGCTCGCCATGACCTCCTCAGAACTCCTACTGTTTCAGGCATCGCGGCCCGTGGTCGCCTGTCTTGCGTTCAAGCGAGACAGGTCTACTAACTAGCAGATCGATCGTAGCGGGCCAAGACTGACGTCGACGCGATTCGCGAAGAGTCAGTACCCTTCCGAGCGAAGGAAACTCACCAAGTCACGAAAAAACGGCTTGTGTCGCCAACCGTTCCCAAGACCCGGTCGGTCGCCCAATATCTGACCGACTTCATCCATGTGGTCCGCGGGAACGCAGCCGAGGAAAACTCCGTGCTGAGCGTCTTCCACGCGGACGAGTCCGTCGTTGGCGATGGGGTTGAAGGGGTTGTCTCCATCGAGGATCGATTCGGGGATGTCGAAGAGGGGGTCGACGAGGTCTCTCGTCCCGTCAAAGTCTCGGATGAAGGACGGGGCGTCGTCCGACCGGCACACGTCTCGCGCGAGCACCAAATCGGTACGGCCCGCGATCGAAAAGTAGCCGACCGTCGGCGCGTCCTCGTAGGTCTCGTTGAAGCGCAACGTTCCCTCGGCGCTGAGCTGCTGCACCGCGGCGACCACGCTGGTCTCTTCACCGACCTCGTCGTAGATCGGCGCCCCGATGATCCGTACGAGCTGATCGATCAAGGCGCGCGAGCGGTCGTCGCGAATGAGCCCGAGCGCGATGTCGGCGATGGGAGACCCGCGGTGCGGCGTCGCGTAGCTCACGACCGCCGCGACCAGGTCGGGGCGCGTGCTCGCGACATACCGCGCGTCGAGGCCACCTTGGGAGTGACCGATGATGAGCACCTTCTCGTGACCTGTCATCGCGAGGATGTCTTCGATCCGGTCCGCGAGTTGTTCGCCGCGAACTTCCGAGTTGTTGAACGGGTCCACCTCGGGCGTGAAGACCTGCTCACCGCGTTCCATCAAGTCGGCTTTGACCTGGAAGAAGTAGGTCTCAAACGCCAAGCCGGCGAAGTCTTCAAACCCAAAGAACCCGTGCGCCAACACGATGGGATAGGGCGGGCCGAGTCGAGGCGGCGGTTCGGTGTCGGCGGGGTCCGTGGTGGCGTCGTGTCCGGAGTCGTCTGCACCGGTGTCGTCTGCACCGGAGTCGTCTGCACCCGTGTCGTCTGTGTCGGGACCACTGTCGCGGCTCGCGTCCATCCGCGCGTCGGCTGTGTCGACACGCGCGTCGGCGATCGCGTCACTTGAGACGTCGTCCATCCCCGCGTCTTCCATAAGGCCGCCGCTCCCACCGCAGCCGGACGCGATCACGGCCAAGAGGAGTAGCCAACGCACATTTGAGTGATATCGGCTTGTGACTCTGCTGACCACTCGTGCGTTCTTCCTGGACAAGGCGAACAACCGTTCACACAGTAAATGTGTGTTGGGAACGGAAGATGGGTCGGGCCATGTTCTCGTCGTCGAAGACGAGGAGAGCATCGCGAGGGCGTGGGGGCGCCTGTTGAGAAGGTCTGGGTACGAAGTCACGCTCACCGCGAACGCGGATCGAGCGCTTGCCGTGGTGGGACACGAGAACATCGATCTTGTGCTGACGGATCTTCACCTTCACGGCATGGACGGGATGGACGGCATTGAGCTGATGCGCCGGCTTCGTGTGGACAACGACCGTCTCCCGATCGTTGTCGTCACCGGCGACGGCGACGTCGGGACGATCATGCAGACCATTGAGCAAGGCGTGCACCGCTACTTGATCAAGCCGGTCGATCCCCGTGAACTCCTCAACGTTGTGAGCGCCGCGGTGGCGGAGCGACGGGAGCGACCCTCCGCGATTCTTGAGCTTCAGATGCGCGAGCGTTTCGAGCGCGCGATGGATGGTCTCTTTGTCGTGTATCAACCCATCGTGAGCTGGTCTGGCCGGCACGTCGTCGCGTACGAGACCCTTGTTCGCTCCAACGACCACGAGGTGAATCATCCCGCCGCGTTGCTCGACCTGGCGCGGCGCTTGGGAGAGCTCCCGCGGCTGAGCGAGGCGATTCGGAATGCGGCGATCGGTCCGATGCGAACACGTCGGGAGCAGCTCTTTCTCAACATTGAGCCTTCGGACTTAGTCGACCCTTTGCTGACCTCCGCGCCGCTCGCCGACATCGCGAACAGGGTCGTCTTGGAGGTGACGGAACGCGCTCCCCTCGGTGAGGTCGACAACCTCTCCGATCGGCTCGCGGCGTTGCGCGATTTTGGTTACCGCATCGCGGTCGACGATCTCGGCTCGGGCTACTCCAGCCTGAACTCGGTCGCGCTCCTTGAGCCCGACATCGCGAAGCTCGACATGGGCCTCGTGCGCAACGTTCATCTCGATCGTACCAAGCAGACCGTCGTGAAGATGGTGGTCGGCATGTGCAAAGAGATGCACTGCCCGCTCGTCGTCGAAGGCGTCGAAACGGTCGACGAACGCGACGTCCTGCTCGACCTCGGCTGCGATTTGTTTCAGGGGTATCTCTTCGCGCGTCCCGCCAACCCGTTCCCGACGGTGTCCTGGGGCTGATGCGTTAGTCCTCAGAGAGGCGTGCACGTGATGAGCAAGCGACGTGGTGACGCGACGAGATGGGGAGCGAAGCGACCGGTCGAGGAGCGTCGCGCACTTCGCGCGCAGCCAGAGCGGAGCGAACGTTTGGGGTGAATCGACCAACGGGAGAGGGGGATCGAAAAATCCCCCCAGCAATGCGTGTCGCGGTGTACGAACCGTTATGAACACCCTGGTGTCGATCGCGTACTCCCCATGGTCTCAGCGCGCGAAAACCGCGCTCCGCGCCTGCAAAGTCCCGTTTCGAATGCGCGCGTTCATCCCCGCGGTCTCCGAGCCGCGACTGCGGCTTGAGCTGCGCGACCCCTTCGGGAAGCTCACCGTTCCCGTGCTCTTGCGGCGTGGCGCGCCACCGCTGCGAGACTCTTTCGACATCGCGCGCTTCGCGGCGGAGCAGGGCGACCCCGCGTTTCTCTCGGACGAGAACGTGGAGGAGACGCGGCGCATTACGGCGCTCGCGGAGCGGGTCTTGAGCGAAGGGCGGCTACGGACGACCCGCTCTGTGATCGCAGATGACGAAGCGCTCCGCGAATCCCTCCCCGGTGCGATCCGCTTACTTGGACCGGTCGGTGTCCGAACCGGGCGAAAGCTCGCGGGGAAGATTCTCGAGAAGTACCCCAGCGATCACGATGGCCGAGATGGCGCGCGCGAGGCGATGCGCGAGGCGCTGAAAGAGCTCTCTGACGCGCGCGCGAGCGGAACCGTATTTGGAGACCGGCTGACCTACGCGGACGTCGTCATCGCCTACGGTCTTGAGTTCGTGAAACCAAGAGAGCGCTGCCCGATCGGACCGGCGTCCCGAGAGCACTGGACGGACCCGGTTTTGGCGGAGGAGTTCAGCGAACTCCTGACGTGGCGGGACGAGACGCTCGCGACGTTGCGATCTTCTTAGGAAGGTCTTTCTTCTCTTAAGGGGTCTTTTCGAGACCGCTCTCGCCTTCGGCGAATCACCCCAAACGTTCGCTTCGCTCATGGAGAGCACTCACTCGCGAACGCCGCTTTCAGTCACTTCGGTTCCCTTGGTCCGCGTCACCACGTCGCTTGCGGTCTCTTCGGGTGGTCTTTTCGAGACCCCTCTCCGCGCGGATTCACCCCAAACGTTCGCTTCGCTCGGCTGGCGCATTGTCTCCCAGGGTTGTAGCGTTTGCGCACGCTCGGGGCGCCGTGAGGCTGAGATGAACCCGTCGAACCTGATCCGGATCATGCCGGCGTAGGGAAGCGTCACGCACGCTCTTACGTCGGAACGCAAAGACAGCTCGTCTGTCGAGAAAGCGAACCTTCATGCAGCAGCTCAAGCTTCCCCTCCACGGCGCACACAACCCGTCCAGCGACCAAAGCGGGACCACCCCCGGCTCGTTCGCGAACAAGAGCGACATCGGCGGTGCCCGGATGTTCTCGTCGCCCGACACGCCAGGGATGCCGGCGCCCAGCGACAAGACCGCGTGGGATTTCTTGCCGGATGGTTGGCGGCGTGACGGCGCCTTCGCGAAAGCGCCTGAGGGATTTGTCGCGGTCACGCAGCTTGAGCATGCGCGACTCGGTCACGTCACCGATGCGATGAAGCGTGTCGCGGCGCGCGAGAAGCACCTCACCGCCGAGCAGGTGAGGGACGAGGTGGCCGCCGGCCGAATGATCATTCCCGCGAACATCGTTCACCTCGCCGGCGCGCTTGATCCGATGTGCATCGGTCGCGCGAGCCTGACGAAGATCAACGCCAACATGGGCGCGTCGCCCGTTGCGTCGGGGACGAGTGACGAGGTCGAGAAGCTTCAGTGGGCCAAGCGCTGGGGCGCAGACACGGTCATGGATCTCTCCACCGGCGGTGATCTCGACGCGACGCGCGAAGCGATCCTGACCGCGTCCACCGTCCCGATCGGGACCGTCCCGATCTACTCGATGATCATCGGACGCAAGATCGAGGACCTCTCGATCGAAGACATTCTCGAGGGCCTCGTTCATCAAGCGAAGCAAGGCGTCGACTACTTCACGATCCACGCGGGCGTGCTCCGCGCGCATCTCCCGCTCGTCAAGGATCGCCTCATCGGGATCGTGAGCCGCGGTGGGTCGCTCCTCGCGAAGTGGATGTTGGTCCACGAGCGCGAGAACCCGATGTACGAGCACTTCGAAGCCATCTGTGACGTCATGCGAGAGTACGACGTGTCCTTCTCGCTCGGCGACGGCCTGCGACCGGGTGGCTTGGCAGACGCGAGCGATGCTGCGCAGCTCGCTGAGCTCGCGACGCTGGGTGAACTGACGGAGCGCGCTTGGCGCAAGGGCGTGCAGGTCATGGTCGAGGGCCCCGGCCACGTTCCCTTCGATCAGATCGAGTACAACATGAAGCTGCAGCGGACCCTCTGTCACGGGGCTCCGTTCTACGTTCTCGGGCCGCTCGTGACCGACGTCTTCCCGGGCTACGATCACATCACCAGCTGCATCGGCGCGACCTCGGCCGCGTACCATGGCGCGAGCATGCTCTGTTACGTCACGCCGAAGGAGCACCTCGGCTTGCCAAAGAAGGACGACGTGAAGCAGGGCTGCATCGCCTACAAGATCGCGGCGCACGCCGCCGACGTTGCGCTCGGGATCCCCGGCTCGCGCGACTGGGACGACGACCTCACACGGGCCCGCGCGGCGCTCAACTGGGAGAAGCACTTCGAGCTCTCCTTCGACCAAGACACCGCGCGCGCCTTTCACGACGAGGACCTCGATGTCGACACGGATTTCTGCGCGATGTGCGGACACGACTGGTGCTCAGTGCGCATCAGCAAAGAGATCGTCGAGTTCGCGAGCGGCAAGGCGGACGGCTTTGAACGCGAACGCGTGATGAAGTCTCCCGCGCTGACCAAAGAGCAGCAGAGGATCCTTGAGAGCCGTGGGCACCTCACGCCAGAGGAGATTCACAAGCTGGCGAGCAAGACAAAGAGCGCGGTCGTTGAAGGTGATGGCAAAGCGTCGTGTCACAGCGACTACGTCTCCGATGAAGAGGAGGCGGCCCGACTCCAGCGGAGCAAGCTCGTGCAGATCGGGCGCAAAGGCGCGTAGATAGCCGCGCGTTCTTCGCAGCGAAACGAGCGCGCGCAGGAACAGAAAGCAGCGCTCGCTCACCAAAACTGGTAAAAAGGCGTCGCCTCGCGAAGCGCGGGGCGGAGGAATGGAATGACGAAGATGACTCGACTCTTGCTTGCAGGTGTTCTGGGCGGCGCGCTCGTCGCGTGTGGCGGCGGAACGGCGGCGACGGACCATGACGAGCACCACGACGAGGGCCACTCGGGTGGTGAAGACCTCGCCGCGTTCGAGGGCCCGATTGGCTCCTCGGATGTCGCGAAGGGTGGCGAGGTCTACGCGACCTTCTGCGCGGGCTGCCATGAAGGCGGCGCGGTTGGACCGGAGCTTCAGGGCCGCACCGACAGCCTCGCTGAGATCCGCCACATCATCCGGAACGGCGAAGACCGCATGCCCGCGTTTGGCGCGGACCGCATCAGCGACGACGACATGGAAGCGGTGCTCGCGTACCTCCAGTCGAACTTCGGCATGTTCCAGTAAGCGGAACTTGAGCGTGAAAGCGGGCGGCCTTCGGGTCGCCCTTTTTCGTTAAGGGGTCGAACGCGAACTCGAACCAAACGACGGACGAACGCGATCCAACCAAGACGTTGAGAGGTACCCGTGACAGAGTCTGTTCCGCATCATCCGGCACGGGCGATGAGGTCACCGCGCACTAGCCGTCTGAAGTTCGGCGGTCGGCTCGAGGCGGCGTCGGTCGCCGAAAAGCAGGTTCAGCGACTGCCGCCGTTTCCGCTCGATCACGTGATTCGACCGTGATTGGGAAGCCGCTCGCCGCGGGCGAGACAGAGGCGGCGGATATTGGAAAGCGACGAAGGAGCGCAGAGCGGAGCGAACATGGGTGGGAGGCTCCAAATCATTTACTTATTTGGAGGGAGGGGCGGACAGCCCCTCCAAGAATAACGGAGCGAGTGATCCACAAGATTCGGTTTTCGGTCCTTGTCTCGCGGAGTACGCGCCTACCCCAACCCACACCCGTCGTGTGGTATCCATCGCGGTATGGCGGACACAATTGAGCGTCTTGAGGAGCTGAACCGCGCGGCCTTGGCCGGCGGCGGCGAACGTCGCGTGAAGCGACAGCACGCGCAGGGGAAGCTGACCGCGCGTGAGCGCATCGAGCTGCTCATGGATCCGGGAACCTTCGTCGAGATGGATCGCTTGGTTGTCCATCAGTGTCGTGACTTCGGAATGGAGGAGCAGCAGATCCCGGGCGACGGAGTCATCACGGGCTACGGCATGGTCGACGGGCGTCAGGTCTTTTGCTTCGCGCAGGACTTCACGGTGTTCGGTGGTTCGCTGAGCGGCGCGTTCGCGAAGAAGATCGTCAAGATCATGGATCTCGCGCTCAAGGTCGGCGCTCCGGTCATCGGGCTCAACGATAGCGGCGGCGCTCGCATTCAAGAGGGCGTCGAGTCTCTCGCGGGCTACGCCGACATCTTCTTGCGCAACACCTTGGCGAGCGGCGTGGTTCCGCAGATCAGCGCCATCATGGGGCCATGCGCCGGCGGGGCGGTCTACAGCCCCGCGATCACCGACTTCATCATGATGGTCGAGGGCTCAAGCTACATGTTCATCACCGGACCGGACGTCGTGAAGACGGTCACCGGCGAAGAGGTGACCAAGGAGGAGCTCGGCGGCGCAGCGGCGCATCAAGCGAAGAGCGGCGTCTCTCACTTCACGTGCGAGGACGACGAGGACTGCATCGCGACCTTGCGCGAACTGCTCTCGTTCATCCCGTCGAACAACATGGAGAACCCTCCGGTCAAGGAGTGCACAGACCCCGCGAGCCGCGCCGACGAGGAGCTCGACACCGTCGTCCCCGAAGATTCGATGAAGGGCTACGACATGCGCGACGTGATCGAGCGCGTGGTCGACGAGGGGGACTTCTTTGAGGTCCAGCCGATGTACGCGACCAACATCGTGGTCGGGTTCGCGCGGATGGAAGGACACACCGTCGGCATCGTCGGGAACCAGCCGAACCAGCTCGCCGGTTGCCTCGACATCGGCGCGAGCATGAAGGCCGCGCGTTTCGTTCGCTTTTGCGACTGCTTCAACATCCCGATCGTCACCTTCGTCGACGTCCCTGGGTTTCTCCCCGGAACCGCGCAGGAGTTCGGCGGCATCATCAAGCACGGCGCCAAGCTGCTCTACGCCTACTGTGAAGCGACCGTTCCCAAGATCACCGTCATCACGCGCAAAGCCTACGGTGGCGCGTACGACGTCATGAGCAGCAAGCACATCCGCGGCGACATCAGCTTCGCGTTCCCGACCGCGGAGATCGCGGTCATGGGCCCCGACGGCGCGGTCAACATCATCTACCGCAACCAGCTTAAGGAGGCGGATGACCCCGTCGCGCGGAAAGCCGAGTTCGTCGACGAGTACCGCGGCAAGTTCGCCAACCCCTTCAAGGCCGCCGAGCTCGGCTTTATCGACGAGGTGATCATGCCCCGGCAGACGCGTCAGCGGGTCTGCGCCGCGCTCGCGATGTTGCGCAACAAGCGCGACACGAACCCGCCGAAGAAGCACGGCAACCTGCCCCTCTGATTTCTGGAGGGGCTGTCCGCCCCTCCCTCCAAATAAGTAAATGATTTGGAGCCTCCCTCCCATGTTCGCTCCGCTCAGTATCGTTCGCTTCGCGAACTCGGGTCTTGGTTCTCTGTGAGGGTCTTTAGCTGCCGCGGCGTCCCTCCCTCCAAACGAGCAAGTAGTTTGGAGC
>CALJDU010000096.1 GCA_938024995.1 uncultured bacterium
GGCCGAAAAGTGTGAAGCGTTCGTCATGGTCATTTTCCTCTGGACGCAGGCGTACGGCGCCGCTGTGAACGCCGACGGGACCCGCCCCAGAGCAAGAGTACGAAAAGCGCGCAGGTTGTTGGACTGCTTTGCGCGCCCGGCCTCACACTCAGGACCACAGAGCAGTCGGCGAGACGCTCACATATGCTGTCGGTGGGGCAAATGAACACCATCGAAGCGACAGCGGACGGTGCCCGATTCATCGTCGACGTGAACGAGCTCGCGGCTTGCGAGCAGCTGACGCCTTGGCTCGGCGGCCTTGGGGTCGTGGCCGCGCTCTTGGTCGTCATCGCGGTCATTGTCCGTCAACGCGTCGCGGCGATCCCGATCGTGTTTGTGTTTCCGATCGTCGCGGCCGGGCTCACGTGGTTGATCGACGCGTTCTACTTCGCGGATCACGTCGTACCGGGCGCGCCTCAGGGATCGATCTTCGACTTCGTGCCGCTGCTCTCACGCTACCGCGCCGCGGAGGATTCTCTCGGCGGGCTCATGCCGCTCGCGGCGTTCACGATCACGGTCGCGATCACATCGCTCGTGGCGACCGTCGCGACCCGCTCCGCCACGGACGGCGACCGGCGCGTGCGCGCGATCTATGGAGCGGGCTTGACGCTCGGCATCGTGATGACCGTCTGCATCGCCGGGGCAAGTTGGTGGCAGCTCGAGTCGATCGGGGAGGAGTCGCGCGCGCTCGCCGAGCTCACGGACTTCCCTCGCGTGATCGATGGTGAGATCGCGCTCTTGATGCACCCGGGCGAGCGGATCACCTGGCGCGGCCAAGGGGCAGCGCGAGCGGGGTACCGCGGTCGCCGTCCGACGCGCCGCCGGGGCTTCTTTGACTTTGTCAACGCGGCGATCAGCGGGGTGCAGATCCTCGGTGACCTCGTCACCGCTCCGCTCAACCTCGTGACCATGGTTGGCGGAACGACGATCCCGCGCTTCTATCACCCCGCCTCGTCACGTCGCGAAACGCGTCCGACGGAAGAGCGGTTCTACGGCGCGGATGCACCCGAGGTCGACGAAGCGCATTGGTTGGTCGGCTTTTCGCGAGAACACCAACAGCTCTACGAGGGGTTCGAGATCACTGCGCCGACCGAGCCCAGTTCATTCGTCGTGGAGGGCGAGCTTCGTCGCGGCCCGCTCTTGTTTCCGGTTCGCTTCACGGCCCACGTGATCGCGGAGACATCGCCCACGCGCTTCCCCTTTCGCGCAGGAATGTCGCGAACGTACGAAACCGAAACCGGTGAGCGCATCCGCGCGGTCGTCATGGAGCCGACTCTCGTCGACGGCCTTCGTCGCTTTCCTTTGGAGGTCACCGCGACACGGCGCGGCCAAGAGCTCGCGACCATCACGCATGAGCTCGCGCCCGGAGGAGATGGCTACGTTACCGCGCGCGGCGTGGTCGTCTTCCGCGAGCTGGAGTCCCCACGCTGCGAAGCGGCCTTTCTCCCAGTGAGCAGCTGCGCGTGCGAAGCGCCGCTCGGTCCAGTGACCTGCGGAGACGGGGCCAACGCCATCCGTTTGGTCGCGGTCGACGGAGTCGCGCGAGAGGAACCTCCTCCTCCCGAGCCTCCGCGCAGACGAAGGCGACGATCACGGCGCGGTCGCTAGCAGAGCGAACCGCTCGGCGCCAACGCCTGAGCCCTCGGAATTGCGCGCCGCGCGGAAGACTCTTCGACTTCGATCGTAGACTCTCCTTATGGACCTTCATCGTTGGAACGAGGAGTTCGTCGCGAACGCGCTGTCGAGCGGAGAGCTCGACGTGAGCGTCGGCGGAGTGACGCCGTTGTGGCACGCGACGCGCTTCCAAAAGCTCAAAGAGATGAAGGCGCTGATCGACGCGGGGGCCTCAGTCGACGCGCACGATCCGGTCGCGATCGAGCAGAGTCACCATCACTGCTCAGACATCTGGTCCGGGCTCCCGGATGAACCCGCGGATGCGCCGCGCGGCGCCTCCTCGCTCCTGCACCTTGTCGCGTACTTTGGGTTTGGCGAAGACATGACAAGGGCGCTCATCGACGCGGGGGTCCCGGTCGACGCGAGAGATCGGTGGGGCTCCACGCCGCTTCACGTCAGCTCGAAACAGCGCAACGCCGGGGCCGTCGCGTATCTCCTCGCGGCGGGCGCAGACGTCAACGCATACGACGCCGCCGGTCACAGCGCGCTCGACCACGCGATCTCTCAGCCCGCGGTCGTTCGCGTGCTCCTTGACGCAGGCGCTGATCCCAACGGCGGCCCGAAGATCCCCTGGTACGGCAAGAGCTACGAGTGGTCCGCCGTGACCGACGCCGCCTCGAGCGACTTCGACGTGCTCCCGCTCCTGCTCGACGCCGGCGCGGATGTCACTCGCCACCCGAGCGCGCTCCCGCTCGCCGCGAAGCACGGTCTCACCGCGAACGTCCGTTTGCTGGTCGCGGCGGGCGCGGACGTCGACGCCACGATTTTCTGGCGTTACGAGGACCGTCGCGCGCTGGAGGCCGCCGCGATGTACGCGAGCGTCGACGCCGCGAAGCTGCTCCTTCCGCACACGAAGCATCAGCTCGATAGCGCGCTCGCGGTCCTGGTGGAGTTCTCATCAGAGGACCAAGACGACGGAGTCAACGACCGCAGCGCCGCGCGTTGGGAGCTACTGGGTGACCTCCTCGACGCGGGCGCGAACCCCAGCGTCGCGCTCTTCGCCGCCGTGAAGCTCAACGCCATGCACTACGTTGAGCGACTGGTGTTGGCCGGGGCAGACGTCAACATCGCGGACGAGGCAGATGGAACGCGACCGGCGCATCACATCGCGAAGCGCGGCGACTACAAGCTGATGCGGGAGCTCGCGAAACGAGGCGCGGATCTCCGAGCTGCGGATCACGAAGGCAACACGCCGTGGTCACTCGCGCACCACGCCTATCACAAAGAGAACGTGTACGACGCGCGCTTGATCCTCGCGACCTTACGCGAACACGGCGCCGCGCCTCCCGAAGACGCCAAGCGCAGGAGCGCCGTAGAAAAAGCCAAGCCGCCCGAGCCCGCGTGGCGCGCCGGCGTGAGCGTCGAGCACAAGAAGTTTGGGCGCGGAACCATCGTCTCGATCGACGGCAAAGGAGACCGCGCGAACGTGGTCGTCACGTTCGAGCAAGGAGAGAAGCGGATCCAGCAGCGCTTCTTGTCGCTGACGCGCGAGAGCTGACCGCGACCGGGCTAGCGACCCCATTCGCGCGCCGCGTCTTTGGCGATGACGCGAAACGCGGCTTGGAGCTGACGAACGCCCGGCGAGTTCATGTCTTCGCAGATCAGACGCGGCAGGAGCACGAGCGCGATGTGAACGTCTCCCCGATGGATCGCGGCTTCGGAGGCATGCGCGATGAGCGCGCCTCGCTGGACGAGTGGGGTCGCCTCGATCGCGGCGCTGACGTCCGCCCACGCTCCTTGGCAGGCGAGACCGAGAACACGAAACGACGCGGGCAGCCGCTCCGCTCCGCTCCAGCTCAAGCCGCGCCCTCCGATCTCGCGCGCGAGCCCTAAGAGCGCTCGGTGTTGCGTGTACTCGCCGAACATCGCGAGCGCCTGAAAGCCCGCGTCGTGACCGATCGCGAGCAGCGCCACGGTCAACTCTGCCGAGAGCCGCTTGGGATCAAGGAGCCAACCGTCGCCGAACACCGCGCACTCTTCCGGGTCGGCGATGATCTTGGCGTGCTGGAGCAGTGACTCTTCCTCGCCTTGTTTCGCAAACGACTCCGCCGCGTCGCGGTCCTCCTGCCACCAGCGCGCGAGCGCCCGCGCCCGTTGCTCGTTCGCTAAAGTGAGCCGCTCCGCGAGGAAGACGTGCTTGCCCGCGTGAAGGAGGCGCTCAAGGAGCTTCTCCTTGTCCCAGGCCGATTCCATCGGGAAGCGCTCGGCCGCGAACACGAAGAGCTCATGCGGGTGGTCGTAGGCGAGGTCGATCAAGATCGACTCATGCTCTCGCGTGCACGACGACGCGGTCTCCGCGATCACGGTCTTGGCCTCGTCGAGACGGCCGAGCAAGAGCATCGCGCGGATCATCGGTCCACGCCCCGCGATGTGTTCTCCGTTTCGCTCCATAAAGGCGCGCGCGTGCTGGAGCGCCTCGCTCGGGTCCTCGCCCAGCGCGGCTCGGGCCACTGCGATCGCGGCCGCGGAAGGCTCCTCCGCGGGCTCGGGCAGCAGCGCGCGAGCGGCCTTCGCGCGCGCTTCGTCACCTGCACCCATCGCGAGATGCGCTTCGTATCCGCGCGCCATCGTCTGGCTCCGTGGGTCCATCCGATCGACCAGATCGCTCGGCTGCCCAAGTCGAACGCGCGCGAGGTGAAAGCACAGAAGATCGGTCGAGAGATGCGACGACCAACCCGATCCGAAATGCGCGGTCCGCTTCGCGTAGAGATCAGACAGCGCTAGCGCCGCGGCCGCGCGATCAAGTGTTCCATCGGCGCGACGAAACGGGTCGGTGGTGGGAAGCGAGAGCGGGGCGTTCTCTCGCGCGGACACGACGCGTCCGACTGGGAAGACATCGATCTGGGACGCGTAGCCGTTGCTGTCTGTGCGGCTCACCAAGAGCGCGTCGCCGTCCGGGGTAAAGCAGAGCGCGGTCGGCATCTGCTGATAACGCGGGTACGTCTTCACGCGGAGCACGCGGCCGTCGCGCGCCATCACCGTCACGCGCGTGAAGTCGGTGACCGCGATGAGCGAACCGTCTGCGGACATCGCGAGCTCGCGGACCGGCTTGTGCCCTTTGATCTCCGTCGCGGCCGGCTCCTCACCGAGCGTGACCAGGTGCAGCTCGCCGTCTTCGGTCGCGTACGCGAGGCTCTGACCTTCGTCGTCGAAGCTCGCGTACGTCATCACGTCTTCGTTGCGCGGCGTCGAGAAGAGCTCGCCGGACGAGGAGGCGATCGTGAGCACGGGCGCCGCGGTGTCGACAACGTAGCGCGCCCCATCCCGCGTCGAGAGCAGGCCGCCCGGCGCTTCTCCCTGAAGCTCGCCGCTCTCCGGCGAAACGCGAACGAGCCCTTGCGGACCGAACGCGTTCTCCAACATCACGAGGTCGCCGTCGGGCGAAAACGAGAACGCCGCGAACATCTTCCCCGGACTGGCGGCTCCGCGGAGCGCTGGCGCGTCCTCACGGGTCGCGATCTCGGCGGCGTCGAAGAGCGCGTACCCACCATCGTCGTGAACGACCAAGAGCGTCTCGCCATCCGGCGAGAACACCATGCGGTTCGCCGTGCTGGCCTCTTGGGTCGCGTTCGGGAACGGCGTGAACGTCATGTGATCTGAGAACACGGGACAGGTCGCGTGATCATCCGGTTCAAGCGTGTCGGAACGCGTCACGTACGCGGTCGTTCCTCGCGAGAGATCGTCGGGCACCGCCTCCACGTGACTCTGCTTGGTCAGCCAGACGTCGAAGTCCGCCTGCACCAGCTTGTCTTCATCGACCCACTTGCCGTCGCGCTCGTAGAAGAAGTCGTGGAGCTCGCTGTAGTCCGTGACCGGAACGTTCTTCGTCGAGAGCTCCTCGAAGCGCGTCACGAAGCGAAACGCGTTGCGCTCGACCCAGGCCTCGCTCAGCCATTGGTCATTCGTGACGTCATCGCCGAAAACATCGAACCCAGCGAACGCGCGAAGAAAAAAGGACCGGTCATAAGGGATCGGCTCGTGATAGCCCCCGGCCGTGTCGTAGTAGACGACAAACACGCGGATCCGCACCCGGAGCGCTTCGGGCGCCTTTTCCAAAACGCGGACACCGTAAAGATCAGTCGACATGCCGAGAGAATACGCGGCGGGTTGCGCATCTCTACCCTCGTTCCTGCGGTCTCCAGCCGATGTTTGTCCAAAGCGCGCTCTGCTTGCGGAGACGCGGTTCGCGCTTCAAGTTACGCCGCTCGCGGGCCCGCCGCCGCGACTTCCTCCATGACGTACCTCTGGATCGGATTCGTTGCCTTCGTCCTCGCGATGCTCGCGTTGGATCTTGGTGTCTTCCACAAGCAGGACCACAAGGTCGGCGTGAAGGAGGCGAGCGTCTGGACCGGGGTGTGGATCACGCTGGGTCTCTCGTTCTCGGCCTTCGTCTACTTCTTGTACGAGCAGCACTGGTTCGGCGTCCGCTTGGCACAGCCGGAAGGCTTGATGAGCGAAGGGCTCGAGGCCGCCTCGCTCTACGTGACCGGCTACCTCCTCGAGAAATCGCTCAGCGTCGACAACATCTTCGTCATCGCGCTCCTCTTTGAGACCTTCAAGGTCGACCAAGCGCACCGCCACCGCGTGCTCTTCTGGGGGATCCTCGGGGCGCTCCTCATGCGCGCCGGCATGATCTTCGGTGGCGTCTGGTTGGTCTCGCGCTTCGACTGGGTCTTCTACGTGTTCGGCGCCTACCTCATCTTCACCGCGGTTCAGCTCTTGCGCGGCGAGGATGAAGACGAGGACGCGCACGACTCGTTCTTCGTCCGCGCGGCCTGCAGGGTCTTGCCGATCCACCGCGGCGAGCACGATGGGCGCTTCATCATGAAGGTAAGCCAGGAGGGCGGCGCCCCCCGTACGCGTTTTACGATGCTCTTTTTGGCGCTGGTCGCGATCGAGTGGACCGACTGCGTCTTCGCGCTCGATTCGATCCCCGCGGTGCTCGCGATCACGACCGAGCCGTTCTTGGTCTTCACCTCGAACATCTTCGCGATCCTCGGGCTGCGCTCGCTCTTCTTCGTGCTCAACGACATGCTCGACCGCTTCGACGCGCTCAAATACGCGCTCGCGTTCATCTTGGCCTTCATCGGTTTCAAGATGGTCGCGCACGACTTCGTCCATATCCCGAACGTGGCCTCGCTCGGCGTGATCTTGGGGAGCGTGGTGATCGCGGTGATCTACTCGCTCGCGAGCGAGAAGAAGGCCGAGGGCGCCGCGCCAGAAGACGAGCAGGGGAACACGTCTGGGTCGTTCGGCGAACGCGCGGCATGATCGCGGCGAACGTGAAGGTCACTCTGAGCGCGCTTCTTCTTTGCGCCGTGGGCTTGTCGAGCGGGTGCGAGGGGGACCCCGTTTTCTTCGCGGAGAACCGGGACCCGGCCGACCGTCGACCGCTCGTGCGCGAGTGCAACCCGCTCGATGAATCAACGTGCTTGGCCCCCTGGCCGAGCAACCTCTTCGCCTCCGCCGCGCCGACCGAGACCGGCCTCCGGCTACGCGAGGTCGACCTGAGCGAGGTAAGCGCCGACGATCGCGCGGAGGCGACGGGTTACGCCAACGGCTTCTCGCGCGTCACGCCGGTCGTCTGCGCCGTGCCGCTTGAGGAACCGGACGTCACCCTCCGCCTCTTTCTCGCGCAACACGATCACGACGCGCGCGGCGAGGAAATCGCGCTGACGGTGGATGTCTTTGAGGATCGGAACGAGCGGGCGTTGGCCGGCTTTCCTCGCGGCCAACTGGAGGCGAACGCGGACCACCTCTTCGTCGCCACCAGCACCTCGCCGAACCCGCCACGCGGCGTAAGCGTCGCGCTCGGTTTGGTGCCCATCGCGAGCCAAGACGACGCCGAGCTCTACGCCTACCACGCGCCCGCGCGCCAAGCGCTGCGCGACTTTGGCGTCCCCGCGGAGTCGGTCACCCGCTTCTCCTGGTTCACCACGCGAACCGCCGAGGACCCGCTCTTCGTCTTGGACACCATGCTCGCGCACGCGCTGCGGGCCGTCTCCGCGGGCGACCTCTCCGTCACGATCACGGACGTCGCACAGATCGATGATCCGATCTCGGACGCGCCCGCGACCGTGGTCAGCGGGACGCTCGATGGCATCCCCGAGTTCGTGCTCACGGAGACGCCGGAAGGGCAGGTGGCAACGGATCTCGACGGCATTGACCCCGCGTCTTTGCTCACGCGACGCGTCGCGCCCATCGGGAGTCGAAGCGCGCCCTTTCGCGTCGTGATCCCGCCCGGCGAAGGCGACTACCGCTTCGCGATGTACGGACACGGGCTGGGCGGTGACCAAACGGATGCGTCCTTTGACGCCTTCTTCATCGAGGAGCGGATCGCGAAGGTCGGCACCCGGGTGATCGGGTTCACCGGCGACGATGTGGTCGAGAGCGCGGCGACCCTGCGCAACCCGATCCGCGGTTCCCACTTGGCGATGTCGCGCTTCGCGCAGGCGATCGTCGATGCGCGATCCATCGAAGCGGCGATGGCGACGGTCTTGGGCGACGCCTTGTCGGCCCCCGAGCTGATGGGTGCGCCGAACCCCAACGCGACCCGGCGCCCGATCAACCGCGACGTGGTCTGGATCGGTGGCTCGCTCGGAGGCACCCTTGGGCTCACCTACGCGCTCTCGAGCGAGAAGATGACGAGCGCGGTGCTGAACGTTCCCGGCGCCGGGTTCACGCACTGGCTCACCAAATCGAGCGTCTTCGCGCTGGTGCGCGGTGTCGTGCTCGCGCGATTGAGCGAGGTTGAGATCGGCGTGATGCTCGCGGCCTCGCAAACGGTGTGGGACGCGGTCGACGGGATCGCCTGGTCGCATCGCCGCGGGGACGATGTCTACCTGGTGCAGATGAGCATCGGCGACACGATCTTGCCCAACGCCGGGAGCGACATGGTCGCGATCGCGGCCGACGCGCGTTACGTCGGAGAGGTCTTGCGAGAGATCCCGGGGTTGCGCTCGGTCGAGGTCGCCGAAGGCCAGAGCGGGCTCACCCAGTACCTCGTCGATGGCGACGGGCTGGACAAGCATGGCTTCGGGGCCAGTCGAGATCCCGCGGGGGTGGCCGCGCGCGATCAGATCCGCGCCTTCGTTCGCTCGGTCTACGACGGCGCGCCGCGCATCTCCGTTCCGGATGGCTGCGAAGCGATGAGCTGCGACTTCACGGGCTAGCCCGCTAGAGCGCATCTCAGAACCGCCCTCCGCGCTCACACCGCTTGCAAGGGTCGCGGTCGCGCTCCACCCTCCGGCCGTGACCACGCTCGCGGAATGGCTTCGACAAGACGACTTCACCTGCGCGATGTCGTCAGGTTTCTTCGGCTTCTTTGCCCACGCCGGGTTCCTCGCGGCGCTCGAGGAAGAAGGCCTCGCGCCGAAAGCGTTCGCGGGCTCAAGCGCGGGCGCCTTGGTCTCCGCGTGCGCCGCCGCAGGCTTGTCAGCGGTCGACGCAAGAGACGCGCTCTTCGCGATTCGCCGGGCCGACTTTTGGGATCCACGTCCCGGGCTCGGGCTGCTCAAGGGTCGAGCCTTCCATCGCGAGCTTCATCGTTTGCTCCCGGTGCACAGCTTCGAAGAGACGGCGCGGCGCGTCGTGATGTCCGCCTTCGATGTACGGACGCGGAGCACACACGTCTTGAGCAGCGGCTCGCTCATCGACGCGGTTCGCGCGTCGTGTTGCGTCCCCGCGATGTTTCAACCCGTCTCGATCGGCGGGCGCATGTACCTCGACGGCGGGATCCTCGATCGGCCAGGTCTCTCGGGTGTCCGAACCGGTCGACGGATCCTCTATCACCACCTCGCGTCGCGCTCGCCGTGGCGACGTCGCGACAGCCCCGCCTTGAAGGTGCCCACGCGTCCTGAGATGCGCGCGATCGTGATCGAGGGCCTCCCGCGAGTGAACCCCTACGCATTGCCGCGGGGTCAAGATGCCTTCGCCCAAGCAAGAGAAGCAACGCTGCGGGCGCTCGCGTCCACCGAGATCGTCGCGACGGTTTGATCGCTTTCGGGTCCTCGTCACGAACGCCTCGTCGCGACTCTCGCCTGAGGCTTCGCTTGAGGGTCGCCGGGACGCGCTCGGCGCGGCACACTGTTGCGGTGACGCGTGCCTGCGCCCTGCTCTTGCTCCTGACGACCCCGTTGGTCGCGTGCGGCGGGACGCCACCCTCCGCGACGACTCCGCCTCCGGCGCGCGAGGTGCCCGACGACATCGCGAACGCGCCCGACCTCATTCCCGACCGGCCGATCGCGGTCAACGCGGTGGCGAGCGAGGAGACGATCACGTTCGCGTTGGCCGCTCGGTCGCGTGATTCGCTGGGCTGGGATCGCGAACCATCCGTGGCCCTCTCGGAGACGTTCTCCGGAGGCGAGCTCCCGCGGCCTTCCTTACGCGCTCCGCTGGCCGCGCGCTACCGCTTCGAACTCCCCAACCTGCGCTCGACCGCGACGCAAGACGAGGACGGCTACTTCGTCACGCCCGCCGCTCATGACCTCTTCGTGTACGGCGACTTCGATGTACGCGACGTCGTCGTCGGCGATGGCCGCGTCCACCTGATGGCGCGCGGGTTCGACGCGGGGGAGCTCGCACCGATCGTCGCGCTGATCAGCCGCTCGCTCTCGTCCAGCCAAGAACGGATCGGAGCGGCGCACGGCGCGCATCTCTTGCTCCTGGAGCGCGGTCCCCCATCGGTCACGCGCGAAGCGGGCCTCACGCGTCTCACGACCGACCGCGTCATCACGAGCGCGCTCAACACCGAAGAGGCGCGCGTGATCATCGAAGCCGCTCACGGCGTCTACCTTGGGACAGACAGCGCGCTGGTCGCGCGAGGCTTCGGACGCTGGCTCGCGCTCCGGGCGATCGCGGAGCTCTCGGGCGAAGAAGGCGGGGTCTCGATCGTCGACGTGATGGAGTCCTATCGCGCGTACCGGCTCTGGGCGGTCAAGGGCGCCCGGCCGATCGAAGGCACGTCGGACGCGCTCGCCGCGCACGCGGGGACCGTCGCGGCGTTTTGTGTCGACACCAAGCTTCGCGAAGAGGGACGGAGCATCGACGAGCTGATCGGTCAGGCCAACCAGAACGCGCGCGGCGAGACGCAGCGGGTGAACGGAGCCGCGGTTCTCACGAGCCTCATGAGCACAGCCGCGCGACGCGAGCTCTTTCGGGTCGCGCGCTTCCGCGGGGTCACTGTTTTCCAGTCCTGCTTAGAGCGAGCCGGCGCGTCGCTTCGGGCGCGCGACTTTCAAGGGTTCAGTCGAACCGGCCTCGCGCAGACCTTTGGCGCGCGAAACGTAAGCGACACCCTCACCATCCTCGACGCGGGCCCCGGTCCTCTTGAGATTCAAGACCAGGTACTGACCGTGCGCGGCGTTCCGGTACGGAGCCGCGGCGACGTCTCGCTCTTGCTCGCGGACCTCCCTCCCGGGGCGCCTTTCTCGGTGGAGGTGCGTCGCGGAGCACGAGACGCGCGCGTTGGCCTGCAGATCCCGGCCGCGGCCGAACGAGAACGCGTGGTCGTGACGTTCGCGCACTTTTGATCAGCGCTCCTGCCGCGCTTTTGGCCCCCCTTCGCGATCTCCGTAGTTGACACATCGCGGCGACGATCGATGCTGTCCCGGTGGCGCGGCTCCCGATCTCCGGTCCGATCCCAGAAGCAGGCTTCGCCTCGTTGCTCGAGAAGCTGGAGGAGCTCGCCTCGACGGGAGTGATCCGATACTCGCAAGGTGAGCTCTCCGGCGAAGTCATCGTCGAGCGCGGCTCCCTCGTCGACAACGAAGCGGCCCTCGAGCTGCTCGCGCTTCGCGGCGGCGAGTACACCATTCAGCAACGCCTCCCGAGCATCCCGGTGTCGCGCGGCACCGACCACGAACGCTCCGGCTCGCTCGCGGTCCACCCGCCGACCGATGTGATGGAATATTGCGAGCACGTCGGCCTCACCGGGGTGGTCTGCTTCGCTCGCGACGCCTTGAACGCCGAGGTCGTCTATGCCTCTGGTGACCTCGCCGGCATTCAGCTCAACGGCGTCGACGATCTCCATGAGATCTTCTCGTGGGAGCACGGGATGTTCCGCGTCGAGACCCGCGATGAGCTCCCGGAGTACGTGACGTTGCTGGACGACCCGAGCGACGACTTCCCGATGTACGACGACAGCGGGATGTACCAGCGCCTTGAGGAGCTCGCGGTCGACGACATCCTTCGCGAGCGAAAAGAGCGACGCCCCGACACGGGCGCGTTCACGATCCGCGACGCGCTGGGTGAGTCGCCCTCGCGACCGAGACGCAAAGACGCGACGGTCCCGGTGATTTACCTGGGCGAACCGCCGGCCTCGGACAAGCAGACGCGTAAACTTGGGCGCGCAGCACGACCTGCGAACTCGGATTCAACGGAGAAACTCACGAGCGCACAACGGAATGCGGTACGCTCACGAGGGGCCGCGCGTGGAGCGACGCGAAGCGAAGAAGCGGTTTCGCCATCAAGCATCAAGGAGTCCGCCGTGGAGAACGAAGAGATCAAGCCGTCCTTTCCCGCGTCGCTTACCTGGGTAGGGCTGACGATGTTGTTGATCGTGGCGGCGCTGGCCTTCCTCGCCGCGCTGCCTCCGATTTCGTAGTCGATCTCCTGACGCGACGAGTGAACCGCACGCGATCGCTATTCGCGCCCCTGCTGGTCTTGTGGCTAGCGGTCCCGAGTCTCGGCGCGGCACAAGACACCGCGGACAGTCGCGGAGGTGCTCCCATGGCGCCCGCTTCGGACGCTCCTCCATCCAACGCCGTGGAAGCCGGCGCGGAGGACGCTCCCGACGACGCGGAGGCACGCGAGCCCGACGTCAGCGCGAACGCCGTGACTGGTGAGGAGGGAGAACGCTCTGAAGACTCTCTCGCAGACGACTCTGAGTTCGCAGACGACTCTGAGTTCGCAGACGACTCTGAGTTTGCAGACGACTCCAGACACGCGACGGTCACGCAACCTCCTGAGGATCGCTATCCCGAGCCCGATGAAGAAGACGACAACGCGCGCGAACACCACGTCCGCTACTTCTTGGAAGACATCGAGGTCACCGGGAACACCGGGACGCGCGACAGCGTCATTCTCTCGTACATCCCGCTCGAGCTCGGTGATGTCATCGATCCCGAAGACCCGTCCGTCGAGGCGATCAAGTGGAGGCTGCGAGGCACCGGTTGGTTCCGCTCCGTTCGGCTCCGGCTAAAACGAGGATCGCGACGCGGCTGGGTCGTGCTCGTGGTCGAGGTCGAGGAACAGAACACGATCGTGGTCACGCAGCTCGCGCTCGGGGTCAGCGAGGGGATCACGCGGAGCGAAGACCGCACGCTCGATCTCGTTCCCTATCTCGGGGCCACGGTCGAGGAGACCAACCTCTTCGGAACCGGGATGCGCTTATCGGTCAGCGGCCTCGTCTCCACCCGCGGCTACGGGCTCCGTGTCGGGCTCGGGCAACCACGGCTGCGCGACACCTCGTACGGTCTCCAAGTGAGCGCGTTCTTTAACGACGCGCGACAGTTCTTCGGAAACGATCCGCTGGTGAGCATCAGTTGCCCGTCCGGTAGGCCGCGCGGAAGGTGCCCCCCAGAGGTCGAGGCGCGCAACGCGGTCGTGATCTATCGACGCGGCGGCGTCTCCCTCGCCGCCGGGCGAGACATCGGATCAAACCTCCGCGTCGAGCTCGGTTGGCAAGGGGAGTTTGTCAACGTGCGCGCGCGTCCGGCGGCCGCCAGCGAGACGCGCGGGACCGAGGTGCGCCCGATCGACTTCGCGATCAACGACAACGTGAGCTACGTGTCACTGGCCCGCCTGAGGCTCGTCTACGATCGACGTGATGACCCCGCGATGCCGACCCGCGGCACGCGCTTCTTCACACAGGTCGAGGGCGCCAGCATCTTGCTCGGGAGCGACTACAGCTTCCTCCGGATGCAAGCGAGCGTGCGCACCTGGGTGCCCGTTCGCCCCGGTCACGTGCTCCGTTTCGGCGGCTACCTCGGCGCGGCGTTTGGCGACACGCCCTTCTACTTCAAGTTCCACATCTCGGATCTGAGCGACCTGATTCCGTCGCGGGTGCTCGAGATGGAGCTGGATCGTCGCCCCGCGCCCGACATCCTCAACACCTCGATCGCCGCCATGCGAAACGAGGAGCTCGCCGCGCGCCTCGACGTTCAATACGAGCTCCGCCTCTACACTTCGCGCGGCCGGCTTCGCGGGGTCTACACCTACGTGAACCTGGGGCTGATCGCGCTCGCCGACCTACGCGATCCCTTGGTCGCGCCCGCGGGCTACACAGGCATCGGCGTTTTGCCCATCGATCTCACGTTTGACGTCGGCGTTCGCTTCGACACGGTCTTCGGGGTCTTCCAGTTCGGCTTCTCCAACCTCTTGGGGTTCATCTCGTTGTGAGCACCTCGATCGCGAGACGATCGGCGCGCGGATGGGTCGCGCTGTGGCTGGCGTACGTCATGCTCAGCGTCCTCCTCTGGACACCGAGCGCACACGCGCAGCTTCGCGCGAGGCGGCTCGGCGTGAACTGGCGTGAGGGCGTCCCGACCCTCTCGTTCTCGGCGCGCGATCTCGCCAACCGCGAAGTGCGCGAGGCGCTCGGGAGCGGTTTACGAAAACGTATCGTCTTGACCGTGCAAGCGTTCGCGTCTGGGCGGCGGACCCCGCTCGCGACGCGGCGCTTCGCCTGCGCGGTGACCTACGACCTTTGGGAAGGCGCGTACGTTGTCCGGATGGGTCGACGCACGGAGCTCTTCGCGGAGCTCCAGCCGGTCATCGATCGCTGCTTGGTCGTGCGCGGCTTCACCATCGGGACCGCCGAGGACTATCGCGAGGCGCGCGGTCGACCCGTCTACTTCGCGGTCCGGGCGGAGTTCAACCCGATCTCCGCGCGCCGCTGTCGCGAGCTCTTGCGGAGCAATCGCGCGGAAGACCCGGTCGGACCGCTCGTCATCAACATCGTGCGGCGTGAGATCTGCCAGGCGGAACGCGCGACCGAGTTTCAGTCTCCCCCCGCGGGTGTCCCGGAGCGCGCGCGGTGACCCGGTTTGAGCGGAAGATCCTCTTCGCGATCTTGGTGGTGACCTTGGTCCCCTTGGTCTTCGGGATCGTCCTCGGTCGACCGGCGCTCGAAGAGACCTACGCGGTCGGGGTGAACCCGGAGCTGCGGGCTCAGCTCGAAGAGGGGCTCGAGGTCCGGCGGCGCTACCTCGCGCTTCTTCGGACCAACGCCGATCACACCGCGGACGCGATCGCGTATGACTGGCGCGTTCGGGCCGCGGTCGACGAGAACGATCGCGCGAAGCTTCGCGACCATCTGGAAGCGTCGCTCAACGCGCACCCGAACGTCGCGGGCATCGCGGTGCGACATGGAGACGAGACGTTCGTCGCGGTGTCGCGGGAGGTCGCCGAAGGACAGCGAACCTCGCTGCGGGAGCGAACGATTCCTGACGTCTCAGGTGTGCCGATCACGATCGAGCTCCAGGTCACCGCGCCTCGCGCGCCCTTTGATGAGTTTCAGCTCGCGGGCGAGCGCGTCGGTCTCTACTCGCGGCTCCAAGAACAGTCGACCTACGTCGCGGGTGTGTTCGCGTGGGTCTACCTCGGGCTCCTCGTCGCGGTCATGATCCTCGCGGCGATCGCGGCGATCGTGTTGAGCCGGCGCGTGACTCGAAGGGTGGCCGCGCTCGCGACCGCCACGCGCGAGGTCGGCCGCGGTGACCTGAGCGTGCGGGTGCCCGTCGTCGCTGATGATGAGGTCGCGGAGCTCACCGCCTCATTCAACGCAATGGTCGAGGACCTCGACCGATCTCAGCGGCGCATCGAGTACCTGCAACGCGTCAGCGCGTGGCAGCAATTCGCGCGGCGCCTCGCGCATGAGATCAAAAACCCGCTCACGCCCATTCAGCTCGCCGCCCAAGAGCTCGACCGCAGCTATCGCGGTGACGATCCGAGGTACCGACGGAAGCTGAGCGACGCGACCGAGATCATCGGGGAGGAGGTCGCGACCCTTCGTCGACTTGTCTCCGAGTTCAGCGACTTCGCGAAGCTCCCGACCGCGACGCTCAGCCGCGCGAACCTGAGCGACTTTGTCGACGACCTGCGCAAGAGCGCGCCGATGATCCTCGCGGACCTCGAACTGGACAACGTCGCGATCGAGTTTGGGGAGAAGCCAACCAACGCGATCCCGGTTCGGATCGACGCGATGATGTTGAAGCGCTGCACGGACAACCTGATCCGCAACGCCGCGCAGGCGATTCGCGACACCGGCCGCGGGGGAACCGTCCGCGTGAGCTTGGAAGCGTCAGACGTCGCGGTCCTCATCGTCGAAGATGACGGCCCAGGCATCCCGGACGAGCAACGGCACGCGATCTTTGATCCCTATCTGACGACGAAGACCGACGGTACCGGGCTCGGCCTGGCGATCGTGAAGAAGGTCGTACTCGAGCACGGCGGAGAGATTCGATGCACCGCGCGACCGGATGGGGAAGGCGCGCGCTTCGAAATCGAGCTACCTCTACTCTCGTGACTCGCAACCTCATGGTGTCGACGTGAACAAGGATCTAAAGAAGCTCCTGCCGTGGTTGGTGCTGCCCTTGGTCCTCGCCGGCGTGGTCGCGCTGGGCGCGATCAAAAAGAGCGCGGACCTCTTGGACGAGCTCGCCCCGGACTTCACGGCGGAAGTGGTGAGCGGCGACGGCATCGGCGATCGGGTCACCCTCTCCGCCCTCCAAGGCGAAGTCGTCGTGCTGGATTTCTGGGCTTCGTGGTGCCGGCCGTGCCGGGAGTCCGTTCCGATGCTGAACAGACTTCAAGAGGAATACCCGCAGACGCGCTTTTTCGGCGTGAATGTCGAAGCGATGGAGCCCGCGTTAATCGCGCGTCACCATGAACGCCTCGGCGCAGCTTTCCCGACCTTCTCCGACCCCGTAGGCGCCCTTCAGAGCCAGTTTCGCGTGGAATTCCTCCCGACGCTCATCGTGATCGATTCTTCCGGCACAGTCCGGTTCCGGGAGTCTGGGGTGCCAAGCCAACGCGCCTTGAGCCAACTCTTGCTGACGCTCACCACAGATCGTCGTTGACGGCAAGAGGTTAGAACTCTAAAATTCACGCCGCTCGGCGCATTTGCGCCACACGGTAAGGACAGACAAGAAATTGGTACAGGCGCTCAAGGGCAGTTCCCTCGAAGATCGAGTCGCGAGACTTCAGGAGCTGCGAAAGGTCGCGAGGCCGGATGTGGTGGCGAGCTACATCGAGCTTCTCGACATGTCGTGGGTTCTTCATGACAGCGCGCTCGAGGGCGTCGTCTACACGAAGGACGAGCTGACGGCCGCGCTCAAGGACGACGTGATCAGCGACACGTCCTTGATCCCCGTCTACGACGAGATTCGAAACCACAAGCGAGCCCTCGAGTTCGTTCGCACCATCGTCGCGAAGAAGCGGTTTCAGTTCTCGCTCGACGTCGCGAAGGAGCTCTTCGCGATCCTCGCGCCCGAGGAGCTCGACGGGAAGGCGCCGAAGTACCGCAAGGACATGCCGCTTCACCGGCTCTACTTCCACGAGATCTCCGCGCCCGACAAGATCAGCTACAAGATGCGTCAGCTGGTGCAGTGGATGACGGATCCCGCGACCAAGCGGTCCACGCATCCGGTGCGGCTCGCCGCCCGCGCGCACTTCCAGATGATCCATATCTACCCGTTCCAGAAGCACAGCGGGAAGGTCGCGCGGCTCGTCATGAACCTCTTGCTGATGCGCTCGGGCTACCCGCCGGCGGTGATCCATCAGACGCAGCGGCAGATGTACTACGACGCGCTGAAGAACTCGGAAGACCGCGTCATGGTCATCATCAACAAGGCGCTCGGCGCATCCGTCGAGTCCGCGATTCAGTTCTACGAAGCGGGACACCGCGAGCCGCAGCGCACGTAGTTCTGCTCACCGAAGCTCTGCTCACTGCTAGAGAACACGGAGCGCTCGCTGCTAGAGAACACGGAGCCGCTTTTTGGCGTCCGTCTTCTCGTCGGTTGGTCGACCGTAGCGATCGACGTCGTCTACCTTCTCACCCGTCAGCACGCCGTGCAAAAACGCCTCGGCGGCGCGATAGCTTGAGCGGACGAGCGGCCCTGAGGCGACAAACTTGAACCCGATCTCTTCGCCGTACTCTCGGTAACGCTCGAACTCGGCCGGCTCCACATAGCGATCGAGCGGAGCGTGCTTCTTGGTCGGCCGGAGGTATTGCCCGATCGTCAGCACGTCCACTTCGGCATCGCGGATCTCGCGCATCGCCGCCCGCGTCTCTTCTTCAGTCTCGCCAATGCCGACCATCAGCGAGGTCTTCGTGACGTTCGCGGACGCTTCACGCGCGTCGACCAAAACCTTGAGCGAACGTTCCCAGCTACACCGCGCGTCGCGGATCTGTCGTTGCAAACGCGGGACGACCTCGACGTTGTGCGCGAAGACATCGGGTCGTCCGTCACGCACGACGGTCTCGATGTCTTTCCGAACACCCTGGAAGTCACCCAGCAAGACCTCGACGAGGAGCTCAGGAGAACGTCGCTTGATCAAGCGCACCGTCCGCGCGACGTGCGCCGCGCCGCCGTCGAGAAGGTCATCGCGGTCGACCATTGTCATCACGACGTACTTCAAGCCCATCCCGTGAAGCGCGCGCGCGGTGTTCTCGGGTTCGCGTGGATCGACGACGCCTTGTGGGTTCCCGGTATCGACCGCGCAGAACCGACAACCCCGCGTACAGGTGTCCCCGAGGATCATGATCGTCGCGGTGCCCGAGCCCCAACACTCAAAGATGTTCGGGCAGCGCGCCTCTTCACAGACAGTGTGAAGATCGCGCTCCCGCATGTCCTCGCGGAGCTTGGTGAAGACCTTTTGTTCTTCGCCGCCGGGCAGGCGCACGCGAAGCCAATCCGGTTTCCGTTGGTGCTTTGGTTTCTTGTCGTCAGTCACGGCTCAGGGCCACCTTAGAACGCATTGCGGTCCGCGCCAGTAGTCACCGGATTACGTGGGTCCGCGCCAAGGGGGTGTCAATAAAGGACGTCGGCGCTACAGTGGACGCGATGTCGAGTGCACGATCAGCCCAACTCGTGGAGCGCGTCTAGTGGCCCGAAGAGTTGGTAGAACGCCCTCCCTGCGGCCCGGGCCAGAGGGCGGAAAGCGCGAGCGGAACCGGCAGCTGCGGGTCAGCTCACTGATGAAAGCGGGCCTCTCGCTCTTTCTCGAGCGCGGGATCAGCCAGGTCACCATCGACGACATCACGCGCCAAGCCGGCATGGCGAAGGGCAATTTCTATCGCTACTTCGACGGCAAGAAGGAGCTGGTCGACGCCATCCTTCAGCCGATCGCGAGCAACACTCGACAGGCCATGCGGCAGTGCGCCATCGGGATCGGGAAGTCGAGCGATCGGACCTCGCTGGAGCAGACGTACGGACTGCTGGCGCTGTCGATCGCCACGACCGCGCTGAACCACCTCGGCGAAGTGCAGCTCTACCTTCAAGAGCACCGCGCTCCGCCTGTCGGCGCACACGTGGGCGTGCGCGGGTTGGCCGACGAGCTCAACGAAGGCGCGATCAAGCTGACCCGGCTCGCGACCGACCATGGCCTGCTCCAGGTCGATGACCCACGCGTCAGCGCGCTCGCGGTCGTCGGCGCAGTGGAGCAGCTCACGCTCACCTTCCTCCGCAAGGACATCGACGTCCCGCCCGATCAAATCGCGCGCATCGTAATCAACATGGTCCTCGAAGGCATCCGTCGCTAAGCCGAGTCGGTCGCCTAAACGGTCGTCTCCGAAACAGCGCTCCGGATTCGGTCTGGCCAACAGTGGTTGTCTGAACCCAGGACACGCACGTGACCTATAAGTTCCTCAGCACCGTTTTCTGCGCGCTCTCCATCTCCCTTGGGATGGGGCTCGTCTTTCGTGCGGATCTCATCACGCTGCTCTTTGGCATCGACGATCATCCAAGCGCGGACCTCCTGGCGCGGCGGGCAGGGATGCTCTTTTGGGGTTGGGCTCTCGTCACCTTCCTCAGCCGCGACGCGGCGCCGTCCGACACACGTCAGCACGTGACCCTCGGGATGGCCGCGGTGATGGGCGGGCTCGCGATTGTCGGCACCTACGAACTCGTTACGGGAAGCGCTGGTCCGGGGATCGGTGTCGCGATCGGAGGCGAGGTCGCGCTGACGATCGCGGCGCTCGTGGTCCACGCGAAGAACAGAGCTTCTGTGAACCAAGCGCGCGCGAATTGAACTGCCGCCGCAACTAGGTGCTTCGAAGGAGCGGGGTGGGCTCAGACCCGCCGTCACTCACGCTCTAGCCCGCTAGCCGTCGAGGAGCTGCTCAAGCGCAGACGCGACTTGGTCGCGGTGCGCGGGGAGCTCAGCGAGCGGCATCGCAGCGCGCTGGAGCCAGCGCTGGACGGTGCCGCGCTCGGAGATGATTCGGCCGGCGGGCGGCGGGGGCTCAACGCGCGGATCCGCGACCTTCGCGACCCTGCCCGCTTCTTCCGGAGAGACAGCCGGCGTTCCGGGAGGAACAGTCGGCGCGGACAGCTCCGCGAACGCTGCGTCGTACGCAGCCGAATCGACAGACGGCTGCGACGGAGGACCAGGTGGCGCTTCGCTCGGGGGAGCCGACGGCACGGGCTGCGCGATGATCTCAGGGTCCGAAATGAGCGCGTGGGATTCACTCAGCGCGGGAGAAAGCGACGACGAACCGCTCAGGGGTTCCGCTTCGTCGAGCGGGGTGTCGACGACCGCGTCGAAGTCTGGGATCGGGAGCTCGCCCTCCGAAGGTGAGCGACGAATCGGTCGCGCCACCAACGAAAAGTAGGTCTCGGTGACCTCGTTCTCTCCGTACAGTTCGCCGTCGTCATCTTCGTCATCGTCGACGTCCTCATCCGCAACGACAGCGTCATCCGCAACGACAGCGTCATCCGCGACGCTCGCCGGGAACTGCGTCGTCGCGGTCGTCATGTCGACGTCCATCGCCGAGGGAACGGGCGAAGGGCTCTTTCCGGTCGGCGTGTCTTCCGGCTCTTCGGTCTCTGCAGCGACGGTCTCCTTCGCCGCCGCTTCGGCCTTCTCGGCCTCCTCCCGCTCCGCTTGTCGTTTCAAGGCGTACGGGCTCAGCTCCTGCGGCAACGACGACATCCGCGCGACCACATCGCTGGTCGTCGGCGGCTCGCTGTCCACGTCCTCCACTTCGTCGTCGGAGACGTCACTCGGCAACACTTCGCGGAACGAACCGGTGTCCGCGAGATGCGCAACCGGCGCCTCGGGCATCCGCTTCAGCTGCGGCGGGAACTGCGTCGGCGCGTCGCTCAGCGACACGTCGCTCTCCGGCGCCGCGCTCGGCGTGCTCACTTCTTCCGCGACGTCTTCATCTGCGTCGCTCGCGACCGTCGCGACATACTTCGTGACGAGCACGTTCGTCGGCTCGTCATCGTCAGGCCCGTCGAAGAGGTCATCAAGCTCTGCAAAGTCATCTGGGACGACATGCCCCTCGAGCCGAGGCGCGTCGTCGTCGAGCGTCGGGAGCGGCTCCACCAGGGGACGCAGCGGACGCTCGGAAATGACGGGGACCGGGAGCCTCTTGATCGGCGCGACCTCTGCCGCCGCGGCGTCCTCGGGGGGCGGAGCGCTGGAAGAGATCCGCCATGCCTCCATCGCTTCGTCGGCGCGGATGGAGCTCTTGGCGTCCATCTTTTGAATCCCGAGCTCTTTGGCGACGTCCGCGGGGAGGCTCTGCGGAACGATGGTGGGCATGTCGTAGGAGCGCTGGCTGCCTCTCGGCGCGACCGTCACCGCGTCGTGCGTCACCGGGGAATCGCTCACGACCGGCCCCGCGCTGGGCTGCGCGCTGGGCTCGGCGCTTCGCTGGTCGCTCGCGGCGTCGTCACTCGCGGCGTCGTCGCTCGCGGCGCGCTTCCTCGCCGGTCGGCTGGTCGGCTTTTGACTCGGCATGCGCGAAGCGGGCGGCGCGCTTTCGACGAGCAGCACGACCTCCTCGGCTTCGTCGAGCATGATGATCTCTTCTTCGCCGAGAGGCGGTTCGGAGAACGCTCCGCTCGCGTCCTCTGCGTTGGCCGGAACGTCATTGGGATTCGCTGACCAGACGGAGTCGCGCCGAACGCGCTCGGCCGCCTGAATCTCTTCAACGCCCGCGGTGTCTTCTTTGGCTTTCATCGCGGCGACGAGACGCTCCGCGACGTCGAACACCGTCGCGCAGCTTGAGCACTTCCCGCGCACTCGGACCCGTTGCATTCGCTCGAGGTCAAGCTTGAGCGAGTGGTGGGCGCCGCAGTTCGGGCAGGTGAGATCAACGTGGCGGACAGTCACACAAACACCTGGAGCCGCGCGCGCGCGGAGAGATGGCCTTCGCTCACGACAAAGGGAAGCGCGGCGAGCGCGGGTCCCGAGAGACCATGCGCAGGTCGGGCGTCATCCCACGCGAACATCGAACCGTAGAAGCGTAGGCAGCCGATCGCGATCGCGGGATCTTGTGAACACAAGATGGCGGCGCGCGCCGCGTTGCTCAGCACCTGATCGCGAATCGCGGTCACGCTCGCGGTCCCGAGGGACGCGAACGCGCGCGCGGCGTTCTCTTGTGCCGGAGCGGGCAGCTTCGCGAGGCGCGACAAGGTCTCCTCGTTGACCTCTCCGTCGGGTGTCCCGCCCGCCCACTTGATGAGAGCCGCGATCGCCGTGCTCAGCGCCGCTTCGCTATCACGTTGCGGGCGCGAGGGGTCGACCGCGACGCCGCCAAAGAAGAGGCGTGAGAAGAGCGCTCCGAACACAAACTGTTGCTCGCGCCGCTCCGCGGTCACGAGGTCTCGCGGCACGAGGACGTGTTGCGGAGTCGCGGCGGGTCCCACTTCAGGCGCCACCGCGAGGGCCTCGACCGGTTCTTGATTGAAGAGGCGCGCGACCTCGCGGGCGATCTCGGCGGTCGCGCGGTTGACGGCATCGCCGGCCGCCTCGCCCACGAGCGTGGCGTCGAGCGCCGCGACCAAGCGACTCGCCGGGGTCGTGAACGCGGCGAGGTCCACATCGCTCAGCGAGCTCGAGAACCCCGAGGTCACCCGCGAGCGTCGGCGACGGTAGAAATACGTCTCCTCATCATCGGCGACACCGAGACCGCTCAGCACCGCTTCACAACAGAACGCTCCGTCTTCATTACCGAGCGCGAGGAAGCGATGCCGCAGCGCGCGGTAGCCCTGTACGCGATCCGGGAACGAGTCGAGCATACGCCGGAGGTAACCCACGGCGCGTTCGTGATCGTCTTCCAGCGCCGCGAGACGATCAAGCGAGGTCGCGTCTTCGCCCTTCTCGAGGATGCGCCGGTACTGTTCGACCGCGCGGTCGGGCCGGTTGAGCGAGCGCTCGAACAGCTCCGCGAGGCGGCGGCGAATCTTGATCTCGGAGGCGTTGTCGAGCGTCGCGAACCGACGATCAAACGCGGCCTGCGCTTGGTCCCAGCGCCCCTCGTTGAGCATCTTCTCGAGCACGTGATGGAGCGGGCTCGTCGACTCCGTGATCTCCGTCGCGCTGACCCGCTGCCGTAGCCCCGCGAGCTTCTCTCGCAGGTCGGCTTTGTGTGCGGGGTCTTCACACGCCTCGACCAGTGTCGGGAGCAACGCGAGCGCGCGGTCCGCATCGCCGACCCGCTCGTAGATCGCGAGCTTCTGAGACAGGGCATCAAAGTCATCGGTCTCGATCGCTTCGACCTGCGTCGCGAGCTCTTTCACGGACTCGGGCGAGGCGCGCTCGATCAAGCGGCGAAAGGCATCGATCCGCGTGGGCGCGTCCACCGTTTCGTCATTCGCGATGGAGGTGAAAATCGAGAGCGCTTCATCGATGTCTTCGCCGAGACGGACCAAGCCTTCGGCGCGGAGCATACGCGCCTCGAGGTGTCCGTCGTCATGCGTGAGCACGCGATCGGCGAGCATGATCGCTTCCTCGACCTCGTCCTCGTTGGCCATCGGGCGAAGCAGCTGCGCCGCGAGCTGGGTCGCGATCCGCGCCACACAGCTCGGCTCTTCCTCAAGGTCGAGCGCCGCGCGAAGGTACGGGCGAAGGCGCTCTCCAGGAGCGAGCCGCGCGAACGCCATGAGCGAACCATAGTCGCGCGGATGCGCCGCGAGCGACTCTTCGTAGTGCACGAGCGCGGCGTCGGGTTGATGCTGCGCCTCGAGCGCCACCGCGAGGCGACGCGAACAGGCCGCGCGCGCGACCGGGCTACGGATGGCCTCGAGCAAGTTCTTGAGCGCCATCTGGTGCGCGGGGGTATCGCCGAGCCCCTGATAGATGCGCGGCAACGCGATGCGCGCGGGGAGAGCCGCTTGTGGATGCGCGCCCGCGACAGCGGTCCCGTACGCGTCGGCCGCGCCGCGCGGATCGCCGATCTCTTCGAGGACCTGGCCCAGCTTCACCGCCGCCGCGCGTCGCACGGTCGCCTCGGTGTTCGGGCTGTCGACGATCCGCCCGAGGAGATCCGCGAGCCCGGCGCGATCCTGTCGTTCTTCCATGCCGATCTCGACCTGGCTGACGACGAAAGGATCGAGATCACCAATGGTCTTGCGGCGCGCAGAGAGCGCGTCCTCGTAGTGGCCGAGCACCTCCAAGGCGTCCGCGCGTCGCCGTCGCCAGTAGGTCTGCGCGGGGCACTCTTCGAGGAGCTTCTCGAGGCGCTTGATCACGCGCGGCGCAGCTTCGCCCACCGCGACCTCGGCTTGCATCAAGGCGACCGGCAGCGAGTGCGGTTCGAGCTCCGCGGCGGTCGCGAAGTGACGCGTCGCCGAAGCCATGTCCCCAGACTTCATCGCGAAGAAGCCGGCGCGAAAGCGATCGTGAAAGAGCGCGCGACGCTTGGACGCGGTCCCGGCGTAGAACGCGTGAAGCCGCTCGACGCGCTGAAGCTTCAAGAGCGCGCGCCCCAGCGGAAGCGCAGCCGCCGAGCTCCCTTCGCGGAGGGCTTGTTCGTAGAGGTTCAGCGCGAGCGCGTCGTCGCCTTGCCGCTCGGCGACCATCGCCTGGAAGAGCGTCGTCCCGCGGACATCGTCGAGGGTGCTCATGACCTCGGGCCAGCGATCCGACGCGAGCAAGAGCTCGAGAAGCCGCTGCTGCGCGATCACGTTGCTCGGATCAAAGACGAGCGCGGAGCGGAGACGATCGATCGCGGCGCCGGAGCTCCCGCGACCCGCCAAGATCTCCGCGGCGAGGATGGACCAAGCGCTTCGCTGCGCGCCGCTGGTCGAGGCCTCTGCGCGATCGCAAAGATCGAGCACCGCGTCGTCATCGTCGTCGGCGCGCATCAGGTCGAGCGCGATCGGGTAGAGGTGCTGAAGCGCTCCGTCCGGCGCGACGTCGAGCGCCGCGCGAATCGCCGCGATCGCGTCGTCGTGTGCGCCCCGGTGAAGATGAATCTGTGATGCCCGCGCGTAGGACGCCGCCGCCAGATAAGGTTGCGACGCGGTCGCGAGCCGCTCCAGCGACTTCGCGAGCTGCTCGGGATCACCGCGCTGTTCAGCGAGCTGGACGAGGCGCACCGCCGCTTCCGGAGGCGTCGGTGCGCTCAGGGACGCGGCCCGCTCAAGGGACGCGAACGCTTGATCTGCATCACCGAGCGATGCTGAGATCGCGCCGCTGTGGGTGAGCAAGTAGACGCGATGACTCTCGTCTTCAATGCGCCCGATCATCTCGTCGTAGAGATCACGCAGCTCCGCGAACCGACCGTTCATGCGGTAGACCGACTCAAGCGTCATGAACGCGATCGGGTGGTCCGGGATCGCGTCCACCGCGTCACGAAGGTGCGTAATGCCGAGCTCACGCGTCGCCGGGTCATCGATGAGGAGCGCGCCGAGCTGCGCCTTCGCGCGAGCTTGCTCCAGGTTGTCGCTGGTGCAGCCGATCCAAAGCTCGAGGGCCTCGCGTAACCGCGTCGTCTCACCGCGTCGCGCGAAGAGCTCCGCCGCTTGCATCACGGCCGGTCGGCAACGGGAGTCGTCGGTCAGCGCGCGGTCATAGGCCTGCGCCGCTCCGTCAAGGTCTCCGCTCGCGGCGCGGCGCACGGCGATCTTGGTCCACGTTAGCGCGCGATCACGCGGTCGCTGATCCGGGAGCATTCGCTGGAGCGTCTCGGCGTATCGCTTCGCGTCGTTCTGCGCCGCGTACATGAACGCGAGCTGTTGAAGAGAGTCGCGCCGGGTCTGCGGGCTCTCGGCACCCGCGGCTTCCTCGAAAGCGTGACGCGCGAGCTCGGCGTCTGGCTCCGTCAGGCAGAATCGCGCCATGACGCCAATATCGAAATTCGCGCTCCCGGCATCCACGGAGCCGCGCCGGATCTGGTCGCGACGAAGCGCGATGACGTCTTCGTAGGCGCCAGCGCGAAGCGCGAGTTCTTCATAGAGCAGCTCTGCGGAGGGCGAGTCAGGAACGGTCTCGCGCGCCCGGGACGCGAGCGCGTAGGCCTCTTCGAGATCACCGATCGCCATGTTGGCGGCGGCGCGAACTTCATGCTCGGCGCGGAGCTTTGGCTTGCGCGTGACGTCAGCGAGTCGGCGCGCCCAGATCGCGATCTGCTTGGGGTTCGTCGTGAGTCGCTCGAGCGAGTGCAAGGCGTCGAGCCGTCGGGGATCCGCGTCCACCGCTTGCTCGTATGTCTGGATCGCGAGCTCCTCTTCCCCGTGGAGCTCGAGGAAGCGCGCCTTCGCCGCGAGGACCGCCGCGCGATAGGTGGGGTTGGGCGACAGGTGCGCTTCGCGATCGAGCGCGTCACGGATCGCGTCCGGGTCCGCCGCGCGCATCGCCGCGGTTCGCAACGCGGTCGCCAGGTGAAGGTGCTCTGGTCCGCGTTCGGCGGCGGTTCGCATCGCCTCCAAGCTGACAACAGAATCACCCAGCGGATACGCAAGAGCGCTCCCGATCTCGAAGATGATCTCCGCGACGATCGCCGGCGACTCGGTGTGCCGCAGGACATCGTGGAGCACGACGATGGTGCGATGCGCGTGCTCCGCTTCCTGGATGGACAGCTCCCGTTCGGGAACGTCGATCAGGATGCCCGACGGATCACTCTCGATAAGGTGGAGCGTGAGGCGTGCGAGGTCGGTTGTTCGCGCTCGTGCGACGTCGCTCATCGCACGCAGAATAGGTCGTGAAATGTTGAAATGTCTATGTTTCTAGCCCTCTAGGGCACGAAAATTGTCGAAAAATCCCTCCACACTAAACACCCGATGAGGTGCTACGCGCGGTCCTGCCAAGGATGGGGGAGGCCCCGCTAGAGCGGAGAGATCAAGACTTCGCGACGCTTGCCGGCCTTCGCGGGAGCGGGCCCGACCACGCCTTCCGCTTCCATCCGGTCCACGAGCTTGGCCGCCTTGTTGTAGCCGATGCCGAGCGCGCGTTGGAGCGCGCTGATCGAGCAGTAGCCTGCTTGCGCGACCACCGCGACCGCCTTGTCGTAAAGCGGATCGTCGGTCTTGCCCTTGCCGCCTTCGCCCTCTTCGCGAGGCTTGAGGATGTTCTCGTCGTAGACCGGCTCGCCTTGCTCGCGAAGGAAGTCGCAGACGTCGCTGACCTCCTCTTCGCTGATGTACGCGCAGTGAACGCGCTGCAGCTCGCTCTGACCTGGCGGGAGCATGAGCATGTCGCCGCGACCGAGAAGGTTCTGGGCGCCGACCCGACCGAGGATCGTCTTGCTGTCTTCGCGCTGGCTCACCTTGAACGCCATCCGCGACGGGAAGTTCGCTTTGATCATTCCGGTGATGACGTCGACGCTCGGGCGCTGCGTCGCGAGGATGACGTGGATACCGGCGGCGCGGGCCTTCTGTGCAAGTCGCGCGATGCACGCCTCAACGTCCTTTGCGGCCACCATCATCAGGTCCGCGAACTCGTCGACCACAACGACGACGTACGGGAGCTTGGTCGGGAGCTCGTCCATCGCGTCAGCGCGTTCACCATCGGCGGTCGGGAGCAGCACCTCTTCACCGCCCGGTCCTTGTGCCTTGACCTTGCCCTTGCGCTTCGGCGTGAGCTTCTCGGGCGCGAGATCACCATCGATGACCCGCTGCACCTTCTTGTTGTACGTCCCGATGCTGCGCGCGCCGGCGTCCGCGAAGAGCTGGTAACGCCGCTCCATCTCGTCGACCGCCCACCGCAACGAGAGCGCCGCCTTCTTCATGTCGGTGACAACCGGCAGGAGCATGTGCGGGATGCCGTCGAAGACCGCGAGCTCGACCACCTTCGGGTCGATCATCAGGAGCCGCACTTCTTCCGGCGTCTTCTTGGACAGGAGCGACACCAGCATCACGTTCAGGCCGACGCTCTTACCGGCACCGGTCGCACCGGCGACCAAGAGGTGCGGCATCTTCGCGAGGTCCGTGTAGACGGACTGTCCGGCGATGTCTTTGCCGAGCGCGATCGGCAGCGAACCCTTGTGCTTCGCCCAGCGCTCGTCTTCGACGATCTCGCGCAAGAAGACCGTCTGACGATCGTCGTTGGGAAGCTCGATGCCGACCCGCGCCTTTCCAGGGATCGGCGCGACGATGCGGACCTTCTGCGCGGCGAGCGCGAGCGCGAGGTCATTTTCGAGCCCGGCGATCTTGCTGATCTTGGTCCCGCTGGCCGGCTCAAACTCGTACATCGTGACGACGGGACCGGGGTGAATCTCGTCGACCCGTCCTTTGACGCCATACGACGCGAGCTTCTCGGTGAGCCGACGCGCGTTGTCTCGGAGCGTCTCGGCGTCCACGCGAATGCGACCCCCTTCACGCTCACTCAGCAGCGTGACCGGAGGGAGATGGAACTCGCCCTTCTTCGGCTTGTGCGCCTTGATGCCGGTCGACTTCTTGGTGGCGACAGGGACCGGGGCAACGATCTTTGGACCGCTCGCCGCCTTCGGCTTCGCCGCGCGCTTCTTCTTCGGCGCGGGCTCGTCCTCGATCTCCTCGAGCTCGTCGTCTTCCACCCGCAGCGTGCTCGCGGTCGACTTCTTCTTTTTCGCCGCGCGCTTCTTCTTCGCCGCGGGCTCTTCTTCCTCGGTGAGCGTGTCGCTGCCGTCGTCCGCGTCGACCTTCTTCTTCCGGCGCTTCTTCTTCGGCGCAACGACCTCGTCGACCGCTTCGTCTTCTTGATCGTCGAGGTCTTCGTCGTCGTCGAGATCGTCATCGTCAACGTCTTCGTCGTCGAGCTCATCACGCGCGCTGTCGATCGAGCGCGCTTCACGCCACGCGTCCGCCACCGCACCTGCTCCGTCTCGCGCCTTCAACGCGCTGAGCGCGGCGGAGTCCTGGAGCCACGCGAAGCCGGTCATGAGCGACATGCGCGTGCGCAGGATCAACGTGATCAACAAGACCGAGATGCAGACGACATACGCGCCGGCGTCGCCGAGGAGAGAGCGCGACACTTCGCCGATCACTTCACCGAGCGCGCCGCCCACCAAGTGGCCGCCGAAGACGGAGACGTCACGGAAGACCAAATGCAGAAGCGCGCAACCGACGAAGACGATCACGAACGTGGAAGCGACCGTCGCGGGTCCGAGCGAGGTCGAGCGGCGACGAAAGAGCCGCGCGCTGAGCAGTCCGAGCTCGACCGGGACGACCCAAGCGACGACCCCAAAGGCCGAACCGAGGACGGAAGCGATCCCGATCCCGATCGGCCCGATCAGATTTTCGCCCCCTCGCGAGTCGTACGAAAACAGAGACAGCGCGACGAGAATTGTCGCCGCGGTTGCAATGATTCCGAAGATTTCGTTCCGACGATCTGGAAACTCGTCACCGGCAGATGCCGGGGCCGAGGTGGTGCCTTGTACGGCCAAGTGCGCTCCTTCCCACACGGACGCTAAGGAAGAGAGGTGTCAAACGTCAAAAAAACGGCCATCGTGTGGGCACGGCGGGATCGTAGTTGAGTCGTTGGTCGGCTTTCCTTGATCGCGTTGGGGGATCTTCTCTAGTATCCTCGCGTCTTTTCGTCAGATTTCGCGTCCGCCACATTCGCCGGACCCCGGGAGCCATGCGACCTCGTTACAACGTGCCACACGTGCCACACATGCGACTTAGTGTCGTCCTCGTCCTGCTCGTTTCCCTGCTCGCCGGTGGCTGCAAGGTAACGGGTGGTGACATCGACTACTGGCAGCGGACCGTTAAGGGTCCCGGGAAGATCAAAGCGGTCCTCCTAGCCGAGCGGTACCCGCTCGAGCTGCGAGAGCAAGCAGCGCTCGCGCTTGTCCAAATGGAGCGCAGTGACGTCAACGGAGTGACTGAACTCGACGACGCCATCAAGATGCTCAAGTCGGACCACCCTCAGGACGTCCAGAGCATCGTCAACGCGATGGTCCCGGAGCTGACCGCGTTGATGGCGGGCGACGCGAGCGGATCGGAAGAGAACCGCGCGCCGACCGAGCTCATGGTCCGCGCGAAGGACGCCGGCTACCTGATGATCGGACACGCGTCCGGCGATGCTCAGCAGAGCCTCATCCGCGCGGTCGTGGGTTGGTACGCGACCGACTTCGCCAACCGCAGCCTCTCAGGCAACTACAGCGTGGAGCAGGTCGTGCGTGAGCTCGGAGCACCCGCCGCTTCGCAGCTCGTCGACGCGCTCAACGCGCGGATGCCAAAGGAAGCGACCATCAAGATCGCGGAGCTCATCTCGCAGCTCGGCGACGCGCCCACCAAGGAACGCGCGGGCACGCGGCTGGTCGAGCTCCACCGCGAGATTCTCGGCACCGAATACTTCGACTGGCTCAAGGCGCAGATTCGCGCGCGCATCGGAGCTGACGCTCCCGACAACCGTATCCTCGCGGTCGCGCTTCACAACCGTGAGCAGTTCGTGAACTCGGGGACGCTTCCCGCGATGAAGCACCTCGCTTCGCAAGCCGCGGTTCGCTCTGAGCTTTTGAGCCTCGCGACGACCGCTCCTCGCGCAGAGGCCAGCGACCCCGAGAAGGTCCGCATCAACGCGCGCCGCGTCACCGCGCTCCGCGCGCTCGAGAGCAACGTCACCGAGGAGCACCTCGACGCCTTGCTCGCGCTCGCGCTCAACGAAAACTTGCCCGCAGAGATCCGCGACACCGCGTTCGACCGCGTCGGCGACATCCGTAGCGCGCGCGCCATCCCGCGTCTCTGGGCGCTGGTCGAGTCACCGGTTCATGAGAACGACAAGTGGCGCGTCCGAAACCGCGCTGGCGAAATGGTCCTCGCGATCGGTGGCCCGAGCATCCTTGCGGAGTTCATGCGGCGCCTCCCGTCTGCCGACGGAATCAAGTACGAGCCGGTTGAGCTCGATGGCTACGCGACGCAGATCAGCCAGATGAACCACACGCCCGCGTCGACGCAGTTGATGGATCGTCAGCTTCGTTCGCCGAACTGGTGGAACCGCGTCATCGCGCTCCGCTACTTGGAGCGTCGCGGGACCCAAGCGGACATCGCGAAGATGCAGCGATTGACGAGCGACTCCGCTGCGGTCGCGGGCACCGGCTGGGCGCGACTTGAGCCCGCCGTCGAAACCGTTGGCAAGGTCGCGGAGGCGTCGATCGCCGCGCTCCAGACCCGCCTTGCACAGCCTCAAGCCGCGACCCCTGCGGCGACGCCGTGAGCCTGAGAAGTACGAGCAGAGACGCAAGATGACCCACGATCAGAACAAGACACTTCGTAGCTTTCAGTGCCGCGACTATCTCTGGGACATCTTCCAGCAGATGAGCGCTGAGCTCGAGTGCTCGGTCGACTACCTCATCAATGAAGCGATGCGGCAGTACGCCCGCTCGCGAAACTACGGAGTGCGCGGAACGGTCCCGCCGTCCCGGCAAGGCGCTCCTCAGTTCGGCGCGCCGCCTCAGGCGAGCCCGCCTCAAGCAGCTCCTCAGGCCGCCCCACAGTTTGGTGCGCCTCCGCAGCAGGCGCCTCAGTTCGGCGCGCCTCCTCAGGCCGGTCCCCCCGCTGCCGCTCCGCAGGCCGGCATCCCGTCCATGGGTGGCCCGCCGAGTTTCGGTGGTCCTCCCCAGCAAGGTCGGCCTCAACTCGGTGGTCCTCCCCAGCTCGGCGCACGTCCTCAGCTGGGCGGCCCTCCTCAGCTTGGCGGTCCTCCTCAGCTTGGCGGTCCTCCTCAGCTTGGCGGACCTCCCCAGCTCGGCGGCCCTCCACAGCTCGGCGGACCTCCTCAGCTCGGCG
>CALJDU010000097.1 GCA_938024995.1 uncultured bacterium
ATCGCGACCGAGAGCGAGCTCGGGTTGGACGGGAGCGCGTGCGCGATGTCGCCTCGCACGAGGAAGGGCTGCGCGGCCAACACCAAGCTCGTCTCGTAGCTCCCGGCGTGACACGCGCCGCTCTTGAACTCCTCGCCCAACGTCAGCGCATGCGGCTTTCGGGTGACGTCGGGAAACGCGACCTTCGCGCCTTCCTCGCGCGCGTCCTTCATCGCGCCGTAGAGCGCGCGGATGTTGTCGGGCTCCAGGTGCGCGTTGCAGATCACGACGCCGACGAAACCCGCCTTCACCGCGGCGAGGATCACTTCACGGACCAGCGCGCGCTGGGTCTCCACGCTGATCGAGAGCGTTCCCGAGAAGCCCGCCGCGAATTCGGTCACGGCGTACGCCACGGGGGGCAACACCAGCGCCGGCGTGCCCTCGTCGCAGAGCGCCTTGGCGGCCCGCTCGGCTCCAGCTCCCGAGATGATGACGTCGGTCGCCAGCGGGAGGTGGGGTCCGTGCGCTTCGGTGGCGCCGGTGGGTAAGAGCGCCACCGCGCGTCCGGTCGCCAAAATCTCCGACGCCTCTTCGTACGTCAGGTCCGCGAGGTGAACCGATCGACCGGTCACGAGAGCGCCCTCCGGATGATCTTGCCGCGGTCGTTTCGGGGGAGCGCGGGTAGGTACTCGTACACTCGCGGAAACTTATAGGGCGCGAGGTGCTCCTTCGCCCACTTGGTCAGCGCCGCGGAGAGCTCTTCGCTCGCTTCCTGCCCTTCCCGCACCACGACGACCGCTTTCGGTACCGTGAGACCGCCGCCATCGTCGATCCCGACCACCGCGCACTCTTTCACGCTCGGGTGCGTCGCGAGGCAGTTCTCGATCTCGAGCGGGCTCACGAACATCCCGCGGACCTTGAGCATGTCGTCGGCGCGGCCGGCGTAGAAGAAGTAACCATCGCCGTCGCGCCGGAAGAGGTCCGCGCTCACGCACCAGTCCGCCTTGAAGGTCGCGCGGCTCTTGTCCTGGTCGCCCCAGTAGCAGAGCGCCGCGCTGTCGCCGCGAACCCAGAGCCGCCCGATCTCGCCGTCACCGACCTCGCCCCCGTGGGCACCGACGATCTTCGCTTCGTACCCCTCCACGATGCGCCCTAGCGAGCCCAGCTTCACGTCGCCCAAGCGGTTGGTGATGTAGATGTGGAACATCTCGGCGGAGCCGATCCCGTCGAGGATCTCGGCGTTGGGCCAGCGCGCTTTCCAACGCGTGTAGAGCTCAGCCGGGAGCGCTTCGCCCGCCGACAAGCAGATGCGTATCGACGAGAGGTCCGCTTCGCGTTCCGAGTCGACCATCTGGCGGATCATCGCGGGAACATTGGTCAGCACCGTGACCTTGTGCTGCTCGATGTGATCGAAGAGCCGGTCTGGCGTGGGCTTCTCCGGGAAGAGCACCGCCTTCGCCCCGACCGCGAACGGGAACATCAAATTCGTCCCGGTGCCGTAGCCGAAGAAGAGGCGCGACACGCTCACGAACACGTCATCTTCGCGCACCCCCAGGACGCCCTTCGCGTAGCACTCGGTGTTGAACGCGAAGTGACGATGCAGGTGGACCGCGCCCTTGGGCTTGCCGGTCGTACCGCTCGTGAAGAGCCAACCGGCGAGGTCGTCTTTGCTCGTGTCCGCGTTCTCAAACGTGGGCGGCTGCGCGTCCCGGGTCGTTTCCCATCGCGTGAACCCGGCCTCGTTCGCGGTCGCCTCGTCCGCGCCAACCACAAACCGAGCGCGGCACCGCGGGTGCTTGTCGATCGCGGGCGCGAGCCGGTCGAGGGTGTCCGCTTGAGCGATCACCGCGCGCGCGCGCGTGTAGCGAAGGAGGTACTCCATATCGTCTTGGGTGACGCGCGGGTTGGCCATACAGAAGACCGCGCCGACCTTGAGGATGCCGAACCACGACTCGACGAACGCGATGTCGTCAGGGAGCAGCATCAGGACCCGGTCTTCGAGATCGATCCCGGCTTCGCGAAGCACGCCGGCCGCCTGATTCGCGCGGCCCTGCACCTCGGCGTAGCTGTACTCGGCGCCGGCCGCCGCGACGGCCACGCGCCCTCCGCGGCCCTCCCGGATGCGCTCGTCGAGGTAGTAGTCGGCCAGGTTGAAGCGATCGGGGAACTCGGGGTCCATCGTCGCTACGATACGATCCGGAGCGAACGCTGCGAAGGGCTACGTGATCACCAGCGGCGCCACCTCTTCGATGAACTCGCGAAAAAAGCGGTGCGCGGGGTCGTCGGCGAAACGCTCATGCCAGACCAACGCGACGCTGTGCGGCTTCAGCGGAAGCGGGCACTTCACCTCGCGCACACGGCCGTCCACCAGGTGACGAAACGCGGTCGGCGCGGTCAGCACGAGATCCGTACGCGACACGATCTGTGGGGCCACCCCGAAGGTCGGGACCCGAAGCGCCACCCGACGCGTCTTGCCACGTGACGCCAACGCGAGGTCGACGATCCCAGGCCCTTCCGCGCGAGGTGAGACCAGCATGTGCGAGAGCTTGGCGTACGCCGCGAGCGTCAGTCGACGCTTGGCGAGCGCCGGGTGACCCGCGCGAAGGAAACAAGAGAAGCCGTCCTGAAAAAGCACCCGTTGGCGGAGCCCGGTATCGGCCATGCTCGGGAACGCCGGGCTGCTGGAGCGGGGAACCATGGCGACGTCGATCTCGCCCGTCTCGAGCGCTTGCTGGACGTTCGACATCCGGCACGACGCGACGGCGAGATCCATCGACGGGGCGCGCTGCTCGAGCGCGATCATCAGCGGCGGGACGATGAGCGCGTCCACCAGATCCGTCGGCGACCCGATTCGAAAACGACGGCGAGCGGTCGCGGGGTCGAACTCCGCGGGCTCCGCGACCAAACGGGCACACGCGATCATCACCGCGCGAACCGGTCCAACCAACGACTCGGCGCGCGGCGTCAGGAGCATCCCTCCCTGCCCCCGCGTCAGGAGCGCGTCGTCGAAGAGCCCGCGCAGGCGGCGGAGCGTGTGGCTCATCGCGGACTGCGTCACGCCGGTTCGCTCGGCCGCGCGGGTCACGCTTCTCTCGCGCGCGAGCGCGTCGAACGCGACCAGCAGGTTGAGGTCGATCCCGGCAAGCGCGGCCGCCCCCTCGTCATGCATGCGATTCATGGTTACATGCAAACTCATCATTTCCTTCATGTCGAGCGCGCGCCCATATTCTCCTCATGACGAAGACACATCACTCCGCCTCCAGCTCCACCACCCTCCCGCGCCTCATCGTGTTCGGGGCGACAAGAGGGACCGGGAGAGAGCTCGTTCAAGACGCCCTGACTCGAGGTCACCGCGTGACCGCGTTCGGTCGCTCGATCGAGCGCCTCAGCGACCTTGAACATCACCCCGGACTGACGCTCGTTCGAGGAGACGTGACCGACAAGGCCGCGGTCCGCGCCGCCATCAAGGGTCACGACGTGGTCCTCTCCGCGCTTGGCGCGTCCGCTTTCTCACGTGCGCAGCTGCGCGAGGTCGGCACCCAGAACATCGTCGACGCGATGGAGGCGAGCGGCGGGGGGCGCCTCATCAGCCTCTCCGTTCTCGGCGCCGGCGAGAGCTGGGATGAGCTCCCCTTCCACATCAAGCACATCGTCGTCCCGCTCTACCTCAAGCGCGCGTACGCGGACCACAACGCGCAAGAGGACGTCATTCGACGCAGCTCGCTCTCCTGGGTCATCGTTCGCCCGCCCTTCCTGACCAACGCCGACGCCACCGGGCGCTACCAACACGGCAAACTGAGCGAGCTCAGCTCACCGACCATGAAGGTCTCCCGCGCAGACGTCGCTCACTTCATGCTTGAGCAAGCGCGCAGCGACCAGTACCTCGGCGGCGCGCCGGCGATCTCCTACTGAGGTCAACGGGCACTGAGCATGACCAGCGCCTCATCGGCGAGCTCGACGATCGACTCCGGGGCGCGCTCGAAGACCACGGTCCCGTGTCCGCCAGGCGTAGAGTCGAGGAACGTCCAGGTCTCGGGCGGGTCGACCTGGAGCGGCATCAGCCATCGCTGCGCGTCGAGCTCGAACCGCGTGTAGACGAAGGTCATCGGGATCGCGTCGAGCGTCGCGCGATGGTCATCCATCCGAACACGGACCTCGGTGTAGCTCCCGGCGGTCAGGAAGATCATTCCGTTCGGCGTCGGGTAGCGATCCGTCTTCGAGGCGTCGACCGCGTAGCTGAGCGCGGTCGCCGTTCCTGCGCTCGCGCCGATCATGACGAAGCGGGAGGCGTCGACACAAGGCTCGTCTCGGATCGCGTCGTAGGCCGCGCGCGCGTCGAGGACCCCGCCTTCACCGAAGTGCCCATCGTTCGGGTCGCCGCCCGACTCTCCCGCGCCGCGGCGGTCAATGTTCAAAACGCTGATCCCGCGCGCGCGGAGCGCCTCGATGAACGCGATCGGCCAGTCCGCGCGGTCGAACGGCGGCACCATGTGAAAGAGGATCGCGACGGGCCCGGGCTCACTCGCGAGGTAGATATCGTAAACGAGCGCGACGCCATCGTCGGTCGTAACGGTCCGCCTCTGGGGCTTCGCGACGCAGGGGGATAAAGAGCCCGCCGTGTCTTCGAGCGACGCGTCGCGCGCGTCGACCGACGCGTCGGGCGCGTCGACCAACGCATCGCTCGATGCGTCCGGCAACGGTTCTGTAAAAGGCGCAGCGCTGTCCCCGCACGCAAGAAGCGTGACCAAGGCAAACGACACCCATCGAAGGTTCTCCATGAACGCTCCTCGCTCGCAGCTGTTAGTGAATGCACGTTCTTGACGTGCGTTCGCGGTGTGCAGACAGGTAGAGCAACGGACGTGCCACGCGGGAACATCCGCTTTCCCGCGTGCTCTCGTCCCGTCCGCGTGACCACCGCGCACGCGGTGTGCTCGTTCTATCGCGACTCGTTATGAGTCCATGAACGCGAGCGCGGAGTCGTGCGCGATGCGGAGCTCTTCCACCGCGATGTCGAACACATCGTCGACCACAAAGCGGTCGCCGCGGGTCACTCCAATCGGCTCGTAGGGAACTCCGTGCTGCTCGCAGAGCTCAACGATGCTCTGGGTACATCGCTCTTCATGCGAGAGGATCACGCGAGTGGGCTCCTCCCCGAACAGCCGCCCTGCCAGATCCCCGCGACCGGGAATCGTGATCGTCGCTCCGATGCCGCTCGGGAGCATCGACTCGGCCATGGCGACCGCGAAGCCACCGGTAGAGATGTCGTGCGCGCTCGCCAGGAGTTCGCGCTGGCAAAGCGCGAGGAGGGCCACTTGGAGCGCCCGCTCGGCGTCGAGATCAATCCCGACCGGGTCACCGCCCACACGGCCAGTCCGACGAGTGAACCACTCCGACCCACCGAGACGACCCCGTCCAGGAGCACCAAGGAGCGCGACGACGTGTCCTTCTGCTTTGAACCCCAGCGTCGTCACGTGGTCGCGGTGCTCAACCTGCCCCACGATCGCGACGGTCGGTGTGGGGAGGATCGCGCGTCCCCGGGTCTCGTTGTAGAGGCTCACGTTTCCAGACACGACCGGTACCGAGAGCGCGCGACAGGCCGCCGCCAACCCTTCGATCGCGGTCTTGATCTGCCACATCGTCGCGGGCACCTCGGGCGAACCAAAGTTCAGACAATCCGTCAGCCCGAGCGGTCTTCCGCCCGTGCACACGATGTTTCGCGCGCACTCCGCGACGGCCATCGCGGCGCCTTGGAACGGATCGAGCGAGACGTGGCGACCGTCGCAGTCGACCGCGAGCGCGAGCAGCTTCTCAGGCCCGCCTTGGTCACGATCACAGAGGACGCGGATCACCGCAGCGTCCGCGGCGCCCGGGCGAACCATCGTCCCGCCCTGCACGATGTGATCAAACTGCCGATAGACCCACGCGCGACTGCCGATGTTCTCGCTGGCGAGCAAGCTGAGCAGTTCATCCTCATAGCTCCGAAGCGGTGGCGCGCTCGCGAGGTCGCTCGTGAAGGAATCGCGACGCGGCGGTTCGACGGATCGGTCGTACGTTGGCGCGTCGTCGGTGAGCAGAGCGATCGGGAGGTCCACGACGATGTCCGCCGCACGCGCGAGATCAAGATCCACGTCGGATCCGCGAAAGGGATCCAGAGAAGGCGTCGCGCGGCACACAAAGCGCCGCGTATCGGTCACCTCACCGATGACCGCGAAATCGAGCCCCCACTTCTCACACGCCGCGAGCACCTCGCCTTCACGGCCTGGCTTCGCGACCATCAGCATGCGCTCCTGCGACTCACTGAGGAGGAGCTCGTAGGGCGTCATCGCGTTGGTGCGTCGAGGCACCGCGTCGAGCCAGAGCTCGACTCCCGTTTTCGCGCGCGCGCCCATCTCCACCGACGACGACGTCAGGCCCGCGGCGCCCATGTCTTGAACGCCCTCGAGGCTACCGTTCGAGAAGACCTCAAGGCAGCACTCCAGCAGCAGCTTCTCCATGAACGGGTCACCGACCTGAACCGTCGGGCGCTTCTGTTCCGCGTCGTCCGTGAACTCTGCGCTCGCCATCGTCGCGCCATGGATCCCGTCACGCCCGGTCTTCGCGCCGACGTAGAGGATGAGGTTCCCGACGCCGCTGGCGCGCCCGAAGAAGAGCTCGTCGGTCTTCGCGACACCGACGGCAAACGCGTTGACGAGGATGTTGCCGTTGTAGCTCGCGTCGAACTGAAGCTCTCCGCCCACGGTCGGGACGCCCATGCAGTTTCCGTAGGAGCTGATCCCTTCGACCACCCCGCGGACGAGGTGCTTGGTCCTCTCGTGATCACGCTCGCCGAAGCGGAGACTGTTGAGCGCCGCGACCGGCCGCGCGCCCATCGTGAACACGTCTCGGAGGATCCCCCCGACACCGGTCGCCGCGCCTTGCTTTGGCTCGATGAAGCTCGGGTGATTGTGGGACTCCATTTTGAAGACCGCGCAGTAACCGTCCCCCAGGTCCACCGCGCCCGCGTTCTCCCCAGGCCCTTGCACGACCTTCGGTCCTGTCGTCGGCAGTTTCGCCAAGTGGACGCGAGATGATTTGTAAGAGCAATGCTCAGACCACATCACGCTGATGACGCCCAGCTCCGCGTACGTCGGCGCTCGCTCCAAAGACGCGAGCGCGTGCTCCCATTCATCGTCGGTGAGCCCATGCAAAAGCGCGAGCGCGAGGTTGATCTCCGGCTCGGTCACGACGCGCCCTCCGAGGAAGCAGACCAAGCCGCCGCGAGCGCCGCGAACATCACGCGACCGTCTTCGTTCCCGACCAACGCTTCACTCGCGCGCTCGGGGTGAGGCATGAGGCCGAGCACGTTCTTCGCTTCGTTGTAGATCCCCGCGATGTTTGAGACCGAACCGTTGGGGTTGTCGACGTCACGTACGCCGCCTTGGGCGTCGCAATAGCGGAGGGCGATCTGCCCGCGATCTTCGAGCTCGGAGAGACCGCGCTCGTCGACGACGAAGCGACCATCCGCGTGCGCGATCGGGAGACGCAGTACGGTCCCCGCCGAGGGAGTGAAGACGCCCGCCTGCTCGCATCGCACGAACACGTCTCGACACTCAAAGCGAAGGTGTCGGTTTCGCGTCAGCGCGCCGGGCAGCAAGCCCAGTTCCGTGAGGATCTGAAAGCCGTTGCAGATGCCCAGAACCGGACCGCCGCTCTGCGCGAATTCAATCAGCGCTGCGGTGATCGGGCTGACGCGCGCGATGGCCCCGGGGCGGAGGTAGTCGCCGTACGAAAAGCCGCCTGGCACCACCACCGCATCACATCCCGCGAGGCTCTGCTCCTTGTGGAAGACGTAGCGCGCGTCCCACCGGAGGACATCGCGGAGGACGTGGAGCGCGTCGTAGTCCGCGTTGCTCCCAGGGTACTGAATGACGCCAACCCGCACCCCAGGGGGTATACGGCAGGGCGCGACAGACGATCAACGGTCCGGCCTCGACCGTCGCACAACCGACACCTACCCCACGGAGCGTGGCCCAGACCGGCAGCTCCGGCGTTGTTTTGACCCGAGCCCGTGCAGCGCTCACGATAACAGGAGAATGTCCCGCGTCTTTCTTCTCGTGATCTCCGTCGCTGTGCTTTGTCCCTCCGCGCTCACGGCCGCACAGGACGATGGTCGGGAGCTCGACACAATCGCGAAGGCGCACCACGCCTGCCGTGACGCGAACGTTCCTGGGCGTCGCGCGCTCTACGTTGTCGACGTCCCGGCCTCTGGGTTTGCCTTGGCGGCGCATGACCCCGACGAGGGTCTCCTTCCCATCGACACCCGTCGCAACCTCCGGATCCTCCGCGGCGCCGCGGAGCTCTTCCCGTCCAGGCTCGAGTCGATCGGTTTTGTCGCCAACGAGGAGCGCGCCCAGTCCCTCCGCGCAGCCGCGCAGAGCGGCGCGTCGCTGCGACTTGGGTTCTTCCTCGCGTTCGACGGAGGGCGCGCGTGTCTGGTTCGCTCCGCGATGTCGGTGACCACGATGCGCATCGACGTCGCGTTCATTGAACTCGTCGGACGGACCGGTGGCGTGCTCGCGCGAGAAGACAGTGACCGACTGCGGGCGTGGCGAGACGACGCAGATCGCGTTCCCGGAAACGGCGCGCGAGGGGTCATCGCCGACCTCACGATCGACGGACAAGATCGCCCCGCTCCCGCCGGCGCCGAGCTCTCGGCAGAGCTCGGCGCGTGCCTGACCGCCGCCCAGGATCGCGGTGCCCCGCGGACGGCGCAGGTCATGGTTCGCTTCCGACGCGGGGAAGGTGCCTCGGTCGCCCTCTCCTCGCTTGGCGACACCGAAGGTGCGGCCTGCGTCGCGAACATCGTCGCCGCCGCGGTTTCCGGGCTCCCCGGCCGTCACGCGATCGCGACCGTGAGGCTCACCCGGTAGGCGCGTCTCCACAGCGGCACGTGACTTGCTCTGTGGTCAGGCGATGACCCGCGAAATCACCAAGACGCTGACGAGCCCCGTTTCCCTGCGTCGATCCCGCTGGAGGAGAGTGGCGGCTGCCCTGACCATGGCCAGTCTCGTAGCCGCGTGCGCTGACCCCACCGCCCTTCCCGAGGAAGAGGTCGAGAGCGGGCCGTCGCGGGTCACGAACGGAAAAGCAGACGGTCGAGATCTCCCCGCGTTCGCAGCTCTCAAGGACGGTACCTCCCTCGATGGTCCCTTCGCGGCGCTCTTCGCCCCCGACGACCCAGTCGTCACGGTCGAGCTCGCCCTCATCGCAGAGGTTCGCGCCGCCCGTGAAGCGGACGCCTTCACTTATCTCGAAGGCGAAAACCCCTACCGCGTTCGCTACGCCGTCTACAACTTGCGCAACCCCGTCATCGTGGCGGCGTTGGCCGACGCCGCGGACGTGGGCGTCGACGTTCAGATCTTGATCGAAGACAAGCAGCTCGATCCGTCACGCACGTGGAACACCGCAGACGAGGAGCTCATCGCCCGAGGCTTCGAGTTCGCCCCGTCCCACCGCGGGCTCACCGATCGCGAGCTCGAGACCGCGGACCTGATCGGCATCACCGGTTCCGCGCTGATGCACCTTAAGACGCGCATCTATGAGACGCCCTCTTCGCTCGCGGTCCTCAGCGGGAGCATGAACCCCGGCGACAACGCGACCATGAACGAAGAGACCCTTCACTTGATCCGCGATCCCGCGCTCTGCGCTCGCTACCTCCGAGCCTACGACGCCGTCCGAAGCGGAGAGCGCTTGCCCAACGACTTCGACGAGACCGCCGCGGTCAACGTGCTCTTCTCGCCCACCGCCAGCGGACCTCGCCCCGGTGCGCGTCTCCTTCAGTGGATCGAAGAGGAAGACGAAGCGATCTTGATGATGGTGTTCTCGCTTCGCGACATCACCGCGCCGGGAGCGAGCGGGTCATTGATCGAGCTGCTCGAAGAGAAGGCGCGAAGCGGGGTCCCGGTCTACGTGATCACGGACCGCAAGCAGAGCGACGGCGTCGACGGGGACGGCGCCCCGATCTACCGCAACGACGGAACGGAAGACCGACTCCGCCGCGCCGGCGTCCATGTGTACGAAGCGATTAACCGCGCGTCCCCCTTCACCGCGATGCACCACAAGGTCGGCATCTTCGGCCTGAGCAACACCCGCGTGGTGAGCGACGCAGCCAACTGGTCGTACGCCGCGCTCGGCTCGCGCACCCGCGTCAGCAGAAACGTCGAGAGCATGCTCTTCATCGACAGCGACGCGCTCGACGAAGGCCTGACCGGCCGCCGCTACTTGGCCCAATGGCTCCGCGTGCTTGAGCGGTATGCCCACCAAACCGAAGGCGAGCCGAGCTACCAAGAGGTCCGCGACGCGTTGTTCGCCCACCCGAGCTGGCCCCGCGCAAACGCACAGTTCGTCGCGACGACCTACGACGGCGTCACGCGAATCGGCGAAGAGGTCTACGTTCGCGGCAGCCTCCCCGAGCTCGGCGCGTGGGACCACGGCGTCGCCCTCTCCACGACCGCGGAGACCTACCCGCTCTGGACCTCGTCATCGGTGCCCCTCCCGCTCGGCGCCGACTTCGAGTGGAAGCTGACCATCGACGGCGCCGGCCTCCGCTGGGAAAGCGGAGACAACCGCGTCGACGTCGCTCGGCCCGCCGCGCTGATGCCGAACACGATCTTCCACGCTCGCTGGAGATAAAGAGGCCTGACCCAAAGCGGCGTTCGCGAGTGAGCGCTCTCCATGAGCGAGCGAACGTTTTGGGTGAATCCGCCAACGACGCGTACTGAAGCAGCGTCAGCTGCCGATCAAGCGCCCAACCCGCAAAGCAACACCACCACGGCGGCCAGAGCCCCGAGTGCTCAACCGCGAACGCATCAGCTCTGGGAACCGAAGGTGACCCAAAGCGGCGTTTGCGAGTGAGCGCTCTCCATGAGCGAAGCGAACGTTTTGGGTGAACCCGCCAACGGCGGAGAGGGTCTTCGAAAGAAAGACCCTTAAGAGAAACCCTCAGCGCTTGACGCGTGCCATCTCGCGTCGAACCGCGCGGACGAACTTGTCGGCTTCTTCTTTGGTGACCCCCGAGACGCGGCGCGCGCGCTTCGGCAAGAGCTGCATGTCGACCGTGACGTGGCCCTTCTTCGCGGGCCACAGAACCGACAGGGCAAGGTCAAGCAGCGCGCCAGCCAAGATGATGCCCGCGCCCAGCGCCAGCAGCACGGTCTCGCCTGTGCGAATGCCATCAAACAAGTAGAGCCCGCCGAGCAAGATCCCGAGCGCGAGCATCGCGGCGCCGACCAAGAGGTGGAGCGCCGGGAAACGCTCGCGTCGCGTGATCGAAGCGAAGCTGCGCGGCGCGTGCGTCTCTTCTTGCTCACGCACCAGCCGCCCGAGCAGGTGAGTCTCTTCGGTGAGCTTCACGCCCTCTTCCACGAGCGAGAGCTCGGCCTCGCGTCGAAACCCGACCGCGCGCGCGCCGATCCGCGCGAGTCCGGACAGGGCGGCGAAGCCGGAGGCGAGCCGAAGCGCGCCGAGGAACCCAGACGGCGGCGGTGAGCTGAGGTGTCCGCGCAGAACGCTCCCCGGAGCGAGCGAGCGCGTGGAGACCGGACCGAGCTCTTTGATCAACGCACGGGTCGCGGGCGCGCTCACGTCACCGATCATGCTCCACGACACCGGGGACGCTCCGCCACCCGCCAACGCGCGGAGACGCACCGCGTTCGCCGGCAAGGCGTCGTCGTCGTTTTCGACCGCCGCCGCGACCTCGCCAAAGACCTTGTCCTTGTCGTCCTCCAAGATCGGCGAGACAAAGGGGTAGACCACGAACGGCGTGGCGACCTCGAGCCAATCCGCGTGGGTCACGAACTGTTTGACGCGAGCGCGGTCGCCGAGATGCGCTCGCATGCCGCGAACCGCCATCGCCGCGACGAGCGCACGTTCATCATCGTTTTGGGCGCCCCGCGCGAAGAGGTCCAAGAGGTTGCCACTGGGGAGGTCGGCGTCCTCACGCGCGATCCCGTGCTCCGCGGCGCGCACCTCAGCGTAGTCCCGCGCCGCGAAGAGCAGCCGGCCCTCCGCCTGACGACTCAAGACGTCGAGACACAGCGCGCAGAGCTCATCGCTCGCTTCGCGTTGCGCCTCAAGCGCACGGGTGACGATGGCGTCGCGGTTCTCCATCCGTGGCGCACGTATACCAGGCGTTCCGCGCCCTTGCGACTCGTTCGATCAGCCCGCGTCCAGTCTGTAACGGCCGCTCTGCGTGTTGCTCGACGCGCCTCCTTCGGGTACCCCCGGCATATGGCGTGGCGATACATGACCCTTCGCGGCAAACGGGTACTCGCGCGATGCGATCCGGCGGGCGAGCTGGAGACCGGGAGCGACGGGCGAGTGGAGATCCGCTACCGGCCTGGCGATCGCAAAGCGTACCGCGCCGCGAAGCGAAACCTGAAAGCCGCCGACGAAACGATCTTCGAGGACGCGCACTGCGTCGAGTCATCGCCTCAGGACGAGACCCCGCGAAAGACGACGGCAAAGCGGACCAAGCCCAAGGTCACCGACGTGACGCCGCCGAGCAAACCTGTCGGCGATGAGATCCTCGCGTACACGGACGGCGCCTGTACGGGGAACCCGGGCCCGTGCGGGCTCGGCGTCGTGATGCTCTACGGCGACACGCAACGGGAGCTCAGCGAGTATCTCGGCGACGGGACCAACAACATCGGCGAGCTCACGGCGATCTTGCGCGCAGCCGAAGCCGTTCACGACAAGACCAAGCGGGTCCGCATCTTCACCGACTCGAAGTACTCGATCGGCGTGCTCACCAAGGGCTGGAAAGCAAAGAAGAACAAAGAGCTGATCATCAAGACCCGCGCGGTCCTGGCGACGCTTGAGAACGTTGAGCTCTTTTACGTTCCCGGACACGCGGGCGTCGCGCTCAACGAGGTCGCGGACCAGCTCGCGGTCGCCGCGGTCACGGCGCGCACGTCATCAGGCTGGACTGAGGCTCCGTAACGTGAATCGCCAGGGTGACGAGCGCCGCTTGGTAGACCGAGTCGCCTGCTAGCGAAAAGCGTCGGCCGCGTCGGAGAGCGTGACGAACTGGTAGCCGAGCTTCTTGAGCCGAGAGACCGCGCTCTTGAGCGCCGCTTCCTTTTCGCGGAACGTCTTTCGAAGGTCTGGCTGATGCGGCGCGAGCGCGGTCAAGCCGTCCTGCTTCGCGTCGGCGAGATCGATCCCGTGAAGCTCAAGGTTCACGAGCGGACGCCCGGCCATCGCGCGGGTCAACATGTCGGCACCCGCGGCACCTGAGAGCGCGACGCTGGTCCCGATGTACGGCAAGCGTCCCGTGAGCGTTCGCGTCACGCCGATCGGGAGCTCGAGGATCCCGTCGCCCTTGGTCCAGTAGGGGGCGCCGCGACGATAGGGGTCGGCGGGCGCGCGGAGGACACGCGGGTCATCGATCACGCTGTGGCTGCGTCGGCCGCGAGCGCGGATCCAGCCGATCGCGGCGGTCTTGGCGCTGAAGTACGCGGGGCACGGAAACACGCTTGAGTCGTATTGGTAGCCGAGCTCCTCGAGCACCGTGAACACCATCTCATTGATCGTGTAGCCCGGCGCGCGGAACCCAACAGGTGGTTTGCCGCAGGCCGCCTCGATCATCTCGCCGCCGCGCACGACCTCATCCCGCGCTTCCATCCGGCCGCGTCGCGTCAGATCGTAAAAGTGATCGTAGCTGTGGTTCGCGATCTCGTGGCCGTCGCCGCTCAGCTCGCGGATCTTGTCTCGGTTCTCTTGCCGCTCGAGGTCGCGGCCGATGGCGAAGAAGGTCGCCGGGATCCCGAGCGCCGCGAAGAACGCGCGAAAGCGAGGAACCGCGAGGTCGTAGATGGGATGGGCACCGTCAAACGAGATGCCGTGAATCGCCGCGTAGCAATCGATCTCATCGAGGTCGACCGAGAGCGCGGCGAGCCGTTCGGTCGAGCGTCCCACGACCGAAGCTAGCCCTTGACGCGAATCGCGACGAAGAGCTTCGCCATGTTCTTGAGCACGTTCGGCACGCGGCGCACCAGACCGATGCTCGGCGGGCGCTTCTCGAGAACGCGAACCGGGATCTCGCGAATACGGATGCCGCCGCGCTCGGCGCGGATCACGAACTCGGACGCGAAGAGGTCCTTGTCGACGAGGCACTGGCGCACGGTCGGGATAAGCGTCGCGCGTCGGAACGCTTTCAGGCCGTGCGTATCGGTTCCCTTGAAGCCCACCGCGACGCGGAGCATTCCGTTGAGGACCAGGGTACCCGCGCGACGGAAGACCGGGCGCTCATCGCTCGCGCCCGCCATCATCTTGCTGCCCACCACGAAGTCCGCTTCGCGCGTCTCGAGAACGCCGAGCGCGCGCCGATGGAAATCAGTATCGCAGAGGTCGATCTCTTCGCAGATCACGAACTCGCCACGCGCCGAGAGGATGCCCTTGCGGAGCGCCTTGCCGTAGTTCGGCTCGCCCAGGCTCATGATGCTGACCTGCGGGAAGCGCTCAGACAGCTCCTTTCCGATCGCGACCGTTCGGTCCGACGAACCATTCTCAGAGAGAATCAGCTCGTACGGCCAGTCGAACGCGGTCAGGCGATCAACCAGGTCGACCACCGCGGTCTGGAGGATGGCTTCCTCGTTGTAGACCGGGATGATGATGGAAACACGGGGCTCAGGCGGGGCGTCGCTCATCGCGCGCGGACTCTTCAACACCCCGTCATCTTGGTCAAGCGCTGTTCTGAGTGGGTGTTTGCCGCGCGCCGGGCGGGATCTTAGGCGTGCGAAGCCGAGACGACCGCGTGAACATGGTCGCATCCGAGCTCCACGTCGCCGCCGCGCGCCGCGATGACCATGGAACCGCCAGCGTCACAGGTCTCTCCGTCGACCTCGATGGTGCCCGCGACGACCGTGATCGCGCGGAGCACGTCGCTCGGAGGGAGCCTCACGCCCCCCGTTCCGGCGACCCGCCCTACCGACAAGGGGGCAAAGCGGAGCGCGTCGTTCGCGACGCGGTCCGACAAAGGCAGGAACGTGGCCGCGCTCTCGAGCTCCACCATTGGAGCGCGCCGGCGCACCTCCGCGATGAAGGCGTCCCCCCGCGCGCGATCGAAACGCGTCACCGCCAGCGCGTCCTCGACGTGTAGCTCGCGCGGCGCGCCGTTGTCATCCCGCACGCCCTTGTCGTCATAGCGCCGGTTCCAGTCCCAGTAGCGATAGGTCAGCCCGCGCCGCCCCGGGAGCACGCGCTGTGGCTCGACCAAGGTGAGCCCACGACCGATCGCATGCGGCGTCCCCGCTTCGATCACAAAGAAGTCCCCCGGCGCGACCTCCACAAAGTGAAGCAGCGCGGCGAGGTCGCCTTCGTCGGCGAGCACCGTCGCCATGTCGTCTTGGGTGACGCCTTCGCGTAGTCCCAAGTAGAGGCCCGCGCCTGGCTCCGCATGCACGACGTACCAAGACTCCGGCTTCCCCGACTCGTCGCTCTTGAGCGGCGCGTAGTCATCGCTCGGGTGGATCTGCACCGAGAGCTCGTCCGCCGTGTCGAGCAGCTTAACGAGCAAGCTGGTGTTGCCGAGACCGAAATCAAACCCAAGCCAATGAAGCGGGTCGTCGGCGATGATGTCCGCGAGCGCGTCATCCGTTCCCTCGACGGTGCTCGGGAAGCTCGGCTCGACCGACACCTCCCACGACTCACCGATGATCCGCGGTGGCGCTTGTTTGATCCCCGCGATGCGTGAGCCGCCCCAAGGCGTTCGCGTGCGAGGCGTGAAGTTGTCGCGGGACAAGCAAAGGACGCGTCTCTTCATTGATCACGTCGTAGCACAGCGCCTCGCGCGCTCTTGCGCGGCGCCACAAAACGGCCCTGCACCTTTTTTCTCTCTCGCGTGTCCTGCATGTAGGTTCATGTCCTACCACCACCGCTGCGGGTCAGCCCTCCGCGGCCACAACAACGAGGTCCCATGCGCTACCTGGGAAAAGAACGCCGAATCCACAAGGTCTACGTCACGCGGAACACCGAGTACCACGTACGTCGCGATGTCTGCGTCGCGGTACGTGACCGACGTACGGGTGGCTTCTTGCGCGGACACATGGCGCTCTCGAGCATCGTCACCGGCGGCCTCGCGTTTCATCGCGGCGGAGGCATCTTCCCGAACGACAAGCTCCCGCGCGTGGGCGAGTCGCTCTTCTTCGTCGCGAAAGGACGCGACCTGGTGACCAGCCCGATCGAGTCCATCGATCGACCCGAGCGCGAGACCGTCGCGCGCTACAACTGACCTTTATCGCGGCTCAAACGCGATGACGTTCGGCACGTCCCAAAACGCCATGTTGTCATCGTTTTCATTGAAGCCATCCTCGTAGCTCCCGACCTCGCGAACAGAGTGACCCTCGGCCGAGACGACGAGTGACGCTTCGGGTCCGCCCTCCATGTAGATCATCCCGCGGATGCCGAGCGCGTCGTCCGCGAGCATCTGATTGAGCTGCGTCATGCGATAGGGAGTTCGGGTGTGCATAAACACCGCGCGCCCTTCTCGGTCGACCCCAAGCCCCGCTGCGCTGTAGCGCTTGCGATTGGGCCAGCGGACCGCGCGTCCTCGGCAGTCGACCATCCGAAGCGCCTGCAGCACGTTTCCGTAACGCGCGCGCAGTCGCGGGAGCGCTTGGGAACACCCGCGCCCGCCTACCCGAAGCGGAGCTCCGCGACGAAGCGGCTCGAAGCCGATGACGCCGTGATAGCGCGAAACATGTCGGTCGCTCACGACCTCGCCGTCCTGTTTCATGAAGCCGACGCTGCGGCCGCTCGGAAGAAACATCCCCGCGTTGATCGCCCCGCCGAGGTGATGCTCCCGAACCCAGCGCGGAATCGGTCGGCGAGCGCCGTGTCGCGCCTCCGTCAGAATGCGAAGTCGATAGCGCGCGAGATCGACCCGCACGAGCGTGATGACGCCGTTCCCAATCACGCCGCCCGATCCATCGTCCACGCTCGGCGCAATGGACGCCGCCACCCGCTCCACGGTGACCCCCGATGTCTGCGCGCGCGTGACCGAACGGAACGCATCCACAGAGAGAACGCAGAGCGCGACGCAAGCGACGACCCCGACGAACGCGGCGAGCTGAACCCAGTACTTCACGACCACACTACGGGCGAGCGGGTCATGATCATTCCGACGCTCAGCTCAGTCTCCACCAACTCCGGCGACGATCATCTCGTAGAGCGCGTTCCCGAGTCGCGCGTGCCCTTCCGTCGTGAAGTGAACATGGTCGTCATACGCGAGACCTTCGGCGACCCAGCGCGCCATCGCGCCCTCCCCGCCGATGAACGCGAGCGTATCGAAGAACGCGCAGCCTTGTTCGCGCGCGACCGCACGTTGGGTCTCCACGATCTCGCGTGTTCGCGGCCTCGGCTCGCGGGTTCCATCCGGGCGCCGACGCGGGTACTCGCCTGGGCCGATCAACAAACACGACGCGCTCGGGCTCGATCGCTTCAGGCGCGTCAGGACGCGCGTCAGCCGGTTTCGGTACCGCGCGATCGGTCCGCGGTCAGCGCTCTCGTTCGTCCCATACGCGAGCGCGATCAGGTGGTAGCCGCGCTGGCGCAAGTGCGCGCGTTGCACCGGCCAATTCCACAAGAGCTGGTCCCGCGCGCGCGCTCCGGGGACACCAAACGCGTCGAGGGTGAGGCCGGTTGTGCCTTTCACGAAGTTAACGCCATACAGCGTGACCGCCGCACGTGCGCGGAGCTCGAAGGTGTTGCCGCCAGCGTCGATGTCGACATAGCCAAGCCCGTCGCCGCGGTTCGTCACGCGCTCGACGCGGGCGCCATCGATCCACACGTCAAAGGCGCCGCCGCGCTGTACGTAAATCCGCGCGCGATCAAAGCGCCTGTCATCTCGCAAACGCATGATCGAGCGCGCTCTCGGGCGCGCCCGGACCGCGAAGCCCGCGAGACCGAAGGTCCCCGGGTCGCGCGAACGGCCGCGGATCAACCGCGCATCAAAGCGCCCGCGCGCGGTCAGCTCCACGTCGCGATGGCCATATGCGCGGAACGGTCGCCCGGGGACCACGAAGCCGACCCCACCGTCTCCGAAGCGCGCCTGCAGTCGCGACCGAAGCACGCTGGTGAACTCATCGGAAGCAGTGTGCGAGGCGCCGTAAACGACCACGCGAACGGGACGCTCCCCAGAAGCGCGGAGCGAATTGTGAAACTGCGCCAGCGGCTCTTGGGCCTGCGCCAGCTGCGTCGCCGCGAGGACAAGGACGATCGCACAGAGCCTCATCGCGTACCGCATGCGGTCCGAACGTACCTCACCGCCGGCGCTATTTCAGCGCGCGCGACTACGGAGCGAGGAGCGCTTCGAAGTTCGCCGAGAAGATCCGCTCGCGTTCGTCTTCGGTCACGGGGAGCCGCTCGACCCAGCGCTTGATCTCCTCGTAGTCGTAGCTCTCGTCTTCTTCATGGAAGCCGTACGGCGCGTCGGTCCCGAAGAGGCATCGCCGCGCTCCCATCGCCGCGACCGCGTCTCGAGCGAGCGCCTCGTTGATGTACGGGCTGCTCAGGTCGACGTGAAGGTTCGGGGTCTTGGCGGACGCGACGCGCCACAGATCATCGTAGAAGGGAAAGCCGGCGTGCGCGGCGATCAACTTGAGCTTTGGAAACGACTCGGACATCGCGACAAAGTCACCGCCGCTGCGAAAGCCCAAGTGAATCAGAACGGGGACGCCCAGCTCTTCGCAACGACCGAGCACGGGCCCCAAGATCGCGGTCTTGTAGTCGTGCCAGTGCGGGTGGAGCTTCACCCCGATCATGCCGGGCACCGAGCGCCAACGCTCGAGCGTATCGAGCACCGCGTCGTCATGGGCCGGGTTGAGGAAGATCCAACCGAGGAAACGATCGGGATGCGCGCCGACCACGTTCGCGACCGACTCATTGTCCGGCTGCGGATAGATCGGGAAGCGCCCTTCCCCCGGGATCCACACCTGGCCTTTGCGCGCGATGGTGACGCGATGGATCGCTTCGGCGATCGAGCGCGTGCTCTTGCGACGCATCAAGCGGCGAACCGTGGCGAGCAGCGCGGGGGACGCCTCGGGCAGCGGATCGTTGAGCGACGGGATCAGCGCGATGCGGTCCACCCCCGCCGCGTCCATCTTCGCGATCACGCGATCGAGATCGAGCATGCGCGGCTCAAAGTGGGCGTGGCAGTCGATCTTCACGGGTCTCTCGTACTCGGGAACCCCGCGCGATGTCGAGCGACCGCTGTTTCACAGACCGTCCTTTGATACCTTCCGCGCGATGAACAGCGAGATGACCACGACCTCAAATCGCGACGCCACGCTTCGCGGTGCGGTGAAGACCTGCGCGTTACTCTCGCTCGCGCTGACGATCGGATGCGGCGCGGGTACGCGCGCCCTTGAAACGGAGACCGCTCAGACCATGCCGACCCCCCTCGCGAACGACAGTTTCCTCGAGCAGTGGGCGATGACCGGAGGGTTTCGCCTCGGGCACCCCACGCGCATCACCTTCACCCCCGACGGCGAGACGATTCTCTTTTTGCGATCGGGCGCGCGCGACAACCAGCGGGACCTCTTCGCGTACACGATCGCGACTGGGGAAGAGCGCGTGTTGGTCGACGCGGACACCTTGCTCTCGGGTGAACAAGAGGAGCTCAGCGCAGAGGAACGCGCGCTGCGGGAACGCCTCCGGATGACCGCGCGTGGCATCGCGAGCTTCTCGCTCTCGCGCGACGGCACGAAGATCCTCATTCCCCTGTCCGGCAAGCTCTTCATCTTCGGTCGCGAGTCTGGCGAGGTCACCGAGCTCCCGAGCGACGGCGGCTACGCGAACGACCCGCAGATGTCACCGAGCGGCGAGAAGGTCGCCTGCGTGCGCGACGGAGATCTCTACGTCATCGACATCGCCTCGAGGAGCCAAGAGCGCTTGACCGAGCGGCCAAACGACGACGTGACCCACGGGCTCGCCGAGTTCGTCGCCCAGGAAGAGATGAGCCGCTACCACGGCTACTGGTGGTCCCCGGACAGCCAGACGATCGTGTTTCAACAGAACGACAACAGCGGCGTCGAGCTCCTCTACGCCAGCAACCCGATCGATCCCGCACAAGCCCCTCACGGATCACGCTACCCACGGGTCGGCACCGACAACGCGGTCGTGAAGCTCGGGCTGATCCCCGCGAGCGGCGGCGACATCACCTTCATCGAGTGGGACCGCGAAGCGTTCGAGTACGTGGCAACGGTGCGCTGGGATCGCGACGCCCTGCGCGTGCTCGTCCAAGACCGACGCCAGCGGGTCGAGCAGCTGCTGCACGTCAACGTCGAGAGCGGCGCGACGGAGCGCGTCTTGGAAGAGCGCGATGACCGCTGGCTCAACCTCAGTCAGTCCGTTCCGCGTCGCCACGGAGACGGCTTCCTCTGGTTCACTGAACGTGACGGCCACGCGCGACTGGAGCGACGCTCGGCCAGCGGCGCGGTCACGCTCAACCCCGGCGCGGTTGAGTTCGCGAGCTTGCTTCACGCCAAGCGCGATCAAGTGTGGTTCGCGGGCAGCGAAGACCCCACCGAGCGCCACATCTATCGCGTCGACCTTACTGACGGTCAGCCTTCTGCGCCGACGCAGATCACGTCCGCCCCCGGCGTCCACGACGGCACCTTCGGTCCAAACGAGCTCTGGGTACACAACGCGCACACGCTCGCGGGTGGCCCCTCGTTCACGGTCCGGCGCGGCACCGAGGTCATCGGTCAGCTTCGCTCGGTCGCGGAGGCGCCCCCATTTGAGCCGAACGTCGAGCACGTCACGGTCGGAGAGCTCGGCTACAACGCCGTCGTCATTCGTCCGCGTAACTTCGACGCGAGCGTTCGCTACCCCGTCATCGTCTCGGTCTACGGCGGCCCCGGACACCCCAAGGTCCGCAAGGCGCGCGACCTCCCGCTCCGCGAGCAATGGCAGGCCGATCATGGCTTCATTGTCGTGAGCCTCGATGGTCGTGGGACGCCGGGACGCGGTCGCGAGTGGGAACGCGCGACCTCCCTCGACGTGATCACCTTGCCGCTCCAAGATCAGATCGCGGGTCTACACGCCCTCGGTGCGCGCTTCCCCGAAATGGATCTCTCGCGCGTCGGCATCTACGGCTGGTCGTTCGGCGGCTACTTCTCGGCGCACGCGGTCATGCGTCACCCCGACATCTTCAAGGTCGGCGTCGCGGGCGCCCCGGTGTGCGCGTGGGAGGACTACGACACGCACTACACGGAGCGATACATGGGCTTGCTGAGCGAGAACGCGGAGGGCTACGCGAGCACCTCGGTCTTGCCGTACGCAGCGCAGCTGGAGCGCCCCCTGATGGTCATTCACGGTACGAGCGACGACAACGTCTACTTCGTTCACGCGATCAAGATGTCGGACGCGCTTCTTCGCGCCGGTCGCCCGCACGAGTTCGTGCCGCTGGCGGGCTCAACGCACATGGTCGCCGATCCCAACGTGGCGAAGGCGCTCCACGGGCGGATCATGCGCTTCCTCGCCGATGGCGTATCCGCGAACTAACGCGAGCGACATCTGCGACCTGGAGGGCTGCGTCGATTGCATGTTCCTGCTAGAACCGGACGCATGCTTAGAACCGTCGCCCTTGGATCGCTCGTCTTGGTGTTTGGCGCCGCATTGGGGTGCGGAGACGATGACTCGTCCACGCTTCCTGACGCGACCGACGCGACCGTCGACACCACCCCGCCGGAGCCGGCCGAGACGTTCCTGATGCCGGACGCGCCGCCGCTCGACGGAGAGACGGAGTGCCGCATTCGTCTCTTCAACGACCCGGGCGAAGGCAGCAACCACGTCGACGTGTGCTCCGAGCTGACCTACCCGTACCACCCGCCCGCGGTCGGTCCGCACTACTCGCGCTGGGCGAACTTCCGGACCTATGACGCCCCGGTGCCGTGGCCGTTCCTGGTGCACTCGATGGAGCACGGCGCGGTCATCTTTGCGTACCGTTGCGACGAGACCGAGTGCCCCGAAGTTCACGCCGCAATGGACGCGATCAGCGCCGGGATCGACGACCCGAAGTGCCGCGACTTTGACGACGTCGAGTCGCGCTTCATTAAGGTGCCCGATCCCACGCTCGACACGCCCTTCGTGCTGACCGCCTGGGAGAACACCTACGAGGCGACCTGTCTCGACCAAGAGTCCGCGCAAGCGTTCGTCGACACGCACTACGCGCAAGCGCCGGAGGACTTTTGCTCACCCGGCGTGGACCTCGCGGACCAGGACTGGTGCGAGGGCTTCCCGATGGACGCGGGCGTCGAGGACGCGGGCGCAGATGCGGGTGACGCTGACGCGGGTGACGCCGGCGTACCGGACGCCAGCCCGGATGCCGGTGACGCTGGGACCGACGCGGACGCCAGCTAGCGCCAACGAACACGCGCCCCAACGAGCGCTCGCGCCCTGCGCATGATCGTCTATCCTTGGCGCATGCTCCAATCTGCGCCTTCCGCTTCGCCGACCCCCGAAGACACGATCGCCGCGATCCCGAAGACGATCGAGAGGCTCCGTGAGTCGTTCGAGAGCGGTCGCACCCGTCCGCTGGACTGGCGCAAGCGACAGCTCGACGGCATCGCGCGCTTCTGCGTGGAAAAGGAAGCCGAGCTTCTCGCGGCGCTGAAGAAAGACCTTCGCAAGCCTTCGATCGAGGCCTGGGCCGCGGAGATCAACTTCGTGCGACACGACGCGGAGTACACCAAAAAGCGCCTCCGCAAATGGACCGCGCCGCAGCGGGTCCGGACGCCCTTGGTCGCGCAGCCCGGCAAGAGCGAGGTGACGAAGCAACCGCTGGGCGTGGTCCTGATCATCGCGCCTTGGAACTATCCTTTTCAGCTCTTGCTCGCGCCGCTGGTCGCCGCGATCGGTGCCGGGAACTGCGCGGTCCTTAAGCCCTCTGAGATCTCGCCGAACGTTTCCCGCGTCGTCGCGACCTGGCTCCCCCGCTACGTCGATCAAGGGTGCGTGCAAGTGATCGAGGGCGCGGTCAAAGAGACGACCGCGCTGCTCGAGGAGCGCTTCGATCACATCTTCTACACCGGCAACGGCACGGTCGGCCGTATCGTCATGCAAGCCGCCGCCAAGCACCTCACGCCGGTCACGCTTGAGCTCGGCGGAAAGAGCCCCGTCGTCGTCGACCAACACGTCGACCTCGACGTCGCGGCCAAGCGGATCGTCTACGGCAAGTTCTTCAACGCCGGGCAAACCTGCGTGGCGCCCGACTACGTACTCGTTCACGAGGCGGTTCACGATGCGCTCATCAACAAGATGGCCGCCGCGATCCGCGAGTTCTACGGCGAGGATCCGCAGAAGAGCCCCGACCTCGCGCGCATCATCAACGCGCGTCACCACGCGCGCGTCATGAAGCTCATCGAGGGCCAGTCGGTCGTCGTCGGCGGCAAGAGCGACGTGGGCGACCTCTACATCGCGCCGACCATTCTCAAAGACGTCGCGCCGGACGCGCCGGTCATGCAGGACGAGATCTTCGGCCCGGTGCTCCCGGTGCTCGCGATGCCGAGCGTCGACCGTGCCATCCGCTTCGTGAACGAACGCGAGAAGCCGCTCGCGCTCTACGCCTTCTCGTCCAACAGCGCGACCGCGCAGCGCATCGTTGCGCGCACGAGCTCGGGCGGCGCCGCGATCAACCACGTTTGGTTGCACCTCGCGGTGCCTGAGCTGCCCTTCGGCGGCGTGGGCGAGAGCGGGATGGGCGCTTATCACGGGCGTCATGGCTTCGACTGCTTCACGCATCAGCGCGCGGTCCTGACCAAGCCGACCGCGCTCGACCCCTCCTTCGTCTACCCGCCCTACACCGCGACCAAGCAGGCGATCATCAAGAAGGTGCTCTAGGTACTTGCCGCGTGACTGAACGGTACGACGACGGTGAGGTAGAGGAGATCTTACGCCGCGCGCTTCAGCGTCGCGCGGCGGACGGGATCGATCACGAAGACCTGATGGCGGCAGCGCGCGAAGCGGGGATCGATCCACGCGCGGCCGAAGAAGCGGCTCGTGCCGTGCGTGAAGATCGCGAGGCCAGTGAGCGTGTCGCGCTCATGCAGAGCCGCCGCAAGAAGAGCTTCTTTGGCAAGCTCCGCACCTTCGGGATCGTCAACGCCTCGCTCCTCGGGCTCGACGTGATGACCGGCGACGGCTGGTGGTTCTACTGGCCGCTCATGACGTGGGGCTCGCTCGTCGCGCTGGACGCCGCCCGCGCGTTCTTTCCCGACAGCGAGTCGGACCGCAAGAAGGTCAAAGCCGAGCTCGCCCGCGAACGTGCGCACCGTCAGCGTGTCGAAGAAGCGCGCCGCAAAGCGGAAGAAGCCGAGCGAAGCGGAAAGAAGGTCAAAGGCGCCGCCGCGCGCTTTGAAAACGCCGTCGAAAAAGGCGTCGCCGCGCTCTTGGCCGCGGCCGCGACCCAGGTCGAACGCGCCACCCAAGAGGTCACGCGCGAGGTGAAGCGCGATCTCGACTCGGCCTTCGGGAGCTACGTCGCCAAGCAAGAAGGTCGCCCCGGTAAGCCGAAGGAACGTGAGCCGATCCAAGTCAAAGCGCGCGTCGTCACGCGCGCGCCGGAGCACGAGATCGACGAAACCGTGGAAGAGCGCGCGCGCCGGCAAAAAGCGCGCTGACCGCGCTTACCACTGCGTCGCGATCGAGAGCGACAGCACCGGTCCGCCGGTCTGACGCTTGAGGAACCCGAACGCGCCCTCGAACGCGAAGCCGAGGTACCAGTTCCCTTTCGATTCGTTCTGGGTCAGCTGGTAGTCCACCTCGACCGCGAAGCCGGTGTAGGACGCGCCGCTCACCAGTCCGCTCGGCGAGTCACCGCGCACCGCGTCTCCGTTTCCGATCGCGTGCCTGCCAGTGAGCCGGAGGCGACCACCGAAGCGCGGCGTGAAGCTGGCTCCGACCTCCGCGCTCCAGCCGATGCGATCATCAAAGCCGCCTGTCATCACGTCGTAGGCGATCGACGCCGCGAGGTACCAGCGGTCGAAGCCGTAACCCACCGAGTAGGTAAACCCAAAGACGAAGACGCCGCTTCCGATCCGGAGCTGGCCGAGCACTTCGTTGGGCGCTTCGCGGGCGCGAACCTCTTGTTGATCGGCGTCGCTCGCGATCGGGGCGCGTCCAGTCGCCGACACGCTCATCACCAACCGGTCAGTATGAAAGAAGCGATAGCGAAGGCCGAGCTGAGGGTCACCCGGCGCGACGTGGGTCTGACTCGTTCCGTCGCGGGGATCCTCAAGAACGAAGACGCGCGCGATGTCGGTGTGAAGCGTGAGCGCGAGCCCATCCGCGAGGCCGACCTGACCGTAAACGGAAAAGAAGAGCTCGTGATAGCGACCGTAGTCTGTCCTCTCGCCCTCGCCATCGACGTACCCGAAACCGTAGAGGTACTTGGTCCACAGCTTGACGTAGCCGTGACCGGGTTCAGGCGTCCAGTTGGCCGAGGCGGCAGACGGCCCCGCCCCCGCCGACATGAGGACCAGCAGGACAGCGACGCGAAAGAGCGAGTGGGTCACGGAGGTCGGTTATCACGCCGCGATAGTTCACGCGAAGAGTTGCGTGCAGCGCCTGTTCCTCGGCATAAAGCAGCGTGGGCGCGCTCGCGAAATCGCTTCCGGTCGCGCTGATGCTCTTGTGCATGGTTGCGCCGGAACGCGCTGCGTCTCAAGTCGCGCCCGAACCCGTCGAAGAGGGATCGGCCGAAGAAGAGAACGGCGACGACACGGGGCACGACGACGCGCGGCACGACAACACGGGACACGACGACGCGGGGCACGACGACGCGGGGCACGACAACGCGGGGCACGACGACGCGGGACACGACGACGCGGGACACGACGACGACGTTGCGCTCGAAGAGGGAGACCTCGGCTATGGCGCCACCGCGACCGCGACCGTAGGTCCTGACGCGAGCCCGCGCGACGCCTTGGGTCAGTCCACCGTCTCGCGCGCCGAGATGGACGAACGGCTCCCGCGGTCGGCGCCCGATGCCCTCCGCTACGAACCCGGCGTCGCGATACAGCAAACCGGTCACGGCCAAGCGAGCCCGTACGTCCGCGGCATGACGGGCCAGCAGGTCGCGCATCTCTTCGACGGCGTGCGCATGAACAACGGCATCTACCGCCAAGGTCCGAACCAGTACTTCTTCACGATCGACGCGAGCACCCTCGCCGCCATCGACGTGATCCGCGGCAGCGCTTCGACGCGCTTTGGGTCGGACGCGCTCGGCGGCGCGCTGCTCGCGACAGGCCTCTCCCCGCGGATCGATCCCGAGCAGACGTTCGCGATTCGTCCGCGCTTGGCGCTCAGCGCCCGGACCGCGGATCGCACCCGCGGCGCGCGAGCCGGTCTTGAGCTGCAGCTCGGGCGACGCACCGCGCTGATGTTTGGGCTGGGCTATCGCGCGGTCGGGCTGCTCGAGACCGGCGGACCAGTGGAGCATCGCGACGCAGCAGAGAGTCCGTCCACCCGCGATGACGCGCTCCCCTGGGTCCCGCGCTACGACGAAGAGCGGACCCGGCCGCTGGTGGATCGCGAGGCATATCGAACGCAGCTCGGGACCGGTTTCAAAGAGGCGACCTTCGACGCGCGGTTGGAGCACCAGCTCAGCGAATCGCTTCAGCTCGTCGCGGCGACCTACGGCTATCGCCAGCTCGACGCGCCGCGAACCGATCAGTGCCCTCCCCCGGAAGCGCCGCTGAGCGAGTGCCTCACGGTCGAGCGCCAGTTCCGAACCCTCTCGTATGTCACGTTGCGCGGCTCCGTCGCGCGTCTGGAGTCGCTCGAGGTGATCGTCAGTCACCAGCGCCACGAAGAACGACGCGCTCGCGACCGGCCGCGCTCGAACGTCGCGTTCCGCTGGGATGACATCGTCGATACCGTGGGGCTCACGACGCGGATCACGACGCGCTCGTTCCCGCTCGCCGCGAAGTCGGTGCTCCTCGTGCGCGCCGGTGCCGACGCCTTCTTCGACCTCGTTCAATCGTCGGCGACCCAGACCTTCACCGACCTCGACCGAAGCTTCACGCTCTCGCGCGGGCAGTACCTAGAAGGCTCGCGTTACGGAAACTTCGGCGCGTATGCCGAAGCGGAGCTCAGGCACCGAGCGATCACCGCGCGGCTCGGAGGTCGCGCCGGCTACGTTCGCGTCGACGCTCCCGAAGACACCGAGTCCGGTACGCAGTCGATCGCGCGCGGGTTCCCTTCTGCGATCGCGCGCGCGGGGCTGGAGCTTCGCGCGCACCGCGCCGTCTCGCTTCACCTCAACTACGACCAAGGCTTCCGCGCGCCGAACCTCGACGACCTCACCTCACGCCAGCGCGCGGGCCCCGGCTTTCAGTTCGAAAACCCCGACTTGGAAGCCGAACGAACCCACGCGTTGGAGCTCGGGCTGCGCGCAAGAACCGACGCCGTGACGTTCGAGGCGTGGGGCTTCGCGACCTTCATCACCAACGGTATCCAGCGCGCTGTCCGCGAGGCCGACGACTGTCCTTTGTCGGCTCCTGAGTGCAGCGCCGCGCGCGATCAGTTCCAACTCGTTAACGCTGAGGAGGCCTCCCGGATCTTTGGCACCGAAGCGGCGCTCACCTGGTACCTGCCGCGCGACCTCACGTTCCGGAGCACGTTCACGTTCGCGTGGGGAGACGGGCCGAGCTTGGGCGACCGCGGCGCGACGAACGACCGCGTCCCGCTCTCTCGCGTTCCTCCGCTGCAGGGCACCTTCGAGCTGCGCTACCGCAACCGTCCCTCGGGGTTCTTTCTGGCCGCGTCGCTTCGCTGGGCCGCACCGCAAACGCGGCTCGCCGTCAGCGACGTGAGCGACGCACGGATCCCGCGCGGCGGAACCCCAGGCTACGCGGTCGTCGACCTTCGTTTCGGCGCGCGCTTCTCTCCGAAAATCGCCCTCTCCGCCGTGGTCGAAAACGTCTCCGACGCGGCCTACCGCGTTCACGGGTCGAGCGTCGGCGGGCCCGGTGTGGGCATCTCCGCGCAGCTCCGTATCGGGTTGTAACCGCACATCGGAAAAGCGCCCGAACCGGAGCGAAGCGGGGAAACAACTCGCGCCAACAGCGTTGCCAAAACTCTCGACGACGCTGCCGACTGGAGTACGCTGTCGCGCATGACTCTACGCGTCGCCTGCGTCCTCGCGGGCCTCTCTCTTTCTGTCGTCGCGTGTGGCGATGACGACACAATGACGGACGCAGGGGGCGCCGACACCGCGGACACCGGATCCACCGGGACGCCGACGTGCGGCCCCCTTCCCGCAGAGCCCACGCGGACCTGCGAAGCGCTCGCGAGCGACTACGCGCCGGGCGGGATGAGCATGTGGCCCGCTTGCATCTCCGATGACGGGACCTATCACCGCATCGAAGACACCATCAGCACGATCCGCCGCGTAGAGGCCTACGAGGACATCGCGGCGCTCCTCTTTGACGGAACGCCGACGTCCGACGACTTCCTCGCCGCGCGGATGATCTACCAAGAAGACGAAGGCCTCGATTCGCGCGTGGTCCGCCGATACGATCCGCGCTTCGAGGCTCCTGACGGCACTGACTGCACGCAGGATGGAGTGCCCGCGATGTTCCCGGACTACTGCGTCGGGCCTGCGCAGATTCAACCGATCTTGCTCTCCGCCTTCGCCGCTGGCATCGCGGGCAACGGCGATGCGCGTGTGCACGCGGCGCGCATTCAAGGTGCGCTCTTGTGGTTCCTCTACGCCTCGGTAAGCAAAGAGGGGTTCACCTGCACGACCAAGGCAAAGGACTGCGACTCGGCGTACGCCTACTACACCGGCGGCCGAGAAGCGCGCGGTGGCATCGGGCTCGCCGGAGCGATCGCGAGCGTAGACCCGGACGCACACGACCGCGCCTGGGACGGAGTGTTCGCGCTACGCTGTTGGCGCGATCTCGACGACGCGGACACCGCCGTCGATCTGGAGCTCCGTGATCGCGCCCGTGCGCAGCTGGATCGCGCGGTGACCGATGGCGTCTCGGCGGTGGTGCGCGCCGCGGTCGAAGACGCCTGCGACGACTCTGCCCGATGGGCGTTCGTCCAGGTGCTCGGTCGCGCGCTCTTCCACAACGCGCGCGCAAACGACGCGACCTCCGCCGACGTGATCGAGGACGCGGTCGGCACCGACGACGGCGCTGATGCTGTGGCGCTGATGTCCGCCCTCGATACCGCGTTCGTCTGCCCCTAGCAGTCGTCGTCCGTAGGCAGACGTGCTTTTTCAGTCGGCGGGCTTGGCGAGACCGTCGAGCAAGCTCTGCAGCTCTCCCGACTCATACATCTCGCGCATGATGTCGCTCCCGCCGACCAGCTTCCCGCCGACGTAAAGCTGCGGGATCGTCGGCCAGTTCGAGAACTGCTTGATGCCTTGCCGGATGTCCTGATCGTGCAGCACATCGATCGTCGGCATGTCGGTCACGCCGCATCGCTTGAGGATCTCGACCGCGGTCGCGGAAAAGCCACAGCGCGGGAAGAGGCGGTTGCCTTTCATGAAGAGCACCACCGGCGCGCTGCTCACGAGCTCCTGGATCTTCGCCTGCACGTCCGCGCTCATCCCTTCTTCTCCGCCCAACGTGAGGGAGTGAAGGTCTTGAGCGCAAGCGCATGTACCGGCCCCGTCATCAGGTCACCAAGGGCCCCGTAGACCAGCTGATGCTGTTCGACGCGCGTCTTTCCCTCGAACGCCGACGAAACGATCGTGGCGTCGTAGTGATCCTTTGTTCCGGTCAGATCCTTGAGCTCAAGGTGCTCAATATCGGCGATGCCCTCACGGAGCTTCGCTTCGACCACAGCGGGTTCAACCATGCGCTATTTCTGGGCGGTTCGCGGACGCCTGTCAACGGTCTGAGGACGCTTGGGAACAACCCGATGATTTGGGACACTTAATCCCAAGCGATGCGGGGGCGAGGGTGTCCCAACGTGTAACCCACAGGAGCCTACTCGATGCGACGATCCCCGCGCTTTCCTAAGCGGTCCCACTCTTCGGCCCTCCTGGCCGTGCTTGTCTCTTTTGCTGGCTGCAGCGATGAGAGGGAACCGGTCCGCTCCTCGACGGGGTTCTCAGGGACCCTCAGTGAGGTTGGAGAGTCCGACAACGAGTACGAACCCCCGAGCGAGATTCGTGCGCGCAACCTCGACGACCTCCTCGACCGGGCGATGCCAACTGACTCGAGCGAACGCGAGGTGGCGGAAGACGTGGTGGCGGAAGCGACCGCAGAAGTCCCAGAAACAGAAGCACAGGCAGCTCGCGACCGGGGCTGGAACCGCCCGGCCTCTCGGCGCACCAGAATGACCTCGTCGATGCGCTCGGCGCCGCTGAGAGCGCGACGCGTCAGCACGCAGATGATCACGCGACTCGATGAGGGTTTCGGGGGCGCACCGCGTGCACAAGGACAACGTGAGGAGGTCGCTCCGGCTCCCCGTCCCCGCCGGCCTCGACCGTCGCGCATGACGCCATCCGCGGACCCGGGGACCTCGTCGGGCTCGCTCGCCGCCGCCCCTCCCCGAAGCAACGTCCCCCTTCCGCAGAACGGTGTCCTCGCGAGTGACTTCGTCAGCGGCAACGGCGTCAACGCGCGCCTCGATGACCTCCTCTCGCGCGGCGTCATGGTCGGTGGCGAGAACGTACGCATCGGCGCCTTCCGCGATCGCGACCCGCTGCCCTATGCCCTTCCCTCACGCGACGGAATGGCCATGCACGTCAACCTGGAGCGTAGCCGTCTCAACGAGACCCGCGACGAGGTGCACATGCAGATCGCCCTCATGGGTCGGCGCGGCGAGGCGCCGGTGCGCCCGAAAGTCGACGTCCGCCTCGTGCTCGACCGGAGCGGTTCGATGACGGACAACGACAAGTGGCAAAACGCGATCGGGGCGGCGCACCAGCTCGTCGATCACCTGTCCCCGAACGACACCTTCGGGCTCATCACGTACTCCGATGAAGCCACCATCGACGTCAACCCGATGCGGGTCGGTAACCGTCGAGCGATTCACCGCGTGATCGATCAGGTCGTCCCCGGCGGCGGCACCAACATCGGCTCCGCGCTCGACATGGTGGAGCGTCACCGCCCGCGCGCTCGAGGGCGCGACGTGGGGTTGGTCATCTTGTTGAGCGACGGCCGGGCCACGGTCGGGCAAACCAACGCGCGGATGCTCGGCGACCAAGCGCGCGCGCTCTTCGACCAGCACGGTGTCCTCACGACCACGATCGGCCTGGGCAACGACTTTGACGAGAACCTCATGCTCTCCATCGCGCGAGAGGGAAGCGGGAGCTATCACTTCGTGCGCCGCCCGAGTGATGTCGCCGCGATTATGACCGATGAGCTCGACGACCGGATCCAGGCCGTCGCGCAAGGTCTCCGCGTCCAGATCAAGCTGAAGAACGGCGTCATCGCGGAGCACGTCTACGGCTCTCGCCTGCTCTCCGAATCCGAGCACCAAGCGGTCCGCGCCACCGAGGTCGCGGTCGATCAGCGGGTCGCCCGCGAGCTCGGGATCACGCGGACACGTCAGCGCGAAGAACAAGAGGGGCTCCGGATCCACCTGCCGACCTTCCGGCGCGGTGACCAGCACGTGATCCTCATGAGGCTCAGCGTCCCTGCGGGCAGCGGCGAGGTCGAGCTGGCGGAGGTCACGCTCGACTACAAGGACCTCATCCGCAACCGGAACGCCTCCGTTACGCAAGAAGCCAGCGCGACCCGGGTCAGCGACCAGGACACGTCTGTGGCGTCCACCGATCGAAACGTGAAGCGCACCGTCCTGGCGTTCCAGGCGGGCGAGACCTTGCAAAGCTCTGCCGACGCCTTCCGACGAGGCGCGCGGACCGAAGCGCTGCGGATCTTGACCGAGCGCCAGGAGCTGTTGGTCACCGCGAGCCGCCTCTGGCGCGATCCCGGGCTCGCTCGCGACGCGGAGCTCCTCGGCAACTACCAAGCGGTGATGCGGCAGACCTTCGATGCGCAGTCGACCAACACCATCGTGATGGCGATGAACTACTTCGGCGACCAGAGGATGCGATGAAGCGCGTCGCCCTTTCCCTGCTCGTCTTCGGGCTCGCGGCCATGATCGGGGTGAGCCCCGCCCAGGCGCAAGAGCAAGACGTCGTCGTCCAGAGCGAGCGCCTCCCGCTCGACGGCCAAGCCATTGAGCTCGGCGGCGACAACACCAGTCGCCGCGTCATCCTCCGCGGCACCGTCACCAGCCGCCTCGACGGCTCGAGCTACGACGCCTTTACGCGCGTCTCGAGCGATCGGCGCGTTGTGCTTCCGGATGGCCCGTTCGTGATTTTGCCGGAGGGCAGCACCATCGTGAGCGAGGATCGCGAGGTCGCGCGCTACGAGATTCAGCTCGAGTCCGCCGGCCCGTTCTCGATCGCGTTCAACCCGGCGCCGATCGCGGCGCGCAACCTCGTGACCTTCTCGGAAGCCGCCGACAGCTTGAGCGGCGCGATCGAGGTCGAGGTGTACGGCGCGCCGGTCGCGCCAGAGCCCGCCATCATCGCAGGCCAGGGGCGCGTCGCGGAACCCGAAAAGAAGCCGAGCCGCGTTGCGCTGATGGTCGGCGCGGCGCTGGTCATCCCCTTCGTGTTCTTCATGGTGCTGATGCGGCGACGACCCAACAAGAGCGAAGAGCACCTCTTGCTCGCGCGCGCCCGCGTTGCCAACCGCGGCATCGACGACGAACAGAGGCGACTCGGCCCGGCGTTCGCCGACGTCGCGACCGCGAGCGATGAGCTGCTCGAGCAAGCGGTCGCGCTCACCAAGTCGGTCAAAGCGATCGACGATGGTCTCGCTCGCTCGAAGCAATACGACAACTCCGACGGAGCCGCGCGGCAGCGTGAGCAGCTCCAGAACGACCGCGCGACGACCGTCGAGCGGATCCGAGCGATCGCCGAGCGGCTTGAGGAGACCGCGACCCAGCTCGTCGCGCAGGTCGCGGGTCAAGCCCAGCCAGGCGGCATTGAGGCCTCGCTCGATCAGCTAAAGGGCGAGATCAAAACCGCGATCGACGCAGAGCAGGAAGCGCGGGCGCTCTAAAGCGCACGCAAAGGCGGTATGCTGCGCGCGTGACGGATAAGGATCTTATCGGCCAGAGCATCGATCGGTACCGCGTCGAAGAGCTTCTCGGCGAAGGTGGCTTTGGATCCGTCTACCGCGCGCGGCACATCATGATGAACCGCATCGTCGCGCTGAAGCTGCTGCACAAGGGGCAGTCGTCGCCGGAAATGCGCGAGCGCTTCATCCGTGAGGCGCAGGCGGTGGCGCAGATCAACAGCCCGCACATCGTCCAGATGTTCGACTGCGGCATCACGGACGAGAACCAACCCTTCATCGCCATGGAGCTCTTGGACGGGCACGACCTCGAGCATCGACTCGCGACAGAAGGGGTCACCGTCGGTCACGCGATCGAGCTCACGCTTGAGGTGCTCGACGGGCTCGGCGCGGCGCACGCGGCCGGTATCGTTCATCGCGATCTAAAGCCAGCGAACGTCTTCCTCAAGCGAGGCGCGAATGGAGACGAGGTCCGGCTCCTCGATTTCGGCATCAGTAAGATCCAGAGCGAGGCCGTACGGAGCCTGACGCAAACGGGCGTCGTGATGGGCACGCCGCACTATATGTCGCCGGAGCTCTTCCGCGGCGCCAAGGACGCCGACCATCGCGTCGATATCTACGCGGTCGCGGTGATGCTCTTCGAGATGCTCTCGGCGCACACTCCGCACCACGCAGACACCTACGAGCAGATGGTCCTCAAGGTCGTCACCGAGCCCCCGATCTCGCTCGAAGCGGTCGCGCCACACGTCCCGCCGGCGTTGGTCAACATCGTCGAGCGCGGGCTCGCGAAGGATCCCAACGCGCGCTTCCAGAGCGTCTCTGAACTTCGCGATGCGCTGCTTCATTTTCGGGCGAACGCGCCGGCTACCTTGCTCGCGCACAACGGCCCGCGGATCGCGCAGCTCGAGATGGCGGACACGGGCTTCGCTCAGACCGGCCGCCCCGTCGACGGCGGGACCCAGCCCATGACGACCCCGGCCATCGGCCGCACCGCGCCGATCCCGCTCTCTTCCCCAGCGACCCCGGCACACGCGATGCCGCAGCAGACCGCTCCGCCGACCAAGAAGAGCCCACCCTTCGCGCTCTTCGGCTTCATCGCCCTCGGCGCGATTCTCCTCATCTCGGGTGCGCTGGTCGGCGCGGTGATCATGCTCCGACCAGGGACCGAGGCGCGGACCCAAGTCGAGTCCAGCTACGACAACAGCGACGCCGCCAACCCCGGTGCTCCAGCCACCGCGGCGGCTCCGACGACGACCGTCACGATGGCGGAAGACCCGATCCCGAACGGCGTCGACCCCCTGCCCAGCAACGCGATCACCGCGATGGACGAACCCGCCCCCGTCGTCGAACGAGAGACGACGATGGACGCTCCGCAGATGGACGCTCCGCAGATGGACGCTCCACAGATGGACGCGATGACCGAGGTCACCATGCGTCGTCACTCACGCATGAGCCGCATGTCCCGAAGTGAACGCGTGACTGGGTTGATGGTCGGGACGGGCATGGAAGCGGCGATGGGCATGGAAGCCGAGATGGAGGCTTGGCGTCCGCGCGCGTCGATCCAGACCGCGGGAAGCGCCGTGAACCGTGGCGCCCTTCTTCGTCTCCTCCGACGCACGCAGTTGGGAGACTGCCGGTTCGTTGGGTCAAGCACCCTTCGCGGGGACGCCGACGGCATCCGACTTCGGAACATCCGATGGGTCCGCGGCTCACGCGCGGGCGCGCTGTGCATTGAGCGACGGCTGGGGCGGACGCGCGCTCACTTCCCGCTCGGGACCGGCGAAGTCACGATTCGCTTCCAGGGTCTCCGCTAGGGAGCGACGGGAGCAGCGACGGGAGCAGCAGCGGGAGCGACTGGAGCCGCGGGAGCATTCGTCGGCTCCGGCGGTTCGACTTCGCCCGGCGACGACTCGCCGTCCACACGAACGCGCGACGTCGCCGGCTGTTCGGCGAGCCACTCCGCGAAGCCTTTGAGGATCGCCTTGTAGAGCATGTTGCCGAGCGCCGCGTACCCCGCCGGGGTCGCGTGCCTGAAGTCGCCCATCGCGAGCCGCGGACGCGCTCGGTGCCAACGACGCATCGCGCCCTCTCCGCCCATCGCGTTGAAGGTGTCGAAGTAGGCGCACCCTTCAGTCGCCGCGGCGGCGCGCTGCGCTTCCACGATCGCGGGGATGGTCGGCATGGTCCGGATGTGACCGCGGTCGCCGCGCTTGGCCTGATCGAGCGGACCGAAGACCAGGCACCCGCGACCATCCCCCGCTTCGCGCACGTGTTGGATCACCGAACGGAAGTCCGCTTCGTAGCTCTCCCGCGTCACGCGATCGCTCGCGTCGTTCCCGCCGAACCCGAGCACGATCAAGTTCGACTCCCGAATCGCGAGCTGTCGTTGCAAGTGATCGCGATCGAAGTTGCGCATGCGAGACGCGCGCGCCCCGACCAAGCCAAGCGAGTCATAGACGACGCCCGCGTCGCGCTCCATCACCATTCCGTAGAGCTGGTTTCGACCGCCGCCGCCGTTCTTGACCTCGAAGGTATGTTCACCGTCGGGGACCTCAACGCGATGCATCGCGTCCTCGACCGACTCCCCCCGGGTACTCAGCGCGACCCGCTCTCCATCATCGAGCGTCAGCCAGAGATTTCCGCCGCGCGGATGACGCTGAAAGAGCAACGTGAAGCTGCTGACCGCGTTTCCAACCGGCGCGTCATCGTCGGTTCCGAAGCTCGCCCAGGCGCGCGCACGCGGCACCATCTGAACGCCACCGTAGCCATACATGCCATTGGCGTCGTGCTGCCGAACCGCTTCCTTGAGTGACCAGCTCTCGCTGAAGCGATGGGTGAGGTCGCGGTGCCGATAGGGGAGGTAGCCCTTCGCCATCAAGACGAAGCCGTGACCCCCGTCGCCAAAGCGCCGCTGCATTCGTCGCCGGATCGTGCTCGTGATCAGATCGGTCGCGATGCTCGAGTCGCCGTAGTGCGAGACCCGCGTCAGCACCTGCTCGCCGCGAAACGTCTTCAGCAGCTGCTCATAAAAGGGAGCCATCCCGCGGTGCCCGGGATCGGCGAGCGCGAGCCCGAGCTCCGCGTACTCAGCCTCATCGATCGCGACCTCCTCGCCCACCTCGACGACGACCGCCTCTTCCGGCGCCTCGCCGTTGTCCCCGAGGTTTGCCGCGACCGCTTCGCCGACCTCATCGGTCAACTGCTCCGCGCTGCTCGCGGTGCTCCGGTACGCGCTCCCGTCGCCGATGCTGCTGGCGACCGGTGCCGGCTGAAAGACCGTGGCAAAAGGAACCGGCTCGCCGGGGATCCACGGACGAAAGTCAGCGAGCGCGGGAACGGCGTAGATCACGACCAAGCAAACCGCGAACACCACGAGGACGGTCCCAAGGTGAAGCAGCGACTCCTGCGTTTCGTCCGTCACGGACTGCGCTTGGCGCTTGAGCACCTGCGGGTCGTCTTCGGGTCGGTCTTGGTCGGGCTGGAACATCCACCGCGAAGTTTGCACAGACGCCGCGTCCAGGAAAGGTGATCGCGCGTCGGAACGCCTCGCTCAGCGCTGGTCAAGTGTCACACCCGTCAGCGAGACTCGTCATCATGCCGGCGACAAGACCCTCTCTCGCGATCGCTCAGTCTCTCCTCGCGCCAGGCGGCGCGATCTGCGCCACGACAGCGCTCGCGGAGGCCGATTTCGTAATTTCTGTCGATGGCCTGGGTTCGTTTGTGGCCCCGCTCCGCCACGCAGACTGCGAGGCGCTGATGCAGGTCGCGCAAGCGAGCCCCTACGGTCTCGGAACGCGGACCCTCTTTGACCCTGACGTCCGGTCCAGCGTCGAGATCCCCGGCTCCTTCTTAGCGCTCAGCGACGAGTCATGGGAGCAACTGCGCCACGCGGTTCAACGGTTACAAGGCGAACTCGGACTCCCTCTGGAGAGCGGTCGTCTCGTGGCGTCGCTCGACAAGCTGATCGTGTATCCACGGGGCGCGTTCTTCCGTCCCCATCAAGACAGCGAACGCAGCTCGGGGATGTTGGCTTCGCTCGTCGTCGAGCTCCCGACGCCGCGTCGAGGCGGAGATCTGGTCTTACTCGATGGTCCGCGCCGGTTCACCGCGCCTTCTGACGCCCGCGAGGTCGTCGCGCACGCGTTCTACGCCGACACCCCGCATGAAGTCATCCCGGTCGAGTCCGGGTTCCGCGTTTCGCTCACCTTCCAGCTCACGTTCGAGCCCCGTGACGATGGTCCGCGAGGCTTTGAAGTTCGAGACTCGTCGACAACCGAAGCCCTGACGCGCTTCTTCCTCACGGAGGTCGATCGAAAGCGACCTCGTCGGTTCGTCTACGCGCTGAAACACGAGTACACGCAAGCCGGCATCGGGCTCGACGCGCTCAAAGGCACCGACCGCGATCACGTCGCGCTTCTTCTCGGGAGCGCGAGAGAAGCCAACTGCGATGCCTGGCTCTGCCTCCTCGAGGTTCGCGAGATCACCGACGAGGACGACGATTTGCTCGATCGCGAGGTCTCCCTCGATCACTGCGTGGACTTGACCGACGCCGGGTACGAACCCGCGTTTCGCGATGTGCGGGAGCCGGAACTCTGCATCTCCGAAGGCACCGACATCGCCCCTTTCTATGCGCACTACGAACCCTACCAAGGCAACTACGGCAACGAGTGGGATCGCCGGTATCGGCGGGCCGCGTTGGTGCTCTCTCCGCGACGACTGGCGCTTGGCAATTCGTTGCTGGCGAGCGAGCCAGGCGTCCTCGCGTCGCTGACGAAGGTGGGGCGGACCGAAGAACTTAAAGCCGTGCTCGTCGACATTGGCCCCGAGTGGTTCCCCGACCCAGCGGAGTCTCGCGCGCTCCTGCGGGAAGCGAAGCGTCTTCCCGAACACTGCGCGCCGATCCTGCTACGCGCACCCATCGCGATCACAGATGGCGAGATCGCGCGCGACCTCGCGGACCTGGTTGACGTACTCGGCCGCGCAGACGATCCACCGAGCATCCCCACCACCATGGATGCGTTGTTCAGCGCGTTCGCGTGTACGGACGTTGAAGAGGTC
>CALJDU010000098.1 GCA_938024995.1 uncultured bacterium
CGAGACGCGGCCCCCGGTGGTGTTCGCGATCATCCTGGGTGCGTTCGCGGCGGTGGCGATCGCGATGGTGCCGACCGGGCATCGTCCGTTCATCTACTTTCAATTCTAGTAAGGGGCTATTCGCGCCTATTCGCGCCCCCTCTGCGCTTGCTCTCTTCACTCACTCACTCACTCACTCACTCACTCACTCACTCACTCACTCACTCTCTCACTCACTCACATCTCCGTGGTCCCGCCCTCGGGCCCCAAAAGGACCCACGCCAATGCCTCGGACGTAGCGGTGCGTTGACGTGACTCGTGGTCACGCGTGGCTCGCTCGTCCATCCACACCTCGCTGCGCACCAGTCCGACCACCGGTCAACCAGGCACTGAGCAATCAACGTGCCTTCACGAGAACGCGAGTGGTTCCGTCAGGGAAGCGGCGCGTGTGCTGGCGCCCGCAGGCGGCCGCCAGGGCGAGCAGAACTCAGCGTTCGTTCATCGCGGCGTCGAGCCGTAGCAGCGATGCGAGCTCGTCCACCTTCGCGTTAAGCGTTCGGTCTCTGTACCTCGGCCCGATTTCGCCCTTTGCGAATGAGTGCTCAAGCTCGCTGATCTCTTTCAGGAGCTCTTCGCGTCGGTCTTCTCTCGCCGCCGCGATCAGCGTCGCCTCGGCAGGGCGGAAGAGCCACGTGAAGCCCATCAGCAACAAGATCGCGCCCGCTCCGATCGCGAGCCAGCGGTACGGACCAGGTCCCGGGATGCCGCGGATCGTGACCGCGATGCGGCTCAGTCTGGGGTCTTCCGGGCGCCGCTCAAGCTCGGTCAAGAACACTGAGCGGCCATTGGCTTCGTACTTCTCGGGCGGCGGGAACTCGTCCACGGAAAGCGTGATGCCTGGCGCGTAGTCGCTCAGGACGCGATATCGAAACGTGGGCACTGGCAACGGCTGCGAGAAGTGCATCGCGTCACCCGTGATCGGGATGTCGAAGGTCCACGTGAGAATGACGCGCCCCGGCGGGAGCGATCCACGAATCACGAAGCCGCGCTCGTTCGCCTCGAGACGCTGGTCGCTCATGACCTTCTGTCCGTTGAACCCGACAAAGCCGTCCGGCAGCTCAACCTGGAGGCCCTCTTCCGGGAAGACGTAGGTGGCGTCGCGGAAGTTCACGAGCTGCGCTTGCTGCGTGATGTGCATCCGCTCGTTCTGCACCTCGAGCATGGTCTGCCCGATCATCTGGAAGACGGTGTTCTCTTCGCGGGTGGTCGGGAGACGACGCACCCGCACCGCCATGCCGCTGGACTGGGGCAGCTGGAACGGGGAGCTGCTGTAGGTCGCGCCGTCGTGCAGGACGTTGACGCGGTAGCTCTGCCCGCGCGTCACGAGGTCCGTGAAGGTGTACGTGCCGTCGCGCGCCGTCTGCCCGTTCGCGCTCTCGCGTCCTCCATCGCGCGCCATCAAGCCGAGGCGGATGACCGCGCCCTCCACCGGGATGTCGCGATGGTCGACCACGGTGACCTTGATGGCGCCGACCGCGATCGCGGGATCGGCTTCATGTCGCGCGACCGGTTGCGGACGACCCATCGCGCGACGCAGAGCGCGCTGCTCGGTGGGGTTCATCCGCGCTTGCTCGCGACGATCGGTGTCTTCGCGCGCCTGCGTCAGCACATCGCGTGGACCTTGCGGCAACACCTGCTCTTGGGTCACCGCTTCAGGCGCTTCAGGCGCTTCAGGTGCTTGGGCGGGTGGCTCGGGAACCGGTTCGCGCTGGGGAGCCTGTGCTTCCGCCGGCGTTGCGAACACCAACGCGAAGGCGAACATCACCATCCAGCGCAGCGCGCCGAGCGTCTTCATGTCGCGGCTCACGCTGCACCTCCATCGCGGGCGTCTGCATCCGCGTCCGCTTCGTCGCCTGCCTCAGCCTCGCCGTCTGCCGCCGCGTCCGCACCGGACTCGTCGGCCTGGGCGCCAAGCGCGCTGCCGCACTTCTTACAGAACTCGGCGTCGAGATCGTTGCGGGTTCCGCACGATGAACAATGGAGCGCATCCGGTTCCGCGCTCTCGCTCGCCTTGCCCGCGTCCGCGCTGACCTCGTCCGCGCTGACCTCATCGCTCGCTTGCTCCGCGTTCACGCCGAAGTACTGCTCCATGATGTCGTCGAAGACGCGGAGGATCTCCGGCGCTTCCACTGGGTCGAGCCCATCGACGGGATCCTCCGAGCCGATCGGGACGCCCTTCACGCGATACGGAGCGCGCGAGGTGGACGACAAGCGCTCGGCGATCATCGCGACCGCTTGTCGACGGAAGGGACGCACGTCTTCGTCAAGCAACTTGAGCACGCGCTTCGCTTTGACGCGAAGCTCGGCATCGAGTCGCTCGTAGTCGTCGTCGCTGATCTTGCCGGCGTCGCGTTCGAACTTCAGATCGGCGAGCCCTTCGAGCAGCGCCTTTTTCTTCTCGATGAGTACGCGGCGCGTCTCGGACTCAACAACACCTGGGATGTCGGCCGTCGAGACCAATCCCAGCGCGGCGCGAAGGCTCTGCCAAAAGTAGTAGAGCGCGAAGAGGAGCGCAGCGGCCGCGAGCGGCATGAAGACCCACGGGAGCGTGATGCTCAGGATGCGGATGAAGCTGCCCATCAGAGGTCCTCCAGGCGCCGAAGCTCGTCATCAAGCGCGTCGTCGAGCGCGTCTTGATCGCTTGCGTCGCTCGCGCTGCCGGTCTCGGATACATCACCGCCATCACGCCAGCGGCGCCCGAGCCAGAAGATCGCGCCGATCGCGAGCAACGCGCCGCCGACCGGGACCGCCCAGAGCGCGCGGTCCAGGCCCTGGTCGCTCGGGATCGCGAGCGCCGCAGGACCATACTGGGCCCGCCACGTGGACTGAATCGCCTGCACGGTGTCGCCTCGCTCGAGCCGCTCTCGAAGCTCCGCGCGATGATCCTCGGCCCAGCTGCAACCACACGTGTGCATCGGGAGGCGCGCGCAATCGCCGCACTGACACAAGAGACGCGAGAAGAGCTGCCGCTCGGTCGGGTTTTGGATCTCGACGGTGCCCGCGTGCAGCGTACTTGAACTGTCGGATTGCGCGTGCGCGGTGCCGCCGGAGAGCGCGAATGAGCTCGCGATCAACAGCGCCCCGAGCGTCGCGGCCGCCCCCCGGTCTTTTCGCCGCTGCTTATTGCGCGCGTGTTGCTCCGCGCGCTCCATCACCTCGCGCGCGGTGGGCCACATCGAGATGAGCGAACCAAAGAGCGCGAGCAGTCCGCCGAACCAGATCCACGGGACGAGTGGCCGGACAATCAGGCGGAAGGTCCCGCGCTGGGTGTCCGGATCGATCGTGCTCATGATGACGTAGAGGTCTTCGCCGATGCGGGAGCGGATCGCGACCTCGGTGGTCGGCATGTCGGGATGCGTTCGGTAGATGAACTTCGCCGGCGTCACCACGCCCAGCTCGTCGCCGCTCTCGCGATCGAAGAGCGTGAGCTTGCCGAAGATCATCCGCTTGTTGGGGTCGGCCTTGCTGATCGGGCCGTCGTAGCGGACGCGGTAGTCCCCCACGTCCATGGTCGCGCCGACCGTCAGCGCCGCTTCCCGTTCCTGATCGTAGGCCGCGCCGGTGAAGCCGATGTAGATGAAGACCACGCCGAGGTGAACCAAGTACCCGCCGTATCGGCGACGCGCGCGCTTGACCAAACCGACCAGCGCTTTGAACGGGTTCTCCTTCTTGTTCCGGATGCGCACCTTCATGCCGCGCCAGAACTCTTGCGCGACGCTTCCGACGACGAAGGCGCAGACCGTGCTGGAGACGACCGGTGCGTGAGCGTGAACCGTCGCGAGCAGCTCGCCGGTGAACGTGTCGTAGATCTGATCGGAGGCGACAACGGGCGGGAGCCCAAGAGCCGAGCCGAAGAGCTCGTGCGCGATGCGCATGACAATGGCGAAGACGGTCGGGACGTAGAGCGCTCGCCTCAGGTTTTTTCCGGTCGCTTTGCGCCAACTGATCAGCGGCCCGATGCCGGCCAGGAACAAGAGCACGATGCCAAAGGGCACCATCCACTTGTTGTAGAAGCCCGGCCCGACGGTCACCTCTTCGCCGCGGAGGAAGTCGCTGATCAACGGGAAGGTCGTCGCGACCAGCACGAAGACCATCATGCCGAGCAGGACCCAGTTGTTGAGCAGGAACGCGAACTCGCGACTGACCAGCGAGACGATCCGGTGCTCGGCCTTAAGCTTCGGGAGGCGGTAGAAAATCAGCGCGAAGATGCCGATGATCAAGAACACCATGTAGTAGACGAAGTAGATCCCGATATCGCTTCGCGCGAACGAGTGGACGCTCGCGATCATCCCGGAGCGGGTGAGGAACGTGCCGAAGATCGTCATGAAGAACGTCAGGCACATGAGGAAGACGTTCCACACCTTCATCATCCCGTAGCGCTCTTGGATCATCGCGCTGTGGAGATAGGCGGTGCCGACCAGCCACGGCATGAAGCTCGCGTTCTCGACCGGATCCCACGCCCAGTAACCGCCCCAGCCGAGCTCTTCGTACGACCAAAGGCAGCCGAGCATCAGGCCAATGGAGAGGAAGGTCCACGCGATCATCGCCCACAGGCGCGCGGCGCGGATCCACTCTTCATGAAGGCGACCGGTCGCGAGCGCGGAGATGGCGAACGCGAACGGCACCGACCAACCGACGAAGCCCATGTAGAGCGACGGCGGGTGGATGATCATCCAGTAGTTCTGGAGGAGCGGGTTGAGGCCCTCGCCGTCCGCTGGGATCGTGGAGACGTAGGTCTGGAACGGGTTCGCGGCGAAGAGCATCAAGACGATGAAGAAGATGAAGATGCTCATCAACGTCGCGAGCACGAACGGTTGCAGCTCGAGGTAGCGACCCTTCAGCCAACGCGTCGCGGCCGCGGTGTAGCCCGACAACAAGAACGCCCACCATAGGAGCGAGCCGTCTTGGCCGCCCCATAGCGAGGCGACCAGATACCAAGGCGTCATCGAGCGATCGCTGTAGCGCGCGACGTAGCGGATCCGAAAATCATGCGTCTGAAACGCGTACGCCAAGAGGCAGACCGCGAGGCCAACAAGCGCGCAGGTGGCGTATGTGCCGTAGCGCGCGGAGATCAGCATGTGGGTCCGGCCCCGAGCAGCTCCGAACGACATCGCGAGGGTGTAGGCGGCCGATACCAAGATCAGACACAAGACCAGGTTTCCGTAGAACGGGATGTCGATGATGGGCACGTGGCGCAGAGCCTAGGTTTACCCACGCACTCTCACAAGGCTGGAACGCGAAGTACGCCTTACATGAGCGCGCCCCAGCGGGGTTGGCCGGGATCGCGGCGAAGTGCGGGAGCGGCGCTCTTTGTACCCGCCTGACACACAAAGGCGTCCGCGGCTTGACACGGAAAACTCCACAGTGGAGGTTGAATCGCTGTGAACTTTGTCGCCGCCGGGATCTCGGACGTTGGTCTTCAGCGCGACCACAATGAGGACAGCTTCTGCATCTTGCCGGAGCACTCGCTCTTCATCGTCGCGGACGGGATGGGTGGACACCGCGCAGGCGATGTCGCGAGCAAGATGGCGACCCACGCGATCGCCAAGTTCTTCGAGGCGTCGGTGGGGGAAGACTCGACCTGGCCGTTCAGCTTCGACCCCAACCTCTCGGTCGAAGAGAACCGCCTCATCACCAGCGTGAAGATCGCGAACAAAAAGATCTTCGACGCCTCCGTGAAGCACCGCGAGGTGCACGGAATGGGAACGACGGTCGTCGGCACCCTCTTCTCCCGAGAGCGCGACAAGATCTACATCGCGCACGTCGGCGACAGCCGTTGCTACCGGATCCGGGAAGGCGAGATCGAGCAGCTCACGCGCGACCACTCCCTGATCAACGACTACCTCCTCGTGATCCCGGACATGACGGAAGAGCAAAAGGCAGAGCTGCCGTCGAACGTGATCACGCGTGCGCTCGGGATGCAGGACTCGGTCGCGGTCGACATGCTCCCCGACAAGCCCATGCCCGACGACATTTACCTGCTCTGCTCCGATGGCCTGAGCGGGATGATCAAAGACCCGGCGCTCCTGGCGATCGTGCTCGATCACGGCAGCGATCTGGAGGCGGCGGCGCAAGCGTTGGTCTCACGCGCGAACGACAACGGCGGCGAAGACAACATCACCGTGGTCTTGCTCCGCGTTACTGCATAACGTCACCACGTAAACGTCAGCATCGCGTCACCACGTAGCGCTCCCTGCTGCGACGCGATGGTCTGCGACGGGTCGAGCTAGCTGCGGGTGTCGATCAAGAGCAGCTTGTGCTCTTCGGTCTGCCGGCTCGCGTCGATCCGCGCCTTGGGCAGCGACATGCGCTTGAGATCGGGACCGACCTGGAGCAGCGCGCGCCGCATCTCACTCGCGGATTGAAAGCGACCGTTCGGGTTTTTCTCGAGCGCGCGCATCACGACCGCGACGATGGGGAGCGGGCCCTCGGGTGGAGGGGGGTTGGCCTGCACGATGTTGTGAACAACGCCCGCAATGGTGTCAGCGCTGAACGGGAGCTCGCCGGTCAACAGCTCGTAGAAGAGAACGCCGACCGCCCAGATGTCGACGCGGTGGTCGACCGGGCCTCCCGTGGCCTGTTCGGGCGCGAGGTATTCAGGCGTGCCGAGGACATCGCCCTGTTCGGTGAGCGGCGTCTCGCCGACCTGGCGCGAGATCCCGAAGTCCACGACCTTCGCGCGCGTCCCCCGTTCGGTATTCGCGAGGAAGATGTTCTCTGGTTTGACGTCGCGATGAATGACCCCCACGTCATGCGCTGCGCTCAACCCCGCGAGGACCTGGTCAATCAAGACCAAGGTGTGACCCAACGCGAGGTAGTTGTCGCGCGCGAGCATCGCCGCGAGTGACTCCCCATGAAGCCGCTCCATCACGATGCAGGGGAGGCCGTCGGGCGTCTTGATGGTCTCAAAGACCCTCACGACGTGCTCATGCTCCACCCGACTGGTCGCGGCTGCTTCACGGACCAAACGTGCACATGCCGCGACGTTGGCCGCGAAGCGCGGGAGCATCACCTTCATCGCGACTTGTACGCCGTTGTCAGCGACCGCGCCGTAGACCGCGCCCATCGCACCGGCTCCGATGAGCTGCTGAATCGTGTAGCCGCCGAAGCTCCGACCAATCAGGTTGATCGCGACATCATCCGCGGGTCGGTAGGTCGGGATACGCGACGAGATGTCCTGACCCGTGAAGGGGCACGCCAGAATCGTGTCCACGTGCGGGAGTCCGCAGTGGGGACATTCGATGAAGCGAGCGCTCACGTCAGCAGTATATTTTTAAAGTGGCCCGATCCCCAACCGCTACGTGACAGAAGTCGCCTCGATAATCACAAAGGGCGAGAAGTCCGCAGTGAGCGAGCGATTTGTCATTTCACTCACAAACACGAACTGCGATCTAAGTCACAGAAGGCTCCGGGCCGTTTCCGGGACTTCACGCTACATTGTCGCTGTGACGTTCCAAGGCACACATAACGATGTCGCGCTCGTCTTGAACCGACTCGGGCGGCCATGACCGAAGAGCGAAGAGACCATCTCCGTCACGTCGTCTGGTTTCCAATGCAGGTTGAGACGACCATCGATGGTTCCGAGCACACGATCTTGGGGTTCAGTCGGGACCTTAGTGTTCGCGGTGTGCAGTTCGTCGCAGGGGCGCGGCCCGAACCGTCCACGCCCGTCACGATCACGATCACGTTGCCGGACGATCCCGAGGGCGCGCGCTCCTTCAAGGGACGTGTCCTACGCGTCGTCGACAACGAAGAAGACCCAGACGGGACTTGGCGCTACCGCGTCGCGGTCGAGTTTGAAGAGACGCAAGGCGACCTCGCTTCGCTCCTGGAGTCGACACGAACGCCACCGCAGCTGGCCCGAGACTCCGAGTTCCCTTCCAAGCCCGCCTGACCCTGCTCGATGTCCTAGGTCTGGAAGTCGCCGCTTCGAAGACGCACCGCAACGGTCGGGTCTTCCGCGATCAGCCGCGTGACCTGCCCCGCGAGCAGCTGCAGCCGATCGATGAAGCGATAGTCATGCTCCGCGCTGTCGAGGTGCGCGAGCTCATGCAGCGCGACCCCGAGCGTGTAGGGATCGAGGATGTCGTCGTAGCGAAGCGGTCCCCGCACGTTGAACGAGAGCAAGCGCAGCTCGCGGTTCGCGCGGGCGTCCTCCAGCAAGCCTGAGTCGCTCGGGTCCTGCGCGAAGAAGTTCACGCGGATGACGCTGCCGGCGATCTCGCGCGCGAGCCATTTCAGCGATCGCGCGAAACGCGCCTGCTCTTCGTTCGGCTCGACGTGCTCTATCTCAAACTCTTTCGCGCGACGCCGCACGTAGTCGTCCGCGGTCTCCATCACGCGCGCGAACGCGAGGTAGGCGCTGTGCGAAACACCCGAGCTCTCGATCACGTGCGCGTTGAGCTGACGCGCGCGATCGTTGGCGCGACGGCTCCCGCCCAGCACCGCGCCTCTGGGAAACGCGCGCGAGACGTAGGCGTCGATCACGGTGCTCTTGAGCGGGAAGCGCCCGATCACGTCGAGCACCCAGTCCGCGCGTAGATCGTTCTTATCGAGGTATCGCTGGATCATCGACTCCAGCAGGAACGCCTTGAGGTTGAGCTTGTAGGCGTCTTTGACCGCGTCGCGCCCATCCAAGAGCGGGACGCGCTGCGCGATGTCGACGTGCCACGGCACATCCCAGCCTTCGATCGGGATCCCCATCTCGAAGAGCTGCGCTTCTTGGTCACGTCGAGGTTCGTAAAGGGAGACCGTCGTGTTGCTGAGCACGGCGCGCTCGACACCATCGACGACAGAGACCGACTCCAGCTCACAAGAAGGCAGCGTCAGGAGGAGCTTCGGTCGCGTCGCTTCACGACCGTCTACGCGAAGACAAACGTCACGCGGCGGAATGCAGGAGCGGAGCAACTCGCGCGCCTCGTCGAGCTCGCGTGTCGTGAACGCGCGCTCGAGAACAAGACGCGTTCCGCGGGTCCGCGTGTTCTCCTCTTCCGTGCGCCCGCCTTCGGAGAAGCGAACGGTGACGCCCGCGGTCTCGACCGTCGCGGTGTCCATCGCCGCGATCAGCTCTTTGAGCCCTCGCCCCAGCCGGCCTCGCTTGGTCGGGTCTTGTCGCTTGGCGGAAAGGAAGACGGTGTAGATGAGCCGCCGGTCCTCGAAGCCGCGCTCGTTGTCGTCTTCGATCGTGATCGCCGAGGACGTGAACCGAATGTCCACATTGGCGACGCGCTCATCAAAGGCGTTCTGCACCGCTTCGAGCAGAAGCCGCCCAAGAGGTCGTCCTCTCGAGAGGTTTTGCCACCCATGGTGGGAGATCTCGAACCAGCTTGCCTTCATTCTTCTTCTCGCGAATCAGACCACGACGCGCGGAACTCCCTTGGAAATCATGGCAAGCGTATCAATGACGGATGGCTCCACTCAGAGACTCATCGTACCCACACGGGTGAGCGCTACCGACGGAATCGGCATTTCGTTTGCCATTTCGCAGTTGGGTCAGTGAGAATATTCGCGTCTGACCATCGCAGGGTCACGGTTGGGTGTCTTGGAACACCGAGAACGGCCGTCAACGCCTGTCAGACTTCAAGAAAAGTCGAGATGCCAAGAGAAAGTCAGGAGACGTCGAGACATGGCCGGTGATCCGATTGTGTGTGGAGTGTGCGGGGCGAGCAACGACGCGGGGAAATCCCGTTGCGGGTCCTGCGGCGCGCGCTTGGATCAGTTTGCGGAGAGCCTCACCGCGGACGAGCTTCACGACCGGCGCTATCAACAAGACGGCTTCGAGTGGAAGTGGGTCTTCGCTTCCTTCGTCGTCTACCTCGTTCTTCAGGTCGTCGCGCTCGTCGTTCTTCCGCTCGTGATCAACACCTACGATCCGCAAGGGTTGCCGGGGATGATGATCTCGGCTGGCCTTTGGTTCGTCGGCGGCATGATCGTCGGCATCCTCTCGCCCGGTAAGACGTTCTTCGAGCCGACCGTGGGCGCGTTCCTCGCCATCGCGCCGACCATCTTTTGGCTGCGCCACATCTCGGATGTCTCCCAGCTCTCGCTCCCGGCGTACATCATCGCGGGTCTGATGGGCGTCATGATCACGCTCTTCGGCGCCTTCGCGGGTGAGCGTCTGCAGATGGCGATGAAGCGCTAGCGATCCCTTGCGCTTCTCTGCGCTCCCGGTTCGTTCTGCTCGTGACTTCGGCGTTCTGCGCTCGCGCGTTCGGCGGCGCTTCGCGTCCTTCTTTACATCCATCGTCACCTGCGTGGCGCTCACCGGTTGCGTGAGCGCGGTCCCCGCCTGGACGGGCGGCTCCACAACGCCCAAACGTCGCGCGGATGTCGCGGCCGGTGGCGCGGTGAGGATCGCGGTGGGTGACGCCGAGCCCAGCGAGAGTCGATTTCACGAAGCCGCGAACACCAACGGCGTCACGCCTGTCGCGATGGTGCGTTATGGCGTCGCGCGGCACCTCGATCTTGGCTTGATGGTCGCCGGTACAAACGTTCGCGTTGAAGTTCGGCGCGAGTTCGTGCTCGAAGAAGACACCACGCGTCCCACCTTCGTCGTGGGCGGCGCGCTCTCCTATGGATACATCCCAAACGTCGCGGAGCGAGGCAGCGGCTCACGCGTCGCGGTCGACGTTCCGGTCGCGTACGCGGTCGACTTCGGCGGGATCTACGACGCCTGGATCGGAGCGCGCGTCGGCGCCGAATACATCACCGGCACCTTCACCAACAACAGCGAGACGCCCCAAGACGGTTCGGCCTTCGCGGTGCGCGCCGGCCCCATGATCGGGCTCGCCGCCGGACTGCGGCGCGTTCACGCGTTCATGGAGCTCACCGTGGCATATGAACACTGGTTCGGATCACACGAAGACGACGCCTCGGGCTCTCTCTCGCTGACCCGTGGTGGCTGGGTTTTGCTCCCCTCATTCGGCGTTCGGCTGCGTCTTTGAGGCGCCTCGGCGGTGAATGGGTCGAGCGCGAGTCATGGTATACATCTGCCGTGAATTGCGGCGGTACATGGCTTGATCCGCAGGTCCGGCGAGCAGCCCATCACCTCTGGGTGGTCGCGCTGGTCGCCGTCGCGGCGTTCTCGCTGGCCGCTCCAACGTCCGCGCAAGACGACCCGCGCGCGGAGTTCATCGCGGGCGCCGAGGCCTACCAGAACGGACAGTACGAAGAGGCGCTCGTTCACTTCGATCGCAGCTACTCCCTCAACCCCGTTCCGGTCGTGCTCTTCAACAAGGCGCAGACGCTTCGTGAGCTCCAGCGCTTCCCCGAAGCCATCGAGGCCTACGAAGAATTCTTGGCCGCCGCGCCGGACGACGAGCGACGCGACGCGGTGCTCGATGTGGTCTCGGAGCTTGAGCAAGAGGTCGGCACCATCAACGTGACCGCGAACGTGCCCGGCGCGGAGATCTTCTTGGACGGGGAGCGCATCGGCGTCAGCCCGACCGGACCTGTGCGCGTCACCCGCGGTCTTCACAACATCGAGGCCCGCGCCGACGGCTACCACGAGACCTCGCAGACGGAGCTTGTCGAGCGCGGCAACAACCGCGTCCGCCTCTCGCTGGAGCGCATCATCCTCTACGGCATGCTGGAGGTGCGCGCGAACGTGCACCCGGCGATCGTCTCGGTCGACGGACGCGAGATCGGGACCGCGCCGATCAATGAGCGCGTCGAACAAGGCGCGCGATCGATTCAGGTGTCGTCGATCGGCTGGGGCACCGTCGAGCAAGAGGTCGACATCCCCGTGGACGGCGTTGGCGAGATGAGCGCGTCGCTCGAGCGCAACGAACGGCTCAGCGAGAAGTGGTGGCTCTGGGCGATCGTCGGCGCTGTGGTCGTGGGTGGCGCCGCGACCGCGATCGGATTGACCGCGGCACAAGGCGGCGACCCGCTCGAAGGTCGCCTGCCGACCGTCACCGCGAACGGTGCGCCATGAGCATCTCGCGATACATCTCGTGCTCGCTCGTCTTGTTCTTCACGAGCCTCCTTGGCGGTGGCGTCGTTGGCTGTGGCGCCGAGACGCCGACCCAGGTCTTCGTTTGCTACTCCGTCGAAGAGGCCATCCTCGATCGCACGAGCGAGGTCCGCGTGTGCGTCACCGACGCCGACACTGGGAACACCATCTACGGCTGCGACGCGAACCTCCTCTCGGGCGACCCCATCTCGCAGGGCGTCTTGATGGGTACCTCGACCCGCGTGCGCTTCACGCTCTCCGCGATGGTCGGCTCCGCCATGGTGACGCAGAGCGCGATCATGTCGTTTGAGCCAGAGCAGGTGCTCGACCTCAACTTGCAAATCCAAGACTCGTGCGTCGTCTCGGGCGGAAGCTGTAGTTCCGACGAGACCTGCGTCGATGGTGGCTGTCAGCCTCTCGAGCGAACCCGGTGCACCCGCGCGCACGGCGGCCCGCCGAGCGACCCGAGCTGCGACAGTCGCTACTCGACCGCCTGCATGACGCTCTAGCCGCTTCGCGCGTCACTCGGCGTGGGGAACGCCGAACACCGGATAGGGATCGTCGAGCACCGCTTCGCCTTCGAAGCTGGTCCGGATAAACGTTCGCGCGGTACTGTTCGCGAGCTCGCTGCGCCACACCGTGAAGTGGTCTGCGACGCGGGTGCCGCCTTCCATGTCGGGCATCAGGTCGTACTGCTGGAACGCGCCCGTCACGCCTGGGAGACCCGCGAGGTTGTGACTCAGCGGGAGCGTGTCGTCTTGCTCAACGCCGTCGACAGCCACGAGCACGGGCTGCATCTGCGGGATCTCGAGCGCGCGGACCAGCGTGCGCGTTCCCGCGTTGGGCACGGTGTTGTCGCCAATCACCGAGAACACAAAGAGATCCGGTGCCGCGCCCACCAACCGCTCGCGCTGGACATGGCGCGCCCAGCTCCCTGGGTCTCCGGCGTCGACGACGGTTTGCACATACGGGAAGATGCGCGCGTACGCATTGCGCGGGACCTCGCGCGGAACGAGCGACGGCAGGATCGTCGCGAAGGTGCTGTCGTCGTCCGACAAGATCTGCGTCATTCGTCCCGCGGGCATCCCGAGGACCGCCACGCGATAGGCATCGGAGAGCGCGAGCAGCTGCGGACCCATCAAACCGCCGAGGCTGATCCCGATGTAACCGAGCCGCGCTGGATCCACATCCGCGACTCCGTCTCCGTTCAGGTCGGGCGCGGACTCCAGCCAGCGCGTCACCCAAAGGCGATCGAAAACCGATTGCTGAAAGTTCCCGCGAAGCTGCCGCGCGTCGAGCCAGCGGATGTCGGTGTCGAGACCGAAGAACGCGAGCGTGGTGTCGAGCGGCATCCGGCCATCGCGACCCGTCGGGTGTCCGGGGTGCTCCACCGCGCTGACCGCGACGATGGCGAACCCCTCCGGCGCGCCCGTCTCCACGATCGTGTAGGGATGGTTGGTCGCGCTCGCGGTGAGCCCATGCGCAAAGAAGAGGGTCGGGAAAGGGCCGTCGCCCGGCGGGAGCCAAGTGTGCACCGAGAGCGTCCAGGTCGAGCCGGTCCCCGCGCTGACGACACCTTGCGCGTTGCGGTAATCGACCGACTCGAGCGAGTGAACGCAGTGCGTGGTCGACGCCACATCGGGCTCGCAGGACACCAGGCCGACGGTCAGCTCGTCGTCGCGCACCGCCGCGATCGACTCCGCGATCGTCATCGACGGCTCGGTGATCGTTTGGGTCGTGTACGGCTGCACCGCGATGAGCGTGTCGGTCGCGACGCCGAGCTCCGTGAGCGCGTTCAAGGCCTCGCCGAGCTCCTCGTCCGGCGCGGCGAGCAACGCGTTCATCCCCGCCGAGGACTGAACCTCACAGCCCTCGGGAACGCTCCCGCCAGCGCCGATCACGTCGGTTAGGTAAACGGCCACGTCGGCTTGCTCGGGGAGCGGCTGCATCGGCCACGCCATCAAGGTTCCGCGGTCCCGCGGCGCGGTCACCAGCTGCGCCTCGATCAAGCGCGGGCTCTCGCCCAACACAACGAAGCCCGCGGCCCCTCTCGCGCTCGTGATCACGTCGTCGTCAAAGCGCCCGGAGAAGCGGAAGAACGCGCCCGCGGTCGTCCCAAATCCATCAAGACCCGACGCGCTCTCGGTCAGCGTGCGCCCATAGGTGGCGAACTCGGCCACGCCCGGGAACGCCGCTTCGGTCACCTCGATCCGGACGCCGGTCGCGGTGGTCTCGTCCGGCACCAGCAGCGCGCGATCGGGGAACGTGTTGAGCTCGCCTTGATCCGGCTCCCACAGGTACTCCGGGCACACCACCTCGACCATCGCGTCCGCGTCGCTCGCGTCCCCCGCGTCGGTCGCGTCTTCGGTGCCGCTGTCGAGCGGCCCGCTGTCGATGGGGCCTGAGTCGTCATCGCCGCAACCGGCCAACGCGAGCAAGAGAGAAGAGGAAAGAAGAACGGAGCCAACGGTTCGAAGCACGCGCTTAGCTTACGCGGAACTCATGACCCGCGCGACGCTCACTCCGTTTCGCAACGCAGGGTCACCGCGAACTCGCGCGCGGGGGAACCGCGACGCGTCACGATCTCTTTGCTCGAACTTGCGTCGAGGCGAACGCGCACCTCGGCAGATGTCGCGCTGGTGCGTACGCGGCAGGAGACCGCCTCCTCGCACCCGTTCTCGATCGCGACGAAGTGGGTGTAGCCATACGCCTGGTAAATCACATGTCCGCGATGTGTCACGCAGTCGGGCCCTTCGTACTCGGCGTGCGCGAAGAGCGGGACCAAGGCGAACCCCGTCGCGAGCACCGCGATCCACGCGCGACGCGTCGATCGAGCCCGGATCACAGGGCGAATGAACTCGGAGATCATGACGAGATCCTGCGTTTGGAGCGCGACCTGCGCAACTTCGCGGCGTGGTCTATAACGACGCCCATGCGAAGGCTGGCGTTCTTGATGATGTTGTTCGGCGCGCTCACGGGCTGCGGCGACACCACTCCGCCCTCGGATACCGCCGCGGACGTGGACGATGACGCCGACGACGCTGCCAACGACACACCGGACGACACGACCGAAGACACGAGCGAAGACACCCGCGGTGAACCCTGCCTCGAGTACGGCGGCGCGACGAGCACCGGCAAGCTGAGCGACGAAGCGATCGACGAGGTCTCTGGGCTCGCCGCGAGCCGACGCGAACCGCTCCTTTACGTCCACAACGACGGTCGCCGCTCGCGCTTCTATGTCATCGACAAGACCGGCGCGCGGGTGGCGCGGATCGATCTCGTCGACGACGCCGGCGAAGATCTCGAGTCACGTGATTGTGAAGACATGGCGGACGCGCCCGGACCGGACGGCGACTACCTCTACCTCGCGGACATCGGAGACAACGCCGCGCGCGGATCCGCCGGAGACCCTCGCGCCGACGTTCGCGTGCACCGGATGGTGGAGCCCGCGGTCTTGAGCGGCGAGATGGACGTCCCCGGCGAGACGTTCACGTTCACCTACCCCGATCGGCCGCATGATGCCGAAGCGATGATCGTCGACCCGGACACGCTCGACCTCTATATCCTCACGAAGGAAAACGACGGGATCTCGATCCTCTTCGTCTCGCGAAACCCAACCCCCGGAACGACGACCGTCCTTGAGCAGGTGCGCACCGTCGACTTCACGACCATCGGCGGACCGCTGGTGACCGGCGCCGCGATCTCGCGCGACGGCCAACGCATCTTGGTCCGCACCTACCGCACGGTCGTTCACTTCCAACGGCCGGAAGGTGGCTCGATCGCGGACGCCTTCGACCACCCCGCGATCCTGCGCGTCGGTCGAGAGCCGCAAGGGGAAGCGGTCTGCTTCGCGCAAAACGACCGCGACTACTTCACGATGAGCGAGGGCACGTTCGCGCCGCTCTACAGCTACGAGTGGCTCTGCCGTTGACGCTAAGGGGTCTGAGTCGCAGACCCGTCTCGGCTTCGCCGATTCACCCCGCTCCGATCTCGCCCTGAGTTCGCCAGAGGAGCGGTCTCGCTACCAGCGCTTCCGCCGTGGCGCTTTCTTCTTCGGATCCCACAAGCCGAGCACCTTCATCTCGCGCTTGAGCGCGGGCAACGGAATCCTGAGCTGGTAGGCCGCGCCGCGGAGCGAGTGATGGCTCTTGGCCAAGGCGTCCGCGAGCTCGTCACGGCGCGCGTTGTTCGTCTCTTCGCGAACACGGTCGACGTCGACGAGGTACGCTTTCCAACCCGCGAGCTGCTCGGGGGTGAGCGACGCTTCGCCGCCCGTCTTGAGCCGATGCTCGACCGCGCGGAGCCAGCGACGCTTCTTACGCGGCACCCGCGGTCCGTCGTTGACCACGAGCCCCGTGACCTGCTGGCTGTGATGCCGCCGGAGCACGCGGAGCTTCTTGCTCTCGTGCACCGTGTAGCCATAGCGGCGGGCGATCCGCTTCACGTCTTGAACCACACCGCGGACCCGCCGACCGTTGTCGAAGTGGAACGAGATCGTGATGTCGTCGGCGTAGCGCGTGTAGGTCCCGACGCGTCGTGTCATCTGCGTAATGAGGCGATCCATCCCGACGTTCACGCGGTTGCTCAGCGCCGGGCTGGTGGGCGCCCCTTGCGGAAGACCGCCCTCGTGCGTCGTGATCTTCGCGAGCGCCTCGGCGGCTTCCTCGGTCCACCCGATCCGCTGGAAGAACTGCTTCACGCGAACGCGCTTGGTCTTCTCGAAGAAGGAGACGAGGTCCATCTTGAGGACCACCGCTTTGCGCGCGTGCATCGAAGCGTTCTTCGCGACGCTCGTCCCGATTTCAAATCCTTGCGCCGCCTCGTGAACGCGGAGGCGCTGCAAAATGCGCGAGAGCACCTTCTGTTGGAGCAGCTTGGTCTCGGCGTCGGGCACGTGCAGCTTGCGCTGGTTGCTCGGGGAACGAAACGGGCCGCGCTTTTGGATCATGCGCTCGCCGTAACGCGGCTGGAACGCGCGCAGGTAGTCCTCGCTGACGCCGAGGCGGTCGGCCAAGAACGCGAAGTCATATTGCGCCGGCTTGACCAAGAACGCGCGGCGTGACCGGCCGCGTTTGTGGAGCATGCGGTACGCGACGTAGGCGAACGCGCCTCCCGCGATGACGACCAACCAGTTCACGCCGCCACGTTCTCACCTGCGCCCACGTCAAGACAAGCCGAGCGAGACAAGCCCAGCAAAACACAAGCCCACCGCGAACGCGATGAGCCTGCCACCTTGCCAGGGTGAACTGTCGCTCGCGAGAGCGTCCGAACACCCGCACTACATCGCGCTCGCGCGCACCTCGATGACACCGGTGTGAACCGCCGGGCACTTCTCGGCCCACGCGAGCGCGGCGTCGAGGTCGTCGACGTTGAGAACGAAGTAGCCACCGAGCTGTTCTTTGGAGCTCGCGAAGGCGCCGTCTTGGACGCGGCGGCCGCCGTCCTTGAGCGTGATGGTCGTCGCGGTGTTGCTTGGCTGAAGCCAGTCGGTATCGACGAAGACGCCAGCCTCTCGAAGCATCCCGATGTAGGCGCCGTACGCGGTCTTGATCTCGGCCCAGTCGGCTTCGGTGAAGTTCTCGGCCATGGACTCGTCGCTGTGAAGAAGAAGTGTGTAACGCATGATGATTTCGTTTCTTTGGTTGTTGTTTCTGAATGCCGACGCAACGTGTGGATCGCGCCGCGGAAGTTGTGTTGAGCGAGGGTCGTTCAGGAAGAGATAGAGCCGAGGTTCTCGAGGCCCTGCGCGAAGTGCTTGCCGACCATGGAGTCCATCAGCGCGCCGAAGACGCGACCGATCGGGTTGTTGCCCATGTCCTTGTCCATCGCCCACGTCACCATCGTCCCGCCTTCGGTCGGCTCGAAGGACAGCGTCTGCGTGGAGGGTCCGTAGTCGTCCATCTCGACCGCAAACTCGATGCTCCGGTCTCGCTCCAAACGCGCGACCGTCTGGGTGCCGTTGCCGTCTCCGCCCTCAAACCGAAAGCCCGAGCCAACGCCAGACGCCGGTCCGAAGAGCTTGATGTCGAGCGACGGGTCTGCGGTCTTGAATGGGTTGAAGCGCTGGTAGCCACGATTGCTGATCGCGAGCGTGTAGAGCGCCGAGGCGGGCGCCGCCACAAGCGCGCGTCGCTCGACATGCACCTGCCGGGGGAGCGCGAAGGCGAGAAGCGCGAGGAGAGCGATGAGCGCGGCGACGCCGCCGGAGATGAGGAAGATCTTGTTCATGGTCAGGTCCTTTCAAGTGCGCAGAAGCGCGATTCACATGGGTGACGTCTGACCCTTCGCTCGATCGACATCTGACCTGATCTTTTTTCAGATTTTCGTAAACATCTGTTTTTACGACTCTTTTCGCTATCGACAGCGGTCGCTCCGAGGCCCCAACGTCGCCTCCGTTCCGGGCAAGGTCACAAGGTCGGTCAGAGGGTCACGAGCACGACGCTCTCGCCGACGCGCTTAAAAACACAAGCCCACCGCGAACGCGATGAGCCTGTCACCTTGCCAGGTGCAAGTGAACTGTCGCTCGCGAGAGCCACTGTGCACCTGCACTACTCTACGGTGTCATCACAACGTGACCCGGCCGACGAAACATCGGCTGTA
>CALJDU010000099.1 GCA_938024995.1 uncultured bacterium
GCGGTAGTCGAAGTCGACACCCGTGACGCGGTAGAGCGCGTCGTGTGAGATGGAGCGGTTTTGGTTTCGGTGACCCGCGGGGAAAAGGGCTCGGTCCGGATTCGCGTCGCGAACGCGCGTGAGGTTGTTGGCGTCGTCCCACTCGTAGCGATAGAAGAAGGGGTACTGCAGCGCTTCGATGCCCGAGCTTTCGAGCGGATCACGGTACATGTAGATCTGGTCTGGGCGCTGGCGGATGTCGTAGCCGTAGCGGAGCTGCGTGCTCGCGTGACTGCCGCGGTTGTCGCCGAGCGCCACAGTGGTCGGGAGCCCGAAGCGGTTGTAGGAGAAGCTCCGAACGATGTCGCGACGGGTGTTGTTCAGGCGATAGCGGATGTTCCTGGGAAGCCCGCGAAGCCCGTAGCGGATCTCGCCCTCGACGGTGGGTCCGTCAACGGAGGGTCCGCTGGCGCCCCAGTTCGGGTCGCGCGGGTATTGCACATCGGTCGCGCGATCGATGTGATCGAAGATCGCGACCGACGTCTCGTAGACGTGGGGGTCGTACACACGCGCGCTTGTAGCCGCCGTCTCGCTGACGTTCGGGAGACCCGTGACCGGATCCGTGGCAACGCTGATCGCTAACCGTTCAGCAGACATCACCCCCAGGGCAGCCGTCGCCGCGCTGCACCGTCGATCGCTTTTGACGGGAACCTCTAAGGGCGCTGCGCTCAACCCAAGATCATCGTCTCCTCAAGCAGCTCCCCGGTCGTGAAGCGACGCAAGCTCCAGCGATCGAAGAGCTCTTGCTCCGCGCTCTCGTCGAGCAGGTTCTTCGCGACCCGCTCCGAGATCACCGGCGCCATCATGAAGCCGTGGCCCATGAAGCCGCAGATCATGATCATGCCCTCGACCCCGTCGACGCGGCCGATGATCGGGTTCCCGTCGGGCGTGAGATCGTAGCAACCGGCCCATTGCCGCAGGACGCGGACGTGGCCGAGCACGGGCATCGTCTTCGTCAACTCGCGCGCGTAGAGGCCCAAGAAGCGAAGCGAGCTGTCTTGGTTGAGACCGCCTGGCACGAGCTCGTTGCTGCAGCCGCCGACGATCTCGCCGCGCATCGACTGGCTGAAGTAGAGACCCGTTTCCAGATCCGCGACCAGCGGTTTGAGGAAGGGCTTGAGCGGCTCGGTTGAGCAGATCTCGTGGCGATGCGGAACGTTTGGGAGCGACACGCCGACCATCTTGGCGACTTCCGGGCTGTAGGCGCCGCAGGCGTTCACGACCATCTTGGTACGCACGCGGCCGCGGTTCGTGATGACGCCGGTGACCTTGCCGCTCTCGGTCTCGACGTCTTGCACCTCGGTGAAGGTGTGCACCGACGCGCCGAGCTTCTTACACGCGTTCGCGTAGCCCCACACGAACGGCCACGGGAAGACCACCGCGTCGTCCGGGTTGTGACTGCTGACGACCACGTTGCTCACGTCGAGCTCGGGAACCACCGCGAGCGTCTCTTTGGGCGTGAGGATCTTGGTCGGGAGGCCATGCGCGTTTTGCAACCGCGCGCTCTCCTCGAGCTGCTTCGCCCGTTCGTTGCTCCGCGCCAAAAAGAGATACCCGCCGCGCCGGAACCACACGTTGATGCGCATGTCGGTCGCGAAGGTCGCGCAGCGATCGAGCGACTCTTTCATGAGCGCGATGTTGCGCTCGGACGCCCACTGGGCGCGCACCCCGCCTCCGTTGCGCCCCGATGCGCCGCTGCAGAGGTAGCTCTTCTCGAGCACGATGATCCTCTTCGGCCCGCGCTTCTTGTCTTTGCTTAGACGCGCCAAGTGATAGGCGGTCGCGAGCCCCATGATGCCGCCGCCGACGACGACGATGTCTGCCTCCTCGGGGAGGCCCTCTCGCTCGAGCTTCGGCGTCTTCTGCTTCGCCCGATGAATCGCGGGCAGGTGCTCTTTTGGTTTCTGAATGTCGGTGCGGATCACGCGCGCGAGCTGCGCGGTCGGGATCGGGTGCAGCGGGGGGCGCGGGGTGATCGGCCTGTCCGCCGCGATGCCCTGCTTGTCCCCTTCGCCGAGGAGCGGGAGCAGACCCGCGCACAAGGCGACGCATTGCTTGCCCTGACACCAGCCCGTGCCGAAGCCGGTGTAGCGCTTGACGGACTCGAGGTCGCGATGCCCGCGCTCCACCGCTTGTTCGATCTCGTGCAGCGTCACGTCTTCACAACGGCACACCATCACCTTGTCGCTGCGGTCCTTGGGCAGGACATCGAGGAAGCGCGTCACCGTGAGCGGGGCTTCTTCCGCTCGCTCCGGCTCTACGACTGTCGTTCCGGCGGCCAAGCGCCCCGCCGCCACCGCGTCAACCTCGCTGCCGGTACACGTCCCGACCGCGAACACATCTGGCGCGCTGGTGCGGCCGCTCTTGTCGACCGTGACGAAGAACGCCCCGCCCGACGAACGAAGCGCGGCTCCCGCTTGCGCGGCGAGCTCGTAGACGCCCGCGATGGGCCCGGTCACGCCGACCGCGTCGCAGGACACTCGTCGCGTCCTGCCGCCCACGCGGACGTAGGCGCCTTTCACCCGGGTTCCGCCGATGAAACGGTGAACCTCGGTGTGGGCGACGGTCTGGGTTCGCTCCCCGCCGAGCGCGAGGAAGCGCTCGCCCAGCGGCCGGAGCGCGCCTTCGTCGCCGATCAGCAGGAGCGAGTCACCGAAGCGGACGCCGCGCGCGAGGAGCGCCGTGATCGCGCTGACCGACATCACGCCTGGGAGATCCGCGCCCGGGAGCGCGACCGCGCCTTCACGTGTCCCGGTCGCGAGGATGAGCCTCTGCGGACGAATCCGGACGAGCTGATCGCGCTGCAGGTCATGCACGACGACGAAGAGCTGACGTGTGTAGCTGCTCGCGAGCTCTTCGGCTGTTTGCGCGCGCTCTTCGCCCGGCGTGAAGCCGTAGCCGCCCTCGCGATACACCGCGAGCGCACGATGACGACTCAGCACGGTGACGCCTGCGACCGACGCGCTCTCGCCTTCATCGACCAGCGCAACACGCTCGGCTGCTGCTCCAGCCGCCCGTGCCGCGGCGCGTCCGGGCTCGCCGCCGCCCACGACCAAGACGTCGACCTCACGCTCTCCGATCTCGATCGGCGCCTGAACCTTGTCGGGGAGCTCGCCGATCCCCGCGATGCGGCGCGCGATCTTTTTCATCACGAGGTTGAGCGGACGAAAACGCGTGAACATGTGGTGGTGGTCCATCCCGTTGGGGAAGAACCAATCGGTCGCCGAGAGCAGGTCGGTGTTCGCCGAACCGATCACGTTTTGCGTCTCCACGACTTCGCCGCCGCGCACTTCATGCCGGCAGCTCATCACGTTCGGGACGCCGTCGACGCGCATCAGGCACCCGTCGCATTGACCGTCGAGGCAGACCGGTCCCCGCGGACGGTGGTACTTCACGCTGCGTCCGAAGACGAGGCGATCGGCGGCGATCAAAGAGACGGCGAGCGGTTCGCCGACGCGCGCGTCGATCACGTCGCCGTCGATGGTGAGCTGGGTCTTCTCGGTCACGCCAAATCGTCACGCGCTCGCAAACGAGACGCAAGCGAATCAGCGTGACTCAGACCCTCATCCTCAAGCGGGGTCGCGGTACTTGATCGAGCACCCGATCGCGCGGGTCTCGTTGGGCTCGATGGCCTCGCCCGCGATGACGGCTTCGAGCGCGTCACGCAAGAACTGCTGCTCGACCTGCTCTTCATCCGCGCTGTCGTCGATGGCGCCGTGGTAGACGAGCTCGCGCGCGCTGTTCAAGAGGTAGACCTCGGGGGTCTTGTTGGCCCCGAACGCGCGAGCGACGTCAGAGGTATCGTCGACAACGTACGGGAACTGCATCCCGAGCGTCTGCGCGCGCTCCTGCATGGTCGCGTAGTCGTCCTCCGCGAACACGGCCGGGTCGTTCGGATTGATCGCGATGACCCCAACCCCGCGCTCGCGATAGGTGTTCCCGAGCGCCGTGAGTCGCTCTTCCCACTTCTTCGCCCACGGACAGTGGTTGCACGTGAAGACAACGAGCGTGCCGTGTTCGCCCGAGACGCCGCCGATCGAGGTGACCTCGCCGTCCACGTTGCGCATGGCTTGATCCATCATCGGCGCGGTCGCGCCAATCGCGATGCTGGTCAGCTGAGGACCGCGAGGCGGGCGCTTACCCGGACGCTTACCGTGCGGACCCATCCCCGGCCTGCCCATCCCCGGCCCCATTCCATGCGGCCCCATTCCGTGCTTCGTGTGCCGCTCCATCATGCCGCCCGACATGTCGGACGCGCGCGCGGTGTTGAGCTCTGCTTCGTTCGCCCGCGCCGGTTCGGATACCTCCGGAGCGCTGGGCTGACACGCTAGGCACAGCGGGAGACCAAGGGCGAAGGTCGCGCGGAGAAGTGTAAGTCGGGTGCTCATCGATGTTGTTCCTCTGAATGTCATTGCTCTACTGAATGTCATTGCGCTTCTGAATGTCATTGCTCTTCTTCCTCGCGCTCAGCGAGAAGCTCCGCGATCGCGCTCTCGAGCGTGGAGCGGCTGACCTCGCCCTCGAAGAAGTGACGCCTTCGACGGTTCGCGTCGAGGAGAATCGTCGCTGGAAGGGTCCCCGTCCAGTCCGGATGAACGGCCGCGATGAACGCTTGGTCGCGCCCCTCCTTTACGTAGCCGGGCATCGCGACGCCCTGCGCGACAAGAAATCGCAAGGCGTCAGCGCGCTGCTCACGGAAGTCGGCGGAGATGAACAAGGTCCCAACGCCCCGCGCCCGATACTCGTTCCCGAGCGCGACCAGCATCGGGAACTCCTCAACGCATGGTGCACACCAGGTCGACCACACGTTCACGAGCAGCACGCGTCCGGGCGCTCGCCGGATGAGCCCCTCGAGGTCATCGGGCGTCACCTCGTCGAGACGCGGCGGAACGCTCGCAGCGACGACCTTCGTCGGTTGTGCAACCGCACCTTCCTGGGGCGCTGCAGTCGAGCCGGTGTCACACGCGCAAGCGAGCGACATCGCGAACGCGAGCATCATCGTCAGCGACGGTGTCAGGACTTTGGGTCGACGCATGCTGTCTATACTAAACGCATCTCGGCGAGAGCGTTGACTAGCAAGCGGAGAGGCCAGTCGCCTCGACCTCGAAGGTCGACCTCAGCCACGGCTCGCTTTCAAGCGCACGCGAAGCGCGCTCTTCGGCGACGATCCTAGAAGCGGAAGCCGACGCTCAGCTCTGCGTTGGCGAACACGTTCGTCGCGTCCTGACCCGTGACCCCGACATCCGCGCTGGGCGACTCCGCGACGTAGCTCACGTCGAGACGGAAGCCGCCGCGCATGAAGACGGCCCCGCTGGACTGGAAGTGGAGGCCAATGGGGACCTGGCCAAGGAAGCCGATGCCGCTGAGCTTGACGAGCAGCCCGCGCCCGACGTCAACCGTTCGCGCGGAGTAAAACGCGCCGGCCCCGATCCCGATATAGAACGACAGGCTTCGCCTCAACGGCGCGAGGTAGAGCGCTTGGAGCGTCCCCCCAATGCCGCGCGTACGTTGCGCGTTGTCGCCGACGTCCCCGCGAACGAAGATCCCCTGGAGCGCGACGCGGAACTCGACGCGGTGCGCGACCATCACGCCGAACCCAAGCGACGGGAGCGTGTACAGAATGTTCTGCGTCGTCGAGTTGCCGGTCTCCGTGGTGACGTCCACGTAGCTGTAGCCGCCGGTACCCGAGAGGTAGATGGACAAGGCGCCGCGAGAGAGCTGCGCGGACGCGGTGTCGGGGACCGAAGAGAGGCAAGCGAGAACGAGGAGCGCCGTAACGCCGCGTTGAAGGGACGACATGTTCACAAGGGTAGAGGGCCGCCCCACTGCGACCCAAAATTCTGGTTCCCTTGTCTACGACTTGGTCGCGACCAGCTGCGTCGTCGCGCTGAGACCGGAGTGATAGCGACCTTCGTCCACCACGCGCTTGGTTTGCTGAAGCAACTCAAAGGTCAGGCCCGCGAACTCGACGCGTGCGGCCTCGGCGGAAAAGAGCAGCTCGACGCGAGGTGGACCCCCCTTCCCAGGCATCGCTAACTGATCAGGCGCGTAGGCCTCGAGGATCAGCACGCCTCCCGGACGGAGCGCCTGGACGCACGCGGCGTGAACTCGTTTTCGTAGCGCTGGCGGCAAGTGCGCGAAGGTCGCGACGATCCCAGACCAGCGCGCGGTCCCGAGGTCGAAGTCCGCGAGGTCGGCGACGACGGTGGTGATGCCGACGCCTGCCTCCTTCGCGAGCGCTTCCGCGTTCGCGAGACCGACGTCCGATTGATCGACCGCGGTGACCGCGTGACCACGCGACGCGAGGAAGACAGCGTTGCGACCCTCTCCGGCCGCCAGCTCAAGCACGGGGCCTTCGGGCAGGCGCGGCGCCACGACGCGGACAAAGTCATTCGGCGCGGTGCCGTAGGACGCGTAGGCATCAGCGTAGCGTTCGTTCCACATGGTCCTTGGATACGCGTTCGCCCAGGGCGCGTCCATTCGATCGACTGACGCTTGCCAACGCGACCCACCGCCCTAACGGTAGTCACCATGTCACTCGCGACGTACAGAGTCCGGAACGCGCTGCAGCAAGCGTCCATCCTCGTATCGATCGCGCTCGGGGCGTGCGCGACAACCACGCCGGTTGTCGCGTACCCCGACGCGCACAACAGCGCGAGAACCGAACCCCGCGTCGACGTGCCCGCGACGCCGAACGTGGTGCTGTCGTCTGAGGTGGAATGGGAACACCTCAACCCGGCCCGCGGCGACGCTGGTCCGCGCGCGGCCACGCTCTTCGGCGATCGCAACGGAGCGGAGGCGACCGGCTTTCTGGTTCGCTTTGTCGATGGCTTCTCCTCGCCGCCGCACATCCACAACGTCTCGTATCGCGGCGTCGTGATTCGCGGACTCGTTCACAACGACGATCCAAACGCGGACCCGATGTGGATGCCGACCGGCTCGTTCTGGACCCAGCCTGTCGGCGGTGCGCACATCACCTCCGCGCAGGTCACCGCGGAAGGCGCAGACATCGTCGCGTACATCGAGATCGATGAGGGCCCCTACTTGGTCCGGCCCGTCGACCAAGCCGTCGACAACGAAGAGCGGCCGGTGAACGTCGATGTCTCGAACCTCGTGTGGATCCCGGCGACGAGTCTGGGCGGAGCAGAAGACGGACGGGTCGCCTTCCTTTGGGGCGAACCGAGCGGCTCGGGTCCCTATGGCGTCATGCTCAAGCTCGCGCCAAACGCGGAGGCCACCCTCCGCGGCGCGTACCGGGCCGTTGTCATCCAAGGAAGCCTCTCCCTCCCGTCCGACACGCGGGCGCTCGACCCCAGCAGCTCGTTCTCGTCGACGGGCGGCGGGTCAGAGGTGTCATGCCCAGGCACCGACACGTGCCTGCTCTACGTTCGCGCAGAGCGCAGTTTCTCGCTCGCTTCGGCGCGGCCGAACGACGGGAGGTGAGCGGAGCGCGTTAGAAGAGCCCGGGCCGGTTCTCGGCGGGACCTTCGGGACGCTCCGGCTGCGCTGGGATCGCGGGAAGCGGCGCCGCGCGGATCACGATCTCGACCTCGGACGTGCCGCCCGCTTCCACCTCGACCTCGGCCGACACGTCATGGAACAGGGGGTGCCAAGCGTGGAGCTCGACCACTTGTCCGGTCGGGACGTTCTCGAGCACGAAGCGGCCGCCCTCGGTGCTGACCGTGAACACTGGGTTGTAGGTGACGGGCACATCGGTCCGACCGCACGCGCCGCTGAACACGCACTTGATGACGCCAACGCCGCCGCGCTCGATCGGGATGTCGCGCGACTGTCCCTGTAGCAGCGCCTGCTGAAAACGGCTGTCCCCGAAGGTCGGGATGTAGGCAAAGTCGGTGTCGTTCTGGAGCCGGATCACGTCGCCCCGCATGACCGGAAGGAACATGGGCTGAAGACGACAGTCGACGATGCGGAGGTCGTGCGTGACCGGACCGAGCTCCGGGAAGTGCTCCCCAAAAGCTTCGGAACGGGTCCGCGCGAGGGCCGAGTCGTTCGTCGTCTGAATCGTTCCCGCGACCATCACGCCGGCGAGACCCCGCGCGTCATCCATCACGACCGGCCGTCGGTCTGCGCTCTGCGGCGGCGTGCACGCTTCGGGCGGTTCGGGGAGGCTCGGGTCGCGCACATCCGCGTCGCGATAAAGCGGAAGCTCATCTTCGGAGGCGAGACGAATGAAGCCGGTGACGCGTCCAAAGTGCGCGCGATCAAACACCGCAGGGCGCCCGCTTCCAGGTGCCTGCGTGTTCTCCGTCTCGTTGGTCGTCGTGGTTGGCGGCGTCACCTCCACGACTTCTTCGGGAGCGCCCTTGCATCGTTCACACCCTACGGACGCCGTGAGCGCGAGGATGCACGCGAGGACGCGGAAGCGCATCAGCTGACAAACTGCTCGGCCGCGCTCATCGCGAGGTCGAGGTATGGACCTGGCGTGATGCCCATCTTCATGACGAAGTAGCCCGCGATGATCATCACGAACGCGACGTAACCACTGCGCATCGGAATCGCGATGGGCGCGCCGGGCTGCGGCTCTTTCATGAAGAGGAAGACGATCACGCGGAGGTAGTAGTACGCGCCGACCGCGGAGCTGAGCACACCGATGATGGCGAGCCAGATCATCCCGCCGCCAGCCTGCACCGCGGCGTTGAAGACGTAGTACTTCGCGAAGAAGCCCGCGGTGGGTGGGAAGCCCATGAGCGTCAAAACGCCGATGACGAACGGAAGCGCGACGAGCGGGTGGCGGCGGCCTGCGCCGGCGAGATCCTCATAGCTGACCGCTTCGCGACCGTTGCTGCCGAACCAGATGAGCGCGCCGAACGTGAGGACGTTACCGACGGTGTAGGCCATCAAGTAGAAGAGCACTGAGCTGACCGCGATCTCTTCAACGCGGAACGCCGCGACCACGCCGACCATGGCGTAACCCGCGTGCGCGACCGACGAGTAGGCGAGCATGCGCTTGACGCTCGACTGGCCAATGGCCGCGAGGTTCCCGTAGACCATCGTGATCGCCGCGAGACCCGCGATGACCGGCGGCCAGCCGGAAGCGGCGCTCGCGCTGAGGTCATCGCCAAAGACGGTGAGGAGCACACGAACCATGACGGCGAACGCAGCCGACTTGACCGCGACCGACATGAAGGTCGTCGCGGGCGTGACCGCGCCTTCGTAGGCGTCTGGCGTCCACATGTGGAACGGAACCGCGCTGACCTTGAAGGCCAGGCCGACGATCATCATGAACATCGCCATGAGCACGAGCTTGATGCTCGCGTTACCGCCCTCGATCGCTTCGCCGATGCCGGCGAGATCGGTGTGACCGGTCGCGCCGTAGAGGAGCGCCGAACCGAAGAGAAGAATGGCCGCCGCAAACGAGCCGAGGAGGAAGTACTTCACGGCTCCCTCGACCGCGCGAGCGCTGGTGCGCCGGAACGCGACCATGGCGTACGCGCCGAGGGACATCGTCTCGAGACCAATGAAGATGGTCAGGAGATCGATCGCGTGGCCGAGGACCATCGCGCCGAGCGCGGCGTAGATGATCAAGATGTAGAACTCGCCGCGCTCGAGATCGTGCTCGCGCAGGTAGCCGCCCGCCAGGAGCGCGCTGAGCGCGGCGCCGCCGCAAACGACGACGTCGAAGAAGAGCGCGAAGCGATCGAACGCGAGGTAGCGCGTGAGGTACTCGGGAGCACCGGCCAGCGCGACGTTGTCGTAGTTCACGATGCCTGCCGCGGCGACGCCACCGGCGACCGCGAGCAAGATGGCCGTCAGGATCGGCAGCTCCGCCTTCTCGTCGACGAACGCGTCGACGAGCATGACGAGCAGGCCACCGAGGCCAAGCATCAAGAGAGGCGAAACGAGCATCCAGACGCTCATCGGTTCACTCCATCACGCGCTAGGTCTGCTTGGGCGCGCGCGCCTTCCGGCAGATCACCGCCAAGGCTCTCGAACCCGCGGCCGTCCGCGGTCAAGAGCCGCAGCTCGGTCGTGTTGTTCTTGGTTTGGTCCCAGCGCTGGTTGAAGTCGCTGATGAACGCGTTCACCGAGGGCTCCATCTTGTCGAGGAAGGTCGCCGGGTAAAGGCCGACCCAGAAGATGAGGACCATGAGCGGAGCGAGCGCGATGAACTCGCGTCGCGTCAGATCGGTGAGCTTCTCGTTCACGTGGTGTTTGATCGGACCCCAGAAGATCTTGAGGACCGCGTGAAGCATGTAGACCGCCGCGAAGATGACGCCGGTCGCGGCGAACATCGTCATGACACGCGCCCAGTGACCCAGCCCGACGTAGCCCTCGTTGGAGAGGAACGCGCCACACAGAATCATGAACTCACCGACGAAGCCGTTGGTGCCTGGGAGACCGATGGAGCTCATCGTCACGATGATGAAGAGGATCGTGTACCAAGGCATGACGCGCGCGATGCCGCCGAAGGCCTCGAGGTCACGGGTGTGGCGACGCTCATAGATGACGCCGACCAAGATGAAGAGCGCACCCGTTGAGACGCCGTGGTTGAGCATCTGGAGGATGGCGCCGGAGACACCTTGTGAAGTCATCGCGAAGATGCCGAGCGCGATGAAGCCCATGTGGCTCACCGAACTGTAGGCGACCAGCTTTTTGACGTCGCGCTGCACCCAGGCGCAGTACGCACCGTAGATGATGCCGACGACCCCGATGGCTGCGATGGTCGGACCTGCGTACTGCGTCGCGAGCGGGAAGAGCGGCATCGCGAAGCGGATGAAGCCGTAGGCCCCGAGCTTCAACAGAACCGCCGCCAGGATCACCGAGCCACCCGTCGGCGCCTGAACGTGCGCGTCCGGAAGCCAGGTGTGGAACGGGAACATCGGGACCTTGATGGCGAACGCCAGCGCAAAGGCGCCGAAGAGCCAGAGCTGCGCGTTGAACGGGAGCACCACCCGGGTCAGCTCGATGAGATCGAACGTGTAGTTGCCCGTGAGCTCCTTGTACTGCCCGACCAGGTAGAGGATCGCGACCAGCATCAAGAGGCTGCCGACCATTGTGTAGAGGAAGAACTTCACCGCGGCGTAGACCCGCTCGCGGCCGCCCCACACGCCGACGATGAGGTACATCGGCACGAGCATGAGCTCCCAGAACACATAGAAGAGGAAGAGGTCGAGCGCGAGGAAGGCGCCGAGCATCCCGACCTCAAGCATGAGGAAGGCGATCGCGTACTCTTTGATCTTCGTGTCGATGGTCGTCCACGAAACGAAGAGCGAGATCGGCGTGAGCAACGTGGTGAGAAGCACGAGCCAGACCGAGATACCGTCGACACCGAGCTTGTAGGAGATGCCGAGGCTCTCAACCCAAGGCGTGTGTTCGACGAACTGATACGCCGCGCCCGTGTAGTCACCTTTCAGCACCGAGAGGCTGAGGATGAACTCGAAGAGCATGATGCCGACGCTCACGTTGCGGATCGCGGTGACCCACTGGCGCGGCATGAAGGCGATCACCAGGGCGCCGACGAACGGCACCAAGAGCAAAAGGCTAAGGAGATGCTCACTCATCGGGCCACCTCCTGGGGAGCGCCGGTTAGCTGAAGACGCGCGGTCGCCCGCGATCCGCCGTCCAACACGAACTCTTCGCTGTACTTGCGGGTGTGACCGAAGGCGTTCCGGACCTCGACGGTCGCTCGGACCACCGGGTGGAACTGCACCGGGACACGACCGATGCGGGCGACATCGCCGGGCGCGAAGGTCATGTAGCCGTCGTCCCCGAGCTGGCCACCGCGAACAAGCGCGCCGTTCGGACGAATCGCGAGCTTGCTCTCTTGGGTGACCCAAACGACGGGCGGCACGTTGAGCGCGGACTCGTCTTCACCCTCGGCGAGCTCGCGTTGCCACGACACGCCCAACAGGTCGGTGTCGATCTGCTGCTCCGAGCGGAAGAGCGGGATCTGTTCGGGGTCGCCGCGAAGCGTCCCGATGTTCATCACGAAGCCCACGTGGTCGTCGGCGTCATACGCGAAGCTCTGGGTGTTGGCCGAACCGAACTCACCTTCGGGCTGACCATCAGAGTCCATGTCAAACTGGTACTCGTAGCCCAGGCCGGTGCCCGCTTCGACGGTGACGCGCGCGCCTTCTTGAGAGCGAACCTCAAGCGACGGGTGCGGGTAGAGGAACCACCACGAGAGAGCGGCGGCGCCGAGAATAAAGACGAAGCCGTAGAAGTGAACGACGCCGGTCTGAAGCCGCGTGAACACCCAGCCCACACCTCGAGCGCCCCACGCCGTGAAGCGTGTAAGCAAGGTGTCGACGAAGCTCTGGTCGATGTTGGCGGAGAGCTGGGCGAGGCCGCGGATCGGCTTGAGGATGGCGAAGTCGTACGCTTCATCCACGCGCCACTTGTCAAAGAGGAAGGTGTGGACCGGCGCGCCGAGCTTGGCGGTGATGTGGTCCATGTTCTTCGCCGCGAGGTCCTCGTCGATGGTCGCGTTCGCGTACGCCTGGTAGGCGGCGCCGACACCGATGGCCCACGCGAGGAGACCGAAGGTCATCGCGACGTAGATCGGGCTCATGTGTTCTTCGCTTGCGTGAAGCGCGGGGAAGGAGTCTCCGATGGACGCGATCGAAGCGCTCATCCACTCGCCCCAGAGGTTCGGCAAGTGAATGCCGCCTGGAAGCAAGTGCGGGAGACCAAGGAAACCGACGATGACCGCACCCACACCCAAGACCTGGAGCGGGAAGGTCATCAAGACCGGAGACTCGTGCGGCTTCGCGGCGTACGCGTGCTCAGCCGGCTCGTAGCCTCCGTTGTCGTGATGGTCGTCGTGGTGGCCGTCGTTGTGCGTGTGGCCGTGTTCCTGGTCGTGGTGATCACCACCATGAGCGCTCCGGTACTCCTCGCCCCAGAACGCCAGGAAGTACATCCGGAACATGTAGAACGCGGTCATGGTTGCCGCGACGAAGAGCGTGATGAGCACGAACCAACCGGTCCATGGCTGAAGCAACAGACCCTCAGTGGTCTGCCCTTCCGTGAGGTGCGGAAGCGCGACGCTGGCGGCGCCGAGAAGGATCTCGTCCTTCGAGAAGAAGCCGCTGAAGAACGGCGTCCCCGCGATCGCCAAGCAGCTCACCAGGAACGTCCAGTGCGTCGTCTTGAGCTTGTGACGAAGGCCGCCGAGCTTGAAGATGTTGGCGTCGGTGTGGCTGCCAATGGCGTGCATCACCGAGCCGGCGCCGAGGAAGAGGCAGGCCTTGAAGAAGGCGTGCGTGAAGACGTGGAAGAAGCCCGCGGTGAACGCGCCGACACCAACCGCTGCGAACATGAAGCCCAGCTGACTCACCGTGGAGTACGCCAGGATCTTCTTCATCTCCTTCTGCACGACCGCGATGGTCGCGGCGACGAGCGCGGTGACCGAGCCGATGATCGCGATGGTCGCCATGACCGTCGTCGACTGAAGGAAGACCGGGGAGAGTCGGCAGCAAAGGTAGATGCCGGACGTGACCATGGTGGCCGCGTGAATGAGCGCGGAGACAGGCGTGGGGCCGGCCATCGCGTCGGGGAGCCAAACGTAGAGCGGGATCTGCGCGCTCTTACCCGTGCAGCCCAAGAACAGAAAGCCGCACGCGATGGTCGCGAACGAGAAGAACGGGGTCTCACCGCCGAAGGTGAAGCCCATGTTCTTGAGGCCAGGCGCGGCCGCGTTGATCTCCGCGAACTCGAAGGAGCCGGTCGCGGCAAGGAGCGTGAACATTCCGATGATGACGCCGAGGTCGCCAACGCGGTTCGCGATGAAGGCCTTCTTTCCGGCCTTCGCGTACTTCGTGTACTGGTACTTGTACCCGATGAGGAGGTAGGAGCAGAGCCCCACGCCTTCCCACCCGACGAACATCACGACGAGGTTCGACGCGAGCACCAAGATCAGCATCGAAGCGGTGAAGAGGTTCAAGTACGTGAAGAAGCGCGCGTAGCCCGCGTCGTCCTCTTCCTCCATGTACGAGAGCGCGTACAGGTGGATGAGACCGCCGATGCCGGTGACGACAAGCGTCATCAAGCCGGAGAGCGAGTCCATCGAGAAGCGCACGTCGACACTGGTCTGGCCAAACCCAGGAACCGTGACGTGGAACCACTCCCACAGCTGACGGCTGATCACCGCCTCGCCGCCGAGGTCCCCGTCTTTCATGACGTAGAGCTTCGCGAAGCAGAAGAGCGCGGTCACGAACGACGCGAAGACCGAGCCGACCGCGACAAAGCGGACAGCGGATCGGTTCGCACCGAGGCGACTGGCCAAGCCGAGCGCGATGGCGCCGACCAGAGGGAAGAGCACGATCAGCAGTAGGGCGCGATCGGCGGGAAACGAATCAAGCATGGTGGTTCAACGTCCTGCTTAGGTGCTCGTATTCGAAGGACACGGTGGAGGTCACGGTGGTCTTTGGGTTCAGTTCTGCGGTCACGGTTCGACGCGCTAGTGCTTGAGCGCGCTGGGGAGATCGGTCTCGACCGACTTCTGCAGGCGGAACAGGCTGATCACGATGGCGAGGCCCACAGCCGCTTCCGCCGCCGCGATCGCGATCACGAAGAACGCGAAGACCTGGCCGTCATGGTTGCTGGGTTGGTAGCGGTTGAAGGCGACCAGCATGACGTTGACCGAGTTCAACATGACCTCGATCGACATGAGCTGGATGAGGAAGTTGCGCCGGGTCAAAAAGCCCATCGCTCCGATCCCGAAAAGGATCGACGCGAGCGCGAGGTACTCACCGATTCCTACGTCCATTGGTCAGCTCCCGACCTTTGCGGTGGCTTGGGCAAGCTCCGCGTCGCGCGCCGCGGCGAGCTCAATACGCTCGGCCTGGCGCTCGACGACAACCGCCTGCTCTTGAGGCGTACGCGAACGCGCGATGGCGATCGCGCCGATGATGGCGACGAGGAGCGCCGCGGAGACGAGCTCGAAGGGGACGAGCGCTTGCTGGTAAATCGCGACGCCCATTCCCTCAACGGTGCCGAAGATGTTCTCTCCGGCTTCGTTACGAAGCATCGGCAGCCGAGGCGCGGTGTGACCCACGAGCGCAAACGATACGGTCGCCATGACCGAGCCGCCGACCACCAAGCTCAAGAGCCGGGTGATCTTTCCGCGCGGGTTGCTCGGCACCTCGGCCGCGGGACCGATGAGCATGATCACGAAGACGAAGAGGACGACGATCGCGCCGGCGTAGACCAGCAGCTGAAGCGCCGCCAGAAGCTCCGCGTGCAGCGTGAGGTAGAGCGCGGCGAGCGCGATGATGTGGAGGAGCAGCGCGACGGCTGCGCGGAGCGGCTTTCGGGACGCCACGGTGCCGATCGCGCCGACGATGGCGAGCCCTCCGCTCACGAGGAAGAGGACAAAGTTGGAAGTGCTCATGAAGGGCTCCCGACCAAGCTCCGGGTGGTGTCGTCATGGCGCGTGGACTCCGGTACCCCCCCGCGCGCGGCTTCGATGAACTCGTCGCGGAACTTCTGGACCAAGCCCAGAAGCGGCATCGCCGTTCCTTCCGCGAACGCGCAGATGGTGTTGCCCATCATGTTGTTCGCGATGTCGACCAAGAGCTCGACGTCTTGCTCGCTCTTGATCTTGCCACGGGGGTCGGTCGGGCTCGGCTCCGTGCAGAGCGTGTCGAGCACGTCGACCAACCAACCCGAACCTTCGCGACATGGGGTGCACTGTCCGCACGACTCATGCTTGTAGAAGCGCATCAAGTTGCGGGTGACCTCGACCATGTTCACCGAGTCGTCCATGACGATCGCGCAGCAGGTCCCGAGCATCGTTCCGAGCGCGCGGTAGGTGTCGACCCCCATCGGCACATCGATCTCGCTCTTTCCGTGCCACTCGTGGAGCGGGTGGTCTTCCTTAGGTGCGTCGACCAGACGATCGGGACGCAACACCGGCGTGGACGAGCCACCCGGAATCACCGCCTTGAGCGGACGGTCGTTGAGCATTCCGCCGCCGTAGACATCGATGAGCTCACGCATCGTGATCCCGACCGGCGCCTCGTAAACGCCCGGGGTCTTCACGTGGCCGCTGATGCCGTAGAGGCGAAGACCGCCGTCACGCGGAAGACGACCGAGGCCTGACCACTTCTCACCACCGAGCTCGATGATGTCCGGAACAGACGCGATGGTCTCGACGTTGTTGACGATGGTGGGCATCCCGAAGGCGCCCTTGTTCGCCGGGAACGGAGGCTTGAGGCGCGGCTCGCCGCGCTTGCCCTCAAGGCTGTTGAGCAGACCCGTCTCTTCGCCGCAGATGTACGCGCCGGCGCCCGAGTGCGTGAAGATCTCGATGGGGTACGCCATACCGAAGGGTCGGTCGCCGACGTAGCCCGCCTTACGCGCCTCCGCGAGGGCCGCGTCCAAACGGTCAATCGAGAACTGAAGCTCACCGCGAACGTAGATCCAGCACTTGTGCGCCCCGATGGCCCAGCACGTGATGAGGATGCCCTCGATCAAACGATGCGGATCGAGATCCATGATCGTGCGGTCTTTGAAGGTGCCCGGCTCGGACTCATCGGCGTTGATGACGAGGTAGACCTCCTCGTCATCCTTCGGCGCAAGAAAGCCCCACTTCATCCCGGTCGGGAAGCCGGCGCCTCCACGTCCTCGGATGTTGGACTTCTTGACCTCTTCGCGGATCTTGTCGGGTTGCATGGCGACAAGCGCGCGGCGCGCCGTCTTGTAGGCCCCGTGCTTCTCCGCGACCTCCAGGGTCCAGCTGTCTGCCAAACCGTAGCGAGTCGTCAGGAGCTTCTCGATGTTCTCGGTCATCGGGCTTCCTTCGCAGCGTGCTCGTCGATGATGCGATCGAGCTGTTCGAGATCGAGGTTCTCAAAGTAGTCGTCGTTGATCTGAACCATCGGCGCTTGGCCGCAGGCCGCGAGACACTCCGCTTTGAGGAGAGTGAACTTGCCGTCCTGGCTGGTCCCGCCGGCGTGGCACCCGAAGCGATCCTCGAGGTGCTCCTGAATCACCTTCGCGCCTCGCAAGTCACACGAGAGCGTCCGGCACACCCACACCACGTTCTTCGCGACCGGGTGCTGGTGAAACATTGTGTAGAACGTCACGACGCCCTGAACCTGAGCTGTCGAAAGCTCTAGGCGGTTCGCGACCCACCCGATGACGTCTTCGCTGATCCAGCCATTTTGTCTTTGGCAGAGCCAGAGGACTGGAATCAAAGCGGCGCGACGCTCGGGGTAGCGCGCGATAATCTCGTCGACTTGTCGATCTCGATCAGCGGAAAGGACGAAGGCCATCTCGACTCTTTTGCGGGAGGGTTCTGTGGGTAGGGAAAGAGCGCGAAAAGCGACGCCTCATCCGCTGTGAGAGCGGAAAATGCCTAAAAATTGGGGGCTGAGGCGCCGCAAAACTAGGCGTGTCGCCCACTGGTGTCAAGGACGACGGAGTGGGTGACAACACTCTCTTCAAAGGGCTACCGTACGGCCGAAGTCAGTTAAAAAGGCGGGAGGGGCAGTCGTTGGTCGCGACCACGATCCCTTCTTGACGACGACGCCGTTTCCAACCTGACGAGTGATGAAGAGGTCTGAGTGACGATCTACTGCCCCAGCTGCGGAAAGCCGAACACCGACGCCGCAACGAACTGTGTCTCCTGCAACCATGAGCTGAAGCCGCCCAGCGGCGGTGGGAGAGCCAAGTTTAAAGGCACCATGATGATGACCGGGATCACTCCCGAGAAGATCGCGGAGGCCACGAAGGGCGCTCAACCGGCGACCCCCGCTCCTGCCGCGACTCCGCCGCCTGCGGCGACACCCGCTCCAGAACCCACGCACAAGGTGGCCCAAGGGCCAGCAATGGGTTTCGGCAAGACCATCACCGGCCCGATCTCGGGAATGCCCGGACCGGATGACGACACCTTGATGGCTCCGTCTCCATTTCGGGATCCCTCGCCCGCGGAGTCTGCGCCAACGCAGGCGATCCCCGAGTTCTCGACTCCACAGCAGCCGCAGGGAGGCTTCGGATTCCCATCCACCCCGCAGGCCGATGTACCCGCCCAGCAGCCTGGGTTTGGCGAACCGGCTCAACCAAGTGGCTTCGGTGAACCCGCCGCGCCTCCGAGCGCTGGCTTTGGTGCGCCGCCCAGCGTCGGATTCGGTGAACCCGCCGCGCCGCCCAGCGCTGGATTCGGCGAACCCGCCGCGCCAAGCGCTGGCTTCGGTGAGCCGGCTCCTGCGGGTGGCTCTCCTTTTGGCGCGACCCCGCCCAGCAGCGCAGCCGGCTTCGGCGCAGCGCCTCCGATGTCTGGCGAACCCGCGGCTCCAGCAGGTGGCAGCAACAAGAAGTTGATCGTCGTCGCGCTCCTCGGGTGCTTCCTCATCTCATCGGCCGCGTGCGGGGGTGCCTACTGGTACTTCTCGACCCGCGCCGAGAGCGCCCTCTCCAACCTCACCTCGCAGAGTCACCGCTTCCCCCTTTCGCTCGCGCTCTCGACGATCAAGGTCGGTTGCACGTCCGATCCGACCGGCGCGGGCGCGGCCAACTTCGTGCTCCCGCAAGCCATGGAGAGCGTGCAAGGCCAGATCTGCGCGATCACGGAGCAGACGGTCACCGCCTTTGGTCAGAGCTGCGACGCGGGTTCTCCCTGCGCGAACTCCTCTCTTCTCGCGGGTTCACCCGACGAAGGGATCGCGACGCAGTTCAGCGTTGATGCGAACGCGTGCTCCGTTCACACGTCGGGCGAAGCGAAGCTCATCTGGTGCGAAACGGACAGCGGCGGGCGGATCGTCCTCGCGCAGAACCTCGCGTCGGTCGGCGGCTGAGATGTGGCGCGTCGAGTTTGACCCGACGCACCGCGAACTCACTGTTCGAATCGCGGACCACGCCACCCAGGCGGCGTTGACCCAGCTCGGGATCGCGCAGGCGGAGGCGCTCGAAGCGACCGGCAACGCGACGTTCCGCGTTCTCTACGACGTTCGCCACCTCTTCCCGCTCGAGCCCGACGAGGCGACGATGTTTCAAGACATCAAGCGCGCCGCGACGGAGCTACCGAGCTGCGCGGGGGTCGTCGTTCTCTCCAACAGCCCAACGATCGCCATGCAGCAATACCGCACCCGGGTCGCCGCGGAGCTGGTGACCATGGACCTCGATGAGGTCGCCGCGTTCCTCGCGCGCGAGTCCTAAGAGCCTTCAGACAGGCCGCCACAACTTCGCCACATCTCAGACGAACAATCGTCGCCTCCACGCGATGAGGCCGCCACGAATGATCGGTATCTCGTATGTATGACGATCGAAAACCAGGCGACCCCGCCACCTAACGCGTCGGGGGACGCTCTACGACACGGCCCCCCCGCTTCTCTTCTGGAGGACGACCTCCCAGGCGAGGTGGCGGTTTCATCCATCCCCGACACTCCGGTCCTCAGCGACGACCTCGATGAGGGCACCGCCGAGCATGAGCGCGAAGCGGAAAACGCGGAGGTCAGAGCGGAAGCCGACTTGGACGCATCCGAAGAGATCTCGCGCGCCGCGTTCTCCGCCCCGCCCGACGCCAGTGTGTCGGCTATCGAGACCGCCCATCGCGTCGCGCAAGCGGACGGTTCCGAGACAGAGCGCGCCGACGCGTCGGTGGCCGAACCGAAAACGCTCACGCGATGGCTCCTTTACGGCGACTCGCATCGGCGCGACGAGCTCGCTGGTCGTTTCGCCTGCGGGCTCGCGTTGATGGCGAGCTACGGGCTGGGGCTCAGCGTCACGGGCGGCCATCCGATTCGACACATCTTGGGTGTCCCGTCTGCGGCGCTCGCCGTGCTCGCGATCGGAGCGCCGTCGCTCTTCATCGCGCTCTCGCTCTTCAACGTTCCCATCGACCTACGCGCGATGCTCCGCGCGAACGCGAGCGCCATCGCCACGCTCGGCGCGATCCTCGCTGGGCTCACCCCCGCCATCACGCTCTTCGGTCTGACGAGCGGTCCCGGCAGCGCGATCTTCGTCGCCGCGGTTGGGCTCGTGCTCGGCTCAGTCGTCGCGGCCCATCGCTTCGTTCGCGACGTCACCGCGGAGACCCACGACAGCGCGACCACCGTCATGTCTTGGCTCGTCTGTGGCGGCTTCCTCTTCTTCACCGCGGTGCTCTCGCTCCGTGTCTGGATGTTCACTTTGCCGATCTTCGGAGGCGCCTGATGACTCGCTCAATTAATGATCTCTCCAGCGCCTTGAGCGCCCTCCTCCGCTCTCCCGCGACCGTCGCGGAGGCCTGCCGCGACGATCGCGCTCTGGTTCACCTCGCGCGCGCTTCGCTCCTCTCGATCGTCTTCGGCGGCGTCGTCTTCGGCGCGGTGCTCGGCTCGTTCCGCGGCGACCTCCAGATCCTCTACTCCGCGATCAAGCTCCCGCTCGCCGTCCTGGTCAGCCTCGCGGTATGCGTCCCGGCGTTCCACGCGTTCGCCGCGGTGCTCGGTCGTCCCTGGCCGCTTCGCCAGATCATCGCGCTGGTCCTCGCGTCGGTCGCGCGTTCGTCGCTTGTCTTGCTCGCGCTCGCCCCGGTCGCGTGGCTCGGCATCGACGTCGGGCTCAGCTATCACCAAACCACGCTGGTCGCGGTCGCCGCGTACGGCATCGGCGGCGCGTTTTCCCTCGGCGTTCTCCTGCGCGGGCTCGGACGCGGCGCCGGTCAGCTCCTCACCACCTTCGCCTTTGCGGCGGTCTTCCTCGGGGTCGGCGCGCAAACCGCGTGGGGACTTCGCCCGTACCTCGGCCGTCCCGCGCAAAACGAGATTCCGTTCGTCCGCGACGCGGAAGGTGGGTTCGCCGACGCGATCGCCAAGTCCGCGCGTTCCTCGGTCGGCATCTACGACCGCCCGCGCTACGTCCCGGAGCAGGACTACGTCCCGGAGGACGCGACCTGGCAAAACACCCGCGACGTGAGCGACGTCCACGATATGCGCGACATCCGCGACGCCAGCGGGGCGACGTTTTGACCGCGCTCGTCATCACCCTCTACCTCGCGGTCGGTCTGGCCGTGGGAGGCTTTTTGTCTCGGCGCGGTGGGAGCATGTCCGACGCGGTCGCGTGCGTGTTCATCTGGCCGCTCTGGGCGCCCTTCGCGTGGCAACCCGGCGAGCTCACGAACGAGCCGGAGCACCTCGCGCGCTCTGCCCGGATCGCGCGCGCGCTGGACGAAGGCGTCGCCTCGATCGCGAAGACCCCGATGGCCTCGCTCCTTACTCGAGAAGCCGCCGACACCATCTTAAGCGAGGTCGAGCGGGCCGAGCGTCGGCTTCATGAGCTCGACGCGATGCTCGCGCGACCGGAGCTGGATCTCGGTCGGGCGGTCCGTCGCGCGGAGGCGAGCGGAGCGACGCGCGGCTCCGCTCGGCTTCACCTTGAGAGCGTCGCGCAGCTGCGCAAGATGCGGAGCGCGGACGCGCGCGCGCTGGAAGAGCTCGAAGACCTGGTCACCGCCCTCTCCTCCCAGCTCGCGCTGACCCGCTTCACCGGGTCGTCGCACGAGGGTCCCGATGGTATCGTGACGCAAGTATGGGCCAAGGTAGAAGGTCTCGCGGGCGCGCTCACGTTGACCCAAGCAGCGACGCACGAGTCACACGAGGAAGCGCTCTTCGACGACCCTCGCACCGCGGTCCATGCGACGCAGAACGAGGTGCACCATGGCGCCTGATGCTTTTCCCAGCGCGGGCCACGGCCTGAGGAACACGACAACGATGCAGCACATATTGGTCGCGGACGACGAGGCCCGGATCCGCGAGGTCGTCCAGTACGCGCTCGAGAAAGAGGGCTACTCCGTTGCGCTCGCGGAACACGGGGCCGACGCGCTCCGCGTACTCGCCGAGCGGCCCGCGGATCTCATCGTGCTCGACGTCATGATGCCGGAGATGGACGGGCTCGAGGTTTGCCGACGGGTCCGCGCGACCACCAACACGCCCATCCTCTTTCTCTCCGCCAAGGGAGAAGAGATCGATCGGATCATCGGGCTCGAAGTGGGCGGCGATGACTACCTGAGCAAACCGTTCTCGCCCCGTGAGCTCGTCGCGCGCGTCCGCGCCATCCTTCGCCGCACGGGAGCCGCGGAAGAAACGTCGACCAGCGGTGTGTTGACCTTTCGCGAGGTGCGGATCGATCCCGAGCGGCACGAGGTCCGTTCGGGGGACGCCATCATCAAGCTCACCGCCACCGAGTTCGGCGTCCTCGCCGCGCTCTACGAACGGCCCGGCGTCGTGCTCTCGCGGAGCCAGCTCATGAAGCGCGCCTACCCGTTCGACAACCACGTCACCGATCGCACGATCGACACCCACGTGCGCCGCATCCGCGCGAAGTTCCGCGAGCATGACGATCCGATCGAGACCGTCCACGGCGTCGGATACAAAGCCGCCGGCTCCTGACTGACTGACGAAGTACGCTCGTGACCTGCGCGCGAGACCCCAAGCGATGTTCATGCACCTCATTCGCGCCCTCGGGCGCATCCGCGTACGCCTCCTGGTCGTCAACGTCGTGGTCGTGCTCGTCCCGGTGTTCGGCTTGGAGTTCGCGAACCTCTACGAACGTCAGCTGCTCGACGCGCTTGAGCGAGATATGCGCAACCAAGCGGTCCTGGTGCGACGGATGGTCGAAGAAGGTCGCGCGCACGGGGTCTCGATCGACGCACCGATCCACGAAGACGTCCTGCGGCGCGCTGCGGTCGACACCCGGATGCGCATTCGAATCGTCTCGCGGACCGGCGCCGTCGTCCTCGACTCACACGCCGAAGGTGCCCCCGAAGGCCCCGAGCCGCCGCCTCCTACGCTGATCCCCACCAGCATCTCGTCCGCGCGCGACCGCGTTTCCAGTTCCGTCTCGCGGCGATCGAGCTCCTATCGCGACGGCCCCAATCGCGACATCGTCGAACAAGAATCACCGCGCACCGGTGACGCCGCGCGATGGCCCCCGGTCGGTCAGCGTACGGAGGTCAAGGAGGCGCTCGAAGGCCGCCGCGGCTCTTACACACGCGTGCGCGATCGACACCCCGCGGTCTTGCTCTTCCTGGGTGAGCCGATCCGCATCGGGCGACGCACGATCGGCGCGGTCTACGTCGTCCGCTCCACTCAACCGGTTCTCGTTGAGCTCTACCGCATTCGAACCGGGCTCTTGGTCGTCCTCGCGCTCGCCATGGTGTTCACCCTGCTCGTCACCTTGGCGCTCGCGTGGTCCATCAGCCGGCCTTTGTCGCGCTTATCTCGCGCCGCCGGCCGAATCGCGCGAGGAGAAAAGGACGTCGAGGTGCCGGTCGGTGGAGGCGGGGAGATTCAAGATCTCGGCGTCGCCTTCCGCTCGATGACCGAGAAGCTCGACCAGCGCATGCAGTACATCTCCGACTTCGCGGCAGACGTCGCGCACGAGTTCAAGTCCCCGCTCACCTCGATCCGCGGCGCCGCTGAGCTCTTGTCGGAAGGCGCAGCGGAGGACCCCGAAGCGCGGACCCGGTTCCTCAAGAACATCGATCTCGACGTCGCGCGCCTCGATCGATTGGTCTCGCGGCTGCTGGAGCTGTCGCGGATCGAAGCGAGCACCGCGCCTCAGGTCGCGGTCGATCTGAGCGCGCTGATCACGCGCGCCGCGGAGCGTCACGAAGGACGAGTCGAGAGCACGCTCGAAGAGGCTCACGTCAACGGTCGCTCGGCCGATCTCTTCACCGCGATCCGGAACCTGCTCGACAACGCGGTGCGTTTCTCTCCGGATGACGCGATGGTCAGCGTGACGCTCGAGAAGCGCAGCGGCAACGCGATCCTGCGCGTGGCAGACCGCGGCAAGGGCGTCCCAGAAGGTGATCGGGAGAAGGTCTTCGACCGCTTCTTCACGACTGACTCCGCGCGAAATGGATCTGGGCTTGGCCTCGCGATCGTCCGGACGGTGATGGAGCAGCACGGGGGCCAGGTCACGCTCTCGGAGACCGAAGGGGGCGGCGCGACGTTCACCCTCGAGCTCCCCGCGCTCGGCGGCATCCGCAAAACGTAGCGCCCGGATCGCGGCGCACTTGAACTATCATCGTCTCGCGCGGTCAGCGAAGGCGATGCCGTCACCGGTCGTCCGCGCGCCCCTCCAGTCGAGGCGAAGATCAGTGTTCAAGTCACGTAAAAACCGGAACCATGAGTTCACCGGCCCGGCGCGCGGGGATACCTATCGCGAGGGGCACCCTTCTGGTTGGTACCGCGTACTCGCGCTCGACGAGATGAAGCCCGGCGACGTGCGCGCGCTCGATTGCCTCGACAAGAACCTCGTCGTCTACCGGGGCCGCACGGACGGAAAGTACCGCGTGATGGACGCGCACTGCCCGCACCAAGGCGCGAGCCTGGCGGGGGGCGAAGTAAAAGGCGACAAGCTCGTCTGCCCCTTTCATCACTGGTGCTTTACCGGCGACGGCAAGCTCGCGAAGATCCCCAACACCGATCGGCTCCCGCGCGTCGGCGTTCGCTCCTATCCCGTCCGCGAGCACTACGGGATGCTCTGGATGTTTCATGACGTCTCCGGAGAAGCGCTGGCCGAGCCGCCTTACGAGCCGGAACGCTTGCCCGATGTCGACGACGGAACCTTGGTCTACCGCGGCCAGTACGCGCCCGACGATGTCGGCATGCACATCAGCGAGTTCGTCGAGAACAGCGTCGACTTCCAACACTTCGCGGTGCTGCATGGACAGATGACCCTGCCGTGGACCCAGATCAAAATTCCGGGCGTCGAGATTCAGCACGAGCCCGGTTGGGAAGTGGATGAGGAACATCCGCACAAGGCCTACTTCCTCGACTTCGCCTGCCTGAAGTGGCGCGGCAAAGCGCATCGCAGCTCGGGCGCCCACGCCAAGATCACGCTCTTCGGACCGGGCGGCACGGTCTGGTTTCGGTTCAGTCTCCCGGAGCTCGGCGATGTCTTGCTCTTCCAGACTCACCTTCCCAAAACACGCCTTCGTCAGCAGATCCGCTTCCGCTGGTACGCCGACAAGAAGGTCCCGCGACCGCTCGTCTGGTACGTCGTCGGCCACTGGATCAGTCAATGGCGCGCCGACGTCGAGATCTGGGAGAACAAGGTCTTCCGCGAGCGCCCCGTGCTGATCCCGTTAGACGGCCCCGTCCACAAGATGCGCCGGTGGTACAAACAGTTCTACGAGTCGCACGTTCCTGAGGACGCGATCGCGAAGCCCGACCTGAGGCGACTCCCGGTAAAGAGCGACTGAATCGTCGATGGGTCCACGCCCCAACTCGCCTTCATAACGCGATGACCACATGGTTCAACCATGGACACGCTTCCCAAGTGGGCTCAACTCGCGCGATCATCATGGACGCACCGCGGAGCCGCGCGGCCGCCGTTCGCCGTCGCGCCTTCTGAGAACCAAGAGTCCGTCTGGGACTACCCGCGACCTCCAGCGCTCGTCGCAGATGATCGGGAGGTACGCATCGAGCTTGATGGGGTGGTGATTGCGCGAACGCGCGCGAGCCTTCGCCTGCTGGAGACCTCGCACCCGCCGACGTTCTATCTCCCGCGCACCGACATCGACATGGATCATCTTCGCGCTGCGGGACGCGGATCGCGTTGCGAATGGAAAGGCGACGCGAGCTACTTCGACGTCTCCGCGGGAAACGCCAAGCGTCCACGCGCGGCCTGGTCGTACGAGAACCCCTTCGGTGACTTCCTCCCGCTCGCCGGGCACCTCGCGTTCTACGCCAGCGCGCTCTCGTGTTTCGTGGACGAAGAGCGCGTGCGCCCGCAGCCCGGAGGCTTTTACGGCGGCTGGATCACCGACGAGCTCGTGGGTCCGTTCAAAGGCGAGGCGGGGTCGGGCGGGTGGTGAGCGGGCCGTCGGCGGTCGTCGCCGCTACCGCTCGCCCCACATCGCGGACGCGCGGCTGTACGCGGTCGCGCCGACCTGCACCCCGAGCTGACGTCCGTAGAGGTCTCCGTCTCGGATGTGGATGCCGCCGTAGAGGCGTGAGATGCCGGCTTCCGCCGCCGCGTCGTGGAACGTGGGCCACTCGAGCACGACGTCGCTCGCCGGCGACGACTCAAAGAGGTTCGAGCCCGCCCGCTGAATGTGTTGCCCTAAGAGATCGCGCTCGCCATCTCCGTCGATGTCCTCCGCGCTCCGGCTCACACCGTCAAAGAAGACTTCCGATCCTGTGAAGCGCGTGAGGACCTCCGCTGCGGCCCGACTGAACACGCTATGACCGGAGACGTACTCCGCGAATGGCGGCGTCACGAAGGTGGTGTCTTGGTAGGGGCGCCAGTCTTTGCCCATGATCGTCTGCGTGCCGAGGTCCGGTCCGCCCCACGCTTCGACGGACTCGTCGCCGAAGAGAAAGTGGATCGCGGTCACCGGGCGAATGAAGTCGAAGTGACGCTTGCACTCCCACGCCGCGATACTGGCGTCGAGGAGCGCGGCGTTCAACGCGAAGTACATACGAACGTCTTCGCCGACGCCGTGCTCGTCGCGGGTGGAGACGCCGTGCGCGAGCTGGTTCCAGTGCCCCGGGGGCGCCTCGCTTCGCGGACCGTCTGCCCAGAACTCCGCGAGCACCTTCTGCCGGTCGGTGAGGGTCGCGCTGATCGCGAGCACGTCCGCGAACTGCGCGCGATAGGCCGCGTCGCCGGTGGTCACTTCGCCGCTCGCGGTCGTGTATGGCGTGAGGTCACCGAAGCGAGGCGGCGTCGGGGGTCGGGTCGCGTCGACAGGGTCGAGCGCGAATGGTGTCACCGCGCCCCAATGAGGCGTAAGAAACTCTTGATCGACGAAGCTCGCGGGATCGCTCGGGTCGACCACCGGGAAACCGCGCGCGTCGACCGCGACCCCGGTCGGGACACGGATCGGCGTCCATCGGTTGGGATCGAAGTCCGGTCCGCCAACGGCGTTGCTCGCGTCGGGGTCCGCGCTGTTGACCGGCGCGTACGGCGTGTCGAAACGCTCGGACGTGGTGTCCCGGTATCCGTCGAAGTGATTGGAGCCGTCCGCGTCGCGCGCGTCAAACACCGCTTGCGCCGCGTCGCGCCCGATGACCCATCCTTCGTCCACGCGGAGGCGGAGCGCCCGGAGGTGCGTCGAGAACGCGCCGGTTTCCATCTCGTAGTCGGGGAAGAGAACGCTCAGAGAAGCGAACGCGGCGTAGCTGACCGCCGCTTCCTGCAGCTCTGCATTCGGGACGTGGACGTCGTCGTAGGCATACCCGCTCGCGTCGGGCTCAAACGACGCCCAAGCGTCGTACATCGACGCGCTCACGATGAAGAGCTGCCGCGCGTTGATGGTCGGTCGCGCGCCCTCAGCACGGATCGCGGACAACATCAGCTCATTCCATCCGCTCACGACCGAGAGCTGATCGCCACCTGCATCTTCGCTCCCGCTGCAACTCGTACTGGCAAGAACGCACAAACAAAGAACTAGACGACGCAACATAACGATGAAACCAAGGGAAAAGTGGGGGCTAATTCAGCCGGAAGGGTGAGCGATTCATCCTACCCGGAATTCGGACGAAAACCAGTGCTTGTACGTTCTGGATACAAGGTCATTGCTCAGCGGCACCTGACGTACGCCGTGTGCAGGAGCCCAGAGCCGATCGAGCGGACAGGGAGGGGCGGACAGTCCCTCCAGAGAATATGAAAGCGACGAAGGAGAGCGGAGCGATCATTTACTTATTTGGACGGAGGGGCGGACAGTCCCTCCAATAAAACTTGCTGCTATTCGGTTTGGACGCGCGGGCGAACGAACGCCACGACCACCTCGACGAACGACGGGCCGGACTCACGCTTGCGCGCGATGAACACGACCTTGTCTTCGCCGATCACACCTTGCGCGATCTGAAGCTCACCCATCAACTCGTCACGAATGGTCGCGAGCGCGACTCGTGGACGTTCCTCGAAGCGAAGCCCGAGCGACATCTCCGCGACCCGTGTCCGCTCGACCCAAATCCCGGCGATGGTCCGGTCCCGCCGGACCGGCGCGAAGAGCGCTTCTTCCAGCGCCGCGTCGCTTCGCGTAATGGAGGTCGTCAGGCTCCGACGGGCCCAACCGTCGAACTCCTCAAACGCGGCGAAGTGCGGCGCCCCCAACGCGCGGAGCTCTGCCGGGGTCTCGCGCTGCTCGGTCGGCGTACAACGGGCGAACACGCACAGCAGCACCACGGCCACCAACACGCGCCCTCTGACGTTTCGAGAAAAAGTTGTGAGCCAGCGCGGCACTCCCGGAGGGTCGCGACCGAAGCCACGCTGCGCAAGTAACGCGTCAGCGGAGAAGCGCGCTCGCGGCCCGTTCACCGCTAGAGAGCGAATCCGGGATGCCCACGCCGCGGTACGCGCCACCCGCCAACGCGAGCCAGGGGAGGCCGGCGGTGCGCGTCTCGATAGAGTCGACCCTCGTGAGGTGGTCCACGTGATAACGCGGCATCGCAGAGGCGTAGCGATCCACGCGCGTCAGCAACGGAGCGCCCTTCGCGCCGATCAGGCGATCCAGCTCCCGCCGGGCGTCCGCGATCAGGGCCGCATCGGACAGGCTCGCGACCCCGTCCGCCCCTTCTCCGCCCAAGAAGACCCGCAGCAAGACGGTGTCCTCGGGAGCGCGCCCTGGCCACTTCACGCTCGACCAGGTCGACGCCAGAATGGCGCGCCGCTCGATGGCTGGCACCACGAAACCGAAGGCGTCCAACGAGTGCGCGACCTGCGCTCTTGGATACGCCAGCGTCACGGTCGCCGCGGAGCCGTAGGGCACGCGATCGAGATGCGACGCGAGCGTGGGATCAAACCACCGGAGCAAGCGCGCGACCCGCGGCGCAGCGATGGCGAGGACAACCGCGTCGAAGGCGTGTCGGGCGCCGTTCGCGGTGAGCCAGACTCTCCCCTGCTCTTCCCGTAGCGCGGTGACTCGATGCGCCAGCGCGACGCTCCCCGGACGCGTTCGCCGCAGATGATCGGCCATCGCGTCGGGCAAGGTCTGCATCCCTCGCCGAAAGCTAACGAAGAGCCCGTAGCGCGCGCCGTCTGCTTTTTCGCCGGCCGCGCTCCGCTGCGCGTTCTCAAGCGCGCGGGTGACGCTTCGATGCTCGCGCTCCAGATCGAGAAAGCGCGGCATCGTCGCGCGGAGGCTGAGGTCGTCGGGACGCGCTCCATAGATCCCGCCCGCGAGCGGCTGGGCGAGCCGCTCAAGCACCTCGTCTCCGTAGCGTCGCCGCACAAACGAACCGAGGCTCTCATCGGGGAGCGCGGGACCGCGCGGCAAGCTCACCTCAAGCGCGGCGCGTGCCTTCCCGCTCGCGCTGAGCACAGGCGAGCGGAGCAACGCGGCGAGATCCCCTGGCGCGACCACGGAGAACCCGGCGGGGATCCGCTCGAGCGCGCCGCGGCAGACGACGTACGCACCGCGTCGCTCCGCGTTGGTCGTGATGACCTCATCCTCCAGCCCGAGACGATCGATAAACGACACGCCGCCGGGCTTGTTGGTGATCATCGCGTCGGGGCCGCGCTCGATCACGAAGCGCCCGTTCGGGTCCTCGACGATCTCCGTTCGAAGCAGCCCACCAAGACGACGGCTCGCTTCGAACACGGTGACATCGCATCCCCGCGGGAAGCTCAGCGCCGCCGCCATCCCGGAGATGCCGCCCCCGACCACCGCGACCTTCATGTAGCCGCCAACATCGCGCGCTTCATCTCCATGGCCGAAGCGTACCGCCCTTCTCGCTCTTTGCTCAGCGCGCGCAGCACCAAAGACGAGAGCGCCTCCGGAACCTCGGAGCGCCAGAGCGTCGGCGGATCGGGATCCTCAGAGAGCACGCGGTCGTAGTACGTCACGAGCTTCTCGCCGCGTCCCCACTCGAACGGACAGACGCCGGTCAGCGTCTCGTAGAGAACCGCGCCGACGGCGTAGAGATCCGAGCGCGCGTCGATCTCGTCGTCGAGGATCTGCTCCGGCGGCATGTAGGCGGGTGACCCCACGCGCGCGCCCGCCTGCGTCACGCGCCCGGTCCCGGTCGCCCGTCGCGACATCCCGAAGTCGAGCAAGCACACCGAGCGGTCCTCCCGAAGCATCACGTTGCCGGGCTTGATGTCGCGATGAACGAACCCGCGCTCGTGGACCGGGACGAGCGCGTCGAGCACCTCCCCCGCGATCCGAACCGCCTCAGGGATCGGCAGCTCGCCCTCTGCGATGACGTCGCTGAGCGACGACCCCTGCACGATCTCCATCACCAAGAACGGCGCGCCAGAATCGATCCCGTAGTCAGAGACGTCCACGACGCCGGGCGCGTTCAGATCGGTGAGCAGACGCGCTTCGCGCATGAAGCGCTCATCGTTTTGCGGTGTCCGGGCGTTTTCGTGAAGGACCTTGATGGCGACGAAGCGGTTCGTCTCCTCGTCCATCCCGCGGAAGACTCGCCCCAGCGCGCCGGCGCCGAGAACAGACGTCAGCCGATAGCGCAGGGCGATCCGATCGCCGACCTGCGCAGCGCGACGCGGCGGGGGAGGCAGTGATTCGTCGACCGTGACGGCTTCCCCATTAACTGGGCAGCGGACGCGGGTTTCTGCCGTCAGCTCGTGCGGCAGGCCGCAGCCTGGACACACAAAAAACCGCCCCCCATGGCGCCTGAGCTTCACGCGGCGAAGCATAGGGCGGTCGAAACGCGATGTCATGCGCGCGGGTCCTCGCGAACGCTCGGCGTGACCATGGACGTACCGGAACGCGGGCATTAGGTTCCTCCCATGGCGGACGCCCCTAGCGACTCGTTCAACTCGTTTCTCAAGATCGCGATTCAGCGCTACTGGGATCAGAAAGGGTCGAGCAAAGTCAGCTTCCTCGCCCTTCTGCTCGCGACCCGGGAAGCGTGGGGGGTCGCGTGGGACAACACGATCAACCCCGAGGCGGGTAAGAAGGCGCTCGGCGGGGCCGCCGCGATCACCGCGGTGACGCTGTTGCTCCGCGCCGTCGTTGGCGGACCCATCGGCATCTTGCTGACCGGCGCCTCCGTCGTTTCGTTGGTCGGCGTCTACGTGAAGAACCACGGCCGCATCTGGAAGAAGGTCGTGCGCATCCGCGCCCTGGTGCCGGACTACCGCGAGCGTCACGAGAAGATCCTCAGCCAACACGCAGACGGGACATTCAGCGGTGACCAGCGCGACTTGATGGTCGACGGTTTGCTGAGCCGGTTCTTGGGCGAGCTCGACAACGGTCCCGAAGACGAACCGGAACCCAAAGAAGCGAAGGCCGAAGCCTCCGGTTTCGCGGCGCACGTCCGTAAGAAGTCCGGCGAAGAAGACGACTGACGCGGTTCGTCGCGTGAACGTCCCGAAGGACCTCAAGCTCAAGGGAACGCTGCCGAGCGGGAGCGGCGTGATGCTCTGCCTTGAGCAGATCACGATCGACGGCGTCAAAGAAGACGAGCCGCGTCTCGTCCTTCGCGGTCAGGACGACGAGCCTCGCGTCGATGTCTTGAAGACGCTCCGCTACGCAGTGGGTCGGGTCTCGGACTCTCTCTTTGTTGATGACCGCGAGTACGGCGTACCGACAGGCAAAGCCGACGCCGCGATGGCGCTCATTCGTCACGCCCGGCTCCCCGCTCCCCGCGCCCTGGACACCACGCGCTACGTCGAGCCGCTTCGCGACGCCGAGCGGAGGTTCTTGGCGCAGGTCCTTTCCGAGGACGAGCGGCTCCTTTGCTTCTTGCACACCTCCTCCGGCTGGAAGGTCGAGGGCGTGATGTCGGGAGAAGCGCCGCTTCGTCTCGCGGTGACCTCGACGCGACAGATCCTCCTCGCGGTAAACGAGGTCGGCGACACGTTCCTCTCGGAGCTCCCGCGGGCCGCGCTCGACGTGCGCGAGGAACGCGGTCGGGATCGCGTCCTCGCGGGCGATCACGCCTTCTTCACGACCCGGCAAAACGAGCGGCGGTTTCACGAGATCGCGAAGTGGTCCGGGCGGCACGAACCGCAGCGCACTCTACGCGCCGCGATCGCGACGCTCTCGAGTAACCGCGAGCTCGCGTTCCACTGGCTCGACGCGATCCGCGAAGAGTCGGGCGCCGCCCGCCTCACGCTCGCGGCCCTCCGCAACCAACCATGGCCAACCGGCGACCTGCTCGCCGAAGACGCGATCGTTCCGTGGTTCATCGAGCTCGGGCTCTCGACCGAAAAGGGGCGCTCGCTCATCGAGGGCTATCCACCCAGCGACGCGACCGCGGCGCTCGCGACTCACCTCTTTCCGCTTACGCAAAAAGGGAAGAGCGAAGAGGACGCGATCGAAGACGCCATCGCGTACGCGACGCTCTTGGCGAAGACGGGTGACGCGCACCAAGCGCTCTCGATCTTGGAAGCCCGATACGCCGAGCTCCCGCCGGCCGCGCTTCTCGAACTGGTACCGCATCCCGAAGGTGTCTCAAAACCGCGGGTGCGTCTGCTCGAGCGCATCGCGGAGCTGCGCGGAGACCAAGACACGCGACGCGCCCTCGCGCGTCTCGAACCGCTTCGCCCCGAGCGTATGGACGCCGTGCAGGGTCCTCGCGCGGCTGCGATCTCGAGCCTCCTGAGGGACGTCGACGCGACGCCAGACACAACGCCGCGTCGAGCCCTCCCGATCACGACCGACGAGCGCGCGAACGTCTTACGTCATCCGCTTACCCGGAGCGGCGGCGTCATGGGCAAACTGACCGAGCTCATCGCCGACGCGGAGCTCCCCGACTTCTCCGCGCTCCGGAGCTATTGCGAAACGCTCAAGGACGAGCGCGCCCTCCGCGCGTTTGATGAAGCCAAGTCACTGCTGGGGCTCGAAGGTGACGTCTCCTGTTTCGTCAGCCGGGGTGACCGCTCCGTCGGGGCCCGCGCCTATGAAGCCTCCCCTTCTTTTCTGTTGCTGGGCGCTGAACATCTCGACGGCGCGCTCGCCCTGAGCGAAGCCGAGCTGCGCTTCACCCTGGGCGCCGAGCTCGCCCACCTGCTCTACGGACACGCGCGCCTCACCAGCAAAGATGTCTCGCGCGGCGCCTACGACAAAGGGAAGGCCACCGTGGAGACGGTCCTCGGGCTGCTCCCGATGGTCGGCGCGCTCGCGAAGATGGAGCGCCTCGGCAAGGTCGTCGATCTCGCCGGCAAAGCGATGTCGGCGCTCGGTCACGCGGAGAAGGTGGCGGACGTCATTCGAAGCGACGATGACGAGTCCGTCCCGGTCAGCCTGGGCGGAGGAGGAGAGCTCATCGCGGCGCATCGCGTGATGCAGATGACCGCGGACCGCGCCGGGCTCGTATGCAGCGGCTCGCTGAAGAGCGCGGTCACCGCGATCCTTAAGACAGAACCGCGCTACCACGACGTCCAAAAGATCGCGCGCGACCGAGGCTTGGTCTCGGCGATCACGCGACGCGATGAACATGGCGCGCTCTTGCTGCCGGATCTCGCCGTCAGGATCAGCGCGCTCTTCGCGTTCCTGCTGAGCGACGACTACGCGGCGCTCGAGGCGAACGGGCAAGCCGATGAGTGACGGTCGCGCGGGCGTCAAGATCCCGAAGAGCCAGCTCAACCGCTACGTCCTCTTGGGGAGCCTCGTGTTCGCCTCGCTGCTCGTGGCGTCGCATTGGTTCTTCGTCGAGAACGTCCACCATCGCGTGTTCGGCGTGGCGTGGAACGCGCTCTTTCAGATCTTCGGCAACGGCGCGGGCGCCTTCGCCGCGCTCGTGATCGGGATCGGGACGGTCGGCCGAGGCATCTCCTGGCGCGTCGGGATCCCGGCGACTCTCCTGCTCGGCGGCATCGCGGGCTACTGCTTCCTTCGATCGTTCGGAATGATGATGAGCATCTAGACGACTCGTGGCGTGACTGAGGATGTTCCGAACCTTGCGCGACCCAAACGCGTGCTTATCGTCGAGTCGCGATGGGACGACCCACGATAAATCGCGCCGCGCGTGCGGTGCTCACCGCGATTGAAGCGGGTGGATACGAGGGGCCGTCCGGTGCGTTCGTGGAGATCGGTGAAGCGGTCACGCGTTCCGTTTCCGGCGTGGTGCTCTACGAACCGGGCGATCTTGAGACCCTGCGCCTGGGCGCGCGGCTCGGGGCGAGTCTGCTGACGCACACGGAAGCGGCGCCAGAAGAGAGCGCGACACCCGTCGTGGAGCTCATGGACGCGACGACGCAGCAAGCGTTGGCCGAGGTCTCCCGTCGCGAAGGAGCGGGTCACGTCGCGCTCCTCAACTTCGCGTCTGCGCGCAACCCGGGAGGTGGGTTCCTCGGCGGCGCGAAGGCCCAAGAAGAGGACCTCTGCCGCTGCTCCGCGCTCTACCCGACGCTCCTCGAAGCGCCCACCTACTACGAGGCAAACCGTCAGCAGCGCTCGCTGCTCTACACCGACCACGCGATCTTCTCGCCCGGCGTTCCCTTCTTCCGTGTGAAGAGCGAGGGACCGCTTCTCGAGCCACCGCTGCTCGCGTCGGTCATTACGATGCCCGCGCCCAACAGCGGACCGTTTCTACAACGCGGCGGCGCGGTCCATGAGCTGGAGAAGGCGTTCGCGCGGCGCTGGCGCGCGGTCCTCACCATCGCGCTCGCGCACGGCGTCGACACGTTGATCTTGGGCGCCTGGGGATGTGGCGCGTTCCGCGGTGACCCGGCGATGGCCGCGCGCGAAGCGAAGCACGCGCTGATGGAAGCCGCACCTGCGCGCGTCGTGTTCGCGATCCCGAACCGTGGCCGTTGGTCGATGAGGAACTACGCCGCGTTTCGCGAGGCGCTCCCGATCGCCTGATTGCGCCTCGCGCTTGACCCAGCCGCCGAGCGCGCGATCATGCCCGCGATGTCTCGCTACCCTTTCCCTTCGCAGCCCGCCGGTTGGTTCGGGCTCGCGCTTTCCGATGAGCTCCCCGCGGGCGAGGTCATCACCCGCGAAGCCTTCGGCCAAGAGATCGTTCTCTTTCGCGACGAAGCTGGAAACGCGCGCGCGCTCGATCCCTTTTGCCCGCACCTCGGCGCGCACCTCGGGCACGGCGGCACGGTCGTTGGCGACTCCATCAAGTGCCCCTTCCACGGCTTCCAGTTCAACGGCCAAGGCAAGTGCGTCGCGATCGGGACGAGCGGCAAGATCCCGCCCCGCGCGGAGCTGCGCAGCTGGGAGGTCCGCGAGGTCGACGGCATCGTGATCGTTTGGCATCACCCGACCGGCGAGCCGCCCAGCTTCGAGATCCCCAGCTACCACCAAGAAGGCTGGACCGACTTGATGTGGCACACCTGGGGACGCCTCAAGGCGCACCCGCAAGAGACCAGCGAGAACAGCGTCGACCTCGCGCACTTCAAGCACGTGCACGGCTACGAGGACGTCGCGATCGTGAAACCGATCGAGATCGACGACGCCACGCTGCGCATTAGCTACTCGATGAAGCGTGACCTCTCCTCGCTCGGGATGGTCGGTCAGTTCGTGGAGTCGGTCTTCAACGTGCGCGTGCACGGCCTGGGCTACTCGGTGGTCGAGGTCGACGTCGCCACGTTCAACACGGAGACGCGGACCTACGTCATCTGCACGCCGCTCAATGACGACGAGGTCATCCTCCGCGGCGGCGCGACCATGAAGAAGATGGCGAACGAACAGATGACCGAGCAGATCAGCAAGCTGGTCTTCGATGGTTTTGTAGCCGACGTCGAGCAAGACTTCGCGATCTGGGAGAACAAGGCCTACCTCACGCGACCGGTGCTGAGCGAAGGCGACGGACCGATCGGTGCGTACCGCAAGTACTGCCGGCAGTTCTATCCCCAGCAGGACGCCGCCGAGTGACCACGCTCAGCAAAGAACGCGAAGCGGCGCTCCTCGACCTTGGTCTACTCGTGCTCCGGGTCGGCTCGGGCGCGCTGATGCTCACGCATGGCATCAAGAAGCTGTCAGGTTGGGCCGAGATGTCTTCGCGGTTTCCCGATCCGCTCGGCGTTGGCTCCGCGCCGAGCCTGGCCATGGCGATCTTCGCGGAAGTGTTCTGCGCCATCGCGATCATGATCGGCATCAAAACGCGCGCGGTCGTCGTGCCCTTGATCATCACGATGTTGGTGGCGGCGCTCTTGGTGCACGGACACGATCCCTTTCGAAAGAAAGAGCTCGCGCTGGTCTACCTGGTGCCGTTCATCGCGCTCGCGTTCACCGGTGCCGGGCGACTCTCGCTGGACGGTTGGCTCGACGCGCGCTCACGCAAAGCCTGATCATGGGGCGGCTCCACCTCTTCGAGTTCGAGGACCAGCCGTGGTTCCCGAAGGCCATCCGCGCGGGGATGACCGACTACCTGCACTTCGTCGGAACCGTGACGGGCAAGCCCTACGAGCGTCATATCGATCGGCTCGCCGAGGCGCTTCGACGGACCGGCGACGACCGCCTGCTTGATCTCGGCACCGGCGGCGGAGGTCCGACCCCGCTCTTCCTCACGATGCTCGAGAAGCGTCACGCGCTCACGGTGGCCGCGACGCTCACCGATCTGCACCCAGATCTCGCGCGCCTCAGGTGGTTGGCGTCGCAGCACGAGCGCGTCGACATCGAAGAGACGCCGGTCTCCGCGGAGAAGGTCGGGCGCCCTGGCTTCCGCGTGATGAACAACGCCTTCCACCACCTCGACGAGGATACCGCGCGCGCGGTCCTGCGAGACGCTTACGAGAGCCGCGAGGGCATCGCGATTTTCGAAGGCGTGGGACGGCACGCCGCGATGATGATCCCGATGCCGTTCTTTCTGCCGCTGCTCGTCGTCTTGGCGACGCTCTTCATCCGTCCCGTTCGTCCGCTCTCGTGGCTCTTCACCTTCATCATCCCGCTCATCCCGCTCTTCACGCTGTGGGACGGCTTCGTCTCGTGTCTGCGGGTGTACTCGCCGGAGGAACTACGCGCGCTGACCGAGGGGATGAACGAGGGGTATCGCTGGGAAGTTGGACACGACCCGGTGCCTGGCGGGAGCAAAGCGACGTACTTGATCGGGACACCGATCGCGTAGAGCAAGGAGCCGCGCGCGACGTGATCACGCGCGGCTCGAGTTCGTCCCCGACGTGCTTATTCGATCGGCTCGCAGTACGCGATGTCCGGCACCATCGGGTCCTCCACGCAGCGCGTTCCTTCGGGACAGGTCACCGGCTCTGCGCCCTCCTCCGGGTAACCGCAGAAGATGCGCTCTTCGATCGGCTCGCAGTACGCGATGTCCGGGATCTCCGGGTCCTCCACGCAGCGCGTTCCGTCGGGACATCCAACCGGCTCTTCGCCCTCGGCTACGTAGCCGCCGCACGAGATCCGCTCTTCTTCAGCCGGTTCACAGAACGCGATGTCCGGCAGCTCAGGATCCTCGACGCAGCGCATGCCGTCGGGACAGGTCAGCGGCTCCTCGCCTTCTGCCACGTACCCACCACATGGGACCCGGTCCTCTTCGCTCGCCTCGCAGTACGCGATATCCGGGAGCTCCGGGTCTTCCACGCAACGCGTCCCCTCCGGACAGACCACCGGCTCTTCGCCCTCGGGCAAGTAGCCGCAGAAGATCCGCTCCTCGTCCGCACAGTCCAGATCGGGACGATCGCACCAGTCATCGCAGACACCGTCGTCGTAGAGCGCGTGGGCTTCGCAGAGATCGCAGTCAGGTTCCGCCCCGACCTCGGCGCAGCGGTCCTCGCGCAACGCGGGATCACTCGACGCCGCCTCGAGCTCTTCACGTAATCCCGACTCCGCTTCGGGCGCGGCGCATCCAAGCGCGGCGATCGCCGCCGTAAAAGCAAACCAAGTGATCTTCTTCATTCTTTTCTCCATTTCGCTTCCGATCGTCATTTTCGACCTCCGTTCTCATCACCTCGCGCAGGGCGCACGAGGCCATTGCGACGCTCCGCGGCGTCGGCCAAATCTCAAACTGGTGCGACCGCTAGTTGACGAACGCGCTAACGAGCACCTCTCCGGTGACGGCGCCTGCGAACGCGATTCGCGCTGTCACGAACGTCCTCGAGGCTGCGCTCGAGGTGAGAATCATGGTGTCGACATCCGTCAGCGCCGGCGGCACCGCGGCGACGAGATCACCGAAGGTCTCGAGGACCGTCAGCGAGACCTCTCCGTCGCAGGTCGAGCGGATCGAAACCTCGGCTCGGCCTTCGTTCAGCTCGACGATCTCGGGAAGCTCGAGACAGGCAGGGAGTGTCGAAGGCGTCGCGCGAAGCCCGCCGTCCACAAAGTCGATCGGCATTGAAAAGCCGTCTGCTTCGGTCCAGGCGGCTAACCGGATCCGCTCAGGAGGTTCGAGGCTCGTGATCGTCGCGACGAAGGCGCCCGACTCGTCCGCGGTCGCATCATCTCGTTCGGTCGGGTGCGTCAACATCCAGACGAAGACGTCGGACTCGCGATCCACGGCGCCCGCTTCGCCAACAAACTGATACGTCGGCGGCTCACCCGGCATCGGGATCGCCGCGAGCGGCGTTACGCGCTCGCGATCTACGACGGGCGGGTTCCCGGAATCGGTCGGAACGCAGGCGAGCACGGTGAGCGCACCGAGCAGCGCGACGAAGAACGACGCGACTCCTTGTGCCTGAACGAAGGACGTCACTGGCCCACCTCCGCGCGCGTGAGCGGGAAGACCTGGAGCCCCACGTGCACCACGTGCGCACCATCGTCCTCGAGGCTCGCCATCGCGATCAGCTCTTGGCGCATGCGCGTGAGTCGCTCCACGACGCGCGCGTATCCTCCTTCGCTGAGGCAAAACGTCACCGCGCTGACGTGACGCTCCGCGGAGGTCAGCTCGTCGATCGACGCCGCCGCTTTCCGGAGCATCTCTTGGTGATAGCGCGCGAGGTGCACGCCGCGCGTCTCGTCTGGCGCGGCGACCACCCAATCGGAAGGTGAGACGCTTCCGTCATCGTGCCGAACAAGGAGCTTCAGCGTGAAGAGGACCGAGAGCGCTTCTTCTGCTTGCGCGACGCTGATCGCGGGAACCATGCGCTCGGCGATCCACGCGGCGTTGCCCTCAAACCCTGTGAGCATCGCCATCTCGCGGATCGCGGGGATGTACCAGTGCGCGTAGTAAGCCGCGTAGTTCGCGTCGAGCTTGTGCGCGTGCCGGTAGGCGCGGTGGCCGGTGAGCGACGTGTAGGCCTCGATGCGTTCGGCGTTCGTGCGCGCTTGGTTGAAGCTGACGAGATCGCGAAAGTACGCGGCCTCTTCTTCGTCAAAGCGCAGCGCGGTCGCGTAGCGCGCAGCCGACGTCGGGGAGAGCGAGCGCTCTCCGTCGATCACGAGCTTGAGATGGTTCGGGGACTTGAGCCCCGCGCGACGCGAAAACGCGCGATAGGAGAAGCCACGACCCTCCGCTTTCTTCGCCACATACACGTCCGCGAGGAACGCTCGGAAGTCGAGGTAGTTGAAGACGCTGATGCTCTCGGCCACGAATTCAAGATGGCCAGGAGCAGACGAGAACGCTAGTGATTCCAAATAGAAAGCGTATCCATCGCTGGATACAAGCGCGCTCTCAAAGAGTTGACACTGAACAGGAAACCAGCCACAAAATCGCCATGACGCTCCAGTTTTTCTACGCGCCGCGCACGCGCGCCTTCACCACCCTCTGGCTCCTCGAAGAGCTCGGCGTTGAGTACGCGCTCGAGAGCTTCGACATCAACAGCGGGCGTCACAAGCAGGCCGACTTCCTCGCGCTCAATCCCATGGGGAAGATCCCCGTCGTCGTGCACGACGGAACCTCCGTCGCCGAAACGGGCGCGATCGCGATCTACTTGAGCGACCTTTTCAAGACCAACGCCCTCTCGCCTTCCCCGAGCGACCCCAAGCGCGCGGACTACTTGCGCTGGCTCTTTTTCGCGAGCGGCGTTCTCGAGCCCGCTTACGGCGAGAAGTTCTTCAAGTGGGAGAACATCCCGAGCAGCTCCGTGGCGTGGGGCTCGTTCGACCAGATGCTCGATACGTTGACCGAGGGCATCGGCGATGGTCCTTGGCTCCTCGGCGACACCTTCAGCGCGGCGGACGTCGTGGTCGGCAACGGGATGCGCTTTGGGCAGATGTTCGGCGTGATGCCGAAGGAGGGTCCGCTTGGTGCGTACGCGGAGCGACTCACTTCCCGCGACGGCTTCAAGCGCGCGCAGGCGATCGAGGACCGCGAAAGCGAGCGCTTCCCTCGCGAGTAGATCCGCTAACGCGAACCGCTGTCTTGGAGCAGCCGGGCGTGAAGCGCTTTCGTTCCGTTCCGCGCGAGCACTCGTACGACGAGCGTTCCGACCACGAACGTGCCGGTCATGAGCAAGAGCGCGGCGAAGAACGCGAGGACGATCTCGGCGCGACCGGGAGCGTCGACTTCGGAGAGCACCCAGGCCACGCCAAGCGGAACCGCGAGCGCCGAGAAGAACATCGTCCCGACCATCGCGAGGACCCCAAGAACACCGATCCCGCCTTGGGTGTCGTGGTCCACGCGCACCTCCACAGGCTCGCCGATCGCCTCAGAGACCCAGGTCGCGAGCGCCATCGCGGCCGGCCGACGGTTGCTCTGCCGAAGGAACACCGCGCGGTCCCTGAGCACGAGGTAGACGCGATACACTGGGCTCTTCGTCGGCTCGACCAGGCAGACGCGCACTACGTCGGAGCGCGGGACCTTCGCTCCATCGACGAAGAGCTGCTTGGCGTCCTCTCGATAGCCGCCCGCCTCGTGGCGAACGCGCAACGATTGGCGAAGCGTAGCGACCGTCTCGCCACCCATCCGCTCGCTGCACACACGCAAGCCGTACGACCACGCGGCGATGACCGTCAGGCCGAGCAAGAGCGAACCGAGCTGGAGAAACGGAGGGATGAGCGCGAGCCCTCCGAGGAGCCCCAGGACGAGCGCGATCCGCGGGAGCCGCGCCGACGTGATCACGAGCGCGCGCTCGTCTTGGCTCACGCGAAAGGAGAGCCACGGAGCGAACGACGAGAGTAGGTCTTCGGGCGACCCGTCCATCTACGGGAGGTTGAAGATGAAGACCTGCGAGACCTCGTCCGAGGACGCGATCAGTCGACGTCCGCTCGCGGCGATTGTTCCGCCGAGCTGCCCCACGCCCGCCGCGCGGTAGCCGTACTGAGGGAAGTACCCAGCGCCCGCAGCGTCCGTGAACTCGAGCACGTCACTTGAAGTGACGCGGCCGACGAAGATGCGCCCGCCCGCGGTCGCCATCGCGTTATGCGCGACCACGATCTGGGCACGGAGCGTCCCTTCAGAGTAGATGTAGAGACGACCGGCCAAGGGGTCCGACACAACGAGCCGGTCGCCGGCCCACGCGACGGTGGTCCCGAACGGCTCGGACGCGGCAGGCGGCATGACGGTGTACGTCAGGGCGTAGTCGCCGTCGGAGATGTTCCAGTAGACGTCGACGAGCCCCTCGCGGCCAACCGCGAGCGCGAGGCCGGGTCCAGCGCTCCGCAAGGCGAGTGACCGACCGACCGACCGGCCTGCATCGCGAGGTACCCGCCGCGCAGGCGACCAGCCGTCGAGTACTCCGGCCCCTGCGACGAGCGCTTGAAGCCCATCTCCGCCCTGGATGGCACCATGTCCTTCAATCGCTTCGAGCTCGGTTTTCGGATCCGAGACCGAGAGCCCGGAGCTCGCCACGATGGTGTGACCGCCGTCCGAGCCGGTGTGTTGGTAACTGTACATCGAACCGCGTCCGCTCACGAGAAGGTGCGTCGGGTTGAACGCCAGCGACGCGCCAAAGGCGCTGATCCCAGGCGGCGGCAAGAGCGTGATTGGCGCATCGTCGCGAAGCAAGAAGACGAGTCCGCGTTCACCCTCCCCAGGCGCGCCGACCGCGACTCGCTCTCGACCATCGGACGGATCATGGAAGACCGCGATCGCGCTCTCGTGGAACGCTTGCGTCCGGGGCGCGGCGAGCGGATAGCAGACGCCCTCTTCGCAAACACCCGTTCCGCCCAAGCACATCACCGCCTCGTTGGGTCCAGAAGGCACGCAGGAGCCGCCGCGTTCGCAACCGCGCGAACACTCGAACCCGCTGAGCGGACACGCGACGCACGGGTCGCCTGCATCTGTCGGCATCGCGTCCATCGGCATCGTGTCCATCGGCGGCGTCGTGTCCATCGGCGGCGTTGTGTCGGGAACGGAGGCGTCAGCTGGAGATGTGTCTACCGCGTTCGTATCCGCTTCGCCGGAGTCCACTCCGGTGTCCGGCACCGAGGGGTCGATCACCACCAAGCTCTCGACCGGGATCACCGGATCGACACACTCGCCTCCCGCGCCGCAAACGAAGTCAGGGTCGTCGCAGGGCGGCGCGTCCGCGCAGTCGACGTAAAGGACAACGGGGACGCGAACGTTCTTGTTCTCGCGAAACCCGCTCACCACTCGCGTCTGAATCGTGCGTCCATCGGTGAGCGCCGCGGTGAGCTCGAACTGGAACAACCGACGCGCGTCTTCGTCACGGGGGACGATGACAAACTGAAGCGGAACGTCGTCGACGATCACCCCCGCGCTGGTCAACTCGAAGGTAGCCGGCGGGACGCGTCCAGACAGCTCAAACGAGAGACGCTCAATCTGACCCGCTACCCGGCCGGGGTCGGTCGAGATAAAGACGGTCGCCTGCGTCGCTGCGGCAGGATCGCAAGCGGACGTCAACGCGCACAAAAACAGGAGCCCCAAGAACCGTTGCACGCGATTGTTGTTACACGGGCGCCCGCGGACCGCCATTTTCAGAGACTGAAGCGTTGAAAGAACGCCCACGCCGCATCGGACGCGGAGATGTCCTCCGTGGTCGTCCCCAAGAACGGGATCGGGACGCCGCCGGGCCACTGGTGTCCGCCGCCTCGCACGCGGCAGCGCTGGACCGCCGCGCCCTCGCGACATGACCACTCGACGCAGGTGACGTCTCCGCGCTCATACACGGTCGACGACGACCCACCGCAGCCGTTTCGCGTTCGCCAACCGTCGATGGTGGAGTCCACCGAGAGCTGCCCCGCGAACCCGGCGTACGGGACCACGCTGTCGGCGTCTCCGTGTATGTGCAGGACGGGCACCGGGCGCGATGGTGAACAAGAGAGGTCACCGTTCGTTCCCGCGACCGCCGCGATCGCCGTGATGCGATCGCTTAGGTCGCACGCCAGTCGGTGCGACATGAAGCCGCCGTTGGAGAGCCCAGTCGCGTAGACGCGGCGTTCGTCCACGCAGTACTCCGAGGCGAGCGCGTCGAGCAGCGCGCGCGTGAAGCCGACGTCATCGATCCCGCGAGACATCGCTGAGCCACAGCAGAGTCCGCCGTTCCACGTCGCGCCGACACCTTCTGGATGCACCGCGAGGAACCCTTCGGCGTCGGCGACCGCGTTCATTCGCGAGAGCGCGATTTGCTGAGAGGCGCTCGACATACGTCCGTGAAAGTTCAACACGACCGCGGTCGAAACCGCCGGGTTGTAGGTGGGCGGATAGTGAACGAAGAACGAGCGCGTCATTCCGTCGTGTGAGATCGAGATCGCTCGGTCGTTGGCCCCCGGCGCGCTCCCGCATCCGGTTGACCCCCCCGCGTCGGCCACGTTCGTGTCGGCCACGTTCGTATCGGCCACGTTCGTGTCGGCCACGTTCGTATCGGGCGCGCTCGTATCGGGCGCGCTCGTATCGGGCGCGCTCGTGTCCGCGCTGTCCGGCGCGCCGGTATCACTGCTGGCGTCCGAGTGGGCCGCGTCGATGCCGCCACCGCCGAGATCTCCGCCACCGCACGCCAGCGCAAAAGACAGCGCGAACGACAGAAAGGTGAGGCGAAGAACGCAAGTCACAGCGAGGGCCAGATCACGTCAAAGAAGATGATGAGCCCGATGGCGCCAGCGATCCCGCTGAGGATGCCAACCACGATAGGCGCGGCGATCTTCGCTGTGGTCTTTCCCTTGAGCGCGACGAGACCGATCGCCGACATCAAGAACCCGCCGAGCGAACAGCAACCAGGCCCAGTCGCGGCGAGAGCCGCCTGGACGCCGTCCGACTCGCTTCCGTTGGCCGCGACCCCGCCGACGAGCAGCGCGCCGCCGCAACAGAAGAAGAGCGCGAGGGTGCCGAAGATGGAGATCATCAAGATCCCCACCTTCTTGTCTTTCGCTTGCTCCGCGGTCAGCTCGGTCATCTCGTTTGGGTATCACAAGACGAAACCGAGTTCATCGGATGGCGCTTTAGTTAGTGATCTTCGATGTGGAGAACGTCGCGCTCGTGGTCTTCCTCTTCGTCCACCAAGCCGATCACTTCGACTTCGATGCCGCGTTTGGGTGCGGTGCGAACGAACTCCTCGATGATCTCGCGCGAGTCGTGGTCGATGTGAAGCGAGCGACGCGCGTCGATGCAGATGAACGTGCCTGAGGTGAGGCTGTGGAGGTACTGACTCAGCGCCGCCTTGTTGAGGAACGAGACGTTTTCGCTCAGCTCGAGACGAATGCGATCGCCGTCCTCGTCTTCTTCTTCGCTGATGTCGTGCACGAAGTAGCTCGCCGTTGCGTGGTCCTTGAGGACAAAGAAGACGCCGATCACCAAGCCCAAAATCACACCCTTCAGCAGGTCCATCAAGATGATGCCAGCGACGGTCGCGAAGAACGGCAGCCACACCAAGAAGCCGTGCTCGAGCGTCTTCTTCATGTACTTCGGGTTCATCAATCGGTAGCCCAGGAAGAGCAGCACGGCGGCGAGGGACGCGAGCGGGATCAAGTTCAGGATGTTCGCGATCGCGACGACGCAGACGAGGAGCAACACACCGTGGAAGAACGCCGATGCTTTGGTGCGGCCGCCCGACGCGACGTTGGCGGAACCTCGGACGATGACCGCGGTCATCGGAATACCGCCGAGCAGCCCCGCGATCATGTTGCCGATGCCCTGCGCTTTGAGCTCGTGCGAAGGCGGCGTCTCGCGACCAAAGGGGTCTTGTTTGTCGACCGCTTCCACGCACAAGAGCGTTTCGACGGAGGCGACGATCGCGATGACCGCGCCCACCTTCCACGCTTCCGGTCGCGCGAACGCGCTCCAGGTCGGCGTGTTCAAGGCAAAGTCGTTGCCGAACACATCGGGAAGGTTGACCAACAACTCACCCTCGAGCGCCCAGTCCGGTTTCACGCTATCGAACAAGAGCTTCAGGCCGACCCCGGTGATGACGACCAAGAGCGCCGCAGGGAACTTGCGCAGCGCGGCGACGGGAACCTTTGGCCAGAAGACCAGAATCGCGAGCCCCAACAAGGTCACGATCGTTGCGCCCCAGTGAAAGCCACCGAGCGCGTTTCCGATCTCCGAGAACGTGTTCGCGCCGTCCGCCTGAAAGAACGAGAAGTCGCCTTCCGAGTCCTTGTCCCAGCCGATCGCGTGCGGGATTTGCTTCAGGATCAGGATGATGCCGATGCCGGAGAGCATTCCGTGCACGACTGAGGACGGGAAGTAGTACGCGATGACGCCGGCGCGAAGAAAGCCCATCACGAGTTGGAGAAGACCGGAGATAACGACCGCGGCGAGGAACGCTTCGTAGGTCCCGAGCTCCGCGATACCGTTGAGAACGATAACGGTAAGTCCCGCTGCCGGACCGCTCACCGAGAGCGGGCTCTTGCTGATCGGGGCGACGATCAAGCCGCCGACGATCCCGGTGATGATCCCCGCGAACACTGGAGCGCCAGAAGCGAAGGCGATCCCCAGACAAAGTGGGAGTGCGATCAGGAAAACAACAACAGCGGCCGGAAGGTCAAACTGAAGGTTTTTGAACGGGCTGAGATCTTCGACAACCGGAGGTTCAGAGCGCACGTCAGACATGGGCTCACTTATAAGAGGGATGGCTCCACATGCAAAGTCGCGTGATCACTCTGAATCACTGACATTATTCTCTGGAGGGACTGTCCGCCCCTCCCTCCAAATAAGTAAATGATTTGGAGCCTCCCTCCCATGTTCGCTCCGCTCAGCGCTCCTTCGTCGCTTTCCAACGTTGGTGATCTCCGCGGTTCATGAACTTTGACTGAACCTCTGTGAGCTGATCGGGTTGCGCCGAAGCGTATAGCGAAACACACTCCGCCGCTTTTTGGATTCGGCTCACTTGCTTGGAGCCACGAGGAGAGAGCATGAAATACGGGCTGGTAGTGGTTTGCGCTTTGGCGCTCTTTGGGTGTGGTGACGACGATCGCGGGGGGACGGACACGTCGACCATGAGCGACGGCGGAGTGGACACGAACGTCGGAATCGACACGGGAACGGTTGGAGACGCCGGCACCGACACCAACACCGGGCGTGACACCACCCCTGCGGTGGACACTTTCTCGCCTCCCGGTGACGGCACGCTCGGCTCGGAGTGCAACTGCGACAGCGACTGCAGCGACGACGGCGCTGATCACCCTGGCTTCTGCTTGCTCGGCATCTGCATGACGCGCTCCTCCTCAGGCACCTGCGCCGAGGCAGGGAGCACCGCCGAGTGCGGCGCGGGATCCCGATGCTGGAACCTCGAAGGTCTCGAAGGGATCTGCTGGCCCGACTGTGACTCATACGACTGCGAAGGCGCCTGTGACGGCGACGGCTCGTGCGCGCCGACCGCGGAGACGAGCTGTGACCCGGGCTGCGGCATCGCTTGTGGCCCTGGGGAGTGCAGCGCGGACAACCCAGACGGAGTCTGCGCGTCGGACACCCAGTCGTGCATCGCTGGAGAGTGCGTCGAGGTCTGCGCGCCCGGCAACCCCGACGGCTACTGCCCTTCGGGGAGCACGTGTACCGACGGCCGCTGCATCAGCACCTCTGGCTGCCCCTCGTGGATGTGCACCGGCGCGACCTGTGGCGACATCATCTCCATGCCGGGTTCACGCGACCCGCGAAGCGGCGAAGCGGCGGTTGACGGCTACTACGTCGCGCATGAGGAGCGCTACTCGTTCCTTCGACGCGAC
>CALJDU010000100.1 GCA_938024995.1 uncultured bacterium
GCCCCGCCCGATCCCGATCGCGGTCAGCGCGCGTCACCTGCACCTCGACCGCAAGACCATGGACATCCTCTTTGGCGAGGGCAGCGAGCTCAGCGTGTACCGCGAGATCAGTCAGCCGGGTCAGTACGCGGCCGACCAGAAAGTAAACGTGATCGGTCCGCGCGGGCGCATCGATGGTGTCCGCGTGCTCGGTCCGCTTCGCCCCGCCGTGCAGGTCGAGGTCTCGCGCACCGACGAGTTCCGCCTCGGGGTCGACGCACCGATTCGCGACTCCGGCAAAGTGAAGGGCTCCGCGCCCATCACGCTCGAGGGCCCAAAGGGAACGGTGCACATGGAAGAAGGCCTCATCTGCGCACGGCGCCACATTCACATGACGCCGGACGACGCAGAGCACTTCGGCGTGAAGGACAAAGACGAGGTCGAGATCGCGATCACCGGCGGTCCTCGCGACTTGGTGTTCGGCGATGTCCTCGTGCGCGTGAAGTCGAGCTACAAACTCGAGATGCACATCGACACGGACGAGGCGAACGCGGCGGAGCTTCCGCGGGGCGCGGTCGGCGACTTGATCTATGTCACGCCCGATGGCGACGCGCGCGCGATGATCCGCAGCCGCCGAGCGCGGAGCTGAGATGACCCGTCATCACCGCATCGACTACATCGAGTTCAGCGTGACCGATCTCGCACGCGCGAAAGCTTTCTACACGGAGGCCTTCGGCTGGAGCTTCACCGACTACGGTCCTGGCTACTCCGGGATCCTAGGCGGCGAACACGAGATGGGCGGGCTCGAGCAGGTCGACTCGGTGACGACCGGCGGACCTTTGGTCGTCCTGTACAGCGACGATCTCGACGCCTCCTACGCTGCCGTCAAGCGCGCAGGGGGCGCGATCGCGAAAGAGATCTTTGAGTTCCCGGGCGGCAAGCGCTTCGAGTTCACCGACCCGGGCGGGAACATGCTCGCGGTCTGGACCCAGCCCAGCTAGAGCGTGATTCGAAATAGGTGGGCGCCGGGGTCGGCCCATCTCCGCCCATCCGCTCACCCTCGCCATAGCTCGCTATTCCTCGGTTCGAGGACGGCGGGTCTGAACCCACCTCAACACCGAATCACGCCCACCTATTTCGAATCACGCTCTAGCGCGCTTCGGAGAGGCGGAGCGCGCCGACGTGGCCGCCTTCGTTGTCGGCCATGATGTCGCCCACGAAGATTCGGTATTCGCCGGCCTCGCCGCCGATCGTGGTCTCCGGGTCGAACCCTTCGGAGCCGTCGTCGTTGCACGTGAAGCTGCCGTCGGGGTTGCGGACAACCAACGTGGTGTCGCCGCCGTTCACGGTCTCGAAGCCGAGGTCCACGCGGAGCCCGCGCGGCAACCGGACGAAGAGGTTCGCGCGCTCGCCGATGTACCCAATGCAATCATCGCCGATGCCGTCCGCGCTGTGCGCTTCGTCGTACGTCGCGCTCTCGGTCTCGATCTCGAGGTCGCGAAAGCCGCGCCGAAGGGTCCGCTGACGCTGCGGCCGGCGCCCGGTGTGCGGCGCCGAGATCGCGGTCAGGCGAAGGTCTCCGCGCGGTGACCTGGGGTCAGGGTCCAAGGTGCCCGCCCAGATCAAGAACGTGCCCGTTTCACTCGGGGTCGTGACGTGCGTCTCCGCGACCTGCTCGCGTTCTGGAACGGTGCAGAACACCTGACCGCTCGGGGTGCGGACAACGAGGATCGGAGAGGTGTCGGTCTCGACGCCTTCCCCGAAACGGAGAAACGCGCTCAGCGACGCGGCCCGCTCCAGACGAACCGCGACGTCGGGTCGGCGCGACGTGTAGCCGGCGCACCCGCGGTGATGCTCGCTCGCCAAGTGTTCTCCTCCGGCAGCCACCTGAAGCGTGCGAGGCTCAGTGAGCGTGATGGTGGTCCCGGTTTCCACCTCGGTCGCGGCGGCCGGTCGCTGAGCGGCGCCGGTGGGCGTCACGCGCACAACGTCGACCTCGGCAGAGAACACCTCCCGGTCGGGCGCGATGACGCCAACCCATACGCGGAACGTGCCGCGCTCGGCCTCGGTCATGATCTCCGGGTTCAAGTCGTTGGTGTCGTCGTTGAACAAGAAGCGCCCGCTCGGAGTGCGCACCAGCATGACGGTGTCGAAGTCGCTCGTCGCGCCGATCTGCAGCGCGACCGCGTCGGTGGTCGTGATCGCGATGTCGGGCCGCGGTCTCACGTAGCCCGCGCCCCCCTCCACGACCCCCGCCTCTTCCAGGTCCACCCTGCCGTCGAGCTCGTCGATCGTGTGCGCCCAGTGGTCACCGCGCAGGTTCACGTGCTCGTCCGCGTTCCCGCGAGGCTGAAGCGCTTGCGCGTGAACCTTCTCCGAGACGCACATCGCGAAGAGACAAGCGCCGAGCGCGACGCAAAGAGACCGACAGGAAACGTTCGTCATCACAACCTCCATGTGTGACGGAAACCTTCCCCGAACTCACTCGATCGTGCATCACACAAGTTGGTGGTTAAACGAAAAAACGCCCCGCGTAGCGAGGCGCTTTTTCATTGTTGCCGGCGACGCTAGGCGTCGATGCAGAGACCCGGCGTGCTCGGCGTGAGCACCACGTTGTCGTCCGACTCGAGTTCGAAGGGATCGCAGGTCATGTCGCAGCTGCCGTCGAGCTCGCTGTCCGGAAGCGGATCGGGCGGGTCACCGATCAAGCAGAACGGGACGCACGTCGCGGTGTCGAGCTCGCCGTCACCCGTGCTGTCCATCGGCGTGCAGCGGGTCCCGGCCATGCAGTTGTTGATGAACATGCACTCTTCGCCGGCGGCGCCGGTGCCGCCCTCCGGCGGGCTGAACTCGAAGCAGTCGCTGATGAGGTCGCCGTCGTCGTTGGTGAGCGTGTAGCACGCATCGCCTTCGTCACAGCCGACCTGGTAGACCGGGTCGCAGAGCGCGGGGGTCTCGCAGAAGCCGAAGAAGGGCTCGCTGTTCGCGGTGCCGCAGTAGTCGCCATCGTCGCAGGTCACGCTCTCGCCGTCGCACATCGGGATGCAGCGCGTGATCGAGTCACCGTCCACCTGGCCACAGAAGAGGCCCTCGGCGCAGTCATCGGCGCGTACGTCATCGGTCTCGTCGTCGGGGGTCGCGTCGACCGGTCGACCGCACGGGATGCCCTCGGCCTTCGCGACAGTGTCGTCCACACACGCCCAGAACGCCTCAAGGAACTCACCCTCGCCATCACGCGCGATCGCGAGCGTGCACTTGCCCTCGTCACAGCTTCCGGACTCGAACGGGTCGCAGGTCTCCATGGGCGGGTTGGTGTCTTCCGGCACGGACGTGTCTTCTCCGCCGGTATCGGGCGTCGACGTGTCAGGAAGCGACGTGTCCGGCGCGGGACCCGTGTCGACCGTCGCATCGGTGCCGGTGTCTTCGGCGCCGGTGTCATCGTCCCCACAACCAACCATCAGCGCGACCGCGCAGATCAGGCAAGCGATTCTCTTCATCTTCAACTCCTCCAAAGCACCGCCGGTGTACGACGAGTCACACGGGCGGTCAAAGACCCTCAATGCGGTCCAGCCCTCGAAGCGAAGAACGAACAACGCGCGGTTCGTCACGAAAACGAGCCTTAACGAAAAAGAGCCCAGCGGGATGCCGCTGAGCTCTTTTCGTCTTGCGCGTTGACTACTTTTTGACGCCCTTGGCGCGCAGGTCCTTGAGGACCGCGTCGATGCCGCGCTTGTCGATGATGCGGATCCCCGCGGTGCTCAGGCGGAGCTTCACCCAGCGGTTCTCCGACTCCACCCAGAAGCGATGCACCTGGAGGTTCGGGAGACTGCGCTTCTTGGTCTTACGCTGCGAGTGGCTGACGTTGTTACCGGACTGCGGGCGCTTGCCCGTGATTTCGCAAATCTTCGACATGATGGACCTCAGCGCTTCTTCGGCGAGGGCATCTTGTGCTCCTCGAAAACGACGTGCTTCTTCGCGCGCGGATCATACTTCTTAAGCTTGAGCTTACCGGGCATGGTGCGGCGGTTCTTGGACGTGACGTACTCGTAGCCAGTGCCGGCGGTCGAGACGAGGCGGATAAGATCGCGCGCCATTACCAGCTCGACTTCGTGAGGCCGGGGATCTCGCCAGCGAGACCAAGGTCGCGGAGCGCGATGCGGGACATCGCGAACTTCCGGTAGTACCCGCGCGGTCGTCCGGTGACCTGGCAGCGGTTGCGGTAACGCGTCGGGCTGCTGTCGCGAGGAAGCTTCTGAAGCGCGAAGGACGCGTTCATACGGTCTTCGTGCTTGGTCTTCGGGTTCTTGATGATCTCGGTGAGCTCTGCGCGGCGGGCCGCGTACTTCGTGATGAGCTTCGCCTTCTGACGATTCCGAGCGATTTTTGCCTTGCTGGCCATGACTACTCCAAGCGCGTTTCAGGCCGCCTGCCTGAGAACGGGCGCGCAAATCTGGCCTAAAACGCTCGCCGACGCAAGGGAACGGTGATGATTCGCCAAGCTGACCCGGATCACATGCGATTCCAACAGGTTAGCGAGGCCGAAGTTGGCTCTTTCTTCAGTCTTCCGCGAGGTATGCGCGCATTTGCGCCGCCAGGGCCGCGCCTTCGGCATGGTCGATGTCCTTCGCGGGCCATCCACCCATACCCAACCCTTCCTCGGCGTTCGGCTTCGGGATGATGTGGAAGTGAACATGGAAGACGGTTTGATGCGCCGGTGCGCCGTTGTTCTGAAGCACGTTGAAGTCCTTCGTTCCGGTCGCCTTCAGTACCGCGCGGCTGATACGCGGCAGGACGCTCCCGATCGCGGCCGCGGATGCATCGGACAACCGATCAAGTGTCGCGGCCGGCTCCACCGGGATCACCAGAGTGTGTCCGTGCGCGATCGGTTGGATGTCGAGGAACGCGAGCACGTGCTCATCACGGTAGACCTCGTGACATGGGATCTCACCGCGAAGGATCTTGCTGAAGATGGTCTCTTCCATAGCGAGGACTCTATCAGGCGGCGCGCTGGAGATCCCCAGGTCACTCTGGGTTGCTCTCTGAGTCACGCCGCTCTAGAAGGCGTCCGTGGCGACCACTCTCGACGACGTCTTTGAGACCTTTGAGCTGCTCGACGAGTGGACCGAGCGCTACGGCTTTTTGATCGAGCTCGGCGAAGAGCTCCCCGCGATGGACGACGCGCTCAAGATCAAAGAGCACAAGGTCAAGGGCTGCCTGAGCCAAGTCTGGATGGTGCCGCGACACGAAGGAGACGTGATGCACTTCATCGCGGATAGTGACGCGCACATCGTTCGAGGTCTGGTCGCGTTGGTCCTGCTCATGTTCAACGGCAAGACACCGAACGAGGTCGTCGCGCTGGACCCGAGGCCCACCCTCGCGCGCCTCGGGCTCGACAAACACTTGAGCCCCGGCCGGAACAACGGGCTGCACTCGATGATCGCGAGAATGAAAAAGCTCGCCGCGGTCGCGACGAGCTAGAGCGAAGAACAAGCGAGCGCGAGCGGCTGTGCTCAGACAGCGGTCGTGAAGCGCTTCACGTTCTGTCCGGTGACCAAAGGACGTGCACGCGGGCGAGTGCTCTCTTCCAACTTCGCGACGGTCTTCGTGTTCTGATCGACCTCGGTCAGGTTCTCTCTCGTGACCGCCGTCAGGTTCCCTTTCGCGACCGTCGTCTCGTTCACCAACGCTCGAACGCGAGCGAGGTCGAACGGCTTGTCGAGCGTCTCGTTGGGCACGCGCTCGATGAAGCGAACCGCCTCGGTCGTAAAGGCACCGCCCGTCATGAAGACGATCCGATCTGCCATCTCGCCGCTCGTTGATCGCACGTTCTCATAGAGATCCATGCCCGACATCTGCGGCATCGAGAGGTCACAAAGCACGAGGTCGTACGACTCGGCGGCGATACGCTCGAGGCCTGCCTCCGCCGACTGAACGTGCGTCACCACATTTCCTTTAAGCGCGCGGCGCAGAAGGCGTCCGACAAGCGGCTCATCATCGATAATCAGGATGCGCTTCGTCATTGGCTCGCCATCATGTGTGATCCCTCCTGATACGCCAAGACATCGCGCTTGCGTTTGCCCCTTTGGCGAGGCAGAGGAGCAACATGGGACTCGCTGACACCCTTACGGATCAATCGAAGAAGAGCGCGGTCATCGCGGACTGCATGCAGCTCTTGGAACAAGAGGTCGCCGACAAGTCGGGACTCTCTGGGGTCGCGATCAAGGCCGGCTACAAAGCCGTGAAGGGGATCCGGCCGGGGTTCATCGAGAACGTGGTCACCGATCTGCTCCCGGAGTTCGCCAACGCGGTGGAGCCACTCGTCGACGAGGCGACGGAGAAGGGTGAGTCCACACAGGCCTATCTCACGCAGAACAAGAGCCGCGTGGCCGACTCGCTCCTCGCGATCACCGATGGCAAAGCAGAGCGCTCGACCAACAAGCTCATCAAGAAGACCTACGGGAAGCTTCGCAAAATCGCGAAGTCGAACGTGGAAGCAGCGGTTCCGCGTTTGGGCGGGCTCATCGAGAGGCACACGGCATGATCAAGCACAGCATCCAACACGGTTTCCTCACGTTGGGACTCGCGGCCGCCTGCGCGTGTGGCGGGACCAGCGCGACCGACGTCGCTGAAGAGGTCACGCAGAGCGAAGTCGTCGCGAACATCTCGGTGCCCGCGGGTGACCTCGACGGCGCGATCGCGGGCATGCATCGCACCAACACCGAGCGCGCCCGCGATCCGTTCCGCCATCCCAAAGAGACGCTTGAGTTCTTCGGCTTCGCACCGGGGCAGACCGTGCTCGAGATCTGGCCGGGCCGGCTTTGGTACACGAAGATCCTCGCGCCGGTTCTTCGCGAGGACGGCCAGCTGGTGGTCGCGACGACGGATCCCGACGCAGATGGTTTTCGCGGAACCTTGGCCCGCGACTTCAACACCGCGGTCACCGCCCTGCCCCAGGTCTACGGTGAGCTCGAGACCGTTGTGCTCTCGCCACCGAACCACACGAACCTCGGAGACGCGGAGCGCTACGACCTCATCGTCACGTTCCGCAACACCCACAACTGGATGCAGGACAACGTCCACGAGCAGCTCTACGCCGAGCTCTTCCGCGTGCTCAAACCGGGCGGTCGCCTCGGCGTCGTACAGCACCGCGATCACGAAGGTGCCGCGGCGCCGGTCGGTCAGCGCCGCGGTTACGTCGCGGAGCAGGTCGTGATCGATCTGCTCACTGGCATCGGTTTTGAGCTGTCCGCGCGGAGCGAGATCAACGCGAACCCAGCCGACACCAAGGACTACCCAGAGCACGTCTGGTCGCTCCCTCCTGGGTTCCGCGAGGGCGACACCAACCGCGCGCGCTACGCGGAGATCGGCGAGAGCGATCGCATGACGCTCCTCTTCGTCAAGCCGGCCGAGGGTCACACGGACGCTGCGGATCCCGTCGTCGAGGCCGCCGAGACCACCGCGGACTGATCCGAAGATGAGCCGAATGGAGATCAGCCGGAGCTTCAGCTTCGAGGCCGCGCATCGCTTGCCGAACGTGCCCGCTGATCACAAGTGCGCGCGTCTCCACGGCCACAGCTTCCGCGTGACGCTCACGGTGACCGGTCCTGTCGACGAGCAGCTCGGCTGGGTTTGCGACTTCGCGGAGATCGACGCCGCGTGGAAACCGCTCCACGCGATCCTCGACCACAACTACTTGAACGAGGTCGAGGGTCTCGAGAACCCGACCAGCGAGATCCTCGCGCGCTACATCGCAGATCGCGTGAACATCGACGGAGCGACCCTGGTGAGCGTGCGCGTGCACGAGACGTGTCGCGCTGGCTGCGTGTTGTTTATCTAGGGTCTTTGTCTTCTTTAGGGTCTTTGTCGAAAGACCCTCTGCGCCTTTGGCGCATTCACCCAAACGTTCGCTTCGCTCTGCTGCGCGACCGCTTCGCTACGGCCCTTCGGCCGTTCTTGCTTCATGCTCGCTCGCGGTCCCCAACGGCTTTGCGTCACCGGTCTTCGTTGGGCGTCGCTTCGCTACGGTCCCCAACGACTTTGCGTCCCGGTCTTCGTTTTGCTCCGGTACGTATTCACGCCATCGCGCGGCGGCTCACCATGCGCGCGGGGTCGATGCCCATCGTGCGGAGGGCGGCGGTCCAGCGGTCTTCCATCGCGACGTCGAAGATGAGGCCTGGGTCGGCGTCGATCGGGATCCACGATCCTTCGCGCAGCTCGTCGTCGAGCTGACCTGGGCTCCAGCCGCTGTAGCCGAGCGCGAGTAGATGCGCGCTCGGTCCGCGGCTGTCCGAGATCGCTTGGAGCATCGAGAGCGAGGCGGTAACCGCGAGGCCTTCGTTGACCTCAACGATGTCTTCAGGGACGTGCTCGGACGTTCTCGGATCGTAGACAACCCAACCGATCTCAGGAGACACGGGGCCGCCCAGCATCACGTCCGCTTCGGTTGGCGCGGGCAGCGGATACCCAAGATCGCTCATCACCTGATCAAGCGGAAGCTCGCCGGACTTGTTCACCACAAACCCGAACGAGCCTTCCTCGCCGTGGTCGACCATCAGGACAACGGTGCGGCCGAAGAACGGGCAGGTCATCGTAGGCGAGGCGACCAGGAGCCCAGGCGCGAGAGAATCCATGACTCAGTCTGACGCGGAAATCGCGAGGTGGAAACCGAGAGGCGAGATTGGTCGCGCGGAGGCGAAGACAATGGGAGTTGCGCGAAGCCTCGGTTGTGAGTCAAACACGCAACGTGAACCTCTCCCAACGCGCACGCGCGGCGATTCGCAAGACAGGGTTCGGCGCCTACACCGCGAGCGCGCTCGCGTTGATCGATCGCGGCATCAAGCAAACGAGCGAAGCGGACCTCCCCGCGTTTCGCCGGCTCTGGCGCTTCCGGGTCGCGGGCACGCTTGTGAAACTGATGGGCGTCACGGTCCATAAAGGCGACCCGCACCGCGTACTCTCGGGCGAGCCACCACGAGGTCGCTTGATCGTTTCGAATCACCGCACCGGGTTAGACATCGGGGTGCTCGTGTCGATGTTCGACGGGATCTTCCTCTCGCGCGCTGACGTGAAGGACTGGAAGGTGCTTGGACCGCTATCCGTTCACGCGCAGACCATCTTCGTCGATCGGGACTCGGGGAGCAGCGGCGCCCGCGCGATTCGCGAGATCCGGAGGCGGCTCAAGGAAGGCCTGACCGTCATGGTGTTTCCAGAAGGCGGGACCTTCGGCGGCGACGAGGTACGCGCGTTTCACGCGGGGACCTTCGCAGCGGCGCGCGGACTCGACGTCGACATCATCCCCGTGGGCTTCGCTTACGACCACGGGATCGAGTGGGTGAACCAAACATTCGCAGAGCACCTCGAGGTCCTCACATCGCGTCCGCAGACCGATGTGTGTGTCGAGATCGGCGCCCCGGTTCGCGCGACCAAAGACACCCGCGGAATGGCGCGCGACCTTCATCGCGAGGTCCAGCGACTCGTCCGATCGGCGCGTCGTCGGCACCCAGGCTGACCGCGCAGCGTTGCGCTCTGCTACGATTTCCTCTGTCGGGACCGATCCATTCGGCTCGCTTTCACGCTAAAACACCGCAAGTGCTCGTGATTTCGACTCGCACCGCATAAGCCGAGAACACCGATTTTCGTGAATCGTGTTCCCCCTCCGCTCGTCTCATCCATACCCTGAACTGTGCTCCCTGTGTCGCTTCGGCACGCTGTCTCGCTCAGCAAGGACCCTCATGAAACACCTTGTCCCCCTCCTCGCCGTTTCCGCCTCGCTCTTCGTGAGCGGATGCATGTACGGACAAGCCACCGATACGCGGACCACCTACCACGCACCCGCGAGCCCTCAGGTGGTCGCGTCAACTCCGCGTTACGTGACCGTTCAGCAACCCCCCCCCGCGGTGCGCGCCTCTGTGACGCAAGGGCCGAAGCCGTCGCAGACCTCGGCGTGGATCGACGGCTACTGGGCGCAGGAAGGCGGACGCTGGGTGTGGATCCCGGGTCACTGGGAAGAGCCGCGTCAGCGCGGACACGTTTGGCAGCCGCCCGTCTGCGTGCGCGCGGACAACAACAACGGCTACCGCTACTACCCAGGCTACTGGCATGGTCGCAACGACCAGGTCGACCCGATGTACCACCGCACCGATGGCGTTCCGGTCTACGTCCGGCCTTCGCGACGCGCTGGTCCGTACGTGCAAGAGCGTCCGCGACAGGCGCCCGTTCAAGACGTCTTGGTCCGCCCCGGCACGAGTCGACCGCGTAACGCTGGCAGCACCGTCACCGTGCGACCGGGAACGCGACCGCAAGGCGGCGGATACACAGAGCCCGCTGCGCCGGTCTACACACAACCGTCTCGGCCGCGGCAGCCGCAACGCCAAGGTGGGACCGTGACGGTGCGACCCTCGCCGCGTCAGCCTGCGCGCCCGAGCGGCACCGTGCAGACCCGACCCGACCCGCGGCGCCCCGCAGGAACGGTCGCGGTTCGACCGACTCGCCCAGCGCAGCCGGCGCGTCCCAGCGGCACCGTCAGCGGGCGACCGACGCGTCCAAGCGGCACCGTCTCGGGCGGTACCACGCAACCTTCCCGTCCGGCGGTTCGCGTTCGTCCGCGGGCGCCGAGCACCGACCCGTCTCCCGCCGGCGCCGTGACGGTCTCCCCAAACCAGCCTGCCGGAACCGTTCGCCCTGGCGCGGTTGCGGTCTCCCCGACGCGGCCTGCGGGAACCGTTCGTCCCGTTCGTCCAGGCGCGGTGGTCGTCTCCCCGAACCAGCCCGCCGGAACCGTTCGTCCTGGCACCGTGGTGCACACGCCCTCGCAGGTGCCTGGGACCGCGCGGCCTGTGCAGCCCGCTCCTGGCACCGTTCGTCCGAGCGGCGTGCGCCCCGGCACAGTGGAGCCCGGCGGTGTCGTCGTGAACGCCGGAACGCGACCTGTTCCCGGCGTGGTACCTGGCACCGCGCGTCCGACGCAGCCGGCCCAGCCCCTCGCGCCGGTCTGCCGACTCGCGACCACGGTCGCGCCGCGGGGTGGGCTCCTCACCCTCACCGGCCGTCACTTCGATCGCTCGCTCACGGTGCGCATCGGCGGCAACTTCGGCTCGACTGTCGGTGTGAGCTCGATGCGCGTCACCGTTCAGGTTCCCAACAACTCGCGTGGTGGCGCGGTGGTCGTGGAACAGGGCGGACACACCGTCACCTGCGGCACGATCCGAATCGCCGGTCGCTAACCTGCTGAATGGTGAAGAGTGAGCCGCTGAGAATGTTCGCGAAGCGAACCGATTGAGCGAAGCGAACGTAGGAGGGAGCGTCCGACAGACCCTCCAATAAGCAGAGAGCATTCGTAAGCGGCTCTTCTCGTCTTTTCCTCATGACGCTCCTTTGGATCATCACGCGCTTCGGCAACTCGCACCTGCTCCCGCTCGCGGGACGCGACCGTGTCGTCATCGGCCGGAGCGACGATGCCGACGTGATGATCAGCAGCCCGCACGTCGGACGCGAACACCTCGTCCTCCGGCGCCGCGGCGAGGGCTGCGTCATCGCGGGCGGCCAACGCCTTGGACGCGTCCTTCCTGGAGCGCTCCTCGGTCGCCCCCCATCACGAAACTCGGCTCTGCTCGAACCCGGAACGCGGCTCCAGCACGGCATGGTTCTCGACGCGCGCGACGCCTTCGTCGTCTACCTCGATGAGCCCACGATGGTCGCGCAGCACCTGATCGAGCCTGAGCGCGTCATCCCCTTGGTTCACCCCTTCGTGATCGGCTCTGGCCGGAACGCGACCGAATCACTCCGCGCGCTGGACGCGGAGCACGCGCTCTTTCGTGAGAACCGAGGCAGCTTCACGGTCGTCGCGAACGGCCCGACCTCGGTCAACGGAGAACGCGTCGAAGGCGCCACCCCGCTCGCCCCCGATGACGTCATCTGGATGAACGACGCCCGCGCGTACCGGATCCTCGGCGCCGTTCCCGAAGCACCTCCCGCAGAAGACCCGATGTTCGAGAAGCTCGATCTCTTCGTCGAGCGTGGTGAGCTCGGGGTCGCGACGTCGCTCCTGCTCTCGCTCGGCGACGAGCGCTTCGGTCCGTGGCTCGACGACGTGGAGATCCTCGACGCCGGTCGCTACTTCGCGGGTGCGGCCCGCCACATCGGGAAGCAGGTGATCTTCAGCGGTCCTTTCCACGTGCGCGGTCCGCTCCGTCCGCTCCGGCAACTGCTCGGGCTCTCGTTGCTCGTGGAGGCCAGGCCAGAGCGCGCGGCGACGCTCGACTCACTTCACTTTGACGGTGCCCGGAATTTCTCTTCTTCGGAGTTCATCCGAATCGGCCGGCCTCGTCGCTCGTTTACGCTCGATGTCTCGATCTTCGATCGCTTCCCCCGTCTCGCCTCGCTCACGCTGGATCGGTGCTCGCTTGAGGGTGTCGCGAGCAGCGTCAAAACGGTGAACCTTCGTGACGTCAGACGCACGCAGCCGGCAGCAGCGTACTTTCCCAACGCGACCCGCATCGCGGGCCGTTAGCAGACCTCAACGCGCTCACCCTAACGGCGACGCGAACGAGCTCGAAGCGCGACGAAGCGCATGATGTTTTCGTAGAACCACATGGCGTTCACTTGTTGGATGCCCCACGCGCGAAATTGTTTCACCTCACGTCGATTCTTTTTGCGAAGGCTGTCCCATCGCGGCGGGTGTACCCTTTCGACGATGGCGACCTACGTCGTGCGAGGCGGAACTGTCTTCGATGGGAACGGCGGAGCGCCGCGGCGCGCTGATGTCTTGATCCGCGATGGCAAAGTCGTCTCCCTCCTCGACGCCGGGGCCTGCCAGAACGTCGATGCACAGGAGATCGACGCGCGCGGCAAGTGGGTCATGCCTGGCTTCGTCGACCTGCACACCCACTATGACGCCGAGGTCGAGGTGCGGCCGGAGCTGTCCGAATCCGTGCGCCATGGCGTCACCACGATCGCGCTCGGGAGCTGCGGGCTCAGCATGGCGGTCGGGAACGCGCGCGACCTCGCCGACATGTTCTGTCGCGTCGAGGGCATCCCCCGCGAGATCGTCTTCCCCTTGCTCCAAGACCGGGTCACCTGGACCGGGCCCGCCGGCTACCTCGACCACCTCGACAGTCTGGCGCTCGGTCCGAACGTCGCCGCGATGCTGGGTCACTCCACGATCCGCGCCGCCGCGATGGGCATCGGGCGCAGCGTCGATCCCAAGGCCAAGCCGACCCGACTGGAGATGGACGCGATGCTGTCCATGATCGATGAAGCGCTCGACGCGGGATACATCGGGCTCAGCGTCAACACGCTGCCGTGGGACAAAATGGACGGCGAGGCGCACCGCAGCAGCCCGACCCCGTCCGTGTTCGCGAGCTGGAAGGAGTACCGCACCTTGACCGCGCCGCTCCGCGCGCGAGGTCGGGTCTTCCAAGGCGTGCCGAACATAGAGACCAAGATCAACGCGGTCCTCTTCATGATCGAGAGCCTCGGGATCCTCCGGCCGTCGCTCAAGACCATGATCATCGCGATGATGGATCCGCGCGCAGCGCGCATGACGGTGCCGCTGGTCGACCCCGCGGTACGCCTCTTCAACGCGCTCGGCGCACGCTTTCGTTTCCAAGCCCTCCCGAACGTCTTCGACCTGTGGACAGATGGTCTAGAGGTTCCGATCTTGGAAGAGATCGGCGCGGGCACCGAGGCGCTCCACCTCACGAGTCTGGCGGCGCGCTCCGACCTGCTCCGCGACCCCGCGTACCGCGCTCGCTTCAAGCGCGACTGGGGACGCGCCATCCTCGGCAAGGCGTACCACCGCAACCTGGCCGAGACGAAAATCGTCGACGCTCCGGACGCCTCGCTCATCGGGAAGTCGTTCGCAGAGGTCGGCGACGAGCGCGGCATCAGCGCGATCGACGCCTTCCTCGACTGCCAAGCCGACCATGGGAACGACCTGCGCTGGTACACCGTCGTCGCGAACGACCGCCCGGAGTGGCTGCGAAAGATCGTGAACCATCCAGGTATCCTCGTCGGCTTCAGCGACGCGGGCGCGCACCTTCGCAACATGGCCTTCTACAACTTCCCGCTCCGGCTCTTGAAGATGGTCCAAGACGCAGAACGCGAGGGACGACCGATCATGACCGTCTCGCGCGCGGTGCAGCGACTCACGTCCGAGATCGCGGACTACTTAGGGCTTGAAGTGGGGCGCTTGGTTCCAGGTGCCCGAGCGGATCTGGTGGTCGTGGATCCCGCGCACCTCGATGACTCGATCGAGGAGCTTCACGAGGCGGAGATGGACGGTTTTGGCGGCCTGCGGCGCTTGGTCCGGAGAAACGATGAAGCCGTGCCGCTCGTCATGATCGGTGGCAAGCCCGCGTGGTCCAACGGTTCGTTCGCCGACGATCTCGGAAGGGTGCGCGGTTACGGCCAGGCTCTCCGCGTCGCGTCGTCCGCTGCCTAGACAACGTTTGCTAGGCTGCCAGCGTGGCGGACCACGAGAGGCAGGCGAGACCATCGAGCCCAAGCAACGCCATTCGGCTTCGCTTTCATGGTGACCACGCCCTCCGTGACCTGATCTGCGATGACGGCGTGTTTACGTCGAGCGAGTCCTCTCCGTTCTTTGATCTCGCCGTCCTCGAAATCGACGAGGAGGCCACCCTCGAGTCGCTCGTCGCGCTCCGCGAGAGCTGGGTGGAACCGACGCTCTGGGTGATCCCGCGGACCCGCGCCAAAGAGATCCTCGCGCAGCTCGGTGACCGCGACGACCTCACCTCGTCAGACGCACCGATCGCGGCGATTCAACATCGCTTGCATCGGCTCGCGACGGGCCGTCGGGTTCGTGACGATCTGACCGGCGCGACCACCCGACACGAGTTCATCGAGCGCATGAACCGCACTCTCGCGCACGCCAGTGAGCGCGCGCCCGTCACGCTCATCATGGTGAACATTGATCGCTTCAAGTCGCTCAACGACCATCATGGTCACCGCGCGGGCGACTGGGTCCTCGTCGAGGTCGCGCAGCGCTTGCGAGACACCACTCCGAGCAGCGCGCTGGTCGGGCGGTTCTCTGGAGACGGGTTCACGATCTTGGTCCCGTGCGATGAAGGTGACGCGACCCGGCTGAGCAAGCGGATCGTGGAACGGATTCGTTCCGAGAAAGTGCGCATCGACGACGATGGGCTCCGGGGCGTTCACATCACCGCGAGCTCAGGTGCGGGGACGGTCACGCGCGTGATGGAGGCGCGTCACTTAATCGTGGAGGCCGAAGAAGCGCTGATGTCGGCGAAGGCCAAAGGCCGCGACCGCGCCGTTCACTTTCACGAGCTCGAGCGTGAGGCGTTCGCGGACGACGGTAGCTTGATGGTTCAGGGCTTCGAGAACCTGACCCGCGTGATCAGCGAACGCGTCGCGGACGTCATCGCGCGGCGCGGCCGTCACCTCTTTGAGCAGCTCCGCCAGCAGGCCGATCACGACGCGTTGACCGGCGTGTATTCCCGTGGCTACCTCGATCGCCGGCTCGGTTTCGAAGTCGCCGAGGCGCACCGAACACGCCGACCGATGTGTGTTGCGCTCCTCGACATCGATCACTTTGGGCTCGTCAACAAGACCTATGGCTGGCCGACCGGCGACCTCGTCCTACGCGAGGTCGCGCAGCGTATCCGTTCCTCGCTTCGAGACACCGACTGGGTCGCGCGATACGGCGGAGAAGAGTTCTGCGTCGTGATGCACGAAGCACGCGCAGCGGACGCCTTGGTCGCGATGGAGCGGATCCGCGAGGTGATTCGCGGGGCGCCCTTTGACCGCGTCGACGGCGAGACCCTCGACGTCACCGCGTCGCTCGGCGGCACGGAGGTCGGCGCGGATGACACTGTTCAGACCACCGTCTCACGGATCAGCGCGAGCCTCCTCGAAGCGAAGCGCGCAGGGCGGGATCGGGTCGTCGTCTCGTAGCGACGTCCTTAAGGGCGGATATAGCGCAGCGCGAGCAAGACGAGCTCGTTGATAAAGCGCGGGTCGCCGATGAGGTCCGGGCGTCGCCACACCGCCGCCTCGACCAGCTGCTCGACCAGGTGGATCAAGATGAAGGTCATCACGTCGCGATCGCCATCGCGGATCTCGTCTCCGAAACTATCGAGCAGCGTGTTGACCATGTCTTGGAGCCGCTGGTCGTTCTCGAGGCTCTTGCTCCGCGCCCAGGCGAGCGGCACCTGCCCGAGCAGCGTCCGGCGCATCTCGATGTCGCCGAAATCCTCGCTCGCGAGCGCGGAGATCATCGATTTCGCGATCGACTCCATCGTCGGCTCCGCGTCGACCATCCGCTCGCGAAGCAAGACGTAGGCGCGCTCCTCTTGCCGACGGGAGAGCTCCGCGAGGACAGACTCTTTGTTCGGGAAGTACTGGTAGAAGGAGCCAACGCTGACGCCGGCCTTCTGCGAGATCTTGTTCGAGGTGAGCCCCTCGATTCCCTCCTGCTGAAGCACGACCGCGGTCGCGTCCAGGATCGCGTCGAAGATGTCTTGGCTCCGCTGCGTCTTTGGCAGCTTCTTGGGCCCCGGTTCGATCGAGGGAGCAGTCTTCTTCGTGCGTGGCATCTGAATCTTTCTAACCGGTTCCGATCAAAGATGGATCAAAGATCCGGTCTCCAGTTGCCCATGCACCCAGACACCATTCATCGCGCTGCGAAGTGACGCTGTCGAACGCTGTCGAACACTACCGAGTCAGGAGCGAACGATCGCCATGACCTCATCATCACTGAGGTTGTGCTTGCTGTTCTTGGCCGCCGAGAGGATCGCCTCGATGAGCGCGGGGCTCGGCTCGATGCCGCGCTCCTTCAGCCAGTAGGTCACGTTGCTCGCGCCTGACATGTGACCCACGCAGATGTCCTGACGTCGCCCGAACATCGCCGCGGGCACGCCCGAGTAGATCCGGTCCGCAAGAAACGAGTCTCCCTTTTGCTGCGCCTTGATGATCGCGGCCGCGTGGACCCCGGTCGCCGTCCGGAAAGCGTCCTCACCCATGACCGGGTAGCCGATCGGGATATCGAATCGCGTCGCGCGGCTGACCTTCTGCGCCAGCGCGGAGAGCTTGCTCAGGTCGCGTCCCTCAAGCTCACCGAGGAGCTTCAAGTTGATCAGCAAGAGATCAAGCGGCGCGTTGCCCACGCGCTCACCGATCCCGAGGACGCAGCCGTGTACGCGGTCCGCGCCGTACTCCAGCGCGAAGATCGAGTTCACCAACGCCAGGCCGCGGTCGTTGTGACCATGCCAATCGATCTTCACGTCGCTCCCGGTCCCCTTGATGAGGTTCCGAGTGAACTGAATCAGGTTCTTGACTCCATCGGGCGTGGAGTGACCGACCGTGTCGCACAGACAGAGCCGCGTCGCGCCGTGATCGATCGCCGCGCGGAAAAGGTCCGTCAGGAGATCGGGTCGCGAGCGCGTCGTGTCCTCCGTGACGAACGTGACCGGCAGGCCCTCCTTGACCGCGAAGTCGATCGCTTCGACCGCGCGCTTGATGATCAGCTCGCGCGACCAGTCTTCGGCGAGGCGACGGATCGGGGAGCTCCCGATGAAGGTCATGACCTCGACCGGGATGCCGGCCTTCTGCGAGACCTCCACCATCGGGCGGATATCGCCAACCAAGGTGCGGCCGGCACACGTCGCGCGGATGTCCAGGTTGTTGTCCGCGATCTCTCGGCACAGCGTCAGGACATCTTCGAAGGGTCGCGCGCCAGCGCCTGGCAGACCCACGTCCGTGCTGTCGACCCCCACCTCATTGAGCAGGTGCAGGATCTCGACCTTGTCGCCGATGTTCGGGTCGACCACCGAGGGACTCTGGATCCCATCTCGAAGGGTCTCGTCGTGGAGTTCGAACCGACGCTTGCGAATGATGCTGGGTCCGCGACGGTCGACCTCGTTCCAGTCGTAGATCAGCTCCGCGGTCTCTTCGCTCATGCATCGATAGTAGGGCATCGCCGCGTGGAGTCGAGACACACAAGAGCACAGACCACGTGAGCAACGTCACTCGCCGATTCCGGCGCTCCATCCAGTGCCGGCTGCGAGATTCGGTGCAACCTGCTAGACCGACCACATGTTCAAGCGGCTCGTGGTGGGTTTGATCAAGGGGCTCGTGATCGGTGGCGCGATCGGCGCGGCTTTTCATTTCGGCCTTGGGCTCCCGGTCCTCGCGGGGCTCGGTGGCTACCTCGTCGCGATGACCGCGGGCGCGACCGCCGGCGTGCTCAACGGCAAACCGCCTTGGCGCCAAGCGATCTGGATCGAGAGCGTCTTGAAGGCGGTCTTTGGTCTCGGGGTCGGCGCGCTCGCGTTTTGGGCCGCGTCGAAGTACGCGCCCTTCGCGCTTCCGTTTGAGCTCCCGGGCGTTGAGGCCGGTACGCCGTGGACGTCTCTCCCGCTCTTGAGCGCGCCCGCCGTGGCCGCCCTCTACGGCGCGTTCATCGAGCTCGACAATACCGACGAAGACGACGAGGCCGAGGGCGGAAGCGGCAAGAAGGTGCGCGCGCGCGTGGCGATCGACGAAGGCGAAGCGGCCTACGCGGAAGACGCCGCCGAGAGCGCCGAGCTCGGCTTGTAGCCGTGAGCGTCCACTCACGGTCACAGATCATCACTAACGACGCGTGACCGGATCGGAGAGGATCGGGCGGAAGGCCCAGAGCGCGAGCGCGTCTTCTTCGTCTGCAAGCGTCGCCACGAGCTTCCGGAGACGCTCCGCGAGTGGCGCCGCGGTCTCCTGATCGCCGACCCGTTCCGCGACCGCGAGACGGGCGCTCACGTCACACAGATTCTCACGAACCGTCCAGAGCGGCCGCGGTCGGTCGGGGGAGTAACGCGTGATCTCTGCCATTCGCTCCGCGCTCTCGTCTTGAAGAAACGCCGCAGCGCGAAACGGGAGCGGTTGATTCTGAAGAAGCGCGCGCACGGTCGCCGTGTCGTTTCGCGAGAACGCGATCTCGAGGGAGGTGACCGGCACGAGATGGTCGTCCGCGAGCCGCTCCTTGATCGCGCGGATCGCGTGCGACGCGGGCGTGGTGGCGGAGATCCCCACGACCTGCGAGCTCTCCGTACGCTGCGTGGCGTGCGCGTCCGCGATCGTCGCCCAGCGCATCGCTTCCGCCGGTCGCCGGGCGACGTGCTCAAAGACCGCGCGTCGCGCCGCCAGCTCCGCGATCAAGCCGCGTTCGTTGGCGCCCGTGGGGGCGGCCGCGACCAACTGTTCGAGCACCACGAACTCGATCCCCAACGCGCCGCGCGGCAACGGGCACTCGCTCTGATCGAGCCGCGGAACGTCCAAGTGAACCTGCACGGGCTCCTCGTCGCGCGGAAGCAATCGCGACGCAGGCGTTCGCGTGAGCAGCGCGCGAACCGCTTGCACGTCGGGGGTCTCGTGCCGATCGAACGTGGTGGGGACGCGCATCCGCGACTGCGCCGCGAAGAGCGCACAGCGCGCGGTCGGTACACCCGGCGTCGTCATCGTAAAGGCGCAGCCGCCAGCTCCCTCGTCACCTTCCAGAAGCCGCGTCGCCGCATAGCTTTCGTCACTGAGCAAATGAATGAGCCCGACGGCGCGTCGCTCCTGGGTGTTGAGCGCCTCGACCTCGTGCGCGCGCTCGCTGGCGCGCTCCCACTCCGCGAACGCGGCGTCCAACCGGAGGAGCATGGAACCGTCGTCGCACGCGCGCGCCCACTCCCGCGCGTTCTCGAGCTGGCCACGCCGCAGGTACGCGTGGCCTACGCCCGCGTCGCATTCACCCCGCAAGGACCGCAACGAGACCAAGCGATCGAGCTCGGGCGCAGAGGCGACGTTGCCCCAGAGGCGGTTGAGCAGCTGAAGCCCACGTCCGCGATGAAACGGCGTCGCGCAGAGGGCCAGCGCGCTCGCCTCGGATCGAAGGCCGCTTGTCCGCGCGCGTTGCCAAACAATCTCAGGGACGACCACGAACGAGACCACAAACACAACGCAGGCGAGCAGCAGCGAGAGCGCGCGCTGTTCTTGCGTGGGCATCACGCGGGTCGAGACCGCCGCGACGCGGATCGGGTCTTCTTCGGTGCCGACCATCTCGAAGCCCGCGTTTGGCTCGCGATACGTCGACTCACCCGACGTCGCGTTTGACACCGTCTGCAGCGTCCCTCGCACGCGCACCGGAGCGCCGCGTGGGATCGACATGAGCGTGAAAGGTCCGCTCCCGCCGGCGAGTCCCAGCGCCTCGAACCGCTCTTCTTTCAGAGAACGAAGGACCTGCTCTTGTTGACCCGCGACGACGACCACATCCCCACGAAGCGCGATGGATGTCGATGCGTTGAGCAGCGCGGCGGACTCGCCGAGCCGGCTCGCCGATTCCGCGCGCGCGTCACGGACCATCCCGACCGCGGCCGCCTCGGTCAGACCGAACATGCGTAGGCCCTGCGTCGTCGTCAGCGCGCCTTCGAGCGTGATCGGACCGCGCGTCAGGGTCTCGGTGACGCTCCCCAGCTCGCGCTTCGCCGCCCGACGCGCTCGCCTCGTCAGCCACTTCATCACGAAGGGAGGCGCGACGAGCCCCGTGACGATGACCGCGAGCGCGGCGCATCCCCAGACCAGCGCGCCGTGAGAGATCAGAAACGGGAGAGGAGTCATCTGTTCCGTCTTACGCTACGTCACGGAGAATGCCCCCGCGCGCCGGTTCCGGCCGAAAACACAGTGGTTCGATTCGGCTATTCCGGCGACCTTAAAAAGTGCGCGCGCAGGTCGGGGAGAACCTGCGCGCGCGGTGACGAGCCGAAGCTCGATGAGTATGCTCGATGTTAGGTCGCGATTCGTCGAGCGCCCACCGGGGGGACGTAGCGAAAGCGCGCGTCATTCACGCCGCGGTTGAAGCGCATCCGGCGGAGCGTGAACTTGTTGCGGTTGCCGTCGTGGTCATCAATGCGGAGCCGGTGAACCACCCCGCGAAGGTTCGGGCGGGCGTCAACGAAGAGCACGACGCGCTTGATGTTGGCGTTCGCCGAACGAGGGCGGAGCTCGATCACGTGTCCGCTGTAACCCCACGCGGTCGAGGAGAGCTTGGTCGCGGTGTAGTCGTCCGCGATCCGGCCCTCGCCCGTGAGGAATGAGAACGCTGAGGGGAGCGCCGAGGCGTCAGCTTCGCGGCGGAGGTACTGACCCGCCTCGCCTTCATCGCCTGGGTCGAACGCGGTCATTAGGTTGCCATCGCTGACGATGACCTTTCCGTTCCGGTAGTCGAAGCGCATGCGACCTGGCTTATCGACCACCATGTTACCGCTAGAGCGCTGATAGCGACGGTAGATCGCGTGGTAGTAGGTCTGGTGAAACGAGGCCTCGATCGTGTCCGTCTGATCATAGAAGGCCTGAACCTGGGCGACGATCGCGTCTGCGCTGAGCGCCGCGCCCCGTTCCGATTCGCTCTCCTGCGCGGAGACCGGAGACGTCATCGTGAAAGCGATGGCCGCGGCTGCGAGCAGAGTGAGGATTCGGGTGCGTTTGGGGGGAAGCGTGGTCAAAGCGAGCTCCTTCTCGGTTCCAAGAGATAGACCCTCTGCCGCCCGTCGCTATTCAGGTCAGCCCGCGATTGAGCCGTTTCGACACAGTCCTTACGAACCTCTTACGTCTGAGGACGCTTGAAGGCAGCGGTTCCCGCGCGCGACACTGCAAAGCATGCCGGAGGGCGACACGATTCACACCGCCGCGCGGACGCTCCAGCGCGCGATTGGGGGCGAGGCGATTGAGCGGCTCGTGATCGGTCGTCAGGTGGTCACGCGAGCGGAGGTTCGCGAGGTGTACGCCCGCGGGAAGAACCTGCTCATCGCGTTCGACGAAGGCGTTCTCCACACCCACATGATGATGCACGGCGCGTGGCACATCTATCGACCTGGCGAGCGCTGGAAGAAGAACCGCCGGAGCGCGCGCGTCGTGATCGAAACCGCTTCGTGGCACGCGGTCTGTTTCAGCCCCGGCATCGCGAAACTTCTTCGGCACGAACACCAGTCCAAGCTGCTTCGCGAGCTCGGCCCTGATCTCCTCGCGGAGACCTTCGCGCTGGACGAAATCATCGCGCGGGTCCGTCGCGCCGAGGACATGCCCATCGGCGAGATCGTCATGCAGCAAACGATCGCCGCGGGTATCGGCAACGTTTACAAATCCGAAGTTCTCTTCATCACAAAGACGGACCCCCGCGCGACGGCATTGAGTGAGGGACGTGTCCGCGACATCTACCGCCAAGCCCGAACGCTAATGCAGCAAAACCTCGACGGAAACCCGCGACGCACACGCCGGCGATTCGGCCCTCGGCATTATGTCTACGATCGGAGCGGCGAGCCGTGCTTTGAGTGCGGCACCGCGATACAGATGTTTCGACAAGGGGATCAACAGCGGAGCACGTATTTTTGCGCGCAATGCCAAGATAACGAGTTCGCGAGGGCCACCTAAGTGGCCACGAAGTGAGCTTTCCGAAAAACACACGTAACGCACTGATTTCTCTCGCGTAGACGATATATGGCCAATCACGTCTCCTTTTCTTCGTTCTCGGATGTCGGTGGTGTGATGCAGCGAGACTGGCGTTCGGGGTTGCCGGTCTCGGGCGTGTCGCACCCGGGCTTCGGCATTGAGCTCATGCATGAAGGCAGCGGGCGTGTCCTCACGAACGGGCGCACCTACGACGTCGGCCCGGGTGTCTATCTGACGGAGCCCAACCAGGTCGTCGCGGTCCAGCGTCGCCAAGCAGACGTGACGCGGTCGACCACGTTCTGGATCCCCGAGTCGAACCTGATGCAGATGACCGAGGTGCTGGGCCTGATCGGGACCCACACTTTTCGCGGCTATCAGTGCAACGACCCGCGAGTTGAAGCGCAGCTCAAGAAGACGTTCGCCCGTCGCCATGTCGCGGACGTCGTGGACCTGATCGATGTGTTGGTGGAGACCGGTTGGCTCCGCGCGCTCCGCGGCGAAGAAGAAGAGCCGACCATGAAGATGGTCGAGCGCGTGCGGCAACACCTCCGCGAGCGCTTCCTTGAGAACGTCTCGCTCGACGAGCTGGCCGAGTTCGTCGGCGGTTCCAAGTTCACGATGCTCCGCGCCTTCAAAGCGCAGTACGGCCTCCCGCCCCACGCCTTTGTGGTGAACCTCCGCGTGACCCGCGCGCGCGAACTTCTCGCGCAAGGTTTTTTGGCCTCGGCGGTCGCGCCCATGACCGGCTTTCACGACCAGGCGCACCTCACGCGTCACTTCAAACGCATCGTGGGTCAGACGCCCCGGCAGTATCAGCGGTCGCTCGGCGTCGAGAGCCGCCAGCGCGCCACCGCGCGCACGTAACACGCACGTAGAACCAGGGCCGCCCCCCCAAAAACCCGTCCTCACGTGGGCGCGTTGGCACGTCGTAAGATTTCCGATTTACGATTGGGCATGCGGAATTCCTTGTGCCTTCTCCTCCTCTTGCTCCTCGTCTCCCCGGGGTGTGGCGACGATGATGACGGAGGTGCGGATACTGGCTCGGTCGACTCTTCGACGATGGACACATCGGCGGACACAGGAGAGGACGCGACGGACTCAGGTGGCGAGGATGTGGGCGAAGACGCGAGCGTGGACGCGGGGGAAGACACCCACCCACCCTCTTCCTGTCCGCAGGCCGACGACTTCCAAGACGTGAGCGGCGCGAGCGCGGGAGAGGGCTACCCCGCGCCCGAGCTCGCGGTGACCTGCGAAGACGACGAAGTGGTGGTGGTCGGGAACGGCATTCCGAACTTCGAGTTCATCGCGATCACGCCTTCCGACTTGGCCGCACAAGAAAACGTCTACCGGTTCCCGCGAGAGCCCACGGTCGCCGATGACAAAGCGGCCGTTCCGCTGCTCGGGCCGGCTGCCGTCGCGGTGAACGGCTTGCCGATCTACGGGCCCACCGAGAGTGAGATGATGGGCTATCGCGACCCGACGCTCGACGCGATCCTCGACTTTTGCAACGGCCACACCGGCATGGGTCGCTATCACTTCCACTCACGCCCCGAGTGTTTGTTCACGGACTTCGAGGGCAACACGTCGCTCGTGGTGGCGTACTCGTTTGACGGGTACCCGATCCTCGCGCCCTTCGTGTGCGTCGACGCGGAGTGCACGATGGTCGAAAAGGTCGAGAGCAGCTGGCAGCCGATCGCGGAACGCTGGATGGACGACGAGCCGGTGTATCGAGGCACAGAAGAAGGCGCGTGGGATGTATTCGAGTACGTCGCGGGCTCCGGCGACTTGGACCGATGCAACGGACGCGAGCTTCCTGGCGGCGGCTACGCCTACTACTCCACCGACACGTTCCCGTACTTCATCGGGTGCTACCACGGCGTGCCGACCAACAATCGCGGCGGCGGCGGCATGATGACGGGGACGCCCGATTGCGGACCCGGCGTGATGGGCGCTTGCTGCGGCAACGACGTTTGCAACGCGATGCGCGGCGAGACGCCGATGAACTGTCCCGAGGACTGTCCATGAACCGCGTTCTTGCTCTGGTGTGCACGCTCCTGATGTCGACCGTCGCGGGATGCGGCGATGACGACACCGACGGGGACACAGGCGTCATCGATTCGGGAACGGACGTTGGCGATTCCAGCACCGAAGACGCTGGGACCGATACGAATCCGGAAGACACCGGGACGGAAGACACCGGGACCGGTCCGGGCAGGTCGCCGAACATCGTTTTGTTGATCGCCGACGATCTCGGGGTCGACGAGTTCGTGCCCTACCAGGACGAGAGCGATGGCCGCGGTTACGCGCCCGTGCCGAACTTGGCGGGGCTCTGTGATCGCGGGGTCCGCTACACCCGAGCGTGGGCCACCCCGACGTGTTCCCCCACCCGCGCGACGCTCCTGACAGGTCGCTACGGCTTCCGTACGGGTATCGGCGCACCGGTCGGTGGTCGCGGCTTGAGCAGCGATGAGCCCACGCTCCCGCGCTTGGTTGACGAGCAAGAGCTTGGTTACAACACCGCCAACATCGGCAAGTGGCACCTCGGGAGCGCGGCGAACCTCGCGATCCCGTTGGACTTCGGCTGGGACCACTTCAGCGGCTTCTTGTCCGGTTCCGTCCCGAGCTACTTTGAGTATGACGAAGTCGTGGACGGAGAGACGCAGCCTGTCTCTGGCTACGCGACGTCGGAAATGGTGGATGACGCGATCACATGGCTGAGCCCACGGACCGACGAGCCCTTCTTCCTCTGGCTGGCGTTCAACGCGCCGCACACGCCGTACCATGTCCCGCCCGCGGAGCTACACACGCGCGAAGGACTCGTCGACGACGCGGACATGATCCGCGACAACCCGCGCCCCTACTTCCAGGCCATGGTCGAGGCGCTCGACACGGAGGTTGGACGGCTCCTTGAATACCTCGACGAGAACGTCGATCGAGACACCGTTGTGATCTTCATCGGAGACAACGGAACGCCGAGCAACGTTGCGCAGCGGCCGTGGGGACGCTCTCGCTCCAAGGGGACCATCTTCGACGGTGGCATACACGTTCCGCTCTGTGTCGCGGGCCCCGGGATCTCCGCTCGAACGGAAGACGGGCTGGTGAACTCGGTCGACCTCAGCGCCACCATCCTTGAGCTGATGGACGGCGAAGCGCCGACCACGCACCCGTACGATGGAATGTCGCTGCTCAATAACCTCCGCAGTGAAACGCCGATCGAGCGAGAGTTCTTGCTGAGCGAGCTCTTCGGCGCAGCCGGAGGTGGCGACGCGCGCGCGATTCGCGGAGAGCGTTACAAACTGATCCGGCTCGAAGACGGCGAGCGCTTCCACGACCTGGATGACGACCCGCAGGAGCGGACCAACTTGCTGGACGCCTCAGGCGCACCGCCGGCCACGCTTCAGGACGAATACGACGCGCTCAGCGCGGCGCTCGACGCGCTCGCGGAGTGACCCGCGCGCCTGGGACCGCTACGGACAGAAGACGAAGTTCTCGAACACACGCGCTCGCGGAACAGGGGTGACCGTTTCCTCCCGGACTCCGTCCGTCCACGCAGGCCAAGCGGTATCGGGAAGGTCCACCCACCTGAGCGTGTCATCGCTTCCATCGCCTGATTCTCCCGGGACGAAGTCGAACTCCAGTTGAGCGCGTGTCGATCCCTCGCGGTGGGTAACGACGCTTGGGTCCAGATCGATGCGAAAACGCGTCGCAGAAAGGAACGTCACGGTTCCGGCAACCGGTTCGGTCGTGCTCGGGTTATCGCCAACACAAGAGTCGTCGAACGAGTAGCGCACCGCGACCACGTCGCCGCCGCAAAACTCGATCGCGAGCGAGTCACAAAGCGCGCGGATGGTGTTGAACCACCAAGCCCCGAAGAGCTCAGTGCGTAGCCCAGGCGCGCGGCCCGCGTCGTCCTCGGCGTTCACGGTCAGATCGCTCCGCGCTCCGCAGCCGACGAGCATGACGAAGGACAGGAGGAGGACGCGAACGCTCATGAGGATCGAGTACCTGATGCGCGGGTCGTTGCCTAGCGACCGGCACTCGTGCCCGGGGTGTTCGGGGGGAACGATTTCGAGTGCGAGCTCGAGTTTGGGTTCGGGTTCGAGGTCGGGTTCGGGAACGAGTTCGGGTTCGAGTGCGAGCTCGAGTTTGGGTTCGGGTTCGGGTTGCACACACGCGCGAACCAGATTGGCGGCGTCGGAGTTCGTTTTTCTCAGATGTCTTGGACGACCTCGACGCTCCGAACCCACTTCGTTATCCACCGCGAGAACTCAGCGAGCTTCTTCTTTCCCAACCTGTATCGCACGGTTTGCTCTCCTGGGTGTTGCTCGTGTTCATTTTGGGATTCCGACGAGTCCGCGCTCGCGCTTAGCCACCCGAACGTAGACTCGAACCCGAACTTGAAGTCGAACCTGAACCCGAACCCGAACTTGAAGTCGAACCCGAACCCGAACCCGAACTCGAACTCGAACTCGAACGAACTCGAACGAACTCGAACGAACTCGAACGAACTCGAACTCGAACCGGAACTCGAACCATTCAGCGCCGACCCGTCCGTCGACCTGATGACCGAGGCGCGTTCGTGCGTCGTTGATTCAGAAAACCCTTTAGCGGCGCAACAACCGCGCCAGCGATGAAGCGCCGCGCCTCACTCTGCTGTAAGCGCGCCACGTGTTTACGCTTCATCACTGTCGCGCTTCCTGCGCCGGGGTGGGTATGTCTGAATCAACGACGCACGAACGCGATCCCCTTCGCACTACTTTTCACACACTCGCCCTCGCCTTGGAGTGCGCGCGAGAGGCAGCGCCTCTCATCAAGCGCTTCAAGCGGACCAACAAAGAGATCGCCTCCCAGCTTGACCGGGCGCTCATCCGCGCTTGTCTCGGCATCGGAGAAGCCAACAAGCGCGAAGGCGGAAACAAGTCGCTCCGCTTCCGCACCGCACGCGGTGAAGCCAACGAAGCCTTGATCGCCCTCATGGTCGCAGAGGCCATCGGCCTCGCGACGCGCGACGAACTCACCCCGCTCGCGAAGAAGCTCGACAAGCTGGTCGCCTACCTCGGCAAACTCGCCAGATAGAAAGCGAAGCCAGCCGGAGGCGGTTAAGCCTCCGGCTGGTCTTCTCACCTCGTGAGTCGCACGAGGCATCCAATGAGCAGGTCGAGCTCGTGCGCCAGCTCGAGAAGGTTTTCCCGCTTCGCGACGCGGCTTCCGCGGTCATCAGCGCGACCAGTGCCTCATGTGCCTCGCCGCGCGCTTGCCGATAGCGCAGCGTCTTATTCCCGCCCTCGCGTCGCATGCCCTCGCCAATGGCGAGCGTGCACCGCGTCAGCGCGCGATCCAGCTGCGTCGCCAGCTCCGTGTTGCGGCCGCGAAGCCGCGTCACCAGCGGACGTCCGTGCGGAAGTTCGTCGCAAGTGGATCGCGTCGACCTGTGTTTCTTTTCGTCATGCCCGCCCCCGGCG
>CALJDU010000101.1 GCA_938024995.1 uncultured bacterium
AGCGAAGCGAACGGTGGGTGAAGCGCCGAAGGCGCGAGGGTCTGCGACTCAGACCCTAAGAAAACAGCATCAGCCGGGATCGCGCGCACAGATGCGGCCTACGAAGGCGACATCGATACAACGAGGAAGCTCTGGGCCGCAGTCCGCGGCGGTGTCGCACTCACCGGAGCAATAGAAGACGCCCCCGTTGCCCTCCGCGCACACGGAGCTCGCGCAGTCGTTTCCGTCTGTGCACATGTCGACGCCGGCGGCGCCCGTTCCTCGCGTCCCGATTCGGCACGCGCACTCACCATCACACTCGCATCGCTCCGTCGGGATACAGTCACTGTTGAAGGAGCAGATGTCCTCGGTGCTCATCGCGTCGGTCATGGCATCGCTCGCGTCGGTCATCGCGTCCGCAGCGTCTGTCATGGCGTCTGCCGATCCCGTGTCGCCACCGCCACTGTCTTCGCCCCCCGTGTCCGAGCCGCTGTCTTCGCTGCCGGTGTCGATATCCCCTGCATCCTCCACCGCGCTGTCCACCGCGCTGTCCATCGAGGTGTCCGGCGCAGTGTCGCGTCCAACGTCCGCACCTCCGTCATCGTCTCCACAGGCCACGAGCAAAAGACCCACCAAAATCATCCATCGCATGACCGCCACCATGAACGTCTCGGCGACGCTTGTCAGGTCTTTTGCGCGTACCAGGATCAGGCGAGCGCGTCGGCGATCAGCTGCAGGCTCAGCTCTCGTAGTCGCGTTCCTGCGTCGCGATCCAAGGCGAAGCGAGAGGGAGCGCGTTCACGCGAGTTCACGAAGTACTTGCCCGTGACGCCCGTGAACCGGTCCTCGCTCGCGAGGTGAACGGAGGTCGCGGCCCCCTCGGCCGCCGTCATCAGGAACGGCGCGGCGATCTTGATCCCAAGACTCAACAGCTTGCTGTCGCGGACGATCGTGGTCGCGACATCGCCAGGGTGCACGCTGTTCGAAGTCACGTTTTCCCCAGCGAGCCGCTCCGCGAGCTCGTTCGCATAGAGGATGTTCGCGAGCTTTGAGTGCGCGTACACGCGGAGGCCCCTGTACTTGCCCCGCTCGCTCATCAAGTCGTCAAAGGCCATCCCCCGCGCCTTGATGTGCAGCCGTGACGAGACGTGAACGATCCGCGCCTCTTGCCCCTGGGAAGCGGCTTCGCGGAGGGAAGGAAGCAGTCGCTCGGTCAAGGTCATCGGCGCGAGGTGGTTCACCGCGAAGGTATCCTCGTACCCGTCTTTGCTCAGCGTTCTGCTCTGGTGCCACAAACCCGCGTTGTTAACGAGCACGTCGAGGCGAGGCCGCGACGTCGCCAGTTCTTCTGCGAAGCGAGCAACGCTCGGAAGCGAAGAGAAGTCCGCGGTCTGAACCACGCCGTCCCCGCCCACGCTCTTGACCCGCTCGAGCACCTGCTCTGCTCGGGGGGCGCTCCGCCCGTGCACGATGACGAAGAAGCCGCGGGCGCCCAGCTCCACCGCGGTCTCTGCGCCGATGCCCGCGCTGGCCCCCGTCACGAGCGCGACTCTTCGCGCGTCGTCGCTCATCGCCGGCTCATGCTCGACAGGTGCGGCGCGTCTCCGGGCCTGGGAGGACGACGAATCGGCGCGAAGGGATGATCCACCTCGGGCATCGGGAGCTCGGCGAGGTCCTCCGCGATGGTCATGTGGAAGTGAAAGCGGTGGAGCCGGTTGTGCGTCACCATCGGCGCTTCGAAGGGCGACTCACCGAAGCCTTGCTCACCATACCAAGCGAGGTACTCCGCGACGACCGGCTCGTCGTTGTAGTAGATGCGGACCTTGCCCTCCGCGCAGGTGGTCAAGATCTTCGCGAGCGTGAGTACTCGATCACGAAGCTCGCGGACCTCCTCTCCGGACTTGCCCTCGTAGTTGTCTGGGTAGCGCCCACGCCCCGCGTTCTCCGTCAACATCGCCCCGAGGAGGTAGAGGTCGACATCAACGCCGTTGTCATGTGTGGCGTGCCGCGGGCCGGGCGCGTCAAGATCTCCGATCGCGAGGACCTGATCCGGATAGCGCCGCTCAAACGCGTCTGCGCTCGCGAGCAGGACCTGAATCAACGCCGGGCGCGCCCACCAGTGCTCCATGATCGTGTTGCGCCACCGTCGATAGGTCCCGCGTGAGGTGGTCGCGTGCGGCATCTGCCACTTGCAGCGCGGGTAACCGTTGCGGCGGCAGGCGCGCGGGCGCGGGATCGGGACGGGCGGCACGACGCATCGGATCGGTTGCTCGCGCATGAGCGCCGGGTCAGGGCCGTCGCGTTCCGGTTCGGCCTCGGCCACTTCTGTCGACTCCTCGGCTTGAGGTTCGCTTTGCTCGCGCTCTACGCCCTCGCTCTGCGCGGAGGCTTCTGTGGCCGCGTCTCCGCAGCCGAGGAGCATCGCTCCCAAAAGCGAAAGAAGCGCGAGCGTGAGGGTGAAACGAGCGGTCACGTCGCGAAGGTACGTTTTGAGAAAGAACGCGCAACCGCGCTACGGCGAGCGCGCCGAAAGCTCCCCAGAATTCGAGCGGGACGTGCGGAAGTCGTTCGTCGAAATAAAAACGTAGGTCCTCGGGAACCCCGGCGCGGGAGCGGTGTCCATACATGCAAGAACGACGAGGAAGCAGCAGAGAGGCTGCGCACTCGGGAGTTCATCCGCCCTCGTCCTGGAGCCGCTCGGCTCTTGGCGACACGGCACAACTGCGCCTCGGCGCACGGAGAGGAAACATGAAGAACCCGCTTTCAAACCGCACCCCCAGCGCCCTGGCCGACCTCGCTCACTTCGAGGTGATCGTGATGTGGGGGGAGCAGGTCCTTCACGTCGCGCACCGAACAGGAGACGAGGTCTTCGCGATCGGACAGGGCGACAAGGTTGACTACTTGGTGAACGAGGCCACCGCGGCGGGCGCGACGACCCTGCTCGAGGGCGGCGTCCTCCGTATCCCTGCGGGGCTCAGCGCGACGCTCGAGAGCACCGAAGGCGCGTCGACCATCTCGGGGGACGTCTCGTTGCCCGCAGACGCGACGGCGATCTTCAACCTCGGCGACCTGACCTTCCGCGTGAAGCCGGTCGAGCGCGCCGAGAAAATCGCGAGCTCGGGCACCATCGACAAGCGCCCGTTCAGCTACATCGGCGGCTCGCTCTTGGTGCACGCCTTGATGCTGATCATCTTCTCGCTCTCTCCGCCCAAGGCGTCGTCGATGACGATTCAAGACATCGATCGCGACAGTCGACTGGTCGCGTTCATGACGGAGGCCGAAGCGATCGAAGAGCCTGAAGAAGAGATCTCGTGGATGGAAGACGCAGGCGCTGCCGAAGGTGACGGCGGTCACGAAGGCGACGAAGGCGAAGCCGGCGATCCGGAAGAGGTCGCCGAGAACCGACGCCTCCAGGTTCGCGGCCCGCGAGACAACCAGGATATCCAGCTGCCTCGCGAGATCACCCGCACCGAGATCGAGACCACCGGCATCATCGGCGCGTTGGCGAGCGTCTCGGACTCCTTCAACACGCCGACCTCTCCGCTGGGCGCGGCGAGCGCGTTGGGCGCCGACCCGATGAGCTACCTCGGGAACCTCATCGGTGACGACGTCGGTAACGCGAACGGTTGGAACGGGCTCGGCATGGTCGGGACCGGACGCGCGAGCGGCACCCGCGGCACGACCATCGGCGTCGGCACCCTGGGCACCATCGGCGGCGGCGGGAACTGCCGCGGAGAGAACTGCGCCTACGGACCTGGCACCGGCACGGTCACGAGCCGACGACGCTCCGGTCGCATTCCCCCGCGCGTCACCGGTGGTCGAGCGACCTCGACCGGTGCGCTCTCCCGCGAGGTCATCCGACGAGTCATCCGCCGCGCGAACAACCAGGTGCGTCACTGCTACGAGCAGGGCCTCCAGCAGCGCCCTGACCTCGAGGGTCGCGTCACCGCGCGCTTCACCATCTCCCCGAGCGGCTCCGTCGTGACGTCGAACATCGTCTCGTCCCAGCTTCGCAACCAAGGCGTCGAGTCCTGCGTCAACCGAGTGGTCCAGCGCCTCTCCTTCCCGCAGCCGTCGGATGGTGGCCTGGTCACGGTCTCCTACCCCTTCATGATGCGCAGCACGAACTAGAGCTCACGTTCCGTTCGTCGAGACGCCCCGGTTCGCGCCGGGGCGTCTTCGCGTTTTTGGCGGCAGGTCGACGACGCCGCGTTTTGTGCCCGGACGCTTGCCTCGCGCTGTCGCCTGGTAGACTGCCCCCCGATGATACGCGCGTTTCTGATCGCGACGCTCCTTGCGTCCATCTTCACGGCCGTCCCCCCCGCTGCAAAGGTGCTCGCGCAACCAAGCGCTGCAGACGAGGAGGAGGCGCGCGCGACGTTTCAGGCGGCCCGCCTCGCCTACGAGAACGGTCGCTACACCGACGCTTACGCGATGTTCGAGCGCTCCTACAACTTGAGCGGCCGACACATCTTGCTCTTCAACATGGGTCAAGCAGCCGACCGCGCGAGGATGGACGATGAAGCGCTCGACGCGCTGGAGCGCTACCTCGCGAACGACGCAGAGGTGGACGAAACGCTCCGGCCCGAGATCGAGCTACGGCTCACCGCGCTGCGGGCCGCTCAACAGCGAGAGGTTGAAGCGCGTGAGGCGCGGGAGGCGAGCGAGCGCGCAGCCGCGGCACGCGCGGCCGAAACGGACGGGCAGATCGTCGTGCCCACACCACAGGAAACCGCGAGGGCCAACCAAACCAACCCCCTGGTCACCGCACCAACGCCAGAAGAAGACACAGACGGAGGAAACACGAAGTGGATCGTGATCGGTGTCGTCGCCGCGGTCCTCATCGCGGGTGGCGTGACGACGGCGCTGCTCCTGCGGGACCCAGGTGTCCAGGCCCCCCTCCCCCCGAACACCGGGATCGTCGTCGAGGCGCTCCGATGAACGTCCGCGTCCTCCTTCTCACGCTCCTCGCGTGCATCGGCGCGTGCACGCCTGAGCCTCGCACCCAGCTCATGCTGGAGATCTACCCCACCGCGGAGCTACGCGCGGAAACAGCACTGTTCCGCGTCAGCGTCGGAACCGAGACTTCGCTGATCCGGCCCGGCGATCCGGGGTTCAACGACACACCGATCGAGATCGCGATCACCCCAGCGAACGGCGACGCAACCCGACGTGTCCGCGTCGCGGTGTCCGCGCGGACGGCGGACGAGACCGAGCTCGACACAGAGACCCACAGCACCCGCTTTGTCACAGGCGAGACACGTGCGTTCCGGTTTTTCCTTGGGCTCGACTGCGGTAGCTGTCCGGACGGTTGCCGCCCGGACGGGTCCTGCGTTCCGCTCGATATCGATCCCGCCGACCTGCCGCCCTACGGCGCGTCCGTGCCACTCGATGCGGGCCCCGCTGACGCCGATCTAGACACGAACCCTGGCGACACCAACCCTGGCGACACCAACCCTGACGACACCAACCCTGACGACACCAACCCAGCAGACACGGGCGACGGCGGCCCAACGTGCGACGACGACACGTGCGGCCCGTGCGAGACGTGCCTGGACGGCGTCTGCTCTCCCCGTGAAGAGGGCTCCGTGTGTTCTCGCTGCGGCTCCGTGAGCGGGGTCTGCTCGAGCGGGTCGTGCTTGCTTCGTGACTTCAGCGTTGTCGGGAGCCCTGGTTTCGGAACGTCCGTGGAGACCGATGGAGACCTCCTCGCGGTGGGCACCCCACAACGAAACGTGGTGTCGGTGTTCTCGTTCGACGACGCGGGCTGCGTGACGGCACCGTCGATCGTCGGACAAAGCTGCGGCGTGACGAGCACCGACGCGCGCGGCTTCGGTCGCGTGCTCGATCTTCTCGACGGTCACCTCATCGCGGGCGGTCGCGGCGCGCTCTGCGTGAACAACTTGAACGACCCAGACCCCGCCGTGTGTACGTGTCCCCCTTCGGGCGGTATGCTGACGGTGCGTGATGTCGACATCGCCTCGTCGGGCGACGCGAGACTGATCGCGGCCGCGGCCATCGCCGAAGCGAACGCAATGGGATCGACGCAGTCCGTGGCCGGCTTCGCATACACGGCGGTCAGCGGGTGGACGCGGATGGTCACCGGCGCCCTCGTCGGCACCGTCGAGAGCATTGCGCTCACGAACGACGGCTCCACGTGGACGGGCGGCCGAGCCTCCGGCCCCTGGCAGCTCACGCGAACCTGCTTTTCAGAGTTCGGTTGCTCCGGCACCGGGACCGTGTTTTGGACCCCGCCCGCCGGCATGGAGCCGTTCCAACAGCTCATCTCGAGCGGCGACAGCTTGTTCTCACTCTCATCACGGGATGGGCTGGGGATCATCGAGCGTGACGGGCTCGGAAACCCCGCAGGGATCGTCTACCAAGCAGGTACCGCAGCTTCCGAGTCCATCGACGGCCTCGCGACGACTGCGGAGTGGGTCCTCAACTCACGCGTCGACGGTAGCGGCGATGAGCACGTCGACCACACCCAGATCGGCGAGACCGATCCCGTGTCTCCGCTCGGGCTCCCTCTGTTCACGCCGATGGCCATCGGAATGACCGCGATCTCGCTCGGCGCGGCGGAGGTGGAGATAGATGGCGTCTCGCGGCTGCGCGTCGCGGTGGGTCGCCCGTCTTTCGGCCGCGTCGAGATCTACGAGTTTGAGATCCCGTGAATCCCCCTAAGCAACGACCTATTCTATTGAAGCGGCTCCGCGATCTCCGCTCGCACGAGCGGCTCAAAGGGGTCACCGGCAGGCCCGATCAACTCGCGCAACGAGGCTTCCCCGCGAACGTTCTCCAAGCGTAGCGTCATCGGACCAATCTCATGACGGGTCGAGATCTTCGCGCCCGTCGTGGTCTCGATGAAATCATCCCAGCTCGCGCGCACGCCGCCGATCGGAATGATCGAGACCCACATCTGCCACTCTCGCGGGAGCCCGTTCCCGTCGAGGATCCAAAGGTAGGCGTCACCGGGCGTCACCCCTCCGCTCGCGTACTCGATCAACAGCCCGCGGCCACCTTCCACCTCCACAACGGAACGGGTCACGCCCTCGTCGAAGCTCTTGATCGCCGGGTTCAGCCAGTAGGAGTCGTTGATGAAGATGCTGTAGGCCTTCGCGACGTTCTCCGGATCGCGGACCCACTCGTCGCCGGTGAACACCAACCCCTGCTGGTCACCAACACGAAAGAGGGCGCGCTTGTCGCTGAACGTCACGCTGGCGAGGCCGCGATCGCGATCCCAGATCAAGTCATGACGACCGCCAAAGCGCCACTCGAACGCGCGGGTCGCCTCGAACGCGTCTCGATCGACCGCCGACTCAAGCTCCCGCGCGAGCGCATCCGCCGCGGCTCCGGTCTCCCCCGTTGAGGGTCGCGGTTCGTGAAGGACGAGGCCCGTGCCGACGCACGCGAGGACTGAGACCAAGAGGAACAAGGCCGCGAAGCGGAGCTTTCGAGATCGCCACATTGGGGGACTCTAAACGATCTGCGCTTTCACCCTTAGAGCCGTCCTCGAACCGACGAATCGTCGAGCGAGCGATGCCCCCACCTTTCTCGAATCACGCCCTCGGTATTCGTTCGCGCTCTTCGGCCGTGAGCTTTGACGGCGCGAAGCAAAACACGAACAATGATGCTGATGGGTCAAACGTCTTCGCTCCGCCTTTCGGGCGCGCTGACCATCGCGGGACTGCTGTTGGCCGCGACGCCCGCGCTCGCGCAGCCGGAGCCCTCTTCGCCTCGAGAACGACCCGCGACCTCAGACGCGACCGAGCAAGACGCTACTGAGCACATCACCGCGGCGCTTCTCATCGACTCGACCGCGGTGCCCGAACGCGAGATCCGCCGAGCGCTCACGCGCGGAGTCGAGGCGCGATTCGTTCGACTGGTCGACGTGGATGAAAACGACGAGCACTTTGTCGGGACCGTCTCGATCGTGGTCGCCGACAACGGTCTGCACGCGCGCATCCTGTTCTCGGTTGACGGCGGTGGCTCCGCGCACCGCGACCTGACTCGTGAACCCGACGACAGCGACACCCTCTGGATCGTCGAAGCGGTTCGCTCTCTCATCTCCCGCTGGAACGCCGACGAACTCTTGGTCCCCGCCGCCTGGGCCTCGGTCCGGACGACGCGCGTCCCGGGTCACGAACTGATCGATCCATGGGAGGGCGCGTACCCGACCACGATCACGAGACCGGCTTGGCGCGTGCAACGGGTCCCGCAGAATGAGCTCGTCGTCCCGGCGGGCTGGAACCGCCCTCCCCCGCGCACCGAGATCCGTGCGCTGCGTGAGCTTGAACCGGCCGAAGCGCTGAGCGAACCGGCCCCGACGCGTCGCCGTCGCTCGCGTTGATCCTCGCGTCGCGATCAGCTACCGCTCGGTTATGAAACCCGCGAGCGCGCTGCGTGACGTCCCGATCGAAGATCTCAAACGACTCCTCGCGTCGAGCTACGCAGGCCACCTGACCTACCCCCTCAAGCTCTCCGACTTGATGCTGATGGGGATGAACCGGCTCGCCGATCACGGCGGCGTCCTGCAGGGTCTCAACGAACGAGGCGTGCGCGCGGTCCTGGTCGCGGTGATCGCGGAACGAAACCGTTTCAAGCGTTAGCTGCGCGAACGATGGGGTGAATCCGCCAAAGGCGGAGACGGGGGCGCGACGAGCCCCCAAAAGAGAAAAGAAAAACCCCAAACCCGTACCCAAATCAGGAATCCTCTGCGCGATGGAACAGCCCCCCACGATCGACATCCGCGAACACGGCGCCGGCGAACAAGCGATGGACCGCCGCCTCTTCGTTCAGCTCCTCTGCTTCACCGCGCGAGGAGACCACAAGCCCTCGGCCTGCGCGGAGCGCCTCAAAGCGAGCTTGATCGAGAACAACATCGGAGGCGCGATCTACGCCGATGTGAACGACCCACGCGGCTTCGGTCTCGTCACCTTCAGCGAGGACCCCGCGCACTTCGTGAAGAACGTTCGCCCTGTTCTCGACGAGCGCGATGATCTTATCCTCCGCCCCGAGATGACGATGCTCGGGCGCACGTACAGCAGCGGCTACGAGCGCGATCTCGAGCACTGGATCCTCAAGCGCCCCATCACGACGATGACCAACCCCGAGTGGCCATGGGCGGTCTGGTACCCGCTCCGACGAAAAGGTGCCTTCGAGCAGCTGGAGGGTCGCGAGAAAGGCGGCATCCTTCGCGAGCACGCCACCATCGGCCGCGCCTACGGTGAACAGGATCTCGCCCACGACGTGCGGCTCGCGTGTCACGGGCTCGACACGAACGACAACGAGTTCGTGATCGGCTTGGTCGGCAAAGACCTTCACCCGCTCTCCCACGTCGTTCAGACCATGCGGAAGACGCGCCAGACCGCGGAGTACATCTCGCAGATGGGACCGTTCTTCATCGGACACGCGATCTGGCAATCCGGCGGGAACTAGGAAGATGAGCGGGAGCTCGTTCGGACAGCTATTCCGCGTCACGACCGCTGGAGAGAGCCACGGCGCGGCGAACGTCGTGATCGTAGACGGCTGTCCAGCGGGGCTCCCCTTGAGCGCTGAGGATCTCTTGCCCGACCTCGCGCGACGGAGACCCGGGCAGAGCCGCATCGTCTCCCAGCGCAAAGAGCCAGACCATCCGGAGATCCTCTCGGGCGTCTTCGAAGGCGAGACCACCGGTACCCCGATCGCGATCCTGATCCGCAACAAGGACGCGAAGAGCAAAGACTACAGCGCGCTCCGGAACGTCTACCGCCCCGGTCACGCGGACTTCACGTTCGACCAGAAGTTCGGGCGACGGGATCACCGTGGCGGAGGGCGCTCAAGCGCACGTGAAACGGTCGCGCGGGTGGCGGCGGGCGCGATCGCGAAGAAGCTCTTGGCGCAGATGTACGGCGCGCGGGTCGTCGGCTACGTCATCCAGGTCGGCGAGGTAAAGGCCACCCTCACGGAGACCCCGACGCTCGAGGCGGTGGAGACCTTCGCGGACGGGTCGCCCAACATCGTGCGCTGTCCCGACCCCATCGCGGCTCAAGAGATGATCCAGGTCATTCAGGCGGCGCGAAAGAACCAAGACTCCATTGGCGGCGTCGCGGAAGTGATCGCCACCGGCGTCCCTGCGGGCCTCGGCGAACCGGTCTTCGGGAAGCTCAAAGCGGACCTCGGCGCGGCGCTCTTCTCGCTCCCCGCGGTCCTCGGCGTGGAGTACGGGGTCGGCTTTGGCTGCGCCGCGCTGAAAGGCTCCGAGAACAACGATGTCTTCGTGCAAGAGGACGGCGTGACCCGCACCAAGAGCAACCGTCACGGCGGCATGCTCGGCGGCATCTCCACGGGGATGCCGATCGTGCTGCGCGCCGCGGTCAAACCGACCAGCTCGCTCCCGCAGCCGCAACAAACCGTGACGCGCGACGGCGAAGAGACCACCGTGCGAACGCTCGGTCGACATGACCCGTGCCTCTTGCCTCGCTTCGTCCCGATGGCAGAAGCGATGGTCGCGTTGGTCCTCGTCGACCACGCGCTGCGACAGCGAGCGCGCGGGTGATCTTCTGGGACGGCTCGCCGGTCTCGCTCGACCCGTGGCGCGCCGTGGACGAGATCTCGCTGTCCAGGTCGCTCTCTTTCGTGGGAGCCGGTTTCGCGGCCGCAGAGAAGCTCAACACGGACGGCGAAGGGGTGCTCGCGAAGCGCTTCGGGTTCGAGGTCCACCGTGACCATCCAGACCGCGATCTCTACGGTGAGCGCGGCGCGGTCATCACGACCTGGCGATTTCCCAACGGACGTGAGGTGAGCAAGCCGCTCGGGAGTTCCTTCGCGGTCGACCGTGAGCGCGTGGTCTTCTTCGACCAGGAGGTCTCGTTCCTCTGCGCGGATGGGCGCGACTGGCTGAAGCAGGACCTCTATCGCGGCCTCGGTGTGAACCGTTACCTGCGCGGGGTCGCCGCCGCGTGGACGTCAACCGGTTGCTGGGTCGGCTTGCAGCTCGACCGTTTGGGGCTCGCGGAGTTCCCTGTCCTGCACGACGAAGCGCTCACCTTGCTCGGCGAGCGCTTCATGTTGCTCATCGTCAGCGGCGAGGTGTCGGCGCGCGCGCCTTGGCCCGCCTGACTACTCGATCGCGGTGCAGCGGAACGAGCCCGCCGCGACGTTGTTGTCTTCGAGGCACTCGTTGTTCTCGCCCGTGTTGTCACCGACGTCGTCTGCGCGGAAGAAGAACATCACGTCAACGCCCACTTCCGCTGCGGGGACCTCGTAGCTGAACTCGACGATCTCCATCGCGCCAGGGACGAGCGCCCCCGTGGTTCGCGCGGTCCCCACAGCGCGATGCACACCGTCGGGCTCACCGATGTAAAAGGTCACCGCCAAGCCTGGGCCGACCGAGACGAGCCCGTTGTTCACGACGTTCGCGCGGAGCACCTGCCCCGGAGTGCATGACCCCGCGACCGCGCTCGCCTCTTCGCCGACAAGATCAGGCGCGTCGAAGCTCTGCGGGTTCTGCCGGAAGCTGTTGAAGCGGCGCCAGTTGGGCACCACCGTGGACGGTACGCCGAGATCTTCGCGGATGTTCGTCACGCTGTAGGCGTGTTGGTTCCAGACCTTCCGCGTGCCGACCCAGTTGTCAGCTGCGTCGCGGAAGACACGCACGCCCGCGAGCAACCCCGTAAAGCCTGGGATCGCGGCGCACCGGTTCACCGCGGCGTTCGCCGCGAAGACGATCTCGGTGTTGCCGTCCGCGTCGACGTCCGCGATGACCGGGTACTCGATCAGGGTGTGGGAGTTCTGCGGGACCTGCGCGACGACCTCGCCGTCCGCGCCCGCGTAGATCCGCATGTAGCACTCATCGTTGTAGACCACCTCGGCGCGACCATCTCCGTCGAAGTCGAAGACCGAGCTGCCCGTGATGTTGCTGCTGGTGTCCTGCGTCGTCTGTGACCAGAGCACGTTCTCATCGCCATCCGGATCGAAGACCGAGTAGGACATCGCCCCTGCGATCCCGATCTCGGGCAAGCCGTCTCCATCGAAGTCCGCGATGGTCGGAGGTCCGCCACGACCACCGCCTGGTTGCGGAACCGGACCGAAGAGCCGCTCTCCGTCGCTCGCGCGGACGATGGACACGTTGCCGGAGTGAACCACGACGATGTCCGGGATGTCGTCCGCGAAGAAGTCGCCCACGCCGATGAAGCCGACCGGGAGCGTGCGGTCCTCCCAGAGCGTCGACCCATCGGCTTCGTAGACGGCTTGCGCGGTCACGATCTCCAACGCCCCATCCGCGTCAGCGTCGTAGACCGCGCTCACGACCGCGCGTGGAGACGTCGCCGCGCAGCACCCGTAGCTCGATGGCGGGTTCGCGAAGCGCAGGGTTCCGTCGCTCTCGAGCACGGTCGCTCCAAAGATCACCTCCGCCGCGCCATCGCCTTCGAGATCGGCGATCGACGGTGCCCCGAAGTCCATCCCGTACGGCTCGAGGGTGTACGGCGTCCCGTCGACGTTGCGGCTCTCCCAGATCAGCTCACCGGTGTTCGAGAAGGCGAGCATCCGGCTGCCGCGACAAGGGCCCGCGGTCACGATCTCGGGCGTCCCGTCGCCGTCCAGATCACCGAGCGCGATCCCGCTGTCACCGCAGAGCGTCGCGTGGGTGATCGAGAAGAGCTCTTCACCGGTGTCGCCGCGAACCACCCGAAGCACGCCGCGGGAGCCGTAGGACATCGGCCCATACGTCATGAAGACGACCTCCGGCACTCCGTCTCCCGTCACGTCACCGACGACCGGTGTCATCATGACCTGGACGTAGGTCGGCTCCACGTCGGAGCCGCTCCAGTGCCACTGCTCCTCGGGCTCGAAGACACCGCTCGGCGGGAAGTACTCGCAGCGCCCCTCGGGTCGCGGGAGGCACCGTCCAATGGTCGGATCGCAGATCTCGTCGACGGCGCAATCGAGCAGCTCTTCAACGCACTCGTTGCCGGGTTCCACGCAGGCCTCACCGATACACAGTTCCCCGGCGGCGCAGCAGGTGTTGTCGCCCCCGCAGCGGAGCGTCTCGCAAACCGGCAGGCACATCGCCTCGACGCACTCTTCGCTGTCGTCGCAACAAAGACCGCCGCATCGTTCAACAGGTGGGCAGTGCAGACCAGTGTCGGGCGGAGCCGTGTCGGTTCCCCCGGTGTCCGCCGGACCAGTATCGGTTCCCGAGTCCACGACGCCGACGCACCGATTGTCGCGGCAGACGAGCCCCGCGCCGCAATCGCTCGACGTCTCGCAGCTCCCCATCGGAGCGGTGTCGTCGTCGCCTCCGCACGCGACCAGCGACAGGGCGCCGACCAGGATGAACAAAGAGCGCCCAGAGAGAGAAGCGGAGAAGCCCATGGCAAGAGTCTACCGCGACCGGGGACTCTTCCTAACGACAGCAGTAGGCGCCGGTGAAAAAGCCGCCGCGACAGGCCGCAGAAGAGGTCGCCGGTTCGCACACTCGCTCCACCGCGACGCAGCAGCTCGCGCCGGTCCACTCTCCTTCGCCGCGACAGAAAGTGAGGTTGCCCGCCACGCATTGCCGGATCTCGGGCAAGCAACAGGTCGCACCGGTCCACAAGCGACCGCCGCCGCGGCAGTAGGTGATGTTCCCGGCGGTACAGCTCATCCCGCTATCGACACAGCACGAACCGCCCGTCCAGACGGTCGACCCGCCGCGGCAGTAGGTGATGTTTCCACTGACGCATTGCCGCCCGCCTCCGACGCAGCACGACGCGCCGGTCCAGAACGCGTCACCGCCTCGGCAGTAGGTGATGTTGCCGCCGGTGCAGGTCCTTCCGCCGCCAAGGCAACACGCGGCTCCGGTCCAGACTGCGTCGCCGCCGCGGCAGTAGGTGATGTTGCCGTTGGTACAGGAGCGCTCTCCGCCGACACAACACTGCGAACCCGTCCACCGCATGTCTCCGCCGCGGCAATAGGTCAGGTTCCCACTGGTGCACACCAAGTCACCGCTCAGGCAACACTGCGTCCCGTTCCAGGTGCCGCCTGCGCTGCGGCAGTAGGTGGGGTTCCCGGCGACGCACTGCGTTCCGCCTGGTGCGGGACCCGTCGGCCGGTTGCCGCAGATGCCCGCGCCCGAACAGCTCAAGCTCCCGCCGCAGGTCGCGCGGTCACAACACGCTTGGCCGAAGCCCCCACATCGCACGCACGTGCCGTCACGACACGCGTTCCCGCTCGCACAGATGCGGCCCGGGCAGCACGATGATCCCTCGCGGCCGCAGGCGTCCATGGTGCAGGTGCCGGCGTTGCACGCGAGCCCCAGGTTGCAGCGCCCGTCGCAACAAGACGCCCCCTCCGAGCCGCAGGGCGGAGCGCGACACGAGCCAGCCATGCACAAGAGACCGGCGTTACAGAGCGCCCCATCACAGCACGGTTGACTGGCCGCTCCACAACTCAACGAGGTACAGCGGGCCTCCTCGCACATCAACCCGAGCATGCACGCGCCGCCCGCGCAGCACGGTTCGGTCGGTCCGCCGCACGTCGAACACACCCCGCCGAAACACACGAGCGGGTCTTCGCAGCGCGGTGACTCGACGCAGCAGAGTTCACCGTCAGCGCCGCATGACTCGGCGTCGGGTTCCGCGTCGGCATCGGTCGCGTCGGAGAGGGCATCCGAGGCGTCGGCCGCGTCGGGTTCCGTCACGTCAGCGTCGCCCGCGTCCGTCTCACTAGGGCCGGTGTCGAGCGCGTCCATCGCGGTGTCTCGCTCCGCGTCCGCTCCGCCTGAGTCACGCGTTCGCGGCGTGTCGATCTCTTCGCCCGTCGCGCACCCCGCGACCATGAACACGAACGCCAACACGACAACCCCACGCACGTCGCTATCGTCTCGCGGCGTGCGAACCGAAGCAAGCTTGCCGCCCCGTGTCGCTGACACCACTCCTTAGGCGTGACCCGCGTTCGCATCGTCGAGTTTCTCTTACTGCTCGTCGCGTTCGGGATGACGACCGAGGTCTTCTTCAAGCTCGACCGCGCTCACACGGTTCGCAAAGAGGGCGTGTTCTTTATGCGCTTCTTCGATGGCTGCGTGCGTGTCGACGACGAAGAGTTTTGCAACGCCTACACGCTCGACGACTACACGCGGGGGTGTGACGACCTAGAGGTCCTCGGGAAGAACGAACGGGTAGAGGTGGTCCTGTCGCGCGAAGGCATTTGGCCGTTCACGAAAACGCGCTTTGTCGGGATCGATGCACCGTGTCGCTTCATCGACAACGGGCCCAGTTGCGGGCTCTGGGGGATACAGCGGCAGGAACGCATCGAGCGAAAGAAGTGGTGTCCGAACTGTCCCCGCTCGCTTCTCGATCGAATCCCATGAGATCGCTACGGACTCGACAAGTTGGACGGCGCGATCGTGCTGAGCTCGGTGAACCCAAGCGCGTAAGGGTGGATCGTTCCGCGTTCATAGCTCCCGATCCAGATTCGGTAGGTCCCCCCGGGAAAGCGACCCCTCACGAGGGGGTTGGTTCCTTCGTGGTCATCGTTGCAGCGGAACGTCTCGTCCGGCATCTGCACCACCAGCGTGATGTCCCCAGGCGATCTCGCCAAGACTGCGAGCTCGGCGAACTCGACATCGACCGCGAGGAAGTGATCCGGCGCCTCCGAGATGAAGCCGTTGCAGCTTCGGTCAAAGGTCGCGGCGTCGACGACCCCGCCGCTCATCCCGTTCACGGTTGTCGGGTCGGGCGTGAACCCCGGAACGAGCCGAACCGTCTCCGGACTCGGATCGCGAGACACCGGCGCGTGATTCCCAGCTCCAGTGGTGACGACGCGCGACTCGCTCCCGGCGCTCTGGACGCCGCTCTGGATCGCGATCGGCTGCGGCGCGTCGGGCGCGCCCGAGCACCCGAGCATCGCACCGAGGAGGACGTGTGCGATGGACGAGCGCTTCATCGCTCAGCCCGTCGCGACGCGAGTGCGTGAGCTTGAGCTGGCCCCGTGACCGAAGGCGCGGCTGACTTGCAGCACGCGAGAAAGAACAATGCAGCGCAACAAGATCGCATGCGCCGTTCCTAACACGGAGGCGCGGGAGAGGGATCGCCGACGCGCTCAGCTCAGCTCAAAACGGAAATCCTCGATCACCCCGTTGGCGAGGAGCTGCTCGCACATGGCGCGGATGGCGGCGGGGTCGGTTCCGTCGGCGACCTCGAGCTCGATGTACTTCCCGACCCGGGCCGACGTGACGCCTTTATGACCCAGCTCGTGGAGGGAACGCTTCACCGCGTCCCCTTGGGGATCGAGCACCTCGCGCTTGAGCGTCACGTAGACCTCGACCTTCACGACTGCACGTCCCGGAGCCGCGCCAGGTTGGTCGCCATCCGCGCCTTGGGCTCTTTGGTGTTCGGCATGAACGGAACCCCGCGGAGGGTATCGCACGCCTCGATGTAGCGGCGGCTCGCCTCGATGCGCACGTCATCGGGAATCACGGGGATCTCCCCCTCGCCCTCGTACCCCACCGACTTGAGCCAGCGGCGCACGTACTCCTTGTCGAACGACTGCGGCTCCTCGTGCTTGTCGAAGCGCTCGGCGTACGAACCGAGGAACCAATATCGCGAACTGTCCGGGGTGTGGATCTCGTCGATGACCACGATGCGACCATCGGGCGTCTTCCCGAACTCGTACTTGGTGTCGACCAAGATGAGCCCGCGCTCTTCCGCGACCTTGCGACCATGCGCGAAGAGGTTCCGCGCCATCTCGGCCGCTTCGTCAAAGTCGCGCTCCGTGACGTGACCCATCGCGAGGATCTCTGCGCGCGACGCGCTCACGTCATGGTCGCCCTTCGCGGCTTTCGTGCTCGGCGTCAGGATCGCTTCGTCGAGCTTCTGGTTCTTACGCAGTCCGTCTGGAAGCGCGTTGCCGCAGAAATCGCGGACGCCCTTTTGATAGTGCGTCCAGATGCTCGTCGAGGTGACGCCCGTGATGTACGCGCGCATCACCATCTCAACGGGCAGCGGCGCGCACTCGATAGCGAGGAGCGCGTTGGGATCGGGAACGTCGATCACGTGGTTGGGCGCGATGTCCTGGGTCTCTTCAAACCACCAGGCCGCGAGCTGGTTCAAGACCTGACCCTTGAACGGGAGCGTCCCGAGCACGCGATCGAACGCGCTGATGCGGTCGGTCACCACGAGCAAGCGTCGACCGTCCTTCGTGTAGTTGTCGCGGACCTTGCCTTCGTACTTCTCGCCAAACCCTTGCAGGTCGGTGCCGTTGAGCGTTCGTCTGCACCCAAGGCGAAGCGTTTCTTCAGAAACCGTCACGACGTCTCTCCTTCGCGCGTTGTTTCTCCTTGGCGCAATGCGCGATCGATGATGGGCCCCACGTGCCGGAGCACGTGCTGGAGGTCAAAGCAAGCGGCGAGCTTCGCGTCGTCGAGCTGCACTCTCGGGTCCGCGCGCAAGAGCGCGTGGAAGTCTCCCTCTCCTTGGAACGATGCCATCGCGCACTTCTGCACCACGACGTAGGCGTCCTGCCGGCCCATCCCCGCGTCGACGAGCGCGAGGAGCACCCCTTGGCTCGCCCAGAGTCCACCGGTCTGGTCGAGGTTCTTCTTCATGCGCTCGGGGTACGCGACCAGATCACGGACCACCTTGGTCGCGCGTTCGAGCATGAACGCGAGCGTCGCGGTCGCGTCCGGCAGGATCATCCGCTCGACCGACGAGTGACTGATGTCGCGCTCGTGCCACAGACCGATGTTCTCCAGCGCCGGCGTCACCGCGCCCCGCACCACACGCGCGAGGCCGCTGAGGTTCTCCGTCAGCACCGGGTTCCGCTTATGCGGCATCGCGCTCGAGCCCTTCTGGCCCTCCTTGAAGTGCTCTTCGGCTTCTCCAACCTCAGTCCGCTGCCAGTGACGCACGTTGATCGCGAAGCGCTCGACACCCGCCGCGACAAGCGCCATCGCGTTGCAGAGCGCGGCGTGTCGATCCCGCGCGACCACCTGCGTGGAAACGGTCTCTGCCTTGAGCCCGAGGCGAGAGAGCGTCGCTTCTTCGACCTCCAGTGAGAGGTGCGCGTACGTCCCGACCGCCCCCGAGATCTTGCCCACCGCGATCCGCGCGCGCGCGTCGAGCAGCGCGTCGCGGCCCCGCGCGAGCTCGGCGTAGTGCCCCGCGAGCGCGAGTCCAAAAGTCAGCGGCTCCGCGTGGATGCCGTGGCTCCGACCGATCATGGGGGTCGCGCGGTGCTCTTCGATCCGCGGCCGGAACGCGTCGAGGAGCGCGTCCGTGCGCGTGATCAACCCTTCGGTGGCCTCGACCAATAGGAGCGCCAAGGACGTGTCCAAGACGTCGCTCGAGGTCATGCCGCGGTGGAGCCAACGGGCGGGCTCTCCCGCGAGCTCTTCGACGTGCGTGAGGAACGCGATCACGTCGTGCCGCGTGACCTTTTCGATCTCGTCGATCTTGTCCGCGTCGAGCTGCGCGCGAAAGGGCTTCACTTTGGCGGCGGTGCCTGCGGGAACATGTCCCGCGGCTTCCATCGCTTCACACGCCGCGACCTCAACGTCGAACCACGCTTGGTACTTGCGCGCCTGGGAGAAGAGGTCCGCGTAGTCGGCTGGCGTGTAGCGCGGAATCATGCGCCGGACGCTATAGCGCTTCGCGGGGTGCGTCGACCGATGTCACCGGTCCGTCACGTGCCGCGCAGCCGGCGCAGAAACCGAAACGGGGGCCGCGTCAGTTGTCCTCTCTTCGCTAGAACGTCCCCAAGCGTGTGCAGATGATCCCGCCCTCGTTGAGGGCCGGGTACCGATAGAGAAGCGCGAAGCACATCTCCTCCGTCGAACTGTCACCCCACGGCACTGGGCTGCTCGTGGGGTTGTCGTACGTGCACTCCACGTTGACGCGCTGTCCGCGGGTCGCTTCCAGCATCGGAGAGATGTCGGAGTACACCTGGTCGTCGAAGCTGTAGGTGCTGTTGTAGAGAACGCGACCTCGGCTCTCGACGCGCATGAAGGTACCGAGCTGATGCATGTGAGGCATGACGGCGAAGATGGTCGTGTCTCCCGCCATCGTGCAGTGCCCCTCCTTCACGTGCCCACGTGAGCGCGCGGGGATCGGTGTCCCGATCGGTTCCTGAAACACTTCACCGGCGAGGACGACCTCGGCTTCGTGTTCAACCGCGGATCGTGGAATCACGCGAACGCGAATGCCAGACGTTCCCGAGAGCGGCGATCGAGCGGTGTTGAACAGGTGGAGGTTGACGAGCACCTGCTGGCCCGCTTCTACCTTGACGGCGACACCGGGCGGCATCTCAAGCGGAGTGGTCCCTACGCCGGAGCCGTAGATCATCGCGTCGCCGTTTGTCGCGACGCTGCACCTCGTGATTCCGTCAGGGCTCCCGGGATCAGTTGTTGTGAGCACCGTGTGATGAGTCCCCAGCGGAGCGATCGCTTCAAACTCCGCGATGTAGATCGTTTCGCGAACCGTCGCGCGCGCGCAGTAGTAGGCCTCTTCGCCGCCGTCCAAACGCCAGTCGCCTTCGACCAGCGTCATCCACTCGCCCATCGGCGGCTCGCCGGTGTCGTCGGGCGGCGTCCCTGTATCCGTCGGCGTCGAGGTGTCGGGCGTCGAGGTGTCGGGCGGTGTCGCGGTGTCTTCCGGGCGCGCGGTGTCTAGCGTCGCGGTGTCGCTGGGGACGTTCGTGTCGCTGCTGGGCGTGGTGTCCGCCGCCGCGTCCTCGGAAGCGTCGACCCCTCCTCCGTCGTCATCGCCGCAGGCGATCAAGAGCAAAAGAGCGAGGCCAGAGAGAAGGAGGGCGCGAGACATACCGCAGCGTGACCGAGAACGCCGAGAAGCTCAAACGCTGCCCCTCTTGGGACTATCGGCGTCGTCGGCCGTGCCGTGGATGCGGTCTCGCCGATCGCGGCAGACAACGAACCGCTTCCGGCTGACGAGTCCTCCAACGGGCGCGCACTGCCTCGACCACCTCGCCGCCGCGTCGCTCGATGAACGGTCGCAACATCGGCACGCTGTCACAGTGCTCACCTTGATGAACGACGATGTAGTGAAGGTGCGGCCCCCGCGCGAGACCGCTGTCCCCAAGCGTCGCGATCACTTGGCCGCGGGTCACGTACTGCCCGGAGATGACGAAGTTCTGCTCGTTGTGCGCGTACGCGGTCACCAGCCCGTTCGGATGTGCGATCAACACGAAATTGCCGTAGCCGCTGATCTCGTGGCCGGAGTAGACGACGATCCCGCGCTCGCTCGCGCGGATGTCCACCCCGCGCCCTCCCGCGACATCGAGCGCGAGGTGATAGCCGCCCGGCCCAGAACCCCAGCCGCGCATGTAGCGACCGCGGTTCACCGGCAGCCCGAGCGTCCCCATCTCGCCGGTGTCCCCTTCGACCAACCCATCATCGTTCAAACGACGGGGAGCTTCGCGCGCCGCCTCGATCCACGACTCGCGCGCGGGCAAGCGCAGGAGACGTTGCGCCGTGAAGCGAGAACCGATCACGAGCTGACGCGTGCGCCGCTCGGCGTCCGCTCGCTGCTCGTCCGTCAGCGGGTGGGGCACCGGTCGTCGCGGTCGGCGGACCGGGTTCTCGCGCGTCCGCCCAGGGATCCGCAGACGCTGCCCAAGCCGCACGTTCGAACCGCGCAGACGGTTGGCTCGCGCGAGCGCTTTGGTGGTCACGCCATAGCGACGCGCGATCTTCGTGAGGGTGTCTCCGCGCCCGACCTGATGCATGTCGCGACGACCGCGCGCAGATGGAATCGAGAGCGAGCGCCCGACCACGATCGCGTTCCCGCGGATCCGATTGTGGGCACGAAGCTCGCGCTGGGTCACGCCGTAGCGACGCGCGATCGAGGCGATCGTGTCGCCGCGCCGAACGGTGTGAGAGCGACGCTGGGCCGCACCGTCGGTGACGACCGCGAGCACGCAGACCATGCCCACGAGGGCGGCCACACAGACAGCTCGGATCATACGCAACGTAAGCAACGCGCGGATGGGACGGCAGGGCAGCACTCGGTATTCCTAGCAGGCCGCGAAAAGCTACGCTTTTGGCAAAACTGCCGCGCTTTTTCGCCTACAAACTCTGGAAGAAGCTCCACACTTGGTCTCGGGCCCAGAGCGGAACGGTGTGCGCTCCCGGATGCTCGCAAAAGACCACCGGGTAGCCCTCGTCGCAGCCGATCCTCGCGTGGCACCCCGCGCGGTCGAGCTCTTCGATCTCGGTTCCGCATTGGTTGGTCGAGCGCCAGTAGTTGTAGACGCCACGGCCAGCGGCGAACGGGACGAGCGCGTCCGCGGTTCCGTGAACCAGGTTGACCGCGACCTGCCCGCGGCATCCCACGCGGGTCCCGATACCACCGCTGAGCGGAGCGATCGCGCGGAACACATCGCCTCGCACGCAACCGAGTGAGTTCGCGAGGAAGCCTCCGTTCGAGAACCCGGTCGCGAAGATCTTCGCGCGGTCAATACAGAGCGTCGCGGTGAGCTCATCGAGCAACGCGTTGACGAACGCCACGTCGCGCTCGTCCTCGTTGAGCAACCAGCCACGCGCTCCGGCGCTCGCCGGCAATCCGCGCGGGTAGATCACGATCGCGTCATCACCCGTCGCGGCTTCGATCTGCGCAGCCCGCTGGAAGTTCCAGGCGTCATCGCCCAGTCCGTGGAAGGCGAACACCAGCGCGAGCGGGGTCTCGCCGTCGTAGGACTCCGGGATGAACTGGAAGTACTGACGCTCCGCTCCGTCGACGTCGATCGGCAACAAGCCGTTCAGCCCCGTCTCCGCGCTCATCCCGCACCCTTCGGTCGACCCAGTCGGCCCCACAAAAGGTGGACGTCGCTCACCGGTGTCCGCTGAGCCGCTGTCGACAGTCGCGGTGTCGGTGACGGCGTCTGCTGCGGCGTCCTGGGCGTCGGTGCCCACATCAGGTGCCCCGGTGTCTGCCGACCCATCGTCGTCTCCACACCCCAGGAGACCGACCAGCGCGCACGTCGCGACACACATGAACAAACGGACGGGGATCACTTTCATAGCGCGACGTTACCATTCGTACGGGGCGGTCTTCACGCGCGGTTGCGTGATGAGCAAAAGGTGTGTGAACGTCTCCCTCGCTTGTCTGCCGCGGAGACACAAGCCCCAGGGCGGTTCGGCACCTTCGGCGGCGTTTTTACCCCGAGCATCCTCACGATCCTTGGGGTGGTCATGTACCTGCGCCTGGGATGGGTGACAGGACAGGCCGGGCTCGGCGGCACGATCGCGATCGTCTTGATCGCGCACGCGATTTCATACGCGACCGCGCTCTCCATCGCGAGCATCTCGACCAACCGGACGGTCGGCGTCGGCGGCGCGTACTTCATGATCAGCCGGTCACTCGGCGCTCCGGCGGGCGCCGCGATCGGGATCCCTCTCTTCTTCGCACAAGCGCTCAGCGTCACGTTCTACATCGTCGGGTTCACCGAGTCGGTCATTCCGCTCATCCCCGACGAGCATCGCGACTTCTTTGATCCGATCCTGATCAGCTCGATGACGAACATCGTGCTCACGATGATCTCGCTCAAGAGCGCCGACCTCGCGATCAAGGCGCAGTACGTCGTGATGGCGGCGATCGCGTTGTCTCTCGGCGCGTTCTTCACGGGCACCACTCCCGAGTTCCCCCGCGAGATCGAGTGGTTCAACCCGGACGGGGTCGGCTTCGGCGCGGTGTTCGCGGTCTTCTTCCCTGCGGTCACCGGCATCATGGCCGGCGTCAGCATGTCCGGCGATCTCAAGGACCCGAAGGTCTCGATCCCGAAGGGCACGTTGATGGCGGTGACGGTCGGCATGATCGTCTACCTCTCGTTCCCGATCTGGCTCGCGATCAACTACAGCAACGATGGCCTGATCGCCGACCTCGACGCGGTGTGGCAGATCGCCAGCTTCGGTCCGCTCATCTTCGCGGGGGTCTGGGGCGCGACGATCAGCAGCGCGCTCGGGAGCATCTTGACCGCGCCGCGAACGTTGCAAGCGCTCGCGCTCGACGGCCTCATGCCGCGCGTTCTCGGCCGCGGCTCCGGCCCGTCCAACGAGCCGCGCATCGGCATCATGCTCACCTTCGCGCTCGCGCAGGTCGGTATCTTCCTCGGTTCGCTCGACTCGATCGCGTCGGTCCTGACGATGTTCTTCCTCGCGACCTATGGCGTCACGAACCTCGCGAGCGGTCTCCAGCGATGGGCCGCGAGCCCCAGCTTCCGCCCGACCTTCAAGGTGCCCGCGCTGGTCAGCCTCGGCGGCGCCGCGGCGTGCTTCTACGTCATGAGCATCATCGACCTCCCGGCGATGCTCGTCTCGCTGGCCTTGTGTGGCCTCATCTTCGTCATCGCGGAGCGGCGCACCTTGAACACGACCTACGGGGACGCCCGCCACGGCATCTGGGCGGCCCTCGTCCGCTATGCGCTTCATCGGCTGCGGCGCGTGCAGTGGCACCCGCTCAACTGGCGACCCAACCTGGTCGTCCTCGGCGGCAACCCCAACAAACGCGCGTACCTCCTGCACCTCGGAAACGCGATCGTGCAGGACCGCGGCATCGTCACCTACTTCCATCTTCTCCGCGGCAAGGTCGAGGAGCAAGCCGCGCTTCGGCGTGAGCTCTTCGAGACCTTCGATCCGCAGATCGCGGAGAAGTTCCCGAACGTGCACTATCGCGTCGACATCGTGGACGACGTCTACGAGGGCACCGTCACGGTCGCGCAGAGCTACGGACTCGGGAGCTTCGAAGCGAACTCCGTCATGCTCGGCTGGCCAAACAAGCCGGAGCGGATGGCCGCGTACATCGAGATGTGCCGCAGCTTGGTGGCGCTCGACCGGTCGCTCCTGCTGGTCAACCACGATGAGGAGCGCGGCTTTGGCGACGGCGACAAGATCCACGTGTGGTGGGGCGGACTCGAAGGCAACGGTGGCTTGATGCTCCTGCTCGCCTACTTGCTGCTTGAGCACTATCGCTGGCGCCGCGCCGCAGTCTCGGTGCTCACGGTGGTCGACCGCGAGGAAGAGGTGGCACCGACGCGTGACGGGCTTGAGCGCTTGCTCAAGGCCGCGCGGCTCCGCGCAGAGCCGCACGTGATCGTGAAGACAGGCGAACCCATTGGCGAGATCATGGCGCGCCAGAGCGCCGACGCGGACCTCGCGATCGTGGGCATGCGGTTGCCGCAGCAAGACGACGACCTTGACTCGTTCTTTGAGCGAACCAACGCGATGCTCGCGAGCCTCCCGACCACGATCTTGGTCAACAGCGCGCGCGGCTTCGAGAGCGAGCCGGTTCTCTTTGACGATGTCGACCGCGGCAAGGTCGTCGACAAGGTCGTCGAAGCAGAGGTCAGCGTGACTGACGCGCCGAGCGCCAACGCGATCGAGACCTATCGGACTTCGTACGCCGGTCTGGATGTCGGCGACCTCAGCGCGTCCGTGGGCGAAGAAGAATAGAGGACGCGGTACTCGCAGTGGGGTGCAGATTTCGCACTCTGTTGGCATGGGTCTGGCCGTCGAGCGCGCCATCTGGGTGCTCGATCGATGGATGCACGGGTGTTGGCGCGCCGCTTGCGTACCCTTCCTCACGCAAATCCGCACGACGGAGAAGGAGAGAAGATGAGTCAGACTCTTAGATTGTTGAACGCAGCCAGCCTGGTCTTGGCGCTGAGCGTCGTTGGTTGTGGTGACGACGATGACGCCAGCGAGGACACCGGGACGGACATGACCGACACCGGCGCCACGGATGCGGGTGACGATGCGGGAGGCGACGATGCGGGGGACGATGCGGGTGACGATGCGGGTGGTGGCGATGATGAGTGCGCCGCCATCGCGGCCAACTTCGTCTCGCTCGGATCCGCGAACCCCGACCTGGCGGACCCGGAACTGAGCGCGACGTGCGAGGGCGACGTCGTCGTCGTGAACACCAACTTGATCCCCGACTTCCCCTACATCGAGACCTCCCCGGGCCTCCCGCGTGCGACCGATACGGAGTATCGCTTCCCGTCGAACCCCAGCTTCGCAGAGACGGAGACGGAGGTCCCCGCGCTTGGGCCGCTCGGCGTCGCCATCAACGGGATCCCGATCTTCGGTCAAGCCGAGGGGACCGGCGGTGACGTCCTCTCCCTTGGCGGTGGGTTCACCGAGTGCGGTGGCCACAACGGGCCGACCGGGTACCACTACCACACGTTCGATGTCACCGGCAGCGACGACTGTCGCTTCACCGAAGCGGCGGCGAGAGCGGGACACGTGCTCTACGGATACGCGTTCGATGGCTTCCCGATCTACTCGGGCAACTTCCAGTTCACGTCCTCCTACGAGCTCACCGACGAGTCGCTCTTCGCGACCGATACGTGGTCCGCGCACACATACGTCGAGGGCTTGGGTGATCTCGACGAGTGCAACGGACGAATGGACGCCGATGGCAACTACGCCTACTACACGACGGACACCTTCCCTTACACGGTCGGGTGCTTTCGAGGCACGCCCACCGAGAACGGCGGCGGCGGCGGCATGATGGGCGGCGGCATGATGGGCGGTGGCATGATGGGCGGCCCTGGCATGATGCCCTGATCTCGCCATGCAGCTGTCTCGAAAGATGAAGGTGAAGGAGCGCGTGCTCGCCGCGCTTGTTGGGCTCGTGGTGTGGCTAGGCGCGTGCGAGCCGACGATCTCCTCCCCCGTCGTGCCCAGCGGCACCCTCATCGAATATCGCTTCGCCTTCGATTGGGAAGGCGCGGAGGTGGAGCGGGACACCCGAATCGTTGAGACCAACCTCGGATACCGAATCGGAATCGATCGCCTCTATGTCGCCGTCGGCGCTGTTGAACTTGTTCCCTGCGGGCAAGACGCAGCGCTCGAGGCGTCGTGGATGAGCGCCTTTGCTCCAGCACGCGCGCTGGCGGATCACGGCTGGGTCTCCGACGCCACCCGGCTCGAACCACGTCTCGTCGAGAACGCGCTCGGTGACGACTCTTGGCTCGGCCCGGTGGAAGCTTCGGGGACGGCGTACTGCGAGCTGTTCTGGACGTTGACCCCCGTTGAGGCGTCGGCGGCTGACGGCTTCGAGCTGGTTCGCACCTCCGTCCTCTTCGAAGGATGGTGGGAAGGCCCTGACGGCGAACGCACCACGTTGACCGCGGACCTGCGCGTCGGTCGAGGAGCGATCATTCCCGTATCGCCGAGCTGGAGTCCGGAACGAAGCGACGTGCAAGTGACGCGCTACCCGGCCCGCGCGTTGGACGACATTTCGTTCTCGGAGGAGACCGCAGAAGACGCGCTCACCGCGTTCGCGCTTCGTCTCTTGGAGCAGAGCGACGCCGCCTTCGTGCTCCCTCCTTGAGGCCCTGAGGCCCTGAGGCCCTGAGGCCTTGAGGCCGCGCGTCCCAACGCCGGACCGCGTTCTCACTCGAAGATCGCGGTCGCGGCGGCGTGGGTGGTTTAGGCGGAGTCGCTGTACCGCTTGCTCGCGCGGTACAGACTCGGCGAGACCCCGACCACTTGCTTGAACGCGCGCACGAGCTCCTCGCGTGATTCGAACGCGGTGTCGGTGGCCATCTTCGCGAGATCGGGATCGCCGCCCATCACGCGTTGGGTCACGTGCGAGATCCGAAGGACGAGAAAGTAGCGGTGCGGCGTCACGCCGGTCACCTGCACAAACGCGCGCACGAGCTCGGTTGGGGTCACGCCGACGCGTCCCGCGAGCTCTGTCGCGTCGAGACGCTTCTGAAGCTGCTTCTCCATCAGGGTCGCGGCGTCGCGCGCGACCTGCGAGGCGTTCTTCAGCTTGATGGTGCGAGACGAGCGAGAGGCGTACGCAGAAAAGAAGTGGGCGATGGCGTCGCGCTGGACCCCGACACTCTCGTGATTCGCGACGGAGGTCACCGCGCGTTTGAACGTCTCGACGACCTCTTCGTGATCCAAGCTCGCCGGCACCGTGAGCTGCCGCTCCGCGACGCCCGCGACCGCGCAGAGCTCGGCGAGGGCGTGGCTGAAGCAAACAAGCGAGAGCGACTCGCGGTCTTCGCTGCCGATCCCGCGCGCCACGTACGGGACCTCTGCGGGCAAGCCGAGGACGCGATCAGGGCCCGTGTCGAAGGTTCGAGACCCGATCTGGAGGGTCTTCGCGAAGCCGCGCCGGACCTGTGTGAACGCCAGCATGGGCGACACGTGACGGTACTCTCCGTCACAAGGTCGCGAATCGTAGACGACGCTGATGCCATCAACGGCCGCCGGTGTGCTGGTCCAAGTCATCCAGTCGTCTTCAAGATATACACGAACACCACCCTCAGAACATCCGGAAGGCTGAAGCGACGTCATCAAACCCCGGCAAACCGCGAGCAACCGACTTCGTAGAGCGGAGCGAACATCGAGCGGTCGAGATCCCCAAAGAACCACCGGAATTGCTGTTCAGGTTCGCGGTTGGCCGGTAAGCCATCTGTTGCGCAGACCGCAGGTGACCGACCACAGTCGCGCGGAGACGGAGAGCAAGATGAAGACACGCGCAGCGATCGCCTGGGAAGCAGGCCAAGACCTTGTCGTCGAAGAGGTCGACCTCGACGGACCGCGAGCGGGTGAAGTTCTCGTTCGCCTCGTCGCGACGGGCGTTTGCCACACCGATGCTTACACGATGAGCGGCGTCGATCCCGAGGGGCTCTTCCCCGCGGTGCTCGGTCACGAAGGCGGCGGCGTTGTTGAAGAGGTCGGCGAAGGCGTGACCTCGCTCGCCGTCGGTGACCACGTCATCCCGCTCTACATTCCCGAGTGCAAGACCTGCTCGTTTTGCACGAGCGGCAAGACCAACCTCTGTCAGAAGATCCGCTCGACCCAAGGCAAGGGTTTGATGCCGGACGGAACCAGTCGCTTCTCCAAGAACGGCAAGACCCTCTTCCACTACATGGGGACCAGCACCTTCAGCGAGTACACCGTCGTTCCGGAGATCTCTCTCGCCAAGGTTCACAAGGACGCGCCGCTCGAGAAGGTCTGCTTGCTCGGGTGCGGGATCACGACCGGGATCGGCGCGGTGCTGAACACCGCCAAGGTCGAGGCGGGCGCGACGGTCGCGATTTTCGGCCTCGGCGGCATCGGGCTCGCCTGCGTTCAAGGTTCTGTCATGGCGAAGGCCAAGCGGATCATCGCGATCGACATCAACCCCGACAAGTTTGAGCTCGCCAAGCAGCTCGGCGCGACCGACTGCGTGAACCCCAACGATCACGCCGGGACCCCGATCCAAGAGGTGATCGTCGAGATGACCAAGGGCGGCGTCGACTACAGCTTCGAAGCGGTCGGCAACGTCTCGCTCATGCGCGCGGCGCTCGAGTGCGCGCACAAGGGATGGGGCGAGAGCGTCATCATTGGGGTCGCGGGCGCGGGCGAAGAGATCGCGACCCGCCCCTTCCAGCTCGTGACCGGGCGCGTCTGGCGCGGCACCGCGTTCGGCGGCGTGAAGGGACGTTCTGAGCTCCCCGCGATCGTCGAGCGCTCGATGCGCGGCGAGATCACCATCGACCCCTTCATCACGCACACGATGAAGCTGGAAGAGATCAACCACGCCTTCCACCTGATGCACGAGGGGAAGTCGATCCGCTCCGTGATCCACTTCTAGACGATGACCATCGACACCCAGGTCATCTCGCGCAATCGGCTCTTCGGCGGCGAGCAGCGCGTGCTCGAACACGAGTCCGGAGCGCTCGGCTGCACGATGCGGCTCAGCGCTTACCTCCCTCCTCGCGCGCTGGCGGGCGAGCGCTGCTCGGTGCTCATCTACTTGTCTGGGTTGACGTGCACCGAGCAGAACGTGACGACCAAGGCGGGCGCGCAACGCGCGTGCGCGGACCACGGGGTCGTCTTCATTTGCCCGGACACCTCACCACGCGGTGAGGACGTCGCCGACGACGAAGGATGGGACCTTGGCCAGGGCGCGGGCTTCTACCTCACGGCCACGCGGTCCCCCTGGGCGAAGCACTACGCGATGGATCGCTACGTCATGGACGAGGTCCTCGCGATCGCGGACACGCTGACTCCAGGCGACGCGGTCAGCGCCGGTCGCGTCGGGATCACGGGTCACTCGATGGGCGGGCACGGCGCGATCACGCTCGGCCTCAAGCACGCGGAGCGCTTCGCCTCGATCAGCGCGCTCGCTCCGATCTTGCAGCCGATGGATGTCCCGTGGGGCGAGAAAGCGTTTCGCGCGTACCTGGGCGACGAACGTGATGCCTGGGCCGCGTACGACTCACGCGCGCTGGTTCGCTCCGGCAAGACCCACCCGTACGAGATCTTGATCGACCAGGGCAGCGGGGATTCCTTCCTCGACAAGCACCTCGCCTGTGACGACTTCAAACGAGCCTGCGACGAAGCCGGGCAAGCCTTTCGCTACCGACTACAGAACGGCTACGACCACAGCTACTACTTCGTGGCGAGCTTCATCGCCGACCACGTCGAGCACCACGCGCGCTCGGTCGGCTAACGCGCCCCCTCGTTCGGTTCGCGTGAACCTGAAAAGCCAGAGGCGAGAGCGCCTCTGGCTTTTCCGTAAGCGTCTCGGCTGCGAGCTACGCCCACGCAGCCGCGATAAAGCGGGGGCCCTCATACGGCAGCCGACCGTGGCTGGTCGAGTGGTTGTCGATCGCGCAGACGTCACCCTGGCGCCACTTGTACGCGACCATGTGCTTCCAGATGAGGTCCCGCACGTGCTCCATATCGGCGTCGGAGATCTCGCGACCGTCTTGGTAGGTCACGTGCATCGGCTGCTCTTCCGGAGCGGTGATGCGACGGCGGACGGCGACCATCGCGCGTGAGAACTGCCAGAGCGCGAAGAACTTGGGATCACGACGCTTCGCGAAGATGCGCTTGTACTCGCCCGGAGCAGCCGACATGTGGAAGACCTGCGAGTGGTTCCACCAGGCTTCATCGCCGGTGATCGGGTGCTTGGCGATCGCGGGCTGCGTGCTGACGAGTCGCAGCCGGCCCTTTTCACCCCAGATCGGCGTGAACCCTTCCTCCGCGCACTTCGCCTCGATCTCGGCGCGATCGGTCGTGCCGAACATCTCGTCCCAGCGCTTGAGCTTCCAGAGGTCGCGCTTGTGCGCCTCTTCCGGCCCAACGTAGTTGCGGATGACCTTGATGCCGCCCTCCTCGAAGCGCTTGCGCACCGCCGGGTCCATGTCGCGGAGCACCTTCCGGAAGTCGACCAGCGGGGTCTCTCCGCCGACCGGGCACGGGGTGAGGCAGCAAAAGAAGAGCGAGCGCGGTGGGTGCCCGGTGAACGTCATCTCGCAGTGCTGCGGGATGGGGTAGTAGCCGGGCAGCTCGCTGGCGCGGAAGACATACTCTGTGAGCGGGTTACGAGGAGACGTCCCGAGGTACTCGTTCTGGAGCCCGGGATCGATCGCGCGAGAGACACGCTCGAAGTCGTCGGGCCCGGTGACATCAAACCCGCGAAAGAGAAGCGCGCCGTGCTTGTAGCGCTTGCCTTCGAGCAAGTTGGAGTGCTGCTCGATCCAGGCGACCAAGGTGTCGACTGAACGGTCCGCTTTCGGCTGCACGACGAGCGGCACACCGTTGGGGTCGCCGCCGAATCCGTGCATGCGCATGAGGTCAAAAGGGAGCGTCTCGTTCGATTGGGTCTGGGTCTGCATGAGTGTCTCGGGTGCGGATGGATTCAAACAAGGGAACAGAGCGGGCGGGCGCCCACCGAAGAATTAGTCAGAAGAGAGCGCGTCGGCGATCACAGCGGCTCGGGCGAGCGCGGCAACCACCGCGTCAGGATCCGCTCCGGCGCCGACCAAGAGATCGGTCAGGAGGGCCTCGATCCGTCCACCAGGGAGGATCCCGAAGCGCTCGAGCTTCTCGAGCTGCATGACGCCGTGAAGCGCGCCCCACAGAACGACCGTGCGCAGGGTCGCGTCCCCCGTGCGGAGCGCGCCTTCCGCTTCGGCTTCAGCATAGTGACCCGCGACGTGACTCAGGACCGCGCTGAGCGCGGGGACGACGCCGCGCGCGCCCTTTGCTTCTTCGGTCGCGAGGAGCTCACGCGGGTCGCCAACCGAGAGCGAGATCAGGCGGAACTCGGTCGGACGGCGCGCAGAGAGCGAGGCGTAGGCGTAGGCGTTCGCCGCGACGCGGGTGAGCGCGTCGCCTGAGCCCACCGCTGCGGTGCTCTGTTGAACGTCACCGAGGATCGTCTCGGCGGCGCGACGCTGAAGCGCGAACACGATGGCGTCCTTCGACTCGAAGTAGCGGTAGAGCGCGCCCGCGCGGTAGCCGAGCGCCTTCGCGACCTTGCTCATGGTGAGCGATTCGTACCCGCCCTCGGCGATGAGAAGCTTCGCCGCGGCGAGGATCCGCGCAGCGGTCTCCTCTCGGCGTTGTTCTCTCGGTGTGGCAACGGCGTGAACCATGTTCACCAACGTGAACGACGTTCACGCAAGTGTCAAGGGAAACGCTGGCTCGGTTCGCTGCGAACACGCGGCACAACAAAATTACAAGTCATCACGTATGTTTACGCGCATCCACTCTTGGCGATTCAGCCACTGCGTGATCGCGAGACGCACTGCGTTTCTCTCTTCAAGGAGCACGACGTGACCTCCTGGCACCTCCACAACCGCTCCGCTCGCGCGTTCCACAAACTGAATCAACCCGGGGGTCATCGGGTCGTCCGTGCCGATGACGCCGAACACCGGGAGCGCCTCGGGCACGGGCGCATTGCCGCGAGCAGAGCGAGCACGAACACGCGCCGTCCTGGAATCACGAGCAACGCGACGATGAGCGTCGCGGCGGCGAACCACCCAGAGAAGCCGAAGACGAGCTCCGCGACGATCAAACCGCAGGCGGCGAGGAGCGCCACGCGACGCGCTGGAGAGACGCGCCGAAGCTCAGCGCCCAGGCGCTCTCGGAGCAATCAGAGTCCCATGAAGAAGCCGACCAGCGGTCCGCCGAGCGCCCAGCACGCCGTCAGTCCGACGAGGTGCCAGAACATCGCGCCCCGTCGCGCCTCCTCGACGTAGCTCGCGCGGTCGCCTTCGTAGGTCACGTAGCGATCCGGCCCCGCGTCCTCGCGATATGTCTGCCCGCTGACCTGGCGGGTCTTCCACGCCAAGACGAACGTCTCCCGCTTCCCGTCATCCGCGCGTTCATCGGCCCGGCCGGTCTCACCATCGACCAGATGGACGAAGCCATGCGCGTCGACCCGCCCCGACTTCGCGACCACGGTTCGGCGAAGCGCGCGCCAAGTGGCGATGCTCGCCGCGAGCGTGACCGATCCGATCGTGACGCCGATGGTCGCGACGCGCACGTACGTTCGAGCGACGTCGTCGAGCGAGAGGAACTCCCCGGAGTAGCTCCCGACACGAATACGAAGGGTGGTGAACACGCCGTACATACCGACGACCACGATCGACAAAAAGAGCGAGGTCACGGTCAGCGAAGGTGCTGAGCGCGCGCGGTCAAAACGCGGAAAGAGCCACCACCCCGCGCCTCCAAAAATCAGAACCGCGAGGGCGAACGAGAGCAGGCCGCTGGTGAACGCGAAGATCGTGACGAAGGAAGCCACGAAGAGCGAGAACGCGACCCGCCGGTCGCGACTGTGCGCGGCGAGCGCGACGAACAAGCCCGTGCACGCGAACATGGTCAAGTAGACGTGAACCCAGTTGTCGAAGGACGCTATACGCGTGGCGATCATCGGCGCGAACGCGCAGAGCAGGAGCCGCGCGAACATCTTGAAACGCGCCGCGCGTTCCGCACCGATGTCGGGCTCAGTCTCTTCCGTCATAGGCTCCATTGTCGCATGCGACCGAAGCCAACGCACTAGGGCTGCCCGTCGCGCGGGTCACGGCGCGGATCGGCGAAGCGATCGTCCTGGACGAGCACGTGACGACATCCGTGTGCTTGTGAATCGTCCAGAGCTCCGCGACCGCTTCCGCGTCGGTCAAGAAACAACGCCCTCGGATGATCCCGTTCTTCGTCCGATGAAACGAGTCGAGCTTCACGTACCAACAATCGTCGCGGAGGCTGAGCTCGTAGAGCAGCGCCGCGAGCGGCTCTCCGTGCAACTGAAGCAGAGCTTGATGTGACACCGCTCGTCCCCACGCGTCCTCGCAGGACCGTCGCGGAACCAAAACTCTCGTTCATCGAGCGCGAAATGTTCGAGGACGTTCATGACGTCATCGTGACCGAGCAAACACCACACCCCCAAACACCTACCTCGTTTTGGTGAAGTTCAAGCCAACAGGGTGAACAAACATCGAAAACCGCCGCCCTACCGAGCAAGGAGGCACAACTTCAACCAAAGTGAATCACACAGTGCCGTTTGCGATCACGAAGGAGATTGTTGAGACACGAAAGGGACCTCGTCAGGTTTTGATCGCGTCACCGCTCGTGACGATGATGGTCGGCAAAGGGCGCCTCGAGAAGATGCGGACGTCTCTGGCGCAGAGCGAGGTCGACGAGCAGCTCGTTGAAGACGTCAAGCGAACCGCGACTGAGGACTCCCCGATCATGGTGTTTCGGTGCCAGAGCGAGCGGGGCTCATGGGGCTTGGACCCATCACTCGAGGTTCGCGAACAGTACGAGCTGGGCAAGCTGCTCATCCAGTCGCAAGTCGCGAACTACCACGCGTTCGCGGACGCCGGGGTCGCGCTCTGCATCCACGTTGGCCTTACCGTCGATGACATGCGCGCGATGCGTTTCGGCGGGAAGGAAACGATCAGCACGCTGGATCTGACGCAGCCCTACGATCGCTTGACCGACTGGCTCCTGCGCCACCATGTCTTCTTTTTCTCGAACGCGTTCGAGCGCTTTTTGGTTCAGACGCTCCCCGATCTCGTCCCGATGCTCGAGCTTCGACGCGAACGACTGAGCACCTTGATCGCGCAGTCACGCAGCTCCGAAGTTTGAGCGAACCGCCCCTTGAGATCAGAGTACGTCGCGAGCGGAAGCGAGCGCGCTCTTCGCGCGGTCCAAGGACGGCCCGACCTCGGCGTAGCACTCGTCGGTCATCGCGGACCAGGCGCGCGCGATCCCGCGCTCCATCATCGCGAACTGACCGATCATCTCCGCAAACTTCTCGAGACCCATGTTCTCGATCATCGCCTCACGCCGATCGAGGAACTGCGGGATGCCTTCTTCCAAGAGACCGTCAAGTACCGCTTGCGCTGTTTCGTCCTTGTCCGTGAAAGCGCTCGGGAGCGCGTCGAGGTCGTCGGAGATCTGCTTCAGCATTTCCGACGCGTCGCTGCTGGGCGGACCACCACGATACGGCCCTTCTTCGCCGGTCGCTTCGTCCGCAGGCTTCCGCGCGCTTCGCGCCAGCACCGCGCCGACGATCATCAACGCCATGCCGCCGAGGAACGGAGGACCGCCGATGTCCCACCACGCCGAGATCCGCTGCGACGCGGTCTGCGCTGGAGCGTCCTCGCCGCGCTCCACGTTTTGAGGAATCGCGGCGGCGTAACCGCCAGCCAAGGTGACGCCGAGCAAGAACAATACGAAGCCGATGATCTTCATCAGTGACCTCCTCCGGTCCCGGTCATGAGTCGAAAGAGCGTGATGCCGAGACTGGTGAGCGCCTCTCCCACGATGAGGCCGGCGGCGAGCGGAACAAGTACGTCGCCGATAAAGCGCTTGCCCTTCACCTTCTCGACAAACATCGAGAGGAGACAGCCGATGCCGTAGCCGAGCGTGATCTCAAACGGCAGGTACATCGCGAGCCCGATCAGGACGCCCAAGCCTCCCACCGGGAAGAGCGAGAGCGCGCCGCCGATGCCCGCGCCAGCGAGGTACTTGTCGACCGGGGCGTTGCCGCTCAAGACCCCCTCGATCATTCCCTGAAGCGCGCCCGCCTGAGGCGCGGGCAGCGAGGTCCCCGGACCGAAGCCGTTGGCGCCGTCCGGTCCTCCCTGCCAGATCAACAGCACCGTTCCCACCGCGATCGAAGGCCCGATCCAAGCGACCCAGAACTGCACGATCTGCTGCTTGCGCGGGATCGAGCCGATCAAATGCCCGGTCTTGAGGTCGGTCATCATGTCGGCGCACTGACCGGTCGCGATGCACACCGCCACCCCGATCGTGACCGCGAGCGGTACGTTGCCCGAGGTGAGCGCGAGCATGATGGTGACCGCGATCAGCGCGAGGCCTGAGAGCGGCGAGATGTCCGTCGCGCCGGTCGCCTGGGCGACGATCAACCCCGCCAAACCAAGCCAAACCGTTCCCGCGATCGCGACGCTGATCGCCATCCCGACCGCGCCCTCCGAACCGAGCAAGGCGACCGCGAAGAGCGCGATGAACGAACCGATGAGCCCGAAGACCAACACTTTGGGAGGCAGCTCATCGCTCGCGACGCCGCCTTGCTTCGCCAACTTCGCGGCCGCGCTGAGGCTCTTGAACGCGCCCTTCATCGCGGGGAACGACATCGCGACGCCCGCGAGCGCGCCACCGATGAGCACGCCGATGCCGACCGGGCGCAACATGGTCCCGTAGACCGCGCCCCAGAGATCACCCCCCGTGGCCCCAGGAGGCGACCAACCTTGCGAGACCACGAACGGCGCGATGATCCACCACGCGAGCGCGCCGCCGAGCGCGAAGGGGAGACCGCCACGTCCGCTGAGCAGACCCGCGCCGACGTTCGCCATGGAGAGCGAGAGCGACGTCCCCAAGAGCACGATGCCCCCCGCTCCTTCGCCCGGACCATCGAGGAACCACTTACCGATCTCGAGCGTCTCGGGGAGGACGTGGAAGTTCGTGAGGAGCGTCAGCGTGAGCGCGAAGGCGAAGCCAGCGAACAGGTAGGTCGCCTTCTTCGCGCCGGCTCCGGGCGAACGCAAAATGGTCGCGACCGCGATGCCGCTCGGGAAGCGCAACCGCTCGATCTCGATGAGCTGCTTCCGCAACGGAATGATGACCACGATGCCCATGAACGAGCCCGCGATCGCGCTCAAAATGATCGTCCAGACGTTGTAGTCCTGCCCCAGTAGGAGCAACGCCGGGAAGGTGAACACGACGCCAGAAGACGCGGTGTTGATGCCAGACGCGATCGTCTGGTTGATGTTGTTCTCGACGATCGAGCCCGCGCCCGGGATCTTGAAGACCCCGCGTCCGACTCCGCGCAAGAGCGCGAAGCCCATGATGGCCGCGACGGTCGAGCCAGGGAGCGTGAAGCCGAGCTTGAGCCCGATGTAGACGAAGGCGGCGGTCATCACCGCGCCTTGGATGACGCCAAGAATCACGGCAGAGGCGGTCACCTCCCGATAGCCGCTCGGCGTTGCTGTCGATGTGGACATGAAGCGCGAGAAGTACCGCGCGCGAGGTGATCCCTTCAAGCGCGGACGGACGGAAAACGGCCGCGCTTCGTACGAAAACGCGGCCGCTTCACCGAAAGTCCCCCGACTTACTCGGCGACGATCCGTCGAACGTGGCCTGAGCCGACGTAGACGAGGTAGAGCTCACCGTCGTCGCCTTCGCCGAATGACGCGAGCCCGTTCGCCGCTCCATCCCCTCCGGACGTCAAACCGGGGACGCGCTCGTAGACACAGACTTCCCCGTCGGCGTCACGCTGGACGGCCGCGAGGAACGGGCTGCAGTAGTCGCCGAACAGGTAGTTGCCACCGAGCCCGGCGATCGCTTCTCCACGATAGACGTACCCACCTGTGATGGAGCAGGAGCCCGCGATCGGGCTGTCGCCGCGCGGAATGTCGACGAGCGGAGCAGCGTGCTCTGGGACCCGAGAGACGAGGCTCGCGTCGAAGACCGCGTTCCCCTCGTAGGCGCGCCAACCGAAGTTCGCGCCCACCGGCGCATCCGCGGCGCGGAAATCGATCTCCTCGCGCGAGCCCTGGCCAACGTCGGCGATCCACATGTCGCCGGTCGCCGCGTCGAAGGAAAAACGCCACGGGTTGCGCAAACCGTACGCCCAGATCTGCGGGAGCCCTTCTGGCGCGCTGAACGGGTTCCCGGCGGCGGCGAAGTCCGCGCCAGGTCGGTCGACATCAAGCCGAAGCATCGAACCGAAGAGCGTGTTGAGATCGAGACCGTTTCCGATCGCGCCGTGTCGGTCGCCCGCGCCGCCTTCGTCTCCCATCGCGACGTACAACATGCCGTCAGGGCCAAAGGCGACCATCCCGCCGTTGTGATTGCCTTCGCTGTCGGCGACATCCATCAAGCGCTGCTGCTCTGACGGGTTCGCCTCGTCCGGATCGGCGCCGCGACGGCGGTACTCCGCGACGACGTTGCGAAGGGAGCCGCCCTCGGACGGTGTGTAGAAGACGAAGAAGCGACGGTTGTCGGCGTAGTCAGGATGGAACGCGAGCCCGAGGAGGCCGCGCTCGTCGCCCTGACCGCCGCTCGTCGTCACTACGGAGCTGATGTCCAAGAATGGGTCGGGGAGAACCGCGCCGTCGCGGGCGATCAAGATGCGGCCAGCTCGCTCGACGATGTACAGCGCGCCGTCATCACCTGGGGCGTGGGTGACAAAGACGGGTCGGTTGAAGGTTCGGCCCGCGACCACGTCCACCGCGGTGAGCGCGGGGGGAGATTCGCAGCTTGGCGGAGGTGGCCCAGTGTCCGGCGTACCCGTATCGGGCATCGCCGTGTCATCGGGAACGTTGGTGTCGTCAGGCACCGAGGTGTCATCGGGCGTCCCGGTGTCCGCCGCGTCCCCGCCGGTGTCTGGCGCTGGGTTGGTGTCCTCGGCAGCGTCCACAGACGTGTCGGCACCACCGTCGTCGTCGTCACCACAAGCCCCGATGGCGAGACCGAGGGCACACAGAGAAAAGAGAAGAGTTCGTGAAAGCTTCCGAGACATGTCCGCGTTGTAGCGCGAACTCTCCGCTACGTCTCGCTGCCGGTCTTTCACTCGCGCCCCACCCCAGAAGCGCCCCAGCAGGCTGTCCGCTCCGCTCTGCTGCGCGCTAAGCGTCTGCGTCGCAACGGTCGCCCCCCGCCCGCTTCGAATTCTTTCGGAACCGTCTCTCCATGGCAGAAACCTTCGTTGCGGCCCCGCCGACTGATACACCAGAGGGTATGAACTCGGACTTCCCCAGCCCTCGAATTCATGGACAGCGCCGCGCGGCGCTCGCGAAAAAGCTGAGCGGCCCTGCGCTGATCCCCTCGGGCGGCGCCGTCCCGCGGAACTACCAGGCGAACACCTTCCCCTTCCGCGCGTCGAGCCACTTCCTCTATCTCGTGGGACGCGCGATAGAGGACGCCTTCCTGCTCGTCGATGGCGACAACGTGACGCTCTTCCTCACGCCTCCCGCAGCGGACGACGCGCTGTGGCACGGCCCAAGCGCCGGCATCGAGACGCTCTCTGAAGAGCTGGGTCTCTCGGTCCTCCCGAAGTCACGGCTCTTCTCCGCGCTCAAAAAACTGACGAAGATCGCGACGCTGCCGGGCCCCGACGCGGCGACGCGTGATCGTCAGCGCGGGCTCCTTCGTCGTACCCCATCGTTCGACAAACCCACCGAAGAAGACGCTGAGCTCTTCGACGCGATGATCGCGCTCCGCCTTCAGCACGATGAGGCGGCGATCGGGTCCCTTGAGCGCGCCGCGATCGCGACGCGTGACGCGCACCTACGCGGCATGGCGGTCACGCGTCCGGGGATCCTCGAAGCGGTGGTCTGCGCCGAAATGGAAGCCGCGATCGGTCGACACAATATGACGACGGCGTACGGCTCCATCGTCACGGTGCACGGCGAGGTCCTGCACAACCATCATCATCACCACGAGCTCCGGGACGGTGATCTTCTCCTCGCCGATGTCGGGGCGGAAACGGAAGGCGGCTGGGCAGGCGATGTGACGCGCACGTGGCCGGTCAGCGGCGCCTACTCGCCGACCCAGCGCGACGTCTACGCCGCGGTCCTCAACTCCCAGCTCGCGGCGATCGAAGCGGTCAAGCCGGGCGCGCGCTATCGCGACGTTCATCTCCGCGCCGCGCATGTGCTGGGCGAAGGACTCGTCGAGCTCGGGATCCTCGAAGGCGATCCCGCGGAGCTCGTCGCTGACGGAGTGGTCGCGCTGCTCTTCCCGCACGGCGTCGGCCACCTCTTGGGGCTCGACGTGCACGACATGGAGGATCTCGGCGACCGCGCGGGGTACGCCGAGGGTCGCGAACGCAGCGAGCAGTTTGGCTTGTCGTACCTTCGCTTGGATCGGGATCTCGTCCCGGGCATGGCGGTCACGATCGAGCCGGGCTTCTATCAAGTCCCCGCGATCCTCGAAAACGAGAAGCTGACAGCGTGCGCCAAGGGCCGGCTGAACCGCGAACGCTTGGCCGACTTCGCGGACGTCCGCGGGATCCGGATCGAGGACGACGTCCTGGTGACCCAAGAAGGCAACCGCGTCTTGAGCAAGGCGATCCCGAAAGACATCACGTGGGTCGAGGGCGCCGTGGGTGTCGCGAGCTAGCAGGCTAGAACTCTGACTTGCGGACGCTCGCGTCGATGCTTACTCGCTCGACATGACTGAGCCCACCCTTGTCGACATCGGCGTGAACCTCACGCATCGACGATTTCGCGATGACCTCGCAGAGGTGCTCGAGCGCGCTTCGAGCGCTGGAGTCGCGCACATCGTCGTGACCGGAACCAGTGTTCGCGAGAGCGCGGAAGCCCAGAAGCTCGCGTCCCGCTTTCCGATGCTCACGAGCACCGCGGGGGTTCACCCGCACGACGCGAAGAGCTGCGACGAGACGACGATCGCGACGCTCCGTGCGCTCGCCGAACACGACGAAGTGGTCGCGATCGGCGAGTGCGGTCTCGACTTCGATCGCGACTTCTCGCCCCGCGACGTTCAAGAGACCTGGTTCGCGAATCAGCTGGCGCTCGCGAGCGAGGTCGCCCTTCCCGTTTTCCTGCATGAGCGCGCCGCCCACGAGCGCTTCCTCGCGATCATGAAAGAGCATCGCGCCAAGCTCAGCGCGGGCGTGGTGCATTGCTTTACTGGAAACGAACGAGAGCTCCGCGCGTACCTCGACCTCGACCTACACATCGGTGTGACCGGTTGGCTCTGTGACGAGCGACGTGGCCAGGGACTGCGGGAGGTCGTGAAGTACGTGCCCGCCGACCGTTTGATGATCGAGACGGACGCGCCGTTCCTCACGCCGCGGGACCTCCGGCCAAAGCCCAAGAAGGGGCGGAACGAACCGGCGCTCTTGCCGCACATCCTAAAGCACGTCGCGGTGTGTGTTGGGCGGGACGAAGAGACCGTCGCGCACGAAACGACCCAGACCGCGCGGGCGTTCTTCAAGCTTGGCTAGCGCTCAGCGCGCGTCGAGCAAGCGCTCGAGCCGGGCGAGCCGCTCTTCAAGCGTGGCGACCTGTTCGGCGAGCGCCTCGTTGCGCTTGGTGAGCGCTTGAATCGCCGCGAGGGCGACGCCGTCTGCGTCCACCGTGGGGATGCTGGTGTCGTCGTAGCCGAGACCGAACGCCTCGTGGAAGTCCTGCGCCATCGGGCCAAGGTGTCGCTCGCCGTTCTCCGCGACGTAGCTCCACTCCGAGATCTCGAGGTCGCTCAGTCGCGCGAGGATCACCTCCGGATCGATCGCGCGGATGTCGCGCTTGACCTCGCGGTTGCTGGTGTTGGTCCAGACGCCACCCGACGAGAGGTACGCGCCGTTCGAGGCCGCGATCCGACGCGTGCTGCTTGAGAACGCGATGTACGGAGTGAGCCCGTCCTCATCGTAGATCGTGAGGAGGGGCGAGAAGACCGTGGTGGCGCCAAGCGTCACCGAGCCATCACCAGGCGACCAGATCGCCGTCGTGTCGCCGTTCGCGAAGAAGCCGCCGGACTCTGCGCCGCTGCGACCCTCCAACCACACACCTGAGTCGGCCCCATCGGGCATAAACGCGGTGGTCCCACCAAAGACGCCAGTGTTGCCGTAGTGCAACGACATCTCAGACGAACCGCCCGGCGCTGAACAGGTCGGGAGACCGCCCGCGGAGACGCTGGTCATGAACTCGCCGGGAGGGCACGCGCCCACGATGCGTCGCTGCGCGGTCGCGAAGTTGAGCGAGAACGTGGTGCCGGTCAGCGTGAGCCCGGTCCCCGCGTTGTACGTGGTCCCCATCGAGCCAACATCATCGGTCTCGCAGGTCACGGACCCGGTGGCAGAGATCGCGCGGATCGCGGAACCCGGAGGGCACGTCGAGCTCACGCGGCGCTGTGCGTAGCTCGTGTTCAAGCGAAACTGTGTGCCGACGAGCGACAGACCTGTCCCCGCTGTGTAGGTCGCGCCCGCTGCGCCGACATCGTCGAGCTCACACGCGACCGTCCCGTCGACGTTGATCGCGCGGATGGACTGTCCGCTAGGACAGAAACCGGTCACGCGGCGCTGGGTCGTCGCTCCGTCGACGCTGACCGTGCCGCCGATGACGTTCAGCCCGGAGCCGACCATCAAGGTGGTCGGCGCGCACGTGACGCTGCCGTCCGCGTTCACCCGCGCGACCGCTTCGCCTGCCCCGCAGGTTCCCGTGACGCGCGCTTGAACGGTGCTCGCGTCGAGCCCGAACTCGGTGCCCGCGAGGGTGAGACCGAAACCAGCCGTATACGTCGTATCGGCATCGCCATCGCTGAGGTCCGCGGGGAGCCCGGAGACGTTGTCGAAGTCAACGCTGCCGGCGTGCTGGGCAAAGCCCGCGAAAGGCACGCTCCCGAGATGCTGGCGGGGAGAGAGCTCTTCGCCGTCGATGGTCACGCTCAAGAACACCTCGCCGTTGTCACGAAACGCGGCGAGGTCGAGGGGCGCCGCGGCGCCGAGCTCAAACGAGAAGTAGCCCGCCTCGATCGCGATCATCTGCGACTCCGAGAAGAGCTCGCTGCCGCCGATCTCCGCGTCGAAGAGACGCGCGAGGACCTCGTGGTCCCCGTCCACTGGCGCGCCGTCGTTGTCGGTCAAAAACCCTTGAATCGGAACGCTCGTTGGCGCTTGCGCGAGGACGTCGCGGGTGAAGAGGCCGACGAGTGCGCAGGCGAGGAGAAGCGAGGAAAGAGTGCGGATCATAGTGGTCTCAAAGAAGGTCATGGGCGCGCGGCCTTCGGTCCGAGCGTGAGGGAGCGAGAGGGGCCAGAGAGCGTGGCGGCCGGGGGCGCACCAACGGAGAGCTCCGCCTGAAACATGGTCGAGGTCGAGCGCCCGCCGCCGCTGGTCACGAAGTGAAGTCGACGTGGCGTCCGGGGTGTTCCGCTGTCGGCGTCTGGGCCCGCATCGGTCGCGTCGACCGTGGCGTCGACCATGGCGTCCCCGCCGTCGACTCCGCCATCTGTCGTGGCGTCTACCGCGGCGTCGCGATCACCAAACCCGCTAGCGCACTGGCAGGCGCCGAGAAGGAAGAGAAGAAAAACCCAAGTAGTGCGCTGCATTGTTCTTGTCCGCGGAGCGGAGGGTTGCCTTAGAGCGGGATTCGAAGCCGAGCGATCCGGCGTGTGAGTTTTTGCAGCTACCGCATAAGCCGCGTGACGCGATCTGCGCCTCTCCAACCGAAAAGTGGCGTCATTTTCGACGGCCTCCCATTCTTCGGGGGTGCGGTCACTCCTCTCGCTCTCGATCCTGACCGCGATCTGCGGATTCGCGGTCCCTGCGTACGCGCAGCTCGAGGCGCTGCCGTGCGTGCTCGACGACGGCCTCAGCGAGGTCGCGGCAGAGATCGCGCTGAGCGGGGGCGGGGACGCAAACGCGCAGAGCACCATGTCCATCGCGCGCGGCCTGGGGGTCGACGCTCCGTTTCTGCGCGTGCGCCGTTTCGCCGCAACGGACAGTCGCGCGGCGCGGAGCTTCGTGGAGGAAGAACGTGAGCGGGCGGACGCTCCGGTAGCTTGCGGTGAAGCGCGCGGCACAGACTCTCGCGTCATCGTGACCACGTTCCGCGGAGGCGCGCTCGTTCCACAAGAGCGTGGGTTCACAGCGCAGCTCGCGCCTCGTTTTCGCGACGCGCATATCGTGCTGCGCGCCCATGACGGGGCGATGTCACGACATTCGCTCCCGGCTTCGCGGCTCGTCACGGTTCCGCGCGAGCTCGCGCGCCCAGTCACGGTTCAGCTGGTCGCGACCGGTCCCGCGGGTCCGCGCCCCGTCGCGGTTCGGCTGGTCGGCGCTCGAGGAGAAGCGCCCGCGATGGAGATCGACGCGGGCGACGACCCGGGTCGTTTCCTCTCGGCGGTTCGGGCGTTCCGCGAGGTCTCTCCGATCCGCGACAATCGCTTGCTGCGCGCCGCGGCACAGAGGCACGCGCGACGCGTCTGCCGGGCAGGCCGCGCGCTCCATCAGCTCGGCGGGAGCGATCCAGAAGACCGACTGCGCGACGAGGGCATCACCGCGCGCGTCGTCGGCGAGGTCGTCGCGCGCTCACGCACCGTCGAAGGGGCGCTCCGCGCGTTCTTCCATTCCCCCAGCCACCTGATGACGCTCGTCGATCGACGCTTCACGGACTACGGCGCGGGGGTCGCCCGCGGGCGAGACGGTCGTTCGTGTGTCGTCCTGACGTTCGCGGCCTGGCCGCGCTACATCGGTCACTGAGCCAAAACGAGCAAGTGCCGAAACGAACAGGTACCGAAACGAAACAACGACGACCAACCTTCGTCAGCCGTCGTTCGTATTCGCCGTTCCGCGCCGCTGGCGCTGGCTCCGATCAGGTCCGCGCGGTGCTGTTCACCTTGACGTACGAGCTTCCGAGATCGCACGTCAGGTAGTAACCCTCTCCGTTGCCCGGCCCACCGAGCGCGACCTTGATCTCGTAACTGCGCTTCTTCATCGCGCGTGACGCCCCGTTCTCCGCTTTCGCGGTCGAGACCGGCATCCCGTCGGTATAGACCACGACGTCTCCGATCGAGACCGTGATCTTGTTCGGGTTGACCTTCACGCCAGCGCGCCCGACCGCGGCGACGATCCGGCCCCAGTTCGGGTCCTTTCCGTTCATCGCGGTCTTCACGAGCATCGAGGTCCCGACCGTTCGCGCGACCTTGCGCGCGTCGGAGTCCTTGCAGCCGGTCACGACGATCTTCGCGACGTGTTCCGCGCCTTCGCCATCCGCGACGATCATGGTCGCCAGGTCGTCGAGGACCTCGGTGAGCGCCGTCTCGAACGAAGCGGCGCCGGTCTCGCCCTCCGTGGGGTCACCGCTCGCCATGACGACGATGGTGTCGTTCGTGCTCGTATCGCCATCGACGGAGATGCAGTTGAACGTCTTGTCGGTCGCGCGACCAAGGGCAGCGGAGAGCGCGTCGCTCGGGATCGCCGCGTCCGTGACAACAAACGCGAGCGTCGTGGCCATGTCTGGATGAATCATGCCGGCGCCCTTCGCGATGCCGAGGATCACCCGCTCGTGTCCACCTTGACGGAACGCGATCCGGGACACCTTGGTGCCCTTGTCCGTCGTCAGGATGGCCCGCGCGAAGCGGCCGGCGCTCTTCTCTCGCGCCGCGGCGACCAGCGCTCCAGCGGACTTCTCGATCACGCCACGCGGAAGCGGCTGACCGATGACGCCCGTGGACGCCGAGAAGACCAACGCGCGATCAATCTCCAACGTGTCCGCGACGGCCTGCGTGGTCGAGAGCGCGTCACGGCGACCTCGTTCTCCGGTGCAGGCGTTCGCGCAACCGCTGTTGACCAAGATCGCTTGCGCGCGACCGCTGCGCGCGCGCTTTTTGATCAGCTCGACGCACGCGGCGCGAACTCGGTTCTTGGTCGTCACGACGGCAGTGGGCACGGGTTGATCGGCGACGATCAATCCGAGATCCAGGGAGCCATCTTTTTTGATGCCGCTCGCGATCCCGGCGAACCGGAACCCCGAAACAGGATCGAGCTTCTTCATGTGACCTCTCTCTAGGCGCGGGCGCGCCTCACCGCTTCAGCCTTCAAAAGCCTCGTCGGTAATGTCGAGCCCCCGATCGATGATCGCGAAGCCCTCTTTCAACTGCTCTTCAGTGATGCAAAGCGGTGGGTTACACATGAAGTGACGCCACCGTACGAACGTGAAGAGCCCCTCGTCGCGGAAGAACTTCTTGAGTCGATCCATCGCAGGGTGTGATCCGTTGTAGGGCGCGATGTACTCGCCCTTGCTGTTCTTCTGGACGTCGATCATGCCGAAGAGGCCGAGCGCGCGTCCTTCTTTCATCGATGGGTGCTTGGCCTGCAAGCGGTCCATCTCGGAGCGCATGACGCTCTCCATCTTGGCCGCGTTCTCGACGAGCTTCTCCTCGAGCATCACCTCGATGTTCGCGATCGCGGTCGCGCAGCAGAGGGCGTGCGCGCTGTAGGTCAGCCCGCCCCAGAAGACGTTCTCTCGGAAATAGTCCGCGATGCGATCGCTGACGCCCATGCAACCGAGCGGCAAGTACGACGACGTCAGACCCTTGGCCATGCAGACGATGTCCGGGACGATGTCGTAGTGCTCGAAGGCGAACATCTTTCCGGTTCGTCCGAAGCCCGCCATGACCTCATCGCACACGAGCAGGATGCCGTATTTGTCGAGGAGCGCACGAAGGCCCTTCAGGTAGCCACGCGTTGGAGGCATCACGCCATTGGTGCCGGTCACGGTCTCGACGAACATCGCCGCGATCGTGTCGGGACCTTCGTAGGTGATGACCTCTTCGAGGTAACGAAGGTTGTTCTCCGTCATCTCTTCTTCGGTCGTGCCGAAGGAGTAGTCGTAGGGTCGCGGATCCATGACGTGGATGACGCCGGGCATCCCGGGCTCGTTCGCTAAGCGCCGCGGATCCCCGGTCAACTGCATCGTCGCGTTCGTCGCGCCGTGGTAGCTGCGGTACCGCGCAAGGATCTTGGAGCGACCCGTGAACTGACGCGCGGCCTTGATCGCGTTCTCGTTCGACTCCGCGCCGGAGAGCGTGAAGAAGAACGTGTTGATGTCGCCGGGGACGATCTCCGAGAGGAGATGCCCGAGTCGAGCACGCGGCTCCGTCGCAGACGCAGGGAAGGTATAGAGCAGACCCTTGTCGAGCTGCGCCTTGATCTTCGCGATGACCTTCGGGTGGTTGTGACCGATGTTGACGCTCATCAACTGGCTGTTGAAGTCGAGGATCCGTTCACCATCAGGTGTGTAGAGATAGACCCCGTCCGTACGTTCGATTGGGAGCGGATCGACCTTTCCGCTCGCGCTCCACGTGAAAAGCGTGTGCTTCTTACACAGCTCTACCATCTCCTGGGCGTTCATCTCGGGGAGCCTACCAGCGACCAGGACCTCAGCGGTCGCAAAACGTTCTTTTTGCCGGGAAAAAGCCACCCGCGAGAGCCAGTCGGACTCAAATCCCGCGAAGAACGGGTGACCACCATCCCGACGTTCAGCACAATTTGAAACGGGCAACGATCATAAGACCGTTGCCCGTCGCGTGTTCGGCTTGTTCAGCCAGCGATCAGCCGATGCCGCCACCCGAGGTCGCGGGCACGATGATGAACACCTGCCGCGTGTCGAGGACCGCCGCGCCGCTTCCGCGAACGTCAATGAACGCGATGAAGAGCAGCGTGTCTCGGTTGTCTCCCAAGAAGTCGTTCTGGAACGTGATCCGGAACGTGACCTGGGTCCCGGGAACGACGCCGAAGAAGGTCGACTCGTCCACCGCGGCGACCGCGTCTTCGAGCGTGACGTCCGCCGGGGGCGCCCAGCACGGGTCGGTCGGCGGGGTCGCGCGACACGCCGGCTGACGGCGCTTGATGAACTGGGTCGCGTCGACGCCCTCCGTGTCGGTGGGATCGTCGCGGAGCGCGGTGTCCACGTCCTGTGGAACGCGCGTCGCCACGGTCTCCACCGCGCCGACAACCGCGTCGATGAACGCGGCGCTGGAGCCACCACCATCGGGCAAATCGTAGACAAGGGCGTTGCCCTCGAGGTCGATCGAGCCGCTCTCCTCCGCCACCCGCTTCATGAAGAAGCAGGGGGAGCGCCCGTCCGGGCCGACCGCGCCGACGCAGCTGGTGGTGGAGGTGTTGATGCCGATGTACTTCGCGCCGCGTCGGTTCATCTCCAGCATCGCGTCCGAGAAGACCGCCGGGGACGGCGTGATGCCGGTGTAGTCGCCACAGCTGGCGCTCTCACCGATCGGTCCGTTGTGCGAACAGAAGTCGGTGAAGTGAATGACGATCGGCAGGGAGCCTTCGCGGAAGCACGGCGCGCCCCAGCCGGTGTCGAGGCAGTCACCCACGTAGCGGCGCATCGTGTAGCTGCCGCCGCTGTGCATCCAGGTTCCGCCTTCACCGGTCATCGTCTGGTAGAGCGCCTCGGTCGAGGACTCGGGGCCATCCGCGCCGCTGTGGAGGTCCATGCCCATGAACGCCGCCTGCACTTCGCTCGCGCGGTCGGGAGGCGTCATTCCGATCGCGAGGATGAGAGGCTGGTCACGGCTGCTGCCGTAGCTGCCAAACGGGAAGTCGTCGTGCTGCGCCCCTGCGAACCAGGAGTCGGGGATCGTCTCGCGAATACGGTCGATCATGCCGGTGCCGGGGGACGACACGGTCGTCTTGACGAAGTTGAGCTCGCTGCCCATCGAACCGGTCGTGTCCGTGAGGAAGAAGATGTCCGCGACGCGAACCTCGGTGCCGAAAATCAGGTCGCGCTGAACCGGGTCGGCGTTGAACGGCAAGACCACGAAGAAGTCGTCGTCCGGGATGCCGCAGCTCGGGAGCGTCGCGCAGTCGCAGCCCTCACCCACGCCGTCGACGCAGTTGAGCTCTTCATACGCGATTTCGACGACGTCTCGGAACCCGTCCCCGTCAGTGTCGATGTTGCACGGGTCGGTGCCAAATTCGAGTTCGGTGCCATCCGGCGCGCCGTCGTTGTCGCTGTCGCGATCCTCGAAGTCGTCCAGGCCATCTGCGGCCGGCAGCTCCGTGATCGGGTCGATCTCTTCCGCGCAGCGTACGGGAGGGGTCGCGGGATCGCCGTCGCCCGCCTCGGTCGCGTCGTCAATGCCGTCGTCGTCCGAGTCGAGGTCGAGGTAGTTCGGGATGTCGTCGCCATCGGGGTCGCCACGGCCTTCGTGAACGTCGAGGATGGTGTCGCCATCGGAGTCGGTGTCGAAGACGTTGGGCGTGCCGTCGCCGTCCGTGTCGAGGGTCGGGTCATCGCCGGCCTCGTCGACGTTCGGGATGCCGTCACCATCGACGTCGGTGTCGAGGTGGTCCGGGGTACCGTCACCGTCGAGGTCCGTCTCGGTCTGCTCACCGTCGTGCACACCATCGCCGTTGCCGTCGGTGTCGAGGAAGTCAGGGATGCCGTCGAGGTCGGTGTCACGCGGAGGCGTGGTGCAGTCCATGTCCCCCGCTTCGTCCACGTCGAGGAGACCGTCGCCATCTGCGTCGGTGTCCTGGTCATTGACCAAGCCATCGAGGTCCGCGTCCCCATCCCCCTCGTCAGCGGTGCTGATGAAGTCTCCGTCACCGTCCCCCGCACCGCCGCAGCGCAGCGTCATCGTGGTGTCGGGCGATGACGTATCGGTCCCAGAATCATCGGTTCCGGAGTCGTCGTCACCACATGCGGCCAGCACCAAAAGGGCAAGGGCCGCGATCATCATCCGTTGGCAAGACATTCAACTCTCCAAATAAGTTCCATCCCCACGTGTTTAAGGTACGTGGGGATCACTGTTCACCGCAAGCCGACCGTGAACATTCGACGCACGGATCCAGTCAACCAAGTTGGCGCAAAGGCGCGGACAAGAACCGTGTCACGAGAAACGAACGAGAACGCCCGAACGACCTCCACGTCGCGAGAGACATTGAGAGGCACAGACCTTGAGAGACGTTGACAAGCCGTGAACGCGGGGGTACCGCACCCCCCACTTCCGAGGACCCGAAACGAAGATGAATCGCCTCAACCTCCTGCTCGTAATCGTGTTTTCGGCGACCGTTATCGGGTGCGGACCAAGCTACCCGAACTGTGGAGACGACGACGATTGCCGTGAAAACGAGTACTGCGTCAACGACCAGTGCCAGCAGTGCCGCGAAGATCGTCACTGCACCCGTGGCGAGAGCTGCGTTGAAGGTCGCTGCGATCCGATCACGAACTTCTGTGACGGTGCGGGTGATTGTGGGCCGAACCAGCGCTGCAATCAGAACCGCTGTGAAGCGGTCGAGCAGACCGCCTCGATGCCCGCGCCTCCGCCGCAGCAGAACACCTGCATCCTGGAGCCGGTCTACTTCGGGTACGACGCGGACAACATCAGTCGGTCGTCACGGGACGCGATCCAGACCAACGCGAACTGCATCCGAAGCCGCAGCGTCCGCGCCGTGCACCTCACTGGTCACACCGACTCACGCGGAACGGAAGAGTACAACCTGGCGCTCGGTGACCGACGCGCGCGCGCGGTCCAGCAGTTCCTCCGTTCACTCGGCGTGACCGCGCCGGTGACCGTCTCCTCGATGGGAGAGGAGCTCGCACAGGGCTTCGACGAGGGCTCCTACCAACGCGACCGTCGCGTCGTGTTCATCGAACGCTAAGAACCGAAGGAGGACCAAGATGACCCGCTTCACGCTCTGCTTGAGCCTTATCCTCGCCATTGGCGGGTGCTACCCGAAAGGCGCCGGCCAAGACCTCGCCCAGCGACTCGACGCGGTTGAGGAAACGCTGACCACCGAGCGAGACGCGCGCGCCGCCCAAGAAGCAGCGTCCGAGGCACGCATCGCGAGCCTCGAGGCGTCGCTCTCCGAGACGAGCCGGCAGAACGCCGACCTGGGGGCCGAGGTCCAAGAGCTCCGCTCACAGCTTCAGTCGACCGAAGGCCAGCTCGCTGAAGCGCAGAACTCGATTGACGGAGTCGCCCGCGCCGCGGCGCAGCGAACCGCCGAGATCAACCAGAACCTCGAGTCGGTCGCCAGGCGCGCCGGTGTTGATATGCCGGTGGAAGAGAGCCAGATCCCGCAGGACCCCGCAGAGCACTTCAACGCCGCGGTTCGCGCCTACCAGGCCAACAACTACTCCCTCGCCCGTGCCCTCTTCAGAGCGTTCGCGCAGCGTCACGGTGAGCACGAGCGCGCCGACGACGCGCAGTTTTGGATCGGGAAGAGCTACCTCGAAGAGCGCCGCCCGGCGAACGCTCTCGGCGCGTTCCGTAACGTCATCGCGGACCACGGCGAAGGCGACATGGTCGACGACGCGCTGCTCGAGATGGGCAACGCGTTCTACTCGCTCCACGCCTGCACAGATGCACGCAGCGCGCTCGACGCGCTCATTCAGACACACCGCGACTCACCGCTGCTCAGCCAAGCACGCGAGAAGCTCCGGGTCGTGCGCCGCGCGCCTCGCGGCTACTGCACCAGCTAAGGTCGATCAGTCCTGGGTCGCTTACTGGAGCGAGCGCGTGTCGCGCTCGAGCTTCGCGATCCCCTGCGCGTCGCTCGCGTAGTAGCCGCGGATACGTAGCTCTTCGTCGACCAAGATGAAGTGGCTGGCGTGCATGATGTCGTAGCCCTCGTCGAGCGGCTCACGCGCGCCCATTCGAACGCGAAAGCCAGAGACGACCAGTTCTTCCATCGCGTCGCGTGAACCCGTCACGAACGACCAGCGGTCAAAGTCCGCGCCGTGTGACTCGCCGTACGCGCGGAGCACGTCGGGGGTGTCGACCTCCGGGTCGACTGAGAAAGACACCAGGCGGACGCCTGGAAGCCGCCGCTGCAGGTTGGACATCTGCGCCGTGATCATCGGGCAGACGCTCGGGCAGCTCGTGAAGATGAAGTCCGCGATGAAGAGCTCTCCGCGGAGCGATGCGCTCGTGAAGCGCGCCCCGCTCTGATCCGTGAGCGTGAACGCGGGGACCTCAGAGAGCCGCGGGAGCTCAGGCTGCTTGCAGCTCACAGAGAAGGCGAGCGCGACGATGAGGAAGACGAGCCGGGTGCTCGCGTGTCTCACAAGACGATCGCGTCGATCATCAGCGCGGCGAAGAGCGCGGTCAGGTAGACGAGCGACGCGAGGAAGGACTTGCGCGCCCAGACCTTGGCGACCTCACCGGTGACCTCTTTGCGGAGCCCGCGGACGTTCACGGCGAAGTAGTACACGCCCACCGCGCAAGCGACCGTGAGGTAAATCGGCCCCGCGACGCGGAACACAAACGGGAGCACCGAAGAGACGATGAGCGCGCCCGTGTAGAGGAGAATGAACACCTTCGCGTGCTGCTCTCCGCGCACCGAAGGGAGCACCTTCATGCCCGCGCGCTCGTACTCTTCACGACGATAGATCGAGATCGCGATGAAATGCGGTAGCTGCCAGATGAAGAGGATCGCGAAGAGCGCGACGCCTGGCGCGTCGATCGTCCCGGTCGCCGCGGTCCAGCCCATCAGCGGCGGGAGCGCGCCAGGGACTGAGCCGACGAGGAGCGCCGCGGGAGAGCGCTGCTTCATCGGGGTGTAGATCGCGACGTAGCTGATCAACGCGATCGCGCCGAGGAGCCCAGTCATCGGGTTCACGAAGAACGTGAGGAGCGGGATCGACGTCACGCCCAGAACGACACCGAACCAGAACGCGATGTTTGGGCGCAACCGACCCGAAGGCAGGGGGCGTCTCGCGGTTCGCGCCATCAGCTGGTCGACATCTCGCTCGAGCCAGCAGTTGAGCGAGTTGGCGGACGCGACCACGGCGCAGGTGGTCACGAGCATGATCGCGACGATCTCCGCCGGGAGCGAACCGGGCGCGAGCCACATGCCACCTGCTGCGGTCACCAAGACCATCAACGTGATCCGGGGCTTCGCAAGCGCGACCATGTCGCGGATCACACTCTTCAACCCGCGAGAGCGGGGCGGGAGAGCGGGAATCGTGGGGGCAGCGCTCACAGCGGGGTCGATATGTCAGATCGATACGCGGGCCGTCAAGCCGACCCGCTCTACCCGACACTGCGTTCACCCTGGCGGCAAGACAAGCCTCAGACCCACGATCCTGAGAGATTCCGCGGTTGTCGCCGCAACCCTCACTGGCTCAGGGCGTAGACCAGGGCGCCCACGCCCACGATCGCCAGCAGCAAACCGAACGCCAAGACGACCGTCGGTGCACGGTTTCGCGGCAAGACGACGGGCTCGTCCACGAGGGACGGCGGACGAACAGCGGGATAGCTACTGGACGGAGACGTGAGCTCAAAAACCGGTTCAGGTTCTTCAGGTGCCGGCGCAGGTTCACGCGCCGCGGAGAGGAACTGCTCAAGCGCGTTCGCGAACTCACGCGCAGAGGCGTAGCGATCGTTCGGGTTCTTCGCGAGCGCCTTCATGACTACGCGCTCAAGCGCTTCTGGAACACGAGGCGCGCGACGGGAGAGCGGGATCGGGCTCGCCTTCACGTGAAGCTGGATGAACTCGATCGGCTGCTTTGCGTCGAAGGGGAGCTTCCCCGACACCAGCTCATAGAGAATGGTCCCGAGAGAGTAGATGTCGCTGCGACCATCGAGCGTCTGCCCTCGCGCTTGCTCCGGGCTCATGAACTCCGGCGTACCAAACACCATCCCCTCGCGCGTCAGCACAAGTGAGTTCGGGTTCATCTCGCGCTCGGTCACCTTGGCGAGACCAAAATCGAGCACCTTTGGGTAGTCGGTGATCCCGCCCTGGCTGGTCAGGAAAATATTCTCGGGTTTGAGATCGCGATGGATGATCCCGTAGGTGTGCGCTTCGTCTAGCGCGCCGCAAACCTGGACCATCACCTTCGCCGCGCGGGACGGCTCCATCGGTCCTTCCGAGCGAACCAGCTGGGCGAGGTTCTTCCCCTCGAGGTACTCCATGACGAAGTACCAGGCTCCGTCCTCCACCTGGCCGTACATGAAGACGCGCGCGGTGTTGGGGTGGCTCAAGTGGCTCATCGCGCGCGCTTCTCGACGGAAGCGAGAGACGAGGTCTTTTCGCGAGAGATAGCGCGGGTGCAGGATCTTGATCGCGACAAAACGCCGCATGGAAGCCTGCTCGGCCTTGTAAACCGCGCCCATCCCCCCAGCGCCGATACGCTTCACGATACGAAACTGGCCGGCGACCTCGCGCCCGATGTACGGGTCACTCACGCGCGGAGAATACCCTCGGACGCGCCGAAAATGGAAAGACTTTCAGCCGCTTGCCCGCGCAAATCGCATCCAAGAGGCAACCCGATAAGGGGGCGGTCGACACCGGTGCATGCGCCCTCGCCAACCAACCGCTCCTCCGACGCGACCTTCTCGCCAATCAGAACGTAAGACTGAACGTCCCCGAGGGCGCCCGGCCCGAACGCCGAACGGAAAAAGCAAGTTCAAGAAGGTGCTGGGTCGCGGCGAACCGACCTCTTCTCGGCGAACGCCGCCAGACAGTCGCCAGGACCCCGCGACGCCCCTGCGGACGCAAGGCGCGCCCGCACGCACGAACCACGGACCGATCGCCGAGCGAGCCATAGCGGATCGAGAGGACGTTCGTGATGAGCGTCTCCCGACAAGTGAAGAGCCGCGAACGTTCGACCGGGTGAGCCTCCACCCCGCGCTCATTCGCCCTCCTGAGAGCGCCGCGGCCGTTCCTGGTTCTGGCCTCGCGCATGCGCAGACCGCGGCAATGGTCGATCGCTTGGTTCGCTCTCTTCGCGTGGGAACGGTGAACGGCGACCCCGTCGTTCATCTCGATCTAAGTCAGCGCGACGTGAAGGTTGAGCTTCGGCGCGATGGTGAAGCGGTTCACGCTGTTCTCCGAGGCGACGCTCCCGAGCTCGATTCCCTGGCGGAGCGCATTCGCGAAGAGATGAGCGACCGTGACATCGACGCGACGCTGGAGCTCGCGCCGGAGTGATCAGGCAGTGGCTGCCGCCGCGGAGCCCACCTCACCGCTTAGGTCAGGCGCGTCCAGGGTTTCGGTAAAGACCAAAGCGGCCAGCCACACAAGCGCGATCCACAGGGCGTCCGCGACGAGCAGGTGCAGGAGCTGCATCCAGACGGGCGCGAGCAACCAGACGTTGAGGAACCCGACCGCGATCTGGAGAACGAAGAAGCAGAGCGCGGCGAGCGCCACGCGACGATGTTCGCTTCGACGGGGCGCCGCCCCAAAAATCTGCCCCACCGTGAACATCGTGAGCGCCCCGACCGCGAGCGCGATCAGCGGGTGATAGACGCGAAGGCGAACAAACAGATGCGCGTTCGGATCCCGATCTTGAGCGAGACCTTCGGCGAGCGTCTCCACGCGAAAGATCGTGTCGCCGAGCGCGACGATCGCGCCGCTCATCCCGAGCAACAACACGCCCGCGAGCACCACCAGCAGCGCGATCGAGAGCGGCTCTCGTTCACGTCGGCGCGCCCCTCGCGGCTCCGCGAAGAAGACCAAGAGCGTGAGCGCGACGAGCAAGAGGAACGTGTTGAGGAGATGGCCTCCGGTCCACCAGCCGCGCGCGAGCGAAGGGTTGTCGGCGACCATCTTGAGGACCACGAGACCCGCGCCGATCAGCGCTTCGGTGGTCATCAAGAAGAGCCCGAGCGCAGCGTAGCGACGCACCCGATGCCGCTTAGGCGCGACCCGCCGCGCGTAGAGGAAGACGCCGAGCGCGAAGAACCAGGCGAGCCCCGAGGTCACGCGGTGCGCGAACTCGACGACCGTCTTTCGCTCAGGGGCGAACGGGATGAGCTCACCATTGCAGCTCGGCCAGTGGTCTCCGCAGCCATCTCCAGAGAGGGTCGCGCGCACGAACGCGCCGTAGACGATGACCAAGACCGTGTAGCCCAAGAACGCCCAAGCGACCGCCCGAAACCGCCGCAGGGGATCGCCGTCTACTCCGTTCCCGTTGTCTCTACGCGCGCCCATCTGCTCGCGGCTGTAGGCTTGAACGCTCAGGAGGTCAACGGCTCAGAACGCGCGGGAGAGCGAGTCGAGGTTCTCCTTCGCGAGCTCCGGCAGGAACAGCTGCGGCAGCTCGGTCCGCGAAGCTTGGATCGCGGCGCTCAGTTTGCTGATGCTCGCGCGCTGCAGGCTCTCTCGCCCGGCCCTGGCCCGCGCCGCCAATCCGATCGTCGCGAGCGGCGACCCTTCCTCGAGGTCCGGCAGGTTCTCTAGCGCCGCGCGTTCTGGGCGCTTGAAGAGGCTCGGGTACACGCGGTTCACGACCACGTGCGCGACCGGCATTTTGAGCTCGTCGCGGAGCGCTTCGTTGAGCTCGATCGACTCGTTCGTCGGCATGTCTTCGGGGAGCGTCACGATGACCACGCCCGCCCGCGCCGGGTCCCGAAAGAGGTCGAGGGCGCGGACCGCTTCGCGGCGCAGAAGCCCTGGAGGCGCGATGTTTTGGATGACCTGGGGAACGCGGAGCATGTCGAGCCCGTGTCCCGTGGCAGGCGCGTCGAGGATCACGAGATCGTAGTCGGAGTCGCCATCGGGTCCGTGTCCAACCGCGTGGTAGTAGGCCTTGCCGAGCATGGACCACGCCTCGAGGCCGGGCGCGCCGCGCAAGAACGTTTTCGCGACCTTGTTCTCGAAGACCGCGCGGTAGAGCGCCTTCACCTTCAAGATCATGAGGCCGTACTCCTCGATCGCGGCCGCGGGCGTCATGTTGACGGCGTCCACGAGCGGGGCGACCTCGATGATCTCGTCGGTCACGGGCGGCGATCCGAACATCGAGCTGAGGCGCTCTCCGGGCGAGTTCGCCATCGCGATCAAGACCCGCTTCCGTTGGCGAGCCGCGGCGAGCGCCAGCGCTGCAGACACGGTGGTCTTTCCAACGCCGCCTTTTCCAACGACGAACAAGAAACGGCGGTCGAGAAGCGCGGTCACGGCGGCGCAGCGTAGCAGGCCCCCCGCTGCGCGGCCGACAATTCACGCTCACATGCGCTTCTGACGACGCAAAGGTGCACGCTCAGATGAGCAAGATCTCTTCGAGGTTGAGGCCCGCCGGGTACGCGTAGCTCGTGAACTGACCGAGGCCGTAGACGATCACGCCCACGCGCTCGCTGGCCTGAAGCTGATGCGTTCCGCCGCCGACAGAGACGATGCCGACTTCACGATCCCCCACCGTCTCCCAGGAGGCGCTCACATCCGAGCCGTCGAGCTGCACGCTCTGGCCGGGGGTACGCGTGATCATGATGTACGACTGGCCCATTGTGGACGCGTTGTACGAGGTCGGCGTAACGAAGGTGTAGTCCGACCGGAACTGCTCGCGCGGCACCAGGACCACCATCGCAGGGTCGCCTGCGGCCTGGGGCGGATCGGTCGAGAACTGCCCAGACAAGTACTGCGTCACCATCACGCCGCGATCACTGCTCACACGAAACGGTGTGCTCGCGGTGAACTCGTTCCAGCCACCCGCGTTGAGGTTCAACGTCGAGACTCCACCTTGAGGCGGGTCGATGGTCACCGTCGTCGCGTCAAACGCGGCCATCACGCGGACGACGTTTTGCGCGGTCGAGCCGGGCGCCCGGAGCGGCGCGGTCACATAGTTGGTCCCCCACGTCTGAAGCGGAGGCATCTGGTTCTCGAGGTGATCGCACGCCTCACGATCGTACGGCACGTAAGCGCAAACGTGACCGCCGAAGACCGCGATGGGGTGGTTGGCGCGAACGCGCGACCCGGAGAGATCAAAGTTCGCTTCGTTGCAGAACTCCAAGAAGGTCCCGCACCCCGGCATGTCATCCGGACAGAACTCGCGTCGCACGAATCCCGGTCGCCCCGCGGCGCAGGCAGGGGGCGCGGCCGCCATCACGTGGATGACCTCGCCGCGCGCGATGCTGAAGCTGATGGTCGTCCCCGCGGTCGCCGCTGGGAAGCGGCCGCTCACGTCCGCCGCGATGGGCGCCGTCAACGTGATGTCGACCTGGGTCGGCTCGGGCGTGGTCCCGACCACCGCGATGTAGCCGGGGATCGACGCGGCGGAGCGCTCGACACCAAAGAGGCCCATCTGCTCGATCGCGCGGGAGAGCGGCGAGAAGCTCGAAGCGATGTAGTCGCCCGTGAAGGAATGCGCCGGGAGGAGCAGCGAGGCGTCGTTGGTGTACGAGTAGTCAGGCTCGCCGAAGCGCGGGTTCAAGAAGTCATCGATCGTGCGACCGTTGTCGTAATCGAAGGGGTTGAACTGCGCGACCGTGACCGGCCGGTCCGAGATCAAGCGGTACGCGCCGTTGGTCGCGCCGAAGCTGACAAAGGGATCGTCCATCCGGTCGTTCTGCCCAGGAACCCACGGCAAGACGATGTCCTGAAGGCCGTTCGGCGGAACCGCCGCCGACGAGATCATGGTCGCCCCGCGGAACACGCGCACGTTCGCCACTTCGCTGTTCGGGTTCGCGACGACCGCACGGAAGTCGTAGCGGCCCTCAAAGTCGGAGGAGTTGAAGAGCGGCGTCGGCCAGTACTCACACCCGATGTTCGAGCGGGAAGACTCCGCGGCGCCGCACGAGTCGGTGCAGAAGCCCGCGCCTCCACATGTCGCCCCGTTCTCCGCGCAGTCCCGTCCGGTCACGAAGCCGCTTCCGTCGGAGGCGCAGATCATCGACACGCTGCCCTCACATCGCCGCTGCCCGGGCGTGCAATCCACGCACCCTTCCGTGGGGTTGCAGGCGCTCGGACACGTCACCGGATCGACCATCGACATGCCATCAGGCCCGCAGGTGTAGTGAACGTTGCCCGCGCAGGCGCCCTGGCCTGGAACGCAGCCCGTTGAGGTGTCTGGGTTTTCGACCGAGGTGTCCATCGCCACGTCGGCGTCACGGCGCGGTCGGTCGTCGTCCCCGCAGCCAACCGTGATGAAAACGCAGAGCGCGAGCAATGAAACGAGGGAGAAGGAGTGAAGAGGTCGCATGAAAGTCCAGGAAAAGAGGAAGCGCTGCACCTTATCAGGCCGAAGGAGAAATCTCGATCTCACGGGTTGTCACACGGGAATGTGAAATCGCGATCGAACTGTTTCCTGGATGCAACGTGAGCGTCACACCCGGATGAGACGGTGCAAGCACGGACGAGGGAAACATGAGTACTCAGACACGTCATCGATCGCGCTCCGCAACCCGCTCCACCCGGAGCGACAAGCCCGCGACCCGCCGGTCGGCCGTCGCGCTCCGCTCCGCCGCGATGGGGTGCGCGCTCCGCTCCGCCGCGACGGGGATCGCCCGTGGTCCCGAGGTGTTCGCCCACTACACCCTCGGCTCGATGGTGCTCCTGGTGAACATGGTTCGCTTCGGCGCCCAACTTCGCGAAGACCCGCAGGCCTAACCAAACCAGAGCGAACCACACAGGCCGACCCAGGCAGAGCCCCACTCGGTACGCGGCTGCCCGCGGCACAAATCTCGTCAAAGTGCGGCCGGTCGCCTGGTAGGGTCCTCCTGATGACCGAGAACCTCCTCGAGGTCCACGACCTCGTTACCGCGTTCCACACCGATGAAGGCTCGCTCCGCGCGGTCGACGGCGTGAGCTTTGAAGTTCGGGATGGGCAGACGCTCGGGATCGTGGGCGAGAGCGGATGTGGCAAGTCCGTCACCTCGCTCTCGGTCATGGGCTTGATCCCGTCGCCTCCCGGAAAGATCGAACGCGGAGAGATCCGCTTCCTCGGAAAGGACCTCCTCAAGTTCAACGAAGACGAGCTCCGCGCCCTCCGCGGCAACGACATCTCGATGATCTTCCAAGAGCCGATGAGCTCGCTCAACCCGGTCTATACCGTCGGCGCGCAGATCGCGGAGACGCTCCTGCTCCATCAGGATCTCAACAAGAAGCAAGCCCGCGAGCGCGCGATCGAGATGCTCGGTCTGGTCGGCATCCCAGCGCCGAAGCAGCGCGTGGACAGCTTTCCGCATGAGCTGAGCGGCGGGATGCGGCAGCGGGTGATGATCGCGATGGCGCTCGCTTGCAAACCAAAGCTCTTGATCGCTGACGAGCCCACGACGGCGCTCGACGTCACGACGCAGCGGCAAGTCCTGGAACTGCTGGTCGGCGCGTGCGAGGAAGCGGAGATGGCGATGCTGTTCATCACCCATGATCTGGGCGTCGTCGCCGAGATCGCCGATCGGGCGGTGGTGATGTACGCCGGCCAGTCTGTCGAGACCGGTGACGTGTTCGAGGTGTTCGATGATCCGCAGCACCCGTACACGGAAGCGTTGCTCGGCAGCGTGGCGTTGATGGACCAGAGTCAGTCACGCTTGGTGACGATCCCGGGACGTGTTGCAGGTCCCGCCGAGCAATTTCCCGGTTGCCGATTCGCTGACC
>CALJDU010000102.1 GCA_938024995.1 uncultured bacterium
CCCTGACCCTGACCCTGACCCTGACCCTGACCCTGACCCTGACCTTGACCTTGTCCCTGACCTTGTCCCTGACCTTGGCCCTGACCTTGGCCCTGACCTTGGCCCTGTCCTTGGCCCTGTCCTTGGCCCTGTCCTTGGCCCTGTCCTTGGCCCTGTCCTTGGCCCTGTCCTTGACCCTGTCCCTGGCCAGGTCGGCGGAGCTTCGTCCCGCCTTGTCCACGCGCGCCGAGGCGGAACCGTTGCATCCGGCCTTGGCGTCCGCCTTGTCCCTGCTGGCCTTGCTGGCCTCGTTGACCTTGCTGTCCCTGCTGACCTTGTTGCTGACGCCGGATCATTTCCCGGAGCTGGCGGATCTGACGCGAGAGCTCCTCGCGTTCGGACTGGCTCATCTGTTCGCGCGCCATCCGGTTGAGCTCTTCGGCCATCTGCCGCATCGACTCGGCCGCTTGCTGTTGGTCTTGTGCGTTCCGATTGAGGCTCTCGGCCGTGCGTTGGGCTTCGCGCCGCAAACGCTCAAGGTGACGCCGTTGTTCGCTGACCTCTTGGCGCTCGCGTGACAAGCGATCGAGCTCGCGCTGGCGACGACGAAGGAGACGACGCTCGCGCTCGCTCTCGCCTTGCTTGTCGCGCTGCTGTTGGAGCAGTCGACGCGCTTCCTCTTCTCGTTCTTGGAGACGCTCTTCGCGCTGCGCGTCTTGCTCTTCACGCTCGGACGCGCGCTGCATCGCCTCGCGAAGACGCCGAAGCTCGTTGCGACGAAGCTCTTCGTTCTCGAGCTGTTGCGCGACGTCCTCGAGTTCACGAGCGGCCCGCTCCGCGTCCGCTTCGCGCAAGGCTTCGGATGCTTCTTGGGTCTCGTTCGCGCGCTGAAGATCACGGCTGAGCTCGCGCATCGCGTCTTCCATCGACTCGAGGTCACCCGGGCGACCTTCGGCGAGTCGGGTCTCGAGATCCGTCAGCCGGCGAAGTGCTTCTTCGCGCTCGATGCGCTGATCGATCACATCTTCAAGCACTTGGTTGAGCTCGCGCGCGGCGTTCCGGACATCCTCAGGCGCGTCGACGTCTTGCAGAACAGGAGCGAGGTTCTCCTCAAAGCCCTCGACGTCGTCTTGGTGAATCACGAGGGGCGTGACGCGGCTGACAACCGGGACGAGTTCCCGTTCGGGGATCTCGAGGAGCCCAATGGTCGCGACCCCGGCCGCGAGCCCGAGGCAGGCGAGCGTGTCTTTGGGAACGCGCAGCGGCATCGCGCCACGTGCATCAAGCCCGGCGCTGGCGCGACTCTCGGCGTCTGCGATGGCCGCGTCCATGAATGGTGTGCGCTCGGGCAAACGTGAGAACTCCATCGCGTTCGAAAGACGCGACTTGAGGTCGTGGTGGCGGTCGAGCATCTGCGCGCCCAAGAGGTCGGGAACGCGCCTCAGCCATCCAATCAGAAAGCCGAGCACGGGCAGCGCCGCAGCGCCGATAAACCACGGGGTCGCCTCGGCGCGCGGGAGGCCCGCCGTCTTGACCATCGTGAGCGTGATCGCGGCGACGCCGAGCCCCGCGAGCAAGAACAAGGTCGCTGACGAGATGGCGCGTTGCGCACGGACGCGCCGCTCGACGGCGGCAACGGGGCGCTGAATGGAACGAGGGAGGTTCATCAAAAGAGGGGCGCGCTCACAAAGAGGGGGCGGGGGTAGGACACGCGCCCGAGGAGAGAAGTTCCGACGAAGAAGCAGTGGCCCCGATCACACTCGCTCATAATACGGTGAAGGACCCTCGTGTGCTCCTTCGGCTTGGGCAGAAGGGACGTTTCTGAGGGAACAACACCTGAACAGAGGGCGTTGTTCCCAGCCTTCAGGCGGCCAGCACCCCACCGCCGCCTGCCTCACGGAGGCGCGACTTCACGGAATTTGAGACGCGCTTGAGCGAGCTAGGGAATCCAGGGTGCGCTCACACCGATCGGTGATGTCAGGAAGCCGAGGACCGAAGCACCGGCCGAAAAGCGATCTGTTTCCGATGGGAGGACGACCAGGGCATTGTGTTCGGCGAGCGAGCGAGCGTTCCCCGAGCCTTGGTGGCGGTACAGGGTTGCGCGCCGCGTTTCTGGATCGACATGGGCACGGACGAGCTCCGTGCGTCCCGCGCGGCGCTGATGATCATGCGCGAGCGTGAATTCGATCGGCGCGGGGAACGGCGCCGGGTCTCCGAGGAGCCGCTTGATCGCGGGCTCCACGAATACCCGGAAGGTCACGTACGCGCTGACCGGATTGCCGGGGAGACCAAACGCGAGCGATCGCCCTCTCGAGGACGACGAGGTGCCGAACACGAGCGGTTTGCCTGGCTTGATCCTCGCCTTCCAGAGCGCGATATCGACGCCAGCGTTTTCGAACGCCGCTTTGGTGAAGTCGTACTCCCCCACAGAGACGCCCCCGGTCGTGATCACGACGTCATCGCGAAGCGCGTCGCTGAGCGTCGCGACCAGCGCGTCCCGGTCGTCGCCCGCGGCGCGGAGGACACGCGCGATCCCTCCGGCTTGCGTCACCAAAGCGCTCAACATGAGCGAGTTGCTCTCGTAGATGCCGCCGCGAGGAAGGGGCGCGCCAGGTTCGAAGAGCTCGTCGCCGGTCGCGAAGAGGGTCACGCGCGGGCGTCGGTGGACGAGCGCGGAGGTGACGCCTTGGCTCGCGAGCAGCCCCATCACACCGGGATGGATCAGGCCGCCTCTCGAGACCAGCTCCGCGCCTCGCTCGAAGTATGCACCCGCGCGCCGAATGTGATGGCCGCTCGGCGCGGCGAATCGGATCTGCACGTGCCCGTCTTGGGTGACCGTGTCTTCTTGCGCGACCACCGCGTCAGCGCCTTCGGGGAGCTCGGCTCCGGTGAAGACACGAATCGCGTGACCTGGCTTGAGCGCGTCGTCGCATGGTGCGCCCGCGCGGGACTCCCCGACGAGCGGCAGCCGCACGGGAGCCGTGTCCGACGCGTTCGCGACATCCGCGGCGTAGACCGCGTAGCCATCCATCGCCGAGTTTGAGAACGCAGGAGCAGGTGAGCGCGCCGCGATCGACTCGGACGCGAAACGGGCGAGGGCGTCTCGGAGGGCGACCTTCTCCGAAGAGAGCGGCGCGGCGGCTTCATCAATCGTCTTCAAGACATCGAGGACAGGCGTCACGTCGGAGATCATAGAGCCAAGGGCGGGCTCCCGGGCGATGTTTCGCGGTGCGGGGTCGTCGCGAGGTTTCGAGGTTGATCCCTCTTCGCTCCTTTTTTCGGTTCGAGCGAGCGGCTTCCTAACATTGCGCCATGCTCGCGCGCTCTCCTCGCGTGATCGCTCGCCTCACGTGTGGCGTCGCGATCGCACTCTTTGGCTCTTTCGCTCCGAACCTCGCTCAGGCGCAGTGGCTCGGCCCGGAAACGGATGGTCTCCGTGCGATTCGGGAGGCCGAAGAGAGGATGCTCCCGGAGCAGACACTGATCGAGGACGCGCTCTCGCGTGAGGACCATCCCGATTGGCTCAGCGGCCTGACGCGACCCGACCTGCCGCTCCGGTTCACGCCCGCGGTGAATCGGTTCCTGGAGTACTTCAAAAACGACGAGCGCGGTCACGCGATCATGGCGAGCTGGGTTCGCCGATCGACGCGCTACGACCAGGTGATCCGCTCGGAGCTCCGCAGCGCTTCGCTTCCCGAAGACCTCCGCTGCGTCGCGATGATCGAGAGCGGCTATGACCCGACCGCGCGTTCCGGAGCGGGCGCCGTGGGGATGTGGCAGTTCGTCGGCCCGACCGCGCGTGAGCTTGGGTTGGTGCGCGACTTCTGGTTCGACCAGAGGCGTGATCCGCAGCGTTCCACGGAAGCCGCTGCGCGCTATCTGCGCTGGCTGAAAGATCGTTTCGGCTCGTGGGAGCTCTCGCTCGCGGCCTACAACATGGGTTACGGCGCGCTGCTCCGCGCGCTGCGCAAGCACAACACGAACGACTACTGGGTTGTCGCGGAGCGCGGCGGGCTGCCGCACGAGACGACGCGTTACGTCCCCAAGGCGATGGCGTGCGCGGTCGTCCTTCGCAATCTCGAGCTCTTCGGCTTCACGGACCGCGACGCGCCGCTGACGATGGTGGACGTCCCCGCGCCCGCTGGCAGAACGCTTGATGAGCTGGCCGCGGCGGCGGGCATCACGGTCACGCAGCTCCGTGAGCTGAACCCGCATCTGCGACGGGATCGCGTTCCGCCGACGCAGCCTTCGCTCCGCGTGTCGCGCGAAGATGTCGACGCCGCGCGGGTCGCCTGGGCCACGCTCCCGAGCGACCACCGCACGCACGTCTTGCGCTACGGCGAGACCACTCGGGACGTCGCGTGGATGTACAACATGACGCTTGGTCAGCTGCGATCGATCAACGGCGTATCCGGTGGAGAAGACGTCCCGGTCTTGACCTCGCTCCTGGTGCCGGACGTGGATCCCCGCGATGGTCGACGCGAGGGCGGCCGCTTGGTCGTGCCTGTGCGCGACGTTCCTGGTGTGCCCGGCCGAACGCGGCTCTTCTATCGCGCGCTCGCTGGTGACACGATCGCGAAGCTCGCGGAGATCTTCGAAGTGAGCGAGGCCGAGCTGCTCTCATGGAACCACGTGACCCCGGACGCGCGGATCCCGACCGGGATCGTGTTGCAGGTCTACGTCGATCCCCAACAAGACCTGAGCCAGGTGGCCGTGCTCGGACCGAGCGAGGTGCACTTGATGACCATCGGGAGCGACGAGTACCTCGCCTATCACGCGGGTTTTCCAGGTCGCGTCCGGGTCATCTACGAAGTGGAACCGGGCGACACGCTCTCCGAGATCGCCGCCCGCTTTGATCTCGCGGTCGAAGAGCTCGCCGCCATCAACGGCTTCGACGACGCCGACGCGCTTCGCATCGGGCAACCGGTCACGGTCTACGCGCCGACCGCCAACGCTGCGCCGCCTGTCTCCGAGACCCGCTAGCTTCGCAGCCTCACGCGTTCGAGCGACTCAAGCGCGCATCTCATAACCTCCGTTTGGTGCTCAGGTGTTTGAGTCGCGACGGCGCGTTACGGCGTGAGGGGCGCGGAGGGGATGAGCTGCGCTCTAAAACTCGCGGCGGATCCGGAGGAGCGTCGTGACGGGTCGGAGGCGTCGCAGCCTGACGATGTGGGGGTCGAGCACGAGGTGCGCGTCGCGGATCTGACCGTTCTCGTAGCCCGCCTGAAGCTCGGCCCACTGCTCCTCTGGAGAGTCAGTGGTAAGGACTCTTTCGCTGGCGCGCGGGAGCGGCACCGGCACCGCGGGATCGAGCATGGCCCGGCGGATCGCTTCGATCACTTCACGCTCTTCTCCGGCCTGCTCGGCGAGCATGTCGAAGAGTCGGTTCCACTCGGTGTGATCGCGCTCGTCACGCGGCAGGACCTGGGCGGCGGCCTCCGCGACCTTGGCGGGCGTGGTGTCGCGGCGGCGCCAAAGGTCCGCCGGCCCGCGTGACGCCAAGCGGCTGGTGGCCTCGAACGCCGCGGCGTGATCTTCCACGAGCACCGCGAGCATCAACGCGTTCCAGTCGCACCAGGGGAGCGTCGGTACGCATCTCCCTGCGGCGAGGTACGCGGCGAGCGCTGCAGCCGGTCGACCCGCGCGCTTGAGCGCGTGCGCCACGGTCGCGTGTCCGGAGGCCACATCAGGTTCCGCGTCGACGTGTCGTGATCCCCGCGCGAGGTACATGTCGAGGGTGAACTCGGCGTCGGGCGGCTCCGCGCGCCAGTTCGCGACGCTGTGCCGGCACCACCCATCGAACGTTCGGTAGACGACCGGCTCTTCCCCCGAGTCGCCGAAGTAGTCGATGATCGGCCACGTGTCAGAAACAGGTCCGCCGCTTCGATCAAACGCGAGCAAGCTCTCTTCGTTGGTTCGCAAGAAGGGGAGCAAGATCTGGTTGTCGAGGAAGTCGTGCTTTGCTTCTTCGGCGTACTGACGAATCGCCGCGCCAATGGTGTCGGGCTCGATCCCCGCGGGGAGCATGTGGCCGGAGGGCAGACGACCGCCGTTGAAACGCGTGAGCACGAAGCGGAGGTCTGCGGGAAGGGGGCCGCCGAGCTGTTGCTCCAGCGCGCTGAACTCCGCCGTCGTCGCGGGCGGGTTGAGATCAACGCGAGGGTCCTCGCGGTTCTCTTCAATCCACGCCGTGAACTCCCTGACCCCGCGGTGCATTCCTAAGTTCTATCGTATCGCGGCGCGTTCCGAAACGAAGCCACCGTTTGCGAGCGCGAAGCGAAAGGGTCTCGAAAAAGAACCCGAGAAACTTAGCTCTCGACGCGGTTTCGTCCGCTGCGTTTCGCAACGTAGAGCTTCTCGTCCGCGTCCTTGATGAACTTCAAAACGTCTTGCCCGTCTTGGAGCTGCGCGACACCGAGCGAGACGGTGACGGAGATGGACTCGTTCTCGAACTCGAACCGATGGGTGGCGATTCGCTCCCGCAGATCATCCGCGATCTTCGCGCCCCCAGACAGTGAGGTCTCGGGGAGAATCACGGAGAACTCTTCGCCGCCATAGCGACCGATCACGTCGTCCGGACGAAGCCGCGCCTTCACAAGCTGAGCGAGATCCTTGAGCACGTAGTCACCCGCGAGGTGTCCGAAGGTGTCGTTGATGTCCTTGAATCGGTCGATGTCGAACATGACCAAGGTCAGCGGTCGCTGATGGCGACGCGCCCGCGGGATCTCACGCTCAAGCGTCTCCAAGAGGTAGCGCTTGTTGTTCACGCCGGTGAGCCCATCCATGATCGTCATCCGATAGATGGTCTCGTGGTACTGGGCCTCCATATCGGAGCCGCTGAGGAACTTCAGAATGGTGTCGCCGACCTTGACCTGGTCGCCACGACGCAGCTGATAGTCGGTGACCAGGACATCATTGACGTAGGTGCCGTTCGTGGAGTCGAGGTCCAGAACGTAGAAACTCCGGCCACGTTTCTCGATCCGCGCGTGTCGACGGGAGACGCTGTCGTTCTCAAGGACGAGCGTGTTGTCACTCCCGCGCCCAAGGAGCACGGGGTCGCCAGTCAAGACATGACGCTTGCCGAACATTCGCGGATCAGAGGAGTAGATGATGACGAGACAGTCATGTCCCGCACGCTCTACTTTCAGATCGTCAAGAGGGGTTACCCTCGTCTTGATGTCGGAGTCCAGCCGGTCCCTCATCTTCAATCACTGCCGATTTCGGCGATCCTAGATTAGAGAGCCCCCAATCAAGCGTCAAACGATCATGTAATTTTTGACCCGAGACTTTCGTCTTTTCGGGTGAGCTGGACGCGTCCGGAAACGTGAGTTGGGAGATGTTCAAAAGACCGTCTCGCGGAACCGCGATCAGAACGGGAGCTGAAGCTGCGGGAGGTTGGCGGAGATCTGACGGGTCAGCTTCTCGAGGTCGTCTTCGTTCAAAAAGTCGTGCTCTTCCGCAAAGACACGGAGCTTTGGGCCGCGATCGTATGACTCGAACCATGCTTTGTATCGCGCGACGAGCTCTCCGAGGTAGTCGGTCGGCATGGTCTGTTCGTAGTCGCGACCACGCTCTCGGATCTGCCGGAAGCAGTCTTTCGCGGAGCGGTCGAGATAGACCAAAAGGCTGGGGGGCTTGAGACCGTCCAGAAGCGGCTCCGCGAGCATTCGGTAGGTCTCAAAGTCGCGGTCGTCCATGTCGCCGCGTCCGTGAAGGTGGGCCGCAAAGATCTCAGCGTCCTCGTAGCACGTGCGATCTTGGATCGCGCTGATGTCGGCGCGCTGGGTGTCACGCGTTTGGCGAACGCGCGTCGCCAGGAAGCGCGCCTGCAAGGGGAGCGCGTAGCGGTGCATGTCACCGTAGAAATCGGAGAGGTAGGGGTTGTCTTCCGTGTTCTCGAAGAGCGCAGTGAAGCCGAGCTTTCCGGCGAGCCGCCGGGTCAACGTGGTCTTGCCGGAGCCAATGCTCCCCGCCACTGCCAAGAAGGTCTGCGCCATGATGTTTCGCGTCGTCTCTGTTGAACGTGGGGAGTCGCTAGTGGGCGCGGCTGCCCGAGCGAAGGCGGGAGGATACCAGCCCTGGGTCGCTGACTGAACCACGAACTCGCGGGGCCGGGTCGTAGCCATCAATGAACAGCATGTTGCGGTAGTTGATCCACACATGCGCGAGGACGACCCCGGCGAGCTGCCCGGTGCACTCGTAGATCACGCCGAAGACCAAGCCCATCATCGTGGCCCAAATCGTCCACGGAAGGAAACGGCGCGCGGGTCCGATGTGCACCGCGCCGAACAAGACCGCGGTGATCACGAGCCCGAGCTCCGGCTGAACCGCGCCGCGAAAGAAGAGCTCCTCCGCGACGCCAGAGGACAGGGCGAAGAAGGCGATTTGAACGGTCGACATCGGTCCGAGTAACTCGCGGAACTCCACGTGGAGGAGCCGTGCCCAGCGCGCTCGGCGAACCAACCACTTCGTGCTCATGACGACGAGCATCGCGGTGACTGCACCCAACGCGAGGGAGACGACGTTGGCCTCCAGCGCGGGCAGGCCGAGCCAGCTCTCTTCCAGCGAGACCACGGAACGCCCGCGGAAGGCCGCGAACACGACGGCCAAGGTCGCGAGGGTTCCGTAGACGATCGCGGTCGCGACGTTGCGGCGGCGCGTCACTGGGAGCGCTCGCGGTCACGGGGCGAATCGATGGACGGAGCGCGCGCGAGCACGGCCTCGCTCTACCATTCGCGCGTGTGGTCAGCAAACCGCGATTGATTTCACGACGACTCGCACTAGAGTCCTGCTAATGACGTTGGTTCACGCTTCGCTCCGATCAGTCACGCTCACCTTCACGCTCGCGGCTTCGCTCGGCGCGGTCTCGATTGCGGGATGCGGCGGCGCGGAGGTCGAGGTTGCGCGCCCCGGTCCCTTCACCGCAGAGGACGCGCAGGTCTTCGACGACGGCGTCGACTTCGTGGCCGACCCGGAAGCCCTCGAGGGTCGCTGGCGGCGCGACTGGGCCGACGAACTGGACGCCCGGATCACCCGCGCGAACATCGTGGCCGTCGTGAGCATGCGCTCGGTGTCTCAAGACAGCGATCTCGATCGCCGCATGTCGTACCGGCTCAACGTGCAGCGCGAGCGCGGGATGTTGGGACAGATGCCCGAAGAGGTGCTCTTCCGAACGTCCGAAGGCGACACGGGTTTCGGCACCGTCGACGGGAACCAAGATCGGCTGCTCCAGGGCGAGTTCATCGCGTTCATCAAGTGGGCGTCCGAAGAGGGTCGCGACGACCCCGTCGCGAAGTGGCATCTTTCACCGAACAGTGATCAGGTGCTGCGGCGCGTGGAGTACCTGCTTCAGCGTCGGCGAGGCGCGACAGGATCCTCGGGGCGGACAGTTGTTCATGAGCACTGATTTCTAGGAGTCTGAGTCACAGACTCCTCTGCCTTCGGCATTCACCTCAACGTTCGCTTCGCTCTCTGCGCGTGACTACTTCTTTTTGGGCGGCGTCACTCTTGTCTTGTCCGACAGGAGCTCGAGCATGGGGGCGGAGCTGACAACGGTGGGTTCGTTGTCGAGCGCGAGCGGGTCGACGTTCGAGTGGGTCGGGCGCGGTTGGAACTTC
>CALJDU010000103.1 GCA_938024995.1 uncultured bacterium
GTTCGAGCTGATGTTCGAGTTCATCGAAACCTCCGTCTGCGACTCCACAAGGCGAAGGCCGCAATGGCAAGGAAGAACCCCCCGAAGGTCTTGGCTCGTGGCGTCTCGCTGACGCCGAGCATGGAAACCGTGCAGCCGCTCTGGGGCGCACGGCAGATGTCGCGGCTGTCGGCGCCGACCAGGACGCCTTCGCAGACATCACCCCCAGGGCAGCCGTCGCCGCAACCTCGGGTGCAGCTCGCAGCGCCGCTTTCGTCTGTGAAGCAAAGGCCGGTGTGGCAATCGGCGCCGCGATCGCAGGCCTCGCCGTAAGTCGCGCCGTCTGGTTCGCAGCGATCGCCACGACACGCGAAACCCGATGGGCAGCTCATGGTGCAGGCGCGTGAGCAGATGCCGTCGGCGAGGCAGAGGCCGCCGGCGCACTCGTCGTCCGTGGTGCACGGGTCGCCGTCTTCTCCGCCGACGCACGCGCCGCTTCGGCAGTTGCCGCTTGGGCACTCTGCATCGGTCGCGCAACAGTCGGGTGCGATGCACGCGGCCAGCTCGCAGCCGGCGTCGGTGCACTCTTGTTCGAATCACGCTCTAGTTGGAGGACTCATCGCGACCTTGCGAAATCGCGTAGGCCTCGAGCAACGCGTCCGCGAGCCGCTCCGCGATCACGCGTCGGCCGCCGCGCGTGAGGTGCTTGAGATCGCGCGCGGCCATTCCGCGGCTGAGCCAACGCTCGAACGACCCGCGCCCGCCCATCGCCGCGTAGACATCGAAGAACGCGCAGCCTTCGGCTTCCGCCGCCAACCTTTGCACGTCGACGACGGGCTCCACGTGTCGGTAGTCGATGCGCGCGACGCCGGACTGCAGGTGATCGTTGATCCCCGTCACGAGGCACGCCATCTCGGGCTTGCCCGCGCGGAGCCGTTGCACGACCGCGCGGGTCTGCTCGCCGAGCTCTGGGATCGTGATCCGCTCGCGCGCGATGTGGCGAAGATCGTTTCCGCCAAAGCTCAGCACGAGCAGGCTCGGATCGCGGCGCGCCACCTGCCGCTTGATGTGCTCCTCGTCGAACTGAAGGAGACGACCGGTGTAGGCGCCGGTCAGACTGAGCCCGTCCCAGACCAAGTTCGCGCCCTCGTTCTCGAGCACGATGCCGTATACGCGGACGCGTCCGCCGACGCTCTTGACCCGGAAGTTCTGCGCGCCCTCGACCTGGTGAACCGACCAGCGATCCTCGAGCTCCGGCGAGGCCGCGGAGACCTCGCGCTCTTCACGGCCGATCGTGAGCTCGAGCCGACCGCCGTTGGGCACGCCCGCGAACCACACCTCGAAGTGGTCGACCGGTTCGGTCGAGCGCCAACGCGTCTCGGAGCGCCCGTTGTTTCGAAACGCGACGCCGCCCAACCCGTAGTGTCCATCACGACGACAGCGCTGCGAGATCGGGCAGATGCTCCACGGATCGACCATACGCGGCTGCGCCCGGAGCGCGCGGTAGTTCCCGGTCGGTTCGCCCAGCAAGATGAAGCCCGGACCGCCGTCTCCGAAGCGTTCTTGAAGGCGCGCGCGGAGAAAGCCGGGGAGCTGATCCATCGCGATGCTGGAGTCACCGAGATGGACGACTCTGGTCTTCGCCTCGCCCGCTTCGGTCCGCGCGAGCGCGTCAAAGAAGGACCGGAGCTGCGGGACGCCTGAGAGCTCGCCGACGGTTTCAGGAAGCGGTCGCCTTGAGGATGAGGACGAGGGTGAAGTGGCCGCTTCGCTTTCCTCCACAGCGACCACGACGGCAGGCGGCTCACTCGCGACCGGAGCGCTGAGCGTCGCCGGTACGGCTGGCCTCACGGGCGACGGTGGGGTTGAGCGCGCAACGGGTGGCGCCTCGCTCGCGCCACAGGCGAGGCACAGGCTCGCCACGATAAGAACAAGGCCAGAGCTCGCGCACCGAGATGAACGCGTCACGAATCGGGACGTCACCTCGCGATCCTGACAAAGCGAGCGAGGCGGCGACAAGTAATCGGCCCCGTTTTTCGGAAGCCCGCGCTACTTGGCGAGGAGCTCGTCGACCAGCTTCACGTAAGCGGTCTTGGCGTCGTCGCTCGACATCCCAGCGCGCTCTTTCCAGGCGTCGAACTTCGCGCGACCACGGACGTCGAGCATGCCCGGTCGCTTCCCGCTCGCGTCGCCTTTGCTCGCCTGCTTGAACAGCGCGTAGAGCGAGAGGAGGGTCTTCGGAGGCGGCGCGCTTGCGAGCGTCTTGACGCGGGCTTGCGCGGAGGTGAAGGCATCGTCGAGTTCGGACATGCCGCGATGGTGCCGGAAAGCGCGGCCAAGCCCAACACCCATGAACGGGACTCGCGTATAGTCACCCCATGCCGACCTCGCTCCTCGCGCGGCACCTCGCGCTCTTCGTCTTCATGAGCACCGCTTGCCTCATGGTCGGCGGCTGCTTCGACTCCACCGACGCGCCGAGCATCACCATGTGCAGCGACGCGGTGCGGGTCCCGGACGGACGGCGCTGCGAACCGTTCGGGGAGTGCGAGATCACCGGCGGCTGCTGCCGAGTTCGGGTCAGCTGTGAAGATGGTGTGCTCGTGTCGGAGAGCGACTGCAGCGCGTGCGAGCGGCGCTGGGAGAGCTGCGACGCGTTCTTGGGAGAGAGCGGCCGAACCGGCGACCTGTGCGGCTCCGCGTTCACCGAGTGTGAGCGCGTCAGCGACTGCTGTACCGAGACGCTTGAGTGCTTCGGGGGCGCGGTCACGTCCACCGCGATCCGCTGCGCGGAAGAGTGCGAGGCGAGCTCGTGCGAAGGCTACCCGCCCGTCATCGGAGCCGGCTGCGATGACCGCGTCACCTGTTCGCCGTCCGAGCGATGTTTCCCGAACGAGCCGCTCGACTGGTACTGCGACGAGTGCGTCCTCGATGAGTGCATGACCCGCGACGACTGCCCAGGCGACGACCACTGTGTTCAGCGCGACTTCCTTTGCTCCTGCACCGGTGGCACCGTCGGCACCTGCGTCCCCGAGTGCGCCACGGACATCGACTGCGGGTTCGGTGAAGACTGCTCTCCGCTCGGGGAGTGCGTCGCGCTCGGCTGCATCACTGGGGACTACGAGTGCCCGCCGACCCACGAGTGCATCGTCGGCGCGCCGACCAGCGACTCGCATGGTTGCCGCCGCATCCCGTGCCGGACCAACGCGGACTGCCCGTGCGGCGCCTGCATCGAAGAGCTGTGCTGGGGCGGTCCAGGCAGCTGCACCCCGCTCCCCGACTGACGCCCATGTCGCGCGAGGCGGCGCGCCGTGCTACGCGAGGCTCGTGTCCGAGCCAGAACAACCGATCCCAGATGACGCTAGCCCGGGAGACGCGCACGAAGACGAACCGATCTCGCTCGAGACGCTGGTCGACGAGGTGACGCAGGCAGCGGATCTCTTGGAGACGCTCGTCGCGCGCCGAGGTCTCATGGCGCAGCTGGAGGAGCCGCTCCGTCGCCGCTTGATGATGGCCGCGGGCCGCGTGTCCCGACCGACCAAGCGAGAGCAACGCGTCTTGGTGCGCGCGATGCGGAAGAAGAAGAAGAACGACAAGCGAGCGCGCGACGAAGCGGTGCTCGAGGCGACCGGGATCCGCGCAGGGCGACGCCAAGAAGTGTTCGAGACGCCGGAGCGCGCCCGCGGGATCGCGCCTCCGCCTCCGCCCGGCTGGACCGCCGCGACCGTGGAAGACCCGCGCACCTGCTACGTGTGTAAAGCCAAGTTTCACGAGCTGCACTTCTTCTACGACCAGATGTGCGCGACCTGCGCGGAGTTCAACTGGCAGAAGCGGCACCAGAGCGCGGACCTCCACGGGCGCGTCGCGCTGCTCACGGGTGGTCGGCTCAAGATCGGATACCAAGCGGGCATCTTGCTCCTGCGCGCGGGCGCGCGTTTGGTCGTCACGACCCGCTTCCCGCGGGACGCCGCGGAGCGCTACGCCAAGGAAGAAGACTTCGAGGAGTGGCGCGACCGGCTTGATATCTACGGATTGGATCTACGCCACACGCCGAGCGTCGAGCGCTTCGCGCAGCAGCTCACCGACACGCTCCCGCGGCTCGACTTCATTGTGCACAACGCCTGTCAGACGGTCCGCCGCCCGACCGGCTTTTACGCGCACCTCCTGGAAGGCGAGCGGAAGCCCCTGGCGCAGCTGCCAGCGGAAGCGCGCTCCTTGCTTCAGGCGCACGAGGGCGCGCTCACGCGGACTGACGTTTCGATCGACGCCTTTGCCGAGATGCACGACGCACCCGCGATGTCCCAGCTCGCGCTGACCGACGAGGACCTCACCGCGGGAACCGAGCTCTTCCCGGTCGGCGCGCTCGACCAAGACCTGCAACAGATCGATCTTCGCGCGGTGAACAGCTGGCGTCTGCCGCTCGCCGAGGTCCCGACCGTCGAGCTGCTCGAGGTGCTCTTGGTCAACGCGACCGCGCCCTTCGTCCTCAACGCGCGGCTCAAGGCGCTCATGGAGCGCTCTGGTTCACGTGACCTTCACATCGTGAACGTCTCGGCGATGGAGGGGCAGTTCAACCGCGGTCAGAAGACCGACAAGCACCCGCACACGAACATGGCCAAGGCCGCGCTCAACATGATGACCCGCACCTCGGCGCAGGACTACGTCAAGAGCGGCATTCATATGAACAGCGTGGACACGGGTTGGGTGACCGACGAAGACCCGGTCGAGATCGCCGCGCGCAAGAAGGCGATTCATCGCTTCAACCCGCCGCTCGATATCGTCGACGGGGCGGCGCGGATCATCGATCCGATCTTTCACGGCATCAACACCGGCGAGCACGTGTTCGGGAAGTTCCTCAAGGACTACCGGGAGACGAAGTGGTGACGGAGCCTGTTCAGACCCACGCCCTCAGCAGCGCGAAGCCTCGGGTCACGCGACAGCTCGCGGCGGTCGCGTGCAAGAACAAAAAGTGCGGCGCCTTGCTGGTGCTCACGAGCGAGGAGCCCACGCTTACCTGCGCGCTCTGCGGCAAAGACGCGCGCGCGCCGAAGAGCGTCATCGAGGACCTCGACTTCTTGCGCAAGCTCGACATTGAGCTCCCCGAAAAGATCGAGGACGCGCTCGCGAGCGTGATCGACCGACGCTTCTCACGTCCCGATCTTCCGAAGTGGGTGTTCCTCTTGCTGGCCGTCGCCGGCGGGACCATCGGCGCGACCAGTGAACGCGTCACAAAGGACATGGCGATCTGGGGCGCGGTGGGAGCCGTCCTCGCGGTCTTCATCGTCGGCTGGTGCGCGCAGTTCCTGGCGACCATGGCCGAGAACCGCGCGCTCCTCCGGGTTCGCGAAGGGCTCGAGAAGCGACGCCCGCGCTGCCCGAAGTGCGACAAGACGATCGTCCTCGCGGACGCCTGCGGCACCTTCGACTGCAAGTGCGGCGCGCGCCTCGGGAGCGATCCAGCGCTCGCGGTCGAGATGAAGACCACCCAGCCGCTCGCCGAGGTCGTCAGCGAGGCCGCCGAAGCCGCGCTCAAGGATCAGCGCTGGCTCGAAGAAGGCGGGATGCCACGCGGGGAGCTCGCCTGGCTCATCGTGATCGCGCTCTTTGTGCTCGGCGCGATGTACGCGAAGTGGCACCAAGTCGTCTGAGGGATTTCATTTTTGGGGGGCTATTCGCGCCCCCTTGTATCTCGGTCGCGCGCTAGAACATGGGGAGAGCTGGCTGTCCGTGTACCGTCGCCCCCTTGGTCAAGAAGACCGTGTCAGAGCTGGGTCGCGGACAGCCATGTCCTCTCGTTGAGCCCGTACAG
>CALJDU010000104.1 GCA_938024995.1 uncultured bacterium
TTCCAGACGGAAGCGGAAGTGGAAGTACTCCTGCTCGACCACGGTGCTCAGGTCCGGTGGGTTGGTGACGTTCATGACGGGGTCGGTCACCATCGCCGCGCCCACGGTCGTGTTGAAGTAGTGACGGCCGTCCGAGTCGACAACGATCTCGGGTGAGTAGTCGGTGATCTCGAGCGTCGCCGTGTTGTCACGGGTTCCGTTTCCGGGACCGACGAGCCACTGGCTCATGACGCCCATGCAAGCGGCCGTCGGGTCCGCCGGGTCATAGAAGCTGTTCGTGCACACGGACGTTCCGAACTCGACACACGTCGCCGAGGTCGTATCTGCACATGGCGCACTACAGGCGTAGCCGTCTTCGATGGTGCACGTCGCGCTGCAGCCGTCGCCCGCGGTGGTGTTGCCGTCGTCGCAGCCCTCGGTCGCCTTCAGGAGCGTTCCGTTTCCACACTCAGGCTCGAGCTCACAGGACGAGTCGCAACCGTCTCCGTCGACCATGTTCCCGTCGTCACACTCTTCAGCGATCGAGTGGATACCGTCGCCACAAACGTCCTCCGTGGCGTGGCACGCGACGACCCGCTGCGAGCTTCCGCCCTGAGAGTGGTCGCCGATAAACTCGTGGACGTAGACGAATCCGCTGCTTGGCGCGGTGAACATGATGCTCTGGTCGGTGTTGATGGCGTTGAGGTCCGCGGTGGTGCCGAGCAACACTCCCGCGGAATCAAAGACCTGCGTGACGCGACGAGCCACGCCCCCACCGGTACGGAACGGGAGGGTGATCATCATTCCGGGAGCCACGTCGACGCGATGGATGACCAAGAGGGCGTTCGAGACACCTGTCGTGGCATACGATCCTGTCGTTAGGGTCGACGTTCGGTCAGGCGCACCGGCAGACGCGAAGAACACGTATGATCCATCGCTGGTCACGCCAATTTCGGGGTGCCAGGTCTGAAGCCGAGTGGTGACCTCATTGTCACGCGCAGCGTCACCAATGGGGTAGTCCCACCCATCCCAATCGTGGACTTCCCCAGTGCAAGTGGACGTCGGGAGCGTGGGCGCAAAAAACGAGTTCGAGCAAGCCGAGGGTCCAAGCTGCGCACAAATTTTGGGACCCGATGGGCTTTGGTCGGTGCATTGACGAGAGCACGCGTATCCAGCTTCAATGACACAGCCGCCGCAACCGTCGCCGGCAGCCATGTTGCCGTCGTCGCAGTCCTCTCCAGCTTCGATAACGCCATTGCCGCACGTTTGTGCCTCGGCAATGGATGGGGCAAAGCTCATCCCCAAAATCAGTAATCCCAACAGTGTCTTCATTGCGTTTCGCTCCTTTGACCTCGACACGTTGGCGTCTCGCTTTTCCTCCTGCAAAAGAACTTTCCACCAAATAGGTGTTAAGTATTAAAGTGTTGATGCAATTCAACCACTAGGACGAAGAGAACTTAATGCACATGGATGTCCATCGAGATCGTGCGAAAAGGCTGACATCTCAAAGGGTCAAGTCAGGCCAGCGGTGGTGCACCATTTCCCAAAATTCACCTGCCCGACTTTTCGTCTCCGTCTTCGTGAAAAGGAGTCCCCAAGACGAGCATCGCCTACACCCTTTCGGATCAAGGGGCGTATACTTCCCGCGATCGAGGAGGAGAGACGATGCGTTGGAAGGGCGGAAGACAGAGCACGAACATTGAGGACCGTCGCGGCGGGCGCGCCGGAGGGGGAGGTCGACGTGGGCTCGCTCTTGGAGGCGGCACGACCATCCTGCTCGTCGTCGTGGGCCTCTTCTTCGGCATCAACCCAGCGCAAATCCTCGGACTTGTTGGCGGCGCCGGGGGCCAAGGTGGCGGTGGTCAAGGCGCGCCCGCTTCACCTGCCCAAAACGATGAGATGACCCAGTTCGTCGCGACCGTTCTCGGAGACACGGAGACCACTTGGAACCAGGTGTTTCAGAGCCGCGGTGCGCGCTACCAAGAGCCCGTGCTCGTGCTCTTCGAGGGGTCGGTCAACTCGGCGTGCGGGCGTAACTCGTCCGCCGTCGGTCCCTTCTACTGCCCGGGCGACCACAAGCTCTACATCGACCTCTCCTTCTTCCGCGACCTCCGGCAACGGTTCGGCGCGCCAGGCGACTTCGCGCAGGCGTACGTCATCGCGCACGAGGTCGGGCATCACATTCAGAGCCTCACGGGCGTCTCCGAACGCGTGCACGCGATGAAGCGTCGCGTTTCGGAAACGGAGAGAAACGAGCTCTCGGTCCGTCAGGAGCTGCAGGCCGATTGCTACGCTGGCGTCTGGGGCCATCACGCGGCCACGCAGCGAAACATGCTTGAGGAAGGCGACATCGAAGAAGCGATGCGCGCCGCGCAAGCCATTGGAGATGACGCCCTTCAGCGCGGCGCCGGGCAGCGTGTTCGTCCTGAGTCGTTTACACATGGTTCCTCAGAACAACGCGCGCGCTGGTTCCGCGTTGGACTCCAACACGGCGACATCGATCACTGCGACACGTTCAGCGCGTCCCGGCTGTAGGTCTGAATCGAGTCGGTGGAAGTGCCGGCCAGCAACACCGCAGCACGGTAATGCCGAAGGCAGAGCCCAGCGAAGCGAGAGCAAGCAAGGCCGCCCGGGTTCGGGACGAACCCTGACAAGCGCCGGCCAACAACACCGCAGCACACAGGTGAACGCCGAAGGCAGAGCCCAGCGAAGCGAGAGCAAGCAAGGCCGCAAGCCGCCCGGGTTCGTGCCCGCAGCGATAGTCTGGTGAGCGAAGCGAACCAAACGGAGCAAGGGACGAACCCTGGCCGGCGCGCAGAAGCGTTTTGGGTGAATGCCGGAGGCAGAGGGTCTTCAAGAAAAGACCCTAAGAAAAAAGCTCAGCGAGTTTCCTCGCCGAGCCTTCCACTTTTCGATTTTGGTCGGGGCGACTGGATTCGAACCAACGACCTCAAGCTCCCAAAGCTAGCGCACTACCAGGCTGTGCTACACCCCGAACTCTGTCCCGCGACGCGCAGCCTGCGCATCGCGATACTGCGGGAAGGTAACCGACGGACCTCAAGAATCAAGGGGGTCTTCTCCCCAAGGCGTTCCCAGCGTACCCGCGCGAAAAAGCCCCGCTTCGCGACGCGCAAACGGGGCTCTTCGAGGTGGGATTGTCGCTACTGGCGCCGTCGACGCATGACCGCGAGCATCGCCAGGAGACAGCTGAACCCGAGCGCCGCGTTCGAGGCCACGCTCACGGAACAGCCCCCTCCGCCACCAGCCGGAGGACCGGTGTATTCGCCCGCCATCACGTCCGCGCACGTCGGATCACGCGGCTCGATGAGGAGGTCGGGGTTGGGCATCGAGCTCGCGCACATCTGGCCGCGGCGGTCGAGGATCTCTTGGCGGACCAGCCAACCGAACGGACCGCAGGAGGTCGGCGGCGCCGGAGCGCACACTCGAACATCTTCGAGGTCGGCGGTGAAGTCCTCGGCGCCGGGTGTCCCGAGCTCTCGCACAACCGGAACGCAAGTGACGAGGTCATCGGTGCCGACGGCCGCGTTCCCTGCTTCGCACTGACAAGTCGGGAACCCGCCGATGTCGATGCAGCTTCCCTCGCCGCAGCTCGCCGCGACGCAGGCGTCGGGAAGCTCGACCCCGCCTGCGGACAGGTCGATGGGGGTCGTAGCGGGCATGCAGGTGACCGAGCGCTGCCCATCGAGGTCGGTGAAGGAGCGCGCGGTCTGGCCTTCGGCGCAGACGCAGCCCGGGCCGTCCGCGGTGACGACACACTCGCCGCCGATGCCACAGTAGGTCGTCGCGCAGGTTTGCGCTGCTTCGATCTCGTCCACGCGCGCCTGCTCGATGACGTCGCTCCGGCAGCGGCTGAGAGACAAGCGGTTCGAGCTGTACACACGGGTCCCCGCCGAGGCGGTCGAGTCCGGATGAAACTCGGGGTCGAACGTCATCTCGTGGGCGGAGACGCGCGTCGTCAGTCGCGTGACAAAAGTGTGGTCCGCGGCCAGCTGATTCACGACACCGATGGCGGTCATCAGGCTGTCGCTGCAATCCGCATCATCGAAGTCGGAGCTGGGACACTCACAGACCCCGTTGTTGCCGAGACCGCACCAGTCTGAGTCTCCGCAGCACCGCGTTCCGCTGCCGAAGCTCGGGACCGGAGGGGTCCCCGCGAACTCGACGACGAACGCGTCGCCGCCCGCTTCGTCGACCGCGCGCGAGAGCACCATCGGGTAGTTCGAGCGCGGCTCACCGTCTGCTCCATCCGTGTACGAGATACGGGACGCGTCGACGGTCGCAAAGGGCTGCTCCATCGGGCCGTACGGCTCGTCGGCGTAGATGTACGCGGTGACCGTGAGCTCGGGCTCCGCCGCGACCGCGGTCAGACGGAGCGGGATCATCGGGCGCGGATGGTCGTACGTGATCTTGAGCGGACGAATCTCGGAGACATCGGCCTCAGGCACCAAACGCGCCGCGACGAACGACATCCCCGCTTCGGCGTACGGCATCATGAAGGGCGCGGTGGTGTCGTTGACGATGAAGCCTTCTTCTTGAAGCCACTCCACCGCGAGCGCGGTGTCCCCCGCGCGGAACGTCACGGTCTCGTAGGAGCCGACGACTTCGCGCCCGAGCACCTCGACGCCTCCGACGTCGCCCTCTCCTGGAGGAGCACCAATGCCGGTGTCGGAAAAGCCTGCGTCCGCACCGCCGCCGCTTGGGTCCTCATCGCCCGGACAAAACGGGAGCGTCTTTTGCTGGCAGCGGTACTCCGGCTCAGGGCAAATGTTTCGCGGGAACGTCGTCGCGACCGGAGCGGTCAGCTGATCGACGATCCCGAACATCAAGTTCTCGGAGAGGTCGAGCCGCGGCACGCCGACGGTCGGCAAGAGCCACGCGAACGACTCTGGCTTGCCGTTGTAGAGAATGAGCACGTGTGCCGTCACGGTCTCGTCATCGTTGACTTCGAAGACGATCTGTTCGGACTGCTGGTTCACCGCGAAGTCGACTTCGTCGACCGTTGGGATGGGTGGCGAGAAGCAACCGCACGCTTCAGCGCGGTTCGTGGGCAGCAAAACGGCGCCCACCACGAGCGCGATTGCAATACTAAGTAGTTTGTTCATCTGTCCTCCAAAAGGAACGGGCTGGACCACACAACACGGGGATGAGTTCCGCGACCCTATCCTTGTCGTCAGTACAGAGCACAAAACATGCCGCATCCGTTCCAGACAGGCGTTCGATCAAGGTCGCATCAAGGGGTGAACCGCAGACATCTGCGTGGCTCTTTGCGCGGGCATGAATACTCTTCGCCGTGCGAGTGGTTCAACGACGCGCACCAAGGGAGTGGAGTCCATGAAGACGATAATCTGTTTCGCTATCTGTCTCGCGGTTGGCTGCTCGGGAGAGACGAGCGCCCCATCCGGTCACGAAGAGGAGGCGGAAGCAGAGACAACTGCAGAGACGCCGCCGGAGACAACTGCAGAGACACCGCCAGAGACAGAGCCCAGCGCCGAAGCGGAAACCGCGGGGTCACCAATCCAAGCGCCGGCCACGGCGGAAGCCGCGCAAGAGCCCTCTGCCGAAGTACCCGAAAGGGAGCGAGTGGCACAGGCTGCGCCAACCACCCATGAAGGCGCGACGGGGACGTCAGCCCCGCTCCCACCCGCGACTCCAGTCTCGACCGTGGAAGCGACCGAGGACCACGGCTGGGACGACCTGCTCCACAGCGTCCGTACAGACGTCGCCGTTTCCAGCGCCTACCGCGATGACGAGCGCCAGGTCCGCAAGCTCTACGACGGCAACTTGGAGAGCGCGTGGAACTCAGCGACTCACGAAGCGACCGACACGCGCGGTGACACGATCTCCATTCGCCTTCCCGAGAGCGTCCGGGTCGAAGCGATCGACATCATTGCCGGCTACGCGAAGCTTCAAGGCGACAGCGATCTCTTCACGCAGAACCGCCGCGTGACGAAGATCCGCATCACCAACGGAGCGCAGCGCGTCGAGGCATCGCTCGATCCCGGGGTCCGCGGGTTCCAGCGCGTTCCTTTTGCTTCCGGGGGCGGAGACATTCGTGTCTACCTCTTGGAGTGGGCCGACGGAACGCGCGCGGACTGGCGCGAGCTCGTGGTCTCCGAGCTCCGCGTGCTGGGTCACAAAAACGATGCTCCCGCGGCCGCGCGACCGCGGCCCTGGCTCTTCGAACTCCCCGTTACCGCGACCGAGCTCTTAGCGGATGGGTCGACCGTCATCACCGACGACATTCTCCACCTCCCGATGGACGACGAGGACCTGCCCGAGTTTTCCCGGCTCGGGCGACTTCACTACGGCCACATGCGCGAGAACGTCGGGACGGCCAACCTCAGGCTCCGCGGCGGCAAGTGTCACGTGGTCCTCGGAGCGCTCATAAGGAAGGACATGACCGCCAACGCCTATGACGGCGAGTCGGTCTCGTTTATGGAACGCGGGAACGAAGCGCCGGCCGCGACGCTGAACAGAGAGGGTATTTTCGTCGTCGGCGCGCCCAACGCCTTCTGCCCGGAGAGCGGGTCGACCGAGACCATTACGATCACGTCGCCGCACGCTTCTTACTACGCGGTCGCGATCTACGAGGTGGACGGTCTCGCGGAGACCGGGCGCGTCCCAACGCGTGCGCTGCAAGAAGAACGCGCCGAAGAGGAACGAGAGCGCCGCGAAGACGAAGCGTTCGAGGCGACGATGGCACGCGAAGAAGCGATGCAGGAACGCGACGGCAGCGGCAGCGGCTCGGGCCCGTCGATCCTGGAGCGCGACGAGGGAGAACTCCATCTCACCGAGCTCGTGCTCGCGGAGTCCATGGACGGCAGGACCCCCGTGCACGCTGGTGACCGCTTCAGCAAGACCAACGGAGAGCGCGTCTACTGCTTCTTCCGGCTCGTGAACCCCGAGGGCGAAGCGACCAACGTGTCGCTTGCGTGGGAAGACGAGAACGGACGCTCACGCCGTGACCCGACAGCGATCGATGTGCCGGCTCGTCGCGGGTTCGCGCACTATCGATACACGACGCTCTCGTGGCGTCGTCCTGGACGCTATCAGTGCGTGGTTCGCGACAACGACAGCACGGTGATCGGGCGCTATCCGTTCACCGTGACGGAGTAGCCGCGCGCGTACCTCGCGCGCACCGCCCTCGGCTGCTAAATCGCGCGCCACAAGGCGTCCGCGAACCACTCGCGCTCGTCGCAAAACACCTTCTCGATCACGAACCCCGACTCCCGCGCGTAACGCTCGATGTCAGAGCGAAGGTACTTGTGTGAGTACTCTGTGTGGATCGGCTCGAACTCATCGAACGCAACCGTGAGGTCAAGATCGCGAATCATGACCTCTTGGCGCACCTGGCTGATCAAGTAGCTCTCGGCCGCGCCGCTGATCGGGTTGAAGAAGCCGTGGTGCTTGAACGCCTCGAGGTTGAAGTCAGCGTGAAACTCGCGGTTGATTCGCCGCAAGAGGTTCAGGTTGAAGGCCGCCGTCACCCCGCCCTCATCGCCGTAAGCGCGCTCGATGATCGGGATGTCCTTCTTCAGATCGAAACCGATGAGCATTTGGTCGTCGCGACGAAGCGCGGCGCGCAGCTTGGCGAGGAACTGAAGCGTCGCGATCGGGTCGAAGTTGCCGATGTTGGAGCCGAGGAAGAGCGCGACGCTCCGTCGCCCATCCGCGCTGTTGGCGCGCAGCCAGCGAAGCGCGGCCACGTACTCACACACGAGCCCCTCGACCTCGACCCCGGGCAGCCGCTCCGCGATGCCCGACGTGAGCGTCTCCATCGCGCCCTCGGAAATGTCGACGGGCACATAACGGACGTCACCGCCGCGCGCTTGGATGGCGCGCAGAAGGATCTCGGTTTTGGTCCCGTCGCCCGCTCCAAGATCGACCAAGTTGATCGGCGCGTCTCCGAAACGCTCGACGATCGCGGCGCCGTGACGCTCGAAAATATCCGTCTCGCTGCGGGTCGGATAGTACTCCGGCATCCGCATGATCTTCTCGAAGAGGCGGCTGCCTTCGTCGTCGTAGAAGTAGCGCGAGGGGAGCCGCTTGGGACGCCTGGCGAGACCCGCTCGAATATCGGCGGCGAAGAACCAGCGACGGTCTTCTTCTGTGCTGGATTGGAGAACCCGAAACCGACTCATAGATCCCTCGCGAGACGTGCACCGGTAAACTGCCAGCGCTTGTCCGGTTGAAAGAAGTTTCGATAGGTCGGGCGAATGTGATCGCGCGGGGTCGCCACGGACCCTCCACGCAAAACGCGCTGCCCACTCATGAACTTGCCGTTGTACTCCCCAAGCGCTCCCGGTAGCGCGCGGAACCGCGGGTAGGGACCATAGGCGCTCGAGGTCCACTCCCAGACGTCACCGAAGAGCGCATCGGTGTCGCCCTCCCCCGTCGCGCCAGGATGGAGCACGCCGAGCGGGTGGAACGTCGCGTCATCCTGGAACACGCCCGCGCTGTCGCGGAGCTGCGTCGCGGCGTGCTCCCACTCTTGCTCGGTCGGCAGTCGCGCACCTGCCCAAGTCGCGAAGGCGTCCGCTTCGTAGAAACTGAGGTGGCAAGCCGGTCGCGCGGAGTCGAGCGGGGTGACGCCGTGCAGCGTTGCCTCGAACCATGCTTCGTCGCGCTCGAACCAGTAGAGCGGCGCGTGGATCGCGTGTTCCGAAATGTGCGCCCAGCCATCCGAGAGCCACAGCGCGGGAGTCGTGTAACCGCCCGCTTCGATGAACGCGAGGACCTCTCCACAGGTCACGACCCTACGCGAGAGCTCAAAGGGCTGCACCAAGACCTCGTGCCGCGGCGTCTCGTTGTCGAACGAGAACCCGCGCGCCGGATCGTGGCCGATCGAAACGGTTCCGCCGTCGAGACGAACGAATGAGGCGCCTTCGCTGGACGCGGCGGGCAGCGGATCCGTGAAGAGCGCAGGTCGGAGCGGGTTCGCGAGCAGCGCGTGCTTGATGTCCGTAATGAGAAGCTCTTGGTGCTGCTGTTCGTGATGAAGACCGAGCTCGACGATCGCCCACCGGGGGTCGTCCGCGGCAAAGGTCCCGAGGAGCTCGACGACTCGCTCATCGACCGCCCGTCGATAGGACGTAACCTCATCGACCGTGGGTCGGGAGAGCGTTCCGCGATGCGCGCGAGAGAACTGAGGTCCGACCGCGTTGTAGTAGCTGTTGAAGAGCGAGCGGTACGCGGGGTGGTGCGGGCAGAACGCGGGTTCGTGCGGCTCCAGCAAGAACGTCTCGAAGAACCAGGTCGTGTGAGCGCGGTGCCACTTGGTCGGGCTCGCGTCCGGCATCGACTGCACGACTTGATCCTCGCGGCAAAGGTTCCGCGTGAGCGATTCGGTGACATCACGTACGCGGCAAAAGTCGTCGACCTTCACTGAGCGTCCGCTTCGACAACATCAATCGTCCGTCCGCCTGCGTCGAGAGAAGCGTCTTCATCCAGCAGCTCGGTCGACGGCGCATCAGCCGCGTTTGCCACAGGTTGCGGCTGGGGATCGGGCGGGGCTTCCGTTTCGGGTGTGGCGACGGGTGCAGGCTCTGGCGCAGGCTCTGGCTCGGGCTCGGGTTCCGAGGCCAGCGCGGCTTGCGGATCGATGTTCTCGACCGCGGACGAGATCAAGCTGGTTCGCGTAGAGACCCCGATAAAGATCGCGTTGACCGCGGCGGTGTTTCGTCCCCACAGCGTCCGGCCGTATCCGATCTGAATCTCCGTACGGTTCGTGATCTTGACGAGCGCACCGAGCGAGAGATCGAGCGCGTCGCGCTCGAGACGAAGCTCGCGCAACAGCAGGTTCTCGGTCCCGCCGTAGTCTTCGGCCGGCACGTCCGGGTCGATCGCCGCGACGCTCACCCCGATGCGCGGTCCCTCGGTCACTGAGCGAAGCAACGTCAGGCCGCCGTAGAGCAACACGCGCCGACCCAGTAGCTGACCCACCTTGAGGGAGAGCCGGAACTGGTCGCCCGCGTTGATGCGAAGGACGTAACCCACGTCCGCCCGGATAAAGGTCCGCGACGGATACGAGAAGCCGGTCAAGAAGTTCGCGGTGACGTCGGTCTGTCCGTCGCCCAGCACGACGTCGTCGGTCACGTTCTCGGGTCGCGTAAAGCGCTCGAGGTCGCCCAAGAACTCTTCGGTCGTCGCCGGCGCGTCACCAAAGGTCCCGGTGGGTCCGTCGTACCCAGTCGGCACCTTCACGCGGAGCTCTCCCGCGAGCGCACCGCCGCGGAAAGAGTGGAACCGGTAGCGCGCGGCAATCGTGATGTCGCCGACGCCGCCTCGGGTCCGAGAGAGGTCGATGATGTTCTCTTGGAAGAAGTCTCGCCCAGCCGCCTCTTGGTCGAGGAGGATGACCGGGTCCGAGACATACGAGACGACTTTGACCGGGACGCTGAGCTCGAGCTCGAGGCGATCGGTGAACCCGAAGCGCGCGCCAAGCGTGAGGCCGGCCGCGCGATAGCGACCTCGCAACGGAAAGCTCTGACGTACCCCTCGGTCATCGAGAAACTCTTGTGAGGCCCACTGAAAGTCGAAGCTCGCGCCGACGCCGACTTCGCCACGGCGCAATGTCCACGGCGACGCCATCGCGGTGGCGGGAAGCGAGCACGCGATCACAATGGCCGCGAACCAGTACAGGCGTCGTTCGTTCACGCTCTCTCCTATCAGAATCCGAGGAACCCCGGCGTCTCCTCTTCCGGAGGAGCCACCGGCGTCATCGCGGGCGGGCGCATCGGCGTCGGCGTCGCGACGCGCATCGGTGTCGGCTCGGTGACCATGGTGGTCATGACCGTTGTGGTCATCGCGGTCGTGGTCGTCGCTCCGGTCACCGTCGTTGTTGTCATCGCGACGACTGGGGTCTCCGTGGTGTCCGCGGTCTCCGTGGTCTCCGCGGGCGCGGTCTCCGCGTTCTCCGGCACGCGAACGTCCATCGTCGGCGCGTCCGCGACCTCCGGGGCGTCCGTTCGCGTCTCGGATCGACGCGGCGTTCGTCGGGGCGTTCGCCGCATCACCGTGGGCGTCGCGGGCTCCGTCGACTCCGGCTCGTCGGCTTCGCGGGGACCTGGATCAGGAACCACCTCGTCCGCCGTCTCAGGCTCTTCGACCACGACGCGCTCAGGCGCTTCGTCGCGCGGCTCCAGCGCGGGTGAAGGCGACGCGACCGGTCCCTGTTCTTCCTCGCGAAGCATCAGCGCGATCGCGGCGACGAGGACGAGCGCGCCCGCGAGCACGAGCCAGAGCCATCGCGAACCTCGCGTCGGGGCGGCCACGATCGCCACAGGTGGTTCGACCACGGGAAGCATGGTCGAGGTGTGAGGCGATCGGCGCGCTTGGCGAAGTCGAGAGAGGAGCGCGCTCGCGTTCGTCGGGCGCTCCTCCGGGTCTCGATTGAGGCACGCGAGCGCGACCTCTCCAAGCGCGACCGGAACACCGGGCAGCGGCCTCGGATCTTCCGTGCAGATGGCGACCAGGAGCCCGGGGATGGTCTGCCCGTCGAACGGCATCACGCCGGTGAGCGCCTCGTAGAGCATGATCCCGATCGACCAGACGTCTGAACGCGCGTCGACGTCCTTGGGGCTCGTCGCCTGCTCCGGGCTCATGTAGTACGGCGTCCCGAGCGCTTCGCCGGTCGCGGTCGCGCTCTTCCCGCCGTCGGTCTCGCGCACCAAGCCGAAGTCGATGACCTTCGCGGTCCCGTCGTTGCAGACGAAGATGTTGGCTGGTTTCAGATCGCGGTGAACGAGCCCGCGTTCGTGCGCCGCCCCCAGCCCTTCGAGGACCTGTTCCATAAGATCGAGGAACTCTTCGAGCGAGAGATCGGCCTCGTCGAGCGACGTGCCAGTAAGCCGCTCCATGACGATAAACAGTTCGCCTTCTGAGCCGCGACCACCGTCCAACACGCGGACGATCGAGCGGTGTGACAGACCTCGCAGAAGAGAGACCTCGCGCTCGACGCGGATGTCGCTCTCGGCCGTCGCGAACTGCGGGTGGAAGACCTTGATGGCCAGTTCCATGTCGTCGGAGCGCGCGGCGTAAACCACACCTGTCGCCCCTTCGCCGAGCTTCTCCTCGAGCAGGTAATCGTCGAGCCAGCGCTCGTCTGCGGCCGCGTCATCGACAATCTCGAGCAGTCGCTGTTCGTCGATGATCACCGCGTTACGCTAGACAGAAGCCGCTTGAACTTCAACCTTCACAGGACATCCACAACGAGCGCTCGCGACCTACCTCTGTCGAAGTGTTCCGGACGCGTCACCCGATCGTGTTTGCGTTCGAGCCGTTGCGAACGCGACCGCTCGAGCGTCGTCTTCACCCGTCAGCGATTCCGCATGTGCAGCGAGTCCGTCGGCTCTGTCCGTCGCATCGATCGCCAGCGCAGCGAACGCGAAGCGCCAGGCCATCCGTGGGTCACCTTCAAACAACTCGAGGCGATCCCACATCGCTCCACCTTGTACAGCGCGGATGTAAGCAACGTCGACGGGGAGCGGCAGTTCCGACTGCGCGTCGCGAACCTGACGCACCGCGGGCTCCAAGATCGCGATCGCGTCGTCGAAGCGATCCTCTTGCAACGCCAGCTCAACCAAGAGCGGATCATCGGGCTCGCGTGTACGAAGCTGCGCGAGCGCCGCGTTCGCTGCATCGGGATCGTGATTGAGGACGTGACCCCACGCGAGAAGGTGAAAAGCCTCCTCTTGCTCTTCGTCGGTCTCCGCCTCGGTCATCAGGTCCTTCGCGATCTCGAGCGTTCGAGTCGCGTCTCCGCGCCGAATCGCGAGCGCCGCCGAAGCGAGCGGACCTCCCAGCTCGTCGGGCACCTCGCCGCGTAACAATGCGCGCTCCACCTTCAACGCTTGCACGTTCTGCGCGACGAAAAGAAAGAGCAGCATGACCGCGAAGTACTGCTTCGCGTACACCGCGAGCGCGCCGACCAATGCGATCACAACGAAGCTCGCGTAGCGCGCGTAGATCCGTCCACGCTCGCGCTGAAAGATCGAGAAGAAGGACGCCATGATGTTGCCGCCGTCGAGCGGCAAGATCGGGAGCAGGTTCAGCACGCCCCAGCCGAGGTTCACGAACACGAGCGAGTTCAGCGTGTAGCGCAGCATTGGGGACGCACCCTCTCCGCGCGTGAGCAAGACGCCGAGCGCGATGCCCCCGATCACGATCCCGACCATCGGTCCGGCGAGACTCACGAGAATGCTCTTGCCGGGGGTGAGCCGACGACCCGCGCTGAATCGGGTGACGCCGCCGAGGAACACCAGTTCGATCTCGGGCTTCAAGCCGAACGCGCGTCCGACGAAGGCGTGCCCCAGCTCGTGCACGAGTACACCGAGAAAGACGATCGCGGTCCAGATGGGGAGCGTCGCCCATTGCTCCTGCTGGTTCCAAAGGATCAGCGCGGTGAACAAGAAGACGAGGTGCACTCGGATCGGGATCCGGAAGAGCGAAAAGGTCACGTGCTCTCTTTAGTGTTTGCCGTCCGACGCGTCGAGCGCGGCGAGCGCCGTGGAGACAAAGTCGAGCCGGTCCTGCCCGAAAAAGAGTTCGTCACCGATCAGGAAGGTCGGCGTTCCAAACACGCCGCGCGCCTTCGCGTTCGTGGTCGCCTCAATGAGCGCCGCTCGCTTCTCAGTGACCCGCGAGAGCAGCGACTCCGGCAGCCCAACGTCCCGAAGACTAGCAGAGAGATGTTCTTGATCAGGCGGCGCGTCGTCTGCCCAGCAAACCTTCATCAGCCGGTTGATCAGCGCGGGCGCGCGCTCGGGCGACTCATCCAAGGCGAGCATGGTCAGCCGTAGCGCGCGAACGGTGCGCAGCGGAAACGCGGTCGGGAAGCGAAGCGGCACGTTCCAGTGGTCCGCCCAGCGATGCATATCCAACTGGGTGTAGGCGCGCTTCGCTTCGCTCATCTCTGCGATCGGGACGAGCGGCGTGCCGATCTCGCGGAACAGCCCGCCGAGAAGAAAGGGCCGATAGATGAGCTCCGCGTTGTGCTCACGGGCGACCCGCTCCACCTGGGTGCTCGCGAGGTACGCAAAGGGCGACGCATAGTCGAAGAAGAACTCCAGCTGCACCTGTCGTTTGTTGCACGTGTGCCTTGGTTGGCACACCTCAAAGTTCCCAGTTCACACTTCCATTTGTCACATTAGCGCGCTTTGCCCGGAAACAAGGTTGGTACGGCACGTGCTCTTCATCCCGTCACGATTTGGGAAGACCTCGGCGCGTCGGACGTATGAGGCAAAAGGAGCATTGATGAAGAAGCAGCTAAGATCCGTTCGCCAGGCGAGCCTCGCCGTCCTCTTGTTGGCCCTGACCTCGGGATGCCTCTACGACTGGGAAGACAGCGACTACTACTCCGGCGAGAGCGATCTTCGCGTTCAAGGCGAGACCTTCGGTGGTGTCATGGGAGACGTGAGCGTTCGACCGGACGAAACCACCTTCCATATCGATCACAGCTACGTCGCCTATGGCGGGTACGCCGAGATTGACCTCCGCGGCGAGACTCCGGACGGCTTCGCGATGGCGATGCTCACCTTCAACGACGGCCTTGATCTCGACTCGCTCGTCCCTGGCACCACGCTTGGCTCGACCGGCACCGACTCGGGTGGCTACGCCTACTCACCCGTCAGCTTGATGGCGTGCTCCGGTCCCGCAGATGGCACGTGGCACTACGACCGAAGCGGCAACGCTCGCGTCCAGGTCGAACCCTCTGAACTCGAGGGCCACGTTCGCCTCGTCTTTGAAGCCGACCTGACACGCTCGTACGATTCGGATGAGGAGTCTGGCCTGGTCACTGGGTCGTTCGATATCGGCATCAACTAGAGAAACGATCGCGCTTCGAAGACGCCAGCTTCCGATGGGAGGCTGGCGTTTTTTCGCGCGCAGATTCTTTGTTTCCCAACCTGCGGCGCCATCGCCGCGAGTCTCCAGAGAATATCGAAAGCGACCACTCGGTCAGTTTGTGCCACTTGATTGTGGCAAAAAGCTCACGCACCAAACCCAGTCCAAACTCAAAACGCTGTTTTCACAGGGCTTTATCGGACGGCACGCCATGTGCTCAATAGGCGACCAGTTGGTCACTTATCAACCTGTGAGGACACTATGAAGAAGAACGCAACCACCTTGATCG
>CALJDU010000105.1 GCA_938024995.1 uncultured bacterium
CGCGCGCGATCCGGAGACGGGCGGTCACACTGGTCCTTCGCGTATCGCGTCGTGCACGCGAGCAGCGATGACTTCGTTCATGGAACGTGATGAGAAGACCATCGCGTTCCCGCTTCTCGGCGCGGGGCACGGTGGCCTCTCAGAGACTGAGTCCGCGAGCACGATGATGAAAGCAATTCGAGAGATGGTCGAAGCGCACCCACGCGCGGAGCGCCGAGTCCTGTTCGCCGTGATGCAGCCCCGCCTGGCTCGTCTGGTCGAGAACGCCGCGGCGCACCACCACGTACCCTTCGTCACGTAGCATGACGTCAAAGGACCTGTTGAAACCCGGCACGCCGCGCTCCACTATCTCGTCCATGTTCTCCGCCCTTCTCTCGCTTCCGGTCCGCACGTGACCATCTTCGTCCTCGGCGGCGCGCAGACCGACTTCGCGCGCAACTACGGTCGCCAAGAGCGCGGCATCGCTGACATGATGAAGGACGCGCTCGACGAGACGCTCTCTTCTTTGAAGGTCGAGGCGAGCGACATCGACGCGCTGCACGTCGGCAACTTCACGGGCGAGCTCTTCTCCGGGCAAGGCCACCTGGGCGGCGTCGCGACATCGCTCCACGAAGATCTCGCCGGCATCCCCACGGCGCGTCACGAAGCGGCCTGTGCCTCCGGGAGCGTCGCCATTCGCGCGGCCTGCGCGGAGCTCGAAGCGGGCTGGCATGACACGGCGTGCGTCATCGGCGTCGAAGAGATGAAGAACGTGTCCGGGCTCAAAGCTGCCGAGCATCTCGGGGCGGCCGCGTTCGTCGGACGCGAAGCACAAGACGCGAAGTTCGTCTGGCCGCATCTCTTTGACCGCGTGCTCAACCTCTACGACGACAAGTACGGCGTGGATCAGGACGCGCTTTGGCTCTTCGCGAAGCACGCCTTCGAAAACGCGAAGACCAATCCCTTCGCGCAGACCCGCGGCTGGACCTTTGATGAGAAGAGTTTCTCGAGCGATCCAGAGCGTAATCCGATCGTCGAGGGCCGCTTACGGCGACACGACTGCAGCCAGATCACGGACGGCGCGGCGTGCATCGTTTTGGCGAATGAGGTCGGCGCGAAACGCTACGCCCAACGTCATGGGCTTACGCTCGATCAGATCCCTCGCGTCTTAGGTCACCGCGTCCGCACCGCGACCATGTTGCTGGACGACAAGCTCTCCCCAGACGCATCCGGCGCGATGTTTCCAGAGACCCTTCACGCAGCGAGCGAGGCTCGGGAGGTGGCGGGCAAAGAGGTCGGCGATATTGACGTCTTCGAGATCCACGACTGCTTTACGATCACCGCCGCGGTCCTCGTCGAGCACCTAGGTCTGACCACGCTCGGCGGAGCCGCCGAAGCGATCCGCGGCGGGCAGTTCCGACGTGACGGCGCGACCCCGGTGAACCCTGGCGGTGGCCTCATCGGAACCGGGCACCCGGTCGGCGCGACGGGCGTACGCATGGTGCTCGACGCCCACCGCCAGGTCACCGGACAAGCCGGCGCGTCTCAAGTCAAAGGCGCGCGCACTGTGCAGACGCTCAACATCGGCGGGAGCCTCACGACCAACGCGAGCTTCGTTATCGGTTTCTGAACAAGGCGAGCGCGACGTTCACCATCACGCACTAACGAAACGCGCACGCCTCCTGATCGAGCCACGCGCCGAGCTCCGCGCGATACGGACGGTCCACGTGCCCGAGCGCTCGCCGGGCGCGCTCGACCAGCTGGCTGGTTCGATCGACGACGGCCTCGGTGTACATCTCGCGAAGCTCCGGGTCGGCTTCGACTTCGGTCGGGATCGGTGCTTCGTGAAATCGCTCAACGAATACAGCCAAGGCGTGCGCCAGCCAGAGACGGCCATGCTCGCGATCCGCAGCCGGGAGACTACCAACCGCGCTCTCGAGCTCGGTCAGCGCTGACGTCGCCCCGCGCGCCCATGGCGCGAGCACTTCCCGCGCCCACGCGTTCACGGTCGAGATCGAGTTCTCTTCTGGCTGCGCAAACGCCGGGGCCAGGCTCGCTTCGTACACGCTCTCCGCGGTCTGCAGGTCGGTCGACGCAGGGGTGACGGGCGGAACAGGCGGCAAGCCTTCAGCAACGGTGATCACCGCGCAGCGCTCACGGCGAAGGCGACGCTCAAGGTTGTCCGCTTCTTCCGAAACGGCGGGCGCATCGGCCTCCACGTCTCCGCCGCTCATCATCACGAGCCCTCCACCCGTCGACGTCTCGGCGGTTGGCTCCGCCGTTTGCGCGGGCTCGGCAGCGCCGCCACAAGCGACGAGAAACACGATCGTGACCAGGTACGCTGACTTCATCCGCGGACCATAGCGCGCCCAGCCCGGAGTCTTCTACGACTCCGTCGCGCCCCGTCACACCGTCGTGGCAGTATCGCCGCGTGGCTGACCTCCTCGTCGACAGCTCCGCGCGCGAACGCCAGCAGGCCGCGATCCAGTGGTTGAACCGGGTCGACGATCCGGCGAGCGCGCGCGAGATCATGGTGGTCGCCCACAGTCCGCACGCCGCGAGTGAACTGATCCGCGCAGCCCGCGGAGACATGGCCGCAACGTTCGGCTTTCATCGGTTCACCTTTGGTCAGCTCGTCGGGCGGCTTGGTCTCCCCGCGCTCGCCCGTACTGGCCTGGCGCCCGCAGGAGGGCTCTCGCTTCAGGCGCTCTGTGCACGGGTCGTCGATCGGCTCTTTCATGACGACGTCGCGAACGCAGGCGAAGCGCTGGGTCGGTACGCGCCGCTTCACGATCGCCCGGGGCTCGCGCGAGCCCTCGCGGCGACGTTCCGCGAGCTCGGGCTCGCGGGTCTCCGAGCAGAGGAGCTCGCGTCGCAACCGGACCTCGCGCGGATCTACGCGGCCTATCGCGACGAGCTCGCGAACAACCAGCTCGCCGATCGCGGAGACCTGTTCTCCGCCGCCACGGTCCGCGCGGCAGAGCCGCACCCGCTGCTCGGTTTGCCCACGCTCTTTTATGACGTGCCGCTTCGAAGCGAACGAGAGCGCGCGTTTGCTGCCGCGGTGATCGAGCGCGCTCCCGAGGTCCTCGTCGTCTCGCCGAAGGGCGACCCACGAAGCGCAGCGTTCTTTCGTGCCGCGATGGACCCGGTGCGCGAACGCGGAGCGTCTCAGGTGGCGGGAGATCCATCCGCGCTCTCGCGTTTGAAGCAGGCCCTCTTCTCCGACATCGACGCCCGAGGCGAGCTGGACGGTCAGGTCGAGCTGCTGTCGGCGCCAGGGGAGAGCCGCGAGTGCGCCGAGCTCGCGCGGAAGATCTTGGCCTCGGCGAAGAGCGGCGTTCCTTTTGATCGCATGGCGATCCTGTTGCGAGCGCCCGCGCACTACCGCGCGCACATCACCGAGACGCTTCACCGCGCCGAGATCCCAGCCTACTTCACGCGCGGCACGGTCCGGCCCGACCCTGCCGGTCGCGCGCTCTTGGCGTTGCTGAGCTGCGCGGCCGAGAACCTGAGCGCGCGCGCGTTCAGTGAGTACCTCTCGCTCGGCGTGGTCCCCAAAGAGAGCGACGACGGTGCGCCTCCGCCGCCCGACCCCGATGCCTGGGTCGCGCCCGACCACGACGTCACGCCCTACCCCGACGCGCTCGATCTCCTCGACCCCGACGGTGACGACGAAGAGGACGAAGAAGACGAAGAACTCGCGACCATCCCGCCGCCGGTCGTTTCTGGAACGCTGCGCGCGCCTCGTCGGTGGGAAAAGATCTTGGTCGACGCCTCGGTCATCGGTGGCAAAACGCGCGCGGACGCGAGGTCGCGCTGGGACCGCCGACTCGACGGCCTGGAGGAGGGTCTTGAGCTCTCTCGCCGGGCGCTCGACGCGGACGATCCCAAACACGATCGCCTTGGGCAGACCCTCACCAACCTCGGCGCGCTCCGGGCCTTCGCGACGCCGCTCCTCGACGCGCTTCACGATCTGCCGGAGACCGCTTCATGGCGAGAGTGGATCGAGCGGCTCACGGGCATCGCGACGATGGCGATCCGCGATCCAGATCGGGTGCTCGCGGTCCTCGGCGAGCTGGCGCCGATGGGGCCCATTCGCGACGTCAGCCTCTCCGAGGTGCAGCTCGTTCTCAAGACGCGCTTGTCAGAGCTGCTCCACCGCGCTTCCGAGAACCCCGCGGGCAAGGTCTTCGTCGGCGCGATCGAAGAAGCGCGCGGGCTCACGTTTCACACGGTGCTCGTTCCGGGATTGGCCGAGAAGATCTTCCCCGCCAAGGTCCGCGAAGACCCGATCCTGCTCGACCACGCGCGCGAAGAGATCGCCAACGCGTTGGTGGAACGCGACGACGCCAAGAGCGCTGTGATTCGAGGCGCGCTCGTCAAGAGCGAGGACCGCGTACAAGACGAGCGCCTGATGCTGCACTTGGTCGTCGGCGCCGCGGAGCAAAAGCTCATCCTCTCGTGGCCGCGTATCGAGGTCGAAAAGGGCCGACCGCGCGTTCCTTCCTTCTACGCGCTCGAAGTGCTCCGCGCGGCCGAGGGCGCGCTCCCGGGTTTCGACGAGCTCGCCCGCCGGGCGCATCGGGGCGCGGCCTCACGGCTCGGATGGCCCGCGCCCGAAGACCCGCGCGAAGCGATCGACGAGGCCGAGTACGACCTCGCGGTGCTCCAGCGTTTCTTGGTGGGCGGAAAGCGTGAGGACCGTGAGGGCGCCGCGCGGTATTTGCTCAGCGCCAATCCGCACCTCGCGCGCTCGCTTCGCCAACGCGGTCGCCGCTGGTTGCGCTTTTGGAAGCAAGACGATGGTCTCGTCATTCCGCAGTCGGATCACAGCGCGTTCGCCGATCGTGTACGCGCCGCGTTGGAAGAGCATCGGCTCGCGACTCGCGCCTACTCGGCGACCGCGCTCCAGACCTACTCCTCGTGTCCATACCGTTTCTACCTCCGCGCGATCGCGCGGATCCAACCCGTGGAGCGCCCCGCCGCGATCGAGGAGCTGAACCCGCTCCACCGCGGCTCCTTGATTCACGAAGTGCAGTTCCGCGTCCTCACCCAGCTCAAAGAGCGCGGCGCCCTACCGCTCATCGAGAACAACGGTGTTGAGGACGCGTGCCGGCTCCTTGACGCCACGGTCGCGGAGGTCGCGCATGAGTTCGCCGAGCGGCTCGCGCCCGCGATCGACAATGTGTGGCAAAACGGGGTCGAGGCGATCCGTGTCGACCTGCGGCAGTGGATCTACCGGATGCGTGATGAGCGGTGGGAGCCGGCACACTTCGAGCTGGCGTTTGGTCTCTCCCGTCACCTCGGCGCGCTCGACGCGGCGCATCGGGATCCCGCGAGCAGCGACGAACCCGTTGACCTGACGATCGGGCTCAAGCTCCGCGGTTCGATCGATCTGGTCGAGCGTTTCGACGGCGCCTACCGCGCCACGGACTACAAGACAGGCAAGGCCTCGTACTACCCACAAGACCTCGTCGTGAATGGAGGCGCGACGCTTCAGCCGGTGCTCTACGCGCTCGCGTTGGAGGAGCTCCTCCCCGATCGTGAGACCACCATGGGGCGGCTCTACTTTTGCACCGCGCGCGGACAGTATGAGCAGCGCAACGTGCCGCTTGATGAGCTCGCGCGGCGGTCCGCGGAGCAAACCGTGAAAACCATCGACAGCGCGATCGCGCGCGGCTTTCTCCCCGCCGCGCCGAGCAAAGACGGCTGCCGCTTCTGTGACTACCAAGCGATCTGCGGACCCTACGAGGAGCTCCGGACCGGTCGCAAAAACAAAAAGGAAGTCGACGGGCTCCACAAGCTGAGGGTGTTGACATGATCGCCGCGCGGAAGCCGCTCCAGGACCAGAAGGCGCGCGACATCATCGCGAACGAGCTGGGTCAGAACGTGCTGGTCGAGGCCGCCGCGGGGACCGGCAAGACGACCATGTTGGTCGAGCGGATCTTGTCCGTCATCAAGACCGGTCGCGCGAAGCTCGACGAGATCGTCGCGGTCACGTTCACCGAGAAGGCCGCGGGTGAGATGAAGCTCCGTCTTCGCGAAGCGCTTGAGAGCGCGCGCGTCGACGCCAAAGACGAACAGGTCCGGGAACGGCTCACGCGCGCGCTTGAGGCGCTCGAGGTCGCGCACATCGGCACCATCCACGGCTTCTGCACCGACCTGCTCCGTGAGCGCCCGATCGAGGCCAATGTGGACCCGGCCTTCGAGGTCGTGACCGAAGATCACAACGAGGTGCTCACGCGCGCCTTTGACGACTGGTTTCAGACCACGCTCGCCGACCCGCCGCGCGGCGTGCGGCGCGTGCTCCGAAAGCGTCCCTGGAAGAGCAGTGGACAAGGCCCTCGCGACTCGCTCTTTCACGCCGCTCGCGCCTTGATCGAGCACCGCGACTTCCCGGGGGAGTGGACCCGGCCGGACTTCGATCGCGAGACTCGGCTGGACGACCTGGTCGAGCGTCTTCAAGAGGTCGGCGCGCTCGCCGCACACGCGACAGACCAGCGTGACTACATGCTCCGCTCGCTCCGCCCGATCGCCGAGCTCGCGCGCGAGATCACCAGTCGTGAGCGCGCTCTCGAGGCGGCGCGAGATTACGACGGAGTCGAAGCGCGGCTGCTCGAGCTTCAACGGGAGTACATCTGGAACCAGGTCGGGCGCGGCAAAATGTTCGGCGATGTGGAGCGCGATCAGGTCAAGCGGATGCGCGACCATCTCAAGCGCGTCCTCGACGCCTACGCAGAGGACGCCGAAGCGGACCTCGCGGCGGAGCTACGTGACGATCTCGCGCCGGTCGTCGAGCGCTACGAAACGCTTAAGCGGCGCGCCGGAGTGCTCGACTTCCTAGACCTGCTGCTCGGGACGCGAAACCTCCTCGTACAGAACGCAGACGTTCGGCGCGAACTGTGGAGCCGGTGCAAGTGCATCTTCGTCGACGAGTTCCAAGATACCGATCCGCTCCAAGCGGAGATCCTGCTGCTGCTGGCCGCGCGTGATCCAAGCGATGACGACTGGCGTACGCTCACGCTCGCGCCCGGGAAGTTCTTCGCGGTCGGCGATCCCAAGCAGTCGATCTACCGGTTCCGGCGCGCTGACGTCGCGTTCTACTCCGAGGTGCGCGACCGGCTTCTGTCGCAAGGCGCCAAGCTCGTCTACCTCCAAGCGAGCTTCCGCGCGACGCCGGGCATTCAATCCGTCGTGAACACGACCTTCGCGCGCGCCATGGGCGGGTCTCGCGACGCGACCGTGAGGGAGGCCCGCGAGGACGGTAGCGCGCAAGCGGACTACGTGCCGCTGCTCCCGTACCGCGACTACCCCAAGCACCCCTCGGTGGTCGGCCTCCCGGTGCCCCGTCCCTACGGGCGCGGCCGCGATCACACCAAGACCGCGATCAACGCCTCGCTCCCCGACGCGGTTGGCGCGTTCGTGGACTGGCTCACGACGAAGTCAGGCTGGACATTTCACGACGGCGAACGAACGCGACGCTTTGAGCCGCGCGACGTGTGCCTGCTCTTCCGGCGCTTTCAGAACTTCGGCGCCGATGTCGCGCGTCCCTATGTTCGCGCGCTTGAGGCGCGGAAGGTCCCGCACGTGCTCTTGGGCGGTCGCTCGTTCCACACGCGCGAGGAGGTGGTCGCGATCCGCGCGGCGCTCAACGCGATCGAGTGGCCCGACGACTCGCTCCATGTCTACGCCACGCTCCGCGGGCCCTTCTTCGCGATCCGGGACGACGCTCTATTCGCGTTTATCTCCGCGCACGGAAAGCTCAGCGCGTTGCGGCGGCTGCCGGAGCTGGAAGAGGATGACCCGGTCAAGACGGTGGTCGACGCGCTGACCATCCTTAAGGACCTGCACCTCAGCCGTAACCGTCGCCCGATCGCGGACACCGCGCAGCGGCTCTTCGCGGCGACCCGCGCGCACGCCGGCTTCGCGATCTGGCCAACCGGAGAACAAGCGCTCGCGAACCTGATGCGCGTGGTCGACCTCGCGCGACGTTTTGATGCCCGCGGAGCGACCTCGTTTCGAGCGTTCGTGGAGCGCCTCGAGGATCAAGCAGCGCGAGGGGACGCGCGGGTCGCGTCGATCATCGAGGATCAGTCCGAGGGCGTCCGCATGATGTCCATTCACGGCGCCAAGGGGCTCGAGTTTCCGATCGTCGTGATCTGCGACCCGACCGGCAATCTGACGACGCAGAAGCCTTCCCGCTACGTCGACACGAAGAAGAAGCTCTGGGCGATGAAGCTCGCGGGCTGCGTGCCGCACGAGCTGCGTACCCACGGCGAGAAGGTCCTCGAGGCGGACGCGGCGGAGACGGTTCGCGTGGCCTACGTCGCGGCGACCCGCGCGCGTGATCTGCTCGTGTTGCCGATGCTCGGTGATGGTCCGGATCCGAAGATGGGCTGGTGCACGCTTTTCGATCCCGCGCTCTATCCGGAGGCATCGGCGCGTCGCGCGAGTATCACGTCGATGCAGGCCCCGAAGTTCGGCGACGACTGCGTCTTGAACCGCCCCTACGATGCTCGCGCAACTCCTGACTCCTCCGTGAAGCCGGGCCTGCACCGCATCGCGGAGCACGAGGTCCTGGTGTGGGACCCGAGCGCCCTAGAGCTCGACAAAGAACCGCTGGGCGGTCAGCGGCAGCAGCAGATCTTGGTCGAGGATGACGCGGGCGTACACAGCCGCGCGGCGGACGCGCACGAGGCGTGGCGGGCCGCGCGAGACGAGACGCTTCTTCGGTCGGGCGAGCCCACGCTCCGGTCGGCGTCAGTCACGACGCTCAGTCACCTCACCGTGCTCACCGAGACCAGCGCGACCGTGCAGAAGACCGGCGCGCGCGTGCCTGGTCGCCCCGGCGGGCCGCGCTTCGGCACCTTGGTTCACGCGGTCCTCGCGGAGATCCCTTTTGACGCCGACGCCGCGACCATCGCATCGCTCTCTTCGGCGCACGGTCGCGTGATCGGAGCGCGCGAAGAAGAGATCGCCGCGACCCAAGACGCGGTCCGCGCCGCGCTCGCGTTCCCGCTGATCAAAGACGCGCTCCGCGCGGAGCGCGTCCGCCGTGAGGTCCCGCTCACGCTCCAGATGGACGACGGAACGCTGGCGGAAGGGATCGTCGACCTCGCCTACAAGCTCGACGGCGTGTGGAAGGTGATCGACTTCAAGAGCGATCTCGACGGAGGCGCGAGCCAGAAGTACTTGGTTCAGGTTGAGCTCTACGCCCGCGCGATCCGCGCCGCGACCGGCGATCCGGCAGAAGCGATCTTGCTCGGCGTGTGAGCCTACGGGAGCACGATCTCGCGAGCGAGCGGGTAGCGGTGCTCGATCACGTTGTCGGCCACGCGCAGGACGTGGATGTCGTGACGGTCGACCAACGCGAGCCGCTCTGCCTTCGCGTCGAAGGCGGTCGCGAAGCTCGGAAACAAGATCAGCGTGCCTTGCGGCGTCACACCATCAAAGAAGTGGAGCTCGACATTGCCTTCCTCCCCCGGGGAGACACCAAGCGCCCCGCGGTATCCCGTCTCGAGCGCTCGTTGTGCGTCGTAGGCCGCGTCGAAGGCGTCCTCGATCTCGTACTCAGTGGTCAGCTCTTGAATCGCGCCGTCGCGGGCGAGCGTTCGAACCGGTTCGGTCGGCCGTCGCGCCGCGGCCGCGAGGAGCCCCGTCTCGACGTCGAAGACCCCGCCGAGACCGCCTTTGTCTGCCACCCACAAGAGCGCGCCGTTAGGAGACGGGGCCGCGACGACGGGATAGTCACCGACCTGCGTCAACGGGTGGAGCCGACCGTCGGAAGACCGCAGCACCGAGGACTCCTGGACGTCAAACAGGCTCGGGCGCGGACGAGCCGCGGTCGGTGAGGTTCCGCTGGCTCCGGTCCGGGTCCACGCGCCATCGGACCACGCGACCAGAACATCAGCGCCATCAAAGAGACACGACGCGGGAACGGGCGCGGCGTGCTCCTCGACGAAGTGGTCGTCTTGCTCGACGAAGTAGTCGTCGTCGTCTTCTTGCGCTCTCGGCGGGAGCGCGCCGCTCACCTCTTTACCGAGCGCTGCCCCGAAGTAGCGCGAGAGCGCGGCCTGGAGGTTCTCTCGTCGCTGCGCTCCCACGTGTGTCTCGGCGAGCGTTGGGTAATGCCGGAGCATGAGCATGACCTCCGTGTTGCGTCGACGAAGCAGCGCGATCGCGCTCGCGATCCGGGACTCCCGCGGACGACCATCGATCCCGAGCTCGATCGGGAGGAGTGCGTCCGGGACGATCGGGACCGCGTGGACCGGACACGCCAAGGTAGGATGGACACACGGCGCGAAGAGCGCGAGCTGGAACCACACGTCCGCGGGTTCGCCGCGGCCGCGAAAATCGGGGAGCGGGGCGAGCTTTGCGACCGACTCGCGCGCCGTGATGAAGAGAGCCACATCAGGGGCGCGGAAGAAGGCGTGCATGCGGAAGCCTACGCTGGCGCGCCAGGGATCTTCCGATGTTCTCGCTACTCGCTCTTGAGCCGCGCCTCGACCGCGCGGGCGTGAGCCTCAAGACCCTCCAGTCGCGCGAGCGTCGTGAGCATCTCTGCTTGCTCCTCGATCGCGGCTTGGCTGTACCGAATGAGGCTCGTCCGCACGATGAAGTCGTAGACGCCGAGCGGAGAGGCATAGCGCGCGGCGCCTCCGGTCGGGAGCACGTGGCTCGGTCCGGCCGCGTAGTCGCCCGCGGCTTCCGGCGTTTGGTGGCCAAGGAACGCGGCGCCTGCCGCGCTGATCCCGCTGAGCATCTCTTCTGGCTCGCGAACGGAGAGGTTGAGGTGCTCCGCGGCGAGCGCGTCGGCGATCCGCGCCGCGTCCTCCCGTCCGGTCGCCACGAAGCAGTGCCCATTGCGCGTGAGCGAAGCGACCGCGATATCGCGCTTGGGGAGCGTCTTCAGCTGATCGTGGAGCGCCGCCTCCACGCGCTCGGCGAAGCCCGTGTCCATAACGACCAGGAGCGGATAGGCGTCCTCATCGTGCTCGGCTTGGGAGAGCAGATCCGCGGCGACGACCGAGGCGTCCGCGGTCTCGTCCGCGACCACCAGGATCTCGCTCGGCCCGGCGATCGAGTCGATGTCCACCAGACCGAACACCAATCGTTTCGCGCAGGCGACGTAGAGGTTCCCAGGCCCGACGATTTTATCCACACGCGTGACCGACTCGGTCCCGTACGCCAACGCCGCGATCGCTTGCGCGCCGCCGGCGTCGATCACTTCCGTGACGCCCGCGAGCTCGGCCGCCACCAGAAGCTCCGCGGTCGGTCGCGGCGTGGCTAAAACGATCCGCGAGACCCCAGCGACCGCCGCGGGGATCGCGGTCATCAGGACCGTCGAGGGGTAGCGCGCCTTTCCGCCTGGCGCGTATACGCCGACCGAGCGGAGCGGAGACACCCGCTGGCCCAGCTCGACGCCGTCCTCTTGATAGCGGAAGCCAGGTTCGCGTTGGTGCTCGTGGTAGCGGCGCACGCGATCGGCGGCGCGAGCGAGCGCCGCGTGGACCTCTTTCGGAAGCTCGGCTCCGCGCCACGACGAGAGGTGGACCTCACCTTGTTCACGGTCTTCGAACCGCTTGGTGAACTCGCGGATCGCCGTATCGCCGCGGTCGCGCACCGCGTTCAAGATCTCTCGAACAACGGTCTCCACGCGCTCGAGATCCGCATCGCCGCGGCGCGAGAGCGACGCGAGCTCTGCTTCTCCGGCCTCGCTCATCGACTGATGAACAGACAACAGAGACGATGATGGGGTCGCGCTCGACATGCGTTTCCTGTAGCACGTTCACGCGGATTGATCGCCACAGACGAGTCGCCGCGCTACCCTGCCCGGCGTGATGAGACTCGCTGCCTTCCTCGCTGTCTTCCTTCTCGTCGGGTGCTTTGAATCCGTGCCCGCCACTGACGCGGGTGCCGACACCTCAGTCATGATCGACACCAGCGTCATGACCGACACCGCGATCGAGCTCGACAGCGGCGAGGTCGACAGCGGGGTCGACAGCGGAGGCGAGCCCGATACGGATCGCGAACCCGACACCGATCCTCCGCCCCCGCCGCCGCTTCGCTGCGAGAGCCCGCTCGACCTGGACCGCCTGACCGCTTGTACGGAGGAAGGCGCGCGCTGCTACCAAGAGTGCACCGAGATCGCGGACAACCCAGCGAACTGCTTGGCGGACTGCGATGAGAACGCGACCGCGTGTGCCAACTGCATCACGACCTCGCTCGTGAACTGCGCCAACGAATCCTTCGGCTGTGAGCCTCAGTGGGTCGACCTCGCCTGTTGCCTCGAAGACGAGTGCGGCGCGTCGATCTACAACCTCTTCGACCGACCGAGCACCTTCCGCTGCTTCAGCGCGAGCTGCACGGAAGAGGTGGACCGGTGGAACTCGTGCGCGTCGGATGTCACCGAGTGCGTGGATGTGCTGGAAGCCACCTGCGGCGTCAGCATCCGATAGAGCGGCGACCGACTACGGAGCCACGTCCGCGAACGCGTTCATCATCGCGCGAACCTTTTCGCGATCCGGAGAGACGACGAAGAGGTGCTCCTTGTTCCGCAAGTGGCTCACCTTCCCGACCTTCTTGCCTGAAGGGTTGAAGATGCCGATCTGCGCGCCGACGTAGCGCTTGAAGTCGACGTCCGCGACCTCGACGTGGCCACGCGAGGAGAGCAGCTCCTCCATCGCGTCGCGCGCGATGTAGCCCTCGTTGCTAAACGAGACGACCAAGGTCTCGGCCGCGACGTTCTTCACGACGTCTGTGAGCGCGGCGAGGAATCGCCGCTTGGAGTTGAAGTCGCTCTTCCGCTCGCGGCAGTCGATCCGCTTGCACGCGATCCCGTAGTGCTCCGGCTCATCCCAGCGAACAAGGGTCTCCCACACGTGGTAGTTCCCCAGATAGCTGTGCTGGTTGTACGGCGGGTCGAGATACGCGACGTCGACCGGGATCGCGGCCGCTTCGCGCGCCTCGAGCTGCACCGCGCGACCTGGCCCTGGTACGACGTCGGGAAAGCGCAGCGTGAGGTCGTTGTGAGCGCGCTTCGCCCATTGCTTAAGGTACGCCATCTGGACCCCGGTCGTGGAGTCGACGCGATCGGTCGCTTCCATCAGCGAGGTCAGCGCGACCGCCTTCACGCTCCGCGAGAGGTCGCGCGCCTCGATCGCGTCTCGAATCGCGTCGACCCGCGCGCCGTTCTTCGGATGCACGTACCGAGACGCCTCGCAAAACGTCTTGGTGAAGTAGCCCGGCTTTCCAGGCAGCTCGCTTAGCTCGGCGAGCAGCGCCGTCACCTCGTCCGCGATCGCGTCCCGGTCCGCTTCGACGTAGCAACGCGCGAGGGTATGCGCGTAGCTGTTGTGATCGTTGGCGGTCACCTCGAAGCCCGCGCGTTTGAGCGCATGGCCAACGCGTGAGGTCCCGCTGAAGAGATCGAGCACGGTGCGCGCGCCGCTCGCCTCGATCGCTTTCGCGATCCGAGCGACCAACACGCGCTTGCTCCCCAGATACTTGATCACGAGCGCAGCTCTGGCGCGCGCGACCTCAGAAGTTCTGGCAGTTGATCATCCGGACCGGCGCGGGGTCGTTCGGACGGTTGGGGGCGCGGACGTTACGGATGAAGCGTGTCGGGTCGACCTCCGCCGCGACGTTGTCGCACAGGATCGACGTCCGGACCTCAGGACCGCTCTCGCCGTTCGGCTCAAAGACGATCGGGCCGAGCTGACAGGGCTGCGCGTCACTGGGCGCGTTCGTGCCACAGCCGCCCTGCATCCGGCCTCCGTAGGTGACGGAGTCGTCGGTCACCGTGAGACGGCACGCGGGGGAAACGATCACGCCCCCAGCGGGCGAAACGATCGCGGACTGAACGCTGAGAGAGACGCCCGGCTTCGCGACCGTGAAGCTCAGGGCGCGGTTGCCATCGTCGAGGTCCGTCAACGCGCACTCGGCGCGGACCCCGTTGTTGCCGTCGAAGTCGAAGACATCGTTGTCAGCACCGTTTCGAGAACAGCCCGCCAGATCACGGGGGCACTGCACCTGCCATTGCACGTCACCAAAGACGGTGCCGGTGGTGCCATCCCCACAGCCAAGTACCGGAGTCATCGAAAAAGCCAACAGAATCACAGACAAGCGTCGCATTGGCGGAATGTAACTACGGATCCCAGGTGGCCGCAAATAGGCGACTCAAAGCGGATGGGGTGCCCAACCCCGTGAATGGTGAGTGGCAAAGACGCCTCGAAGTGCGTTACCCCTCGCGTATGGCTCACGATCAGGACCTTCAGCTCGAGACCCTCGCGATTCACGCCGGACAGCACCCGGACCCAGTGTCAGGCGCCGTGATGACCCCAATCGTTCTCGCGAGCACTTTCGCACAGGAGAGCCCGGGGGTTCACAAGGGATTTGAGTACGCGCGGACCGACAACCCCACGCGCCAGACGATGGAGAAGTGCCTCGCGGCGCTTGAGGGCGCGACTCACGGCGTCGCGTTCGGCAGCGGCTGCGCGGCCATGACCACGCTCTTCCTGACCCTGCGCCCTGGCGATCACGTGGTGTCCTGCGACGACGTCTACGGCGGTACGTTCCGGATCCTCGACAAGGTAATGAAGCCCTTCGGGATCGAGACCTCCTGGGTCGACATGACGAACCCCGAGAACGTCGCGGCGGCCATCACGGACAAGACCAAGTTGATCTGGGTCGAGACGCCCACCAACCCGATGCTCAAGGTGATCGACATCGAAGCGGTCGCCAAGATCGGCAAGGCGCGCGGCGTCATGGTCGGCGTGGACAACACCTTCGCGACCCCCGCGCTCCAGCGCCCCATCGAAATGGGCGCGGACCTCGTCTGCCACTCGATGACGAAGTACCTCAACGGTCACAGCGACGTGGTCGGCGGCGTGATCATGACGCGCGACGACGGCATCGCCGAGCGGCTCCGCTTCCTGCAAAACGCGATCGGCGCGATCGTCTCGCCCTTTGACTCTTTCATGGTCCTGCGCGGCGTGAAGACCTTGCCGGTCCGGATGGATCGTCACTGTCAGAGCGCGCACGAGCTCGCGAAGTGGCTCGACGCCCAGCCGCAGATCGAGCGCGTCTACTACCCTGGTCTTGAGAGCCATCCGCAGCACGCGCTCGCGGCGCGTCAGATGTCGGGCTTCGGCGGGATGATCACCGCGGTGCTCGCCGGCGGGATGGACGCCTCGCGCAAATTTCTTGAGCGCACCGAGCTCTTCACCTTGGCCGAGAGCCTCGGCGGCGTGGAATCGCTGGTCGAGCACCCCGCGATCATGACCCACGGCTCGATCCCGAAAGCCACGCGTGAGTCGATCGGGATCGTAGACGGACTGGTTCGGCTCTCCGTCGGGCTCGAGTCGGTGGACGACCTCCGTCGCGACCTCGCGAACGCGCTTCGCTAAACGCGCTCAGCGCTCACCGTGAAACAGTGCGGCTCTCTTCTCGCGAGGTCTCGCCGCCAAGGCGCGCGTGCGTCGCGGTCCAGCTTAACGCGATCGCGGAGGGGCTTCCCATCTCTTCGCCTTGGTGGATCGTCACTGCGCCCTCTCGTTCCCCCGCGGCCACCTGCGCGGTCGCGTAGGCCACCGCGGCGCTGCCCGTCGCGGCGTCCTCGAAGATCCCAACCTCCGGCGCGAAGAAGCGCGCGCGGACCTGCGTCGCAGAGCGGCTCACGAGATAGGTGCCGTGATACGCGAGCATGGGATCGGGAACAGGATCGGCGGTCGCGACGGAACCCAGGTCGTCGTACTCCAGCACGCAGTAGGTCAGCGGAAACCTCACGAGCCAGCCCCGTGTCGGTCGAGGCAAACGGCACGCGGAGGCGTAACGCGCGAGGTCGGTCTCGACCGCGTTCGCGGGATCGATCGCGGCTTCGATCCAGGTCCCTCCGCTCGACAACGTACCGAGCTTCACCTCACCCACACCGCAGCGCACCCGCTCGACCTGGCGGCCTTGCTGCACCTGCAGCCACCACGCGGACCCAACGAGCGGGTGCCCCGCGAAGGGCATCTCCATGCCTGGCGTAAAGATGCGGACGCGCGGCGGAGCATCATCATCGATGAAGACGGTCTCGGCATAGCCAAGCTCCAAGGCGACCGCTTGCATCCCGGCGTCGGTCAGGCCTGAAAGATCGGTCACGACGCCAAGGTGGTTCCCGCCTTCGCCGTCACGCGTGAAGACTCGGAGGACGTCAACGTGCCGCTCTTGTGTCACCTGCCGACTCTACGCACGCGCGCGGCGTATGTCTGCAGTTTCGGTGGACACAGCTTCGGTGGACACAGCTTCGGTGGACACAGCTTCGGTGGACACAGCTTCGGTGGACACAACTTCGGTGGACACAGCTTTTCGGTGGATGTCTGGAGCGCGTGGGCTCAGTAGGGCTCGGCCTTGTAGCCGTTGAGCCGTCGCATCGTTGTCATCATCACGGTCATCGGCGCAGTCATTCGTACGCGCGTTGAGCGCATGACCGTCACGCGCGGGGTCGGTTCGTCTGGCTCCACCGCGGCGAGATTCGCCTGCACGGTGAGCTGTTCACCTTCGACGCTCCGCGTGACGGTCTGATCTTGAAAACCCTCGAGCTGAAACGCGAACGAGACCTCGCGGCCAGAACGCGCGCGGTCGCCCTCCCACGAAACCGTGGTCGGCGTGGGCCCGAGCTGCTCGCCGTCAACGACGACCATCGCGCCGGGTGGCTGCGACATCAGGGAGACGGTCACGCGCGGCGCGTCCGTGCTTCCCGCCGCGCCGACCTCCGCAGCGGGCGCGGTCTCCGGGGCCGGGGTCGGGGTCGTGTTCGGTTCAGCGACGCCGGTCGACTCGGTCGGGCGCGCGATCTCCTTGTCCCCGCTTGCCAAGAACGCGCCGAGGCCCACGGCTCCGAGCAGCGCGAGCCCGACGATCGCGAAGGGCAAGAGCGAGCGCTTCGGTTCGACCTCGCGGGACGGTGGCGCGCTGACGCGTGTCGGCGGCGCGCTCTCGACATTGGGATTGGTCTTGGTGATCTCGAGGAGCTCGTCCGGCACGCCCGGCTGCGAGTTCCGATCGACCCGGAGCGCTTCTCCGCTCTCGAGCGGCTCACCGCGCAAGGTCGAGACGCGCAACGAAGGACCGGTCGGGTCTTCGATCTCTCCCACGCCGGAGTGGGCGAGGGGGGTCGGGGTCGGGATCGGGTAGTTGAGGCTCGGTGGTGAGAACTCGCCGCTCAACACAGACTCTCCGCTGAGGGACGCGGTGACGCCGATCTCTTTCGAGGCGTACTTCAGCGCCATGAGGAACGCGTCCATGCTCGCGAAGCGATTCTCCGGGTCCTTCTCCATCGCCTTGAGCACGATCGCGTTGACGATCCGCGGGACCTGAACCTCGGGGTTCATCTCGCTCATGGGCGGAGGCGCATCGTGAACGTGCGCCATCAAGATGTTCACAGAGTTCGTGCTCTCAAACGGGACCCGCCCGGTGAGCATTTGATAGAGCATCACGCCGAGCGAGTAGACGTCCGAGCGGCCATCGGTGTCCTCGCCGCGGATCTGCTCCGGAGACATGTACTTGGGTGAGCCCATGAAGAGCCCGGTCTGCGTGAGGTCTTCCGGCTGCTCGAGATCTTTCACGAGGCCAAAGTCCAGGACCTTGACGAAGTCCTCTTCGTCGCCGTGATGGACCAAGAAGATGTTCGCGGGCTTCAGGTCACGATGCACGACGCCGAGCGCGTGGGCTTCGCGGAGGCTGCGACAGATCTGACGCGAGATGTGGAGCGCGCGTTCCGTCGGCAGGTATTTGTGTTCCCGAAGCGCGCGATGGAGCGTCCGGCCCTCCAGCAGCTCCATGACGATGAAGTAGACGTCGTCTTCCGTGCACCCGTAGTCGAAGATCGTGACGGTGTTCGGATGACTGAGCTTGGAGCTCACGCTCGCTTCGAGGAAGAAACGCTTGTGGAAGTCGGGGTCTTTGTCGCCCGTGTACTTCGGGTTCAGGACCTTGAGCGCGACCGAGCGACCAAGCGGCGCTTGCTCGGCGCGATAGACCTTGCCCATCCCACCCTGCGCGACGAGCGAGATCACGCGGAAGCGATCATTGATCGTTCGCCCGATAAGCGGGTCCGGACCTTTCTCGCGTGTCTTCCTTGGTGCCTCAGCCACCGCTCTGTTCCAACTCTGTCATGACGGACCACCCACCCCGATATTGGCGTCCACCAGGGTGACCGGGTCACCTGACTCTCTAAGTGTATTCCAGGTTTCTAGAAGGCGTCGAGGAACCCGCGGGAGAACTCTAAAGAGAGTGATCCACTTGCGAGAGCACGCGTTCAGCAACACGATGAAGATATGGAGTGGACTGTGCTCCTGCTCTCGCTCGCGACCGCCGCGATCTTCGGTGCGGCAGCGGTTTATCGTGCGCGCAGCCTGCGCCCCATTCGGGAGGCGGTACGCTCGACCGCGTTGTCCGACCTCGCCCCCGGGCGTTTCAAGGTCCGCGGCACGATCGTTCCGCTGGATCGAACCACCGCGAGTCGGATCGACGGGCTTCCGTGCGTGTTTCTCGAACACGCCAGCTACGCCCCCGTGGGCAGCTCCCTCGTACCGCTGATGCGTGAGGTGGACCATTTCATGGTCGCTCACCCGTTTCTCCTCGACGACGGGACCGCGCAGATCATGATCGATCCCGCAGACGCGATTGTCGACGCGCTCCCGAGCAGCGCAGACGAAGGCTTGAGCGCGGAGCTTCGCTTGCGCGCCGGCGAAGAGATCGAGGTGATCGCGACGTTTGCGCGAGACGAGCGTGAGCAAAGCGGCGGCCCGTACCGCGCGAATCACCAGGCCTGGACCGCGGTCACCGACGAACTCGGTCCTCCGCAGATCAGCTATCGGGTCGACAAAGAGATGCATGCACTCCAAGCGACCGACGAGCTCACGGTGTTCTTGGGTGGCGTGGCGCTACTCGCCCTCATGGCGGGCAGTGTCTTTGGGATGGTCATCGCGTTCTGATCGTTCGGGTCATCGTTCGTGTCGTTCGGGTTCTTGATGTCGCGCCTCCGCGTGGCTTCGAGTAGCGTTCAGGCGTGCGAACCGTTGGACCCTTTGCCGCGACGCTCCTCATCGCGCTCCCGCTCGCGATCACCACATCGACGGCTCTGGCGACGCCATTGGTCGTGGAACTCCCGAGCCGACGGGCCAACCAACCGCCGCCCGCGAGTCCGATCCAGCGGACGCTCACCTCGTGGACAACGGGCTACCGAGAAGCGAGCCGCCTGCGCTCGCCGATTCCGCAGGCCCGCAAAGAAGCCGCCGAGGTGCTCGGGCGTTTCGGCGATCCGAGCCGCGCACGCGCGAACCTGATCGAGGCGCTGACCGGCGAATCCAACCCGACGGTTCGACGCGCGATCGTCCAGTCCCTGACCCGACGCGCGCATCCGGAATCGGCCGAGGTCATCATCGATGCTTTTCGGGGCGGCATGGAAACAGAAGCCGTCGCGATCGCGCTCGCCGAGATCGGAACGGCGGATTGCGTTCGCGCGTTGATCGACGCGATGAGCGACGCGTCGCTAGGGGAGTACGCGGAAGACGCGATCGTTCGTATTGGAGCGCGCGCGGTCCCGAACCTGCTCGCGAGCTTACGCGAGGGCATCACGCTCCGCGGGATCCGGGCGCTGGGACGAATCGGACGACGTGACGCCACGCTTCCGCTGCTCGAGCTCGCCGGCCATGAGTCTCTGCCCATCCGGTTGGAAGTGCTCCGCGCGCTCGGCGCGATTGGAGACCCGCGCGCCGCTCCCGTCGTGCGTGCCCAACTGGAAGGCGGCCTCACGGTGGACCCGGCGATCGCTTCGGTCGCGCTGGCGACCATCGCGCAAGTCGGATCCCCCGAGGACGGCGATGTCGTCGAACCGTTCTTGGCCGACGAGGCCGCTAGGGTGCAGGGGCAAGCGCTGCACGCGATGCTCGCGATCGACCCACCCCGAGGCGCGCGCGCGATCGAGGCCGCCGTGACCTCATCTGACGAAGCCCGCGTCCGGGTCGCCGCGGAGGTCGCGCTCGAGTGGCCCATTGCTGAGCTCGTGGCGGTTCTGTACGGACTGCTGACCGAGGGCACACGCACGGAAGAAGCGGCCAGCGCGCTCACCGCGGTGGTCGATGGGGGTGGTGTCCCGGTCTTGCTTCGCGAAGCGCAAAAGGAGGACGCGAACCCGGTGATCGTGTCCGAGCTCGCCGCCGCGCTTCGACGTCACGATCGAACGCTCTCCCGGCGCACACGAAACGCGGCGCTCCAGGTGCTGGCACGGGAAGAAGGTCACCGGGGTGTGCTCTTGCGCGCGCTCGCGCGAGGCTCCGTCCGCCGCGACATCACGCGACTCCTCTCGAGCGAAGACGCCGAAGATCGCGCGACCGGCGCGCACGCGCTCCTGTTGCGGAGCGACGCATCGGGCACCGACCGGCTCCGCGTACTCGCCGCGCGGGAAACCGACGCAGAAGCGTTTCGCCGAATCGCGCACGCCGCGCTCGCGTTTGGGGTCGACGCGCCCTTCCCCGAGATCTTCCAGAAGCTCAACGACCCCGAGATGCGATCAGACGCGCTGGTGTGGGCGGCGGCATCGCTTGATGATCAGAGCGCCCGAACGCGCCGCCGGATCGGAGAGGCGGCGCGACGTGATCTCCGCGGCGGTTCCCGCGAAGCGGCCATGGCGGCGTGGGCGATCGCGGAGGCACGCGACCGAACAGGATACCGCGCCTTGCTCGCTGCCCTTCATCGCGACACCGGCGATCTCCGTCTCGCAGCCGCGCGTGCACTGGGTGCGCTTCGGGTCTCGGCGGCGAGCGAGATCCTCCGCGCGGAGGCACGTGTTGAAACGGACCCAGGCGTTCGACGTGCGCTGCTGGACGCGGCGGATTCGCCCGATCGGAGACCACGGGGATTCGCCGCGCGTGGACGCTTCACCCTGCGGGTCGCGGTCTCGACCCACAGCGAGGTATCGCGCGTTCCGCTGGACGTCGTTCTCCCGGATGGCCGCTGGCTCCGCATCATGAGCGCCCCCGGCGGCGAGTTGATCTTGCCGGATCTGCCGGACGGCACCGCCGATGTACGCGTTCGGCTCTAATCCGCCGACAAAACACGCACGCCAGGCCTAGCGAGAGAGAGCGCGGGACCCGCGGAAGGCGGGTGGATCACGATGGATTTTTCGCTGATCACGCGATCGATCCCCACACGCTTTGTGTATAGTGGGGCAGTTGATCGACGGATCCCCAGGACGGTGTGCTGTGTCGACACGGCGCGCTCCCTGCGCGCTTGAGCCCAGATGAGTAAGGACGCCCAAAACCAAGACTCTGTCATCACGGACAACGCCTCGTTCGAGGAGCTCGTTGCTCGTCTCGAACAGGTCGTCTCTGAACTCGAAGGAGGGGATCTCCCGCTCTCGCGTTCGTTGGCCGTGTTTGAAGAAGGTGTCCGCTTGTCGCGACTGGGTGCGTCTCGCTTAGACGAGGCGGAGCGTCGCGTAGAAGAGCTGCTCGCCAACGAAGATCCCAACCAGCCCGTGCAGACGCGAACGCTCAGCGCGGACGATCCGTCCTGAACTCGAACTTGAAGAATCTCTGAAGGACTCCATGACCGACGTTCTCACCGTACCTACTCACTTCGGCGACATCTCCGAGCTCTCGGTTGGGCTCGTCGATCGCGTTGATGAGGAACGGATCATTCTCTACGGACCAACCGCCTACCACGAGGGATCGCAAGTCGGCTTCTCGGTGCTCTTGCTCGACGGCACTCCCGCGCTGGAAGGCGTCGGTCGCGTCGCGGCCGCCGTAGACGGTGGCGAAGAGCGTGAGCCGGAGACCCGCTTCGACATCGTGTTCGACACCCTCCAGCTCGACGGTCGTTCCGAGGTCGTCTACGAGCGCGTGTTGCTCGCTCGGCAGTCAATGGCAGGCGAAGCGCCTGGCACCGGCGAAGTGGACATCGCGGAGGTCGAGCAAGCCTACGCCGATCAGGGCTACGTCGAAGAGGTCCCGCAACAAGCCCCGGTCGCGCAAGACGCAGGTTTTGAAGACTACGCCGACCAAGCGACGATGATCGCGACCGAAGGGTCCGAAGATGTCTTCTCGGGCTTGGAGGGCGGCGGCGCGCCAGCTGCGGACGCGACCGCTGCGGTTGACATCAGCGACATCGAAGAGATGGGCGACCTCGACGCGAGCTTCGAAGCGCAGCAGGCCGACGCCGCACCACAGGCGCCAAGCGCCCCGCCTGCGCCCCCCGCCGCGTCCGCACCGGGAGGCTTGATGCGCCCGATGCTGCAGCCGTCTTGGTGGCCCGCCGCGATGCCTCGTCCCGAGCCGCGGCCGTCGACCGGTCTCTTCGCGTACCCCGCTGGCCAGGTCCCGATCCCGGAACGCCCCGCGCGTCCGCCGATCGACGCGTCTCAGCGCGTCCGCCCTGCGCCGCGTCCGCAAGCCAACGGCGAAGCCCATGTCGACCAGCACGTCGAGCGCGTCGAGCAGCACGCCGAACAGCATGAGCAGCACGTCGGGCAAGCTGAGTACGCCGACGCGCCTGTCGATGTACCGAGCCAGAGCGACTACGAAGAGCTTGGGGACACCTCGTTCGAGATCGAGTCGCCAGAGTAGCGAAGCAGGCCTAGCGACCTAATCCGCCGAGCTCATCGCGGAGCTTTTGGTAGCCCGGGGTCAGCTCGCCCTCTGCGGTTCGCACCGTGATCACCTCGCGTTGTACGGGTCCGCGGTCGCGCCCGCGACGAAACGCGTAAACGGTGAGAAAGGGCGCATCGCGACCCTCTCGCATCAAGAAGTCCGCGCGGCGGAACATCGCCAAGCCATGAGCGCTTGCTGCGGCCTGAACCCGCTCATCCCAGACGGTCTGGAAGACGAGGACGAACACGCCGTCATCTGCCAGGGTTTGCGCCGCGGCCGCGCAGTACACCTCGACGCCACCGCGCACTTCGAAGCGGCAAGCGCGGCGCTGCGGATCGGCCGGCAAGACCCCGGTCCCGATCGGGAAGTACGGCGGGGATCCGGTAACGAGCGGGAAGCGTCCAAGCTCGTCGAGCTTCTCGAGCGCGCGAAGATCTCCGTGACGAACCTGAATCGACGGTTCACCAAGCTCCTCAAGCGCACGCCGAGCGAGCAAGACCGATTGCGGCTGCGCCTCGACGCCAACCGTCTCTTGCGGACGTAGCGCGTGCGCGACCATCAGCATCACGGAACCGATCCCGCAGCCGAGGTCGAGGTAACGCGAGACCGGTCGAACCGCGATCTGCGTCGCGAGCCAGGCCGTGATCAGATCGTCGGTGCTCGTGCGATGCCCGCCCCGGCGCTGGTAGATGTGCCAGTCGCCGATCAGTCGATTGTGGACCGCGTCATCCGGCCACTCGACCTCGCTCACTTCACGGGTATCGCTCGCGGTCACGCAGCGCGGTTCTTCAACGCGATCGCCTCATCGGCGAGTTCCGAGAACGTCATGTTCGCCGCCTGCTCCTCCTCTGCGTCGGTGTAGAGCACCTCGATGACGCGCACGTCGAGCCCCATCACGCGCGCGATCAACGGCCCGAACGTCTGCTTCACCCCGGGCGTGTTGTAGACGTCTTGCAGCGTCCTCATAAAGCGCGTGAACGGGCGGCTCGCGATCTCGTCTTTTGCGTTGAAGAGCTGGATTCGCTTGAACGCTTCGAGCAGCCGCACCGCCCCTGGGTCGACGCGGTCCATCGGCGCGAAGAAGACGTCCCGGAAAAACGGGCCCGCGTGATAGAGGAGCCGCGCCATCGCAGGAGCCGCGCGCGCGCTTTCGAACCAGGTTCGGTCATCGCGGTCTGGAGCGGTCGCGTAGCGCTCCATCATGTGGAAGTCGATCGCGATGTGCCGCGACTCGTCGCGATTGATCAGCTTCATCGCCGCGCCGCTCATCTCGTCGTCGACGTAGTCGTTCAGCGAGCGCAACAGAGCGATGTCGAGCAAGAGCTCGCCCGCGGTGATGTAGGCGTTCGCGATCTCGGGACTGAGCAGCTTGATCGTCTTGATGAACTGCGGCCGAAAACGAACGAGGTGCGGGTTGAGCTGATAGTCCTCGTACTGGTGGACGTTGTAGTGATCCGCCAAGCGCTGAGCGACGACGGAGTGACGCTCTTCATCGACCACGAACCAGTCAAAAATCTCGCGAAGCGTGGCGTCGTCGGTCAGGTCGCGCTGCACGCGGAAGAGCTCCGCCGCGAGCAACTCAATACCAGACATGTCCGTGAAGTACTGGACCACGGCGCGCTCGCTCTCGCGGGTCATCGCGCGCGGTTCGAGCGACCAATCGAGGTCGTCCATCTGCCACTGATGCTCGCGACACAGCCTCAACATTCTCGCCAGGTCCACGCGTCGAAGATAGCAGAACGGACTCGCGATGAGGCGCAGAGCGCGCTCGACTTTTCGATACGCCAGAGCCTGCTAGGCTCCTCGCGCTATGGGCCTCCTCGACCTCTTCGCGCGCAAACCCCGAGTCAACCCGACCCACGTCAACGACGATAATTTTGTCGAACTCGTGAAGAAGTCATCGATCCCGGTGATCGTCGACGCCTGGTCCCCACGTTGCGCCCCGTGCAAGCAGCTCGAACCGGTCATGGTCAGCCTCGCGACGCACTACGATGGGCGTGTCCTCATCTGCGAGATGAACACGCACGGTGCGCCCCGTGCGGCCACCGAGCTGCGCATCGCGGCGACCCCCACCGTCGTCTACTTCAAGAACGGAAAGCCGATCGAGAAGGTCGTCGGCTTCCGGGGCTCCCTCTATCACGAGGAAGCGATCGAAGAGCTCTTCGGCATTCCCAAAAAGCCAACCGCCTGATCCGAAAACGGTCGGCCGAAGTGCGTAAACCTTCCGAAGCTGCGGTTCCGTATTGTGGTCAGCGCATTGGGGCGGCATAGCAAGACATGTCTCGCTTCGCGCTCCTTGGACTGCTCCTCGTTATCGGCTGCTACGAGTCTCGATTCGTCGGCGATCCTGTGGACGACGCGGGCATCCGCCGCGACACCACGAGTGACGTGGGTGACGCCGATCGTGGCGACGTCGACATCTCGGACGGCGACCCGGGTGACGGCGACCCACGCGACACCGACCCACGCGACAGCGACGTCGCAATGGACACGGACGTCGCCGACGCAGACGCACCTGACACGTTCCGTCCTCCGCCCCCGCCGACCTGTCGCGTCACCACCACGCCGCTCCCGCGATGCACCGCGCAAGCCGAACAGTGCTTGGTCGAATGCAGCGAGGGCGGTCCGCTTGACGAAGAGTGCGCGACGCGATGCCACGAGTCCGTGGACGAGTGTCTCGACTGCCGCCTCGCGGAGCGCTACCGGTGCCTCGAAGACTTCGTGTGTATCGACGAACTGCGCACCTATATGTGCTGCCTCCGTGACTGCGGAACGAGCCGCCCCCCGTTGCTGCGAAACGATGAAGCGGCGGAGTGCGCCGCCAGAGAGTGCCCCGCGCTCGAAGACGCCCTGAATACTTGCCTGATCGGGCGCCCCGAGGTCGCTAACGCCTGCGAATCGAGAGCCCTTCGGGTCTGCGGTTTTCGCTGATCGTTTCGGCTCTTGGATCGAACTTGAAACCAGCTACTCTCCGCCGCATGAACATCCCCCTCACTCCGCGGAGAGTCCTCCATGCGCGTTGATGAACGGCTCGATGAGTTAGCGGAAACGCTTGAGAAGCGCGGCGGCGACAAGCTGAGGTTGCAGGTCGTGAAGCGCGCGCGTGCCTTCAAGCGATCGTGGATCGAGATGGCGGAGGCGCTGGTCGAGGTTCGCAAGTCGAAGGCCTACAAGAAGTGGGGCTACCACGACCTCCACGAGTACTGCGCGCTCGAGCTGCACATCAAAGGCGCGACGGTCGACAAGCTCACCGCCTCTTACCAGACCATCGAGCGCCACGCGCCGGAGGTCTTCCGCCGTGACGGAGTCGCGCAGCCGGTTCCGCAGCTCGACTCGGTCGACTACTTCTCGCGCGCGATGAACCGCGACGCCAGCGTTGAGAAAACCGACGTCGGCGACGAGGTCGTCTCCGCGCTCAAGACCGCTGTGTTTGACGAAGCGAAGCCCGTCTCCGTCCTCAAGCGCAAGTTCAACCCGATCCTGTACCCAAAGCCCGAGTCGGCCGCGAAGATCGAGCTCCTCACCAAGACCCGCGCCGCGACCCGGCGGCTTGAGTCCCTTCTCCCGCAAGCGGAGACGCTGCAGAAGAAGCGATCGAAGCAGATCATGGAGCTCCTCGCGGAGCTACGCGAAGAGATCGACGGCGCTCTGGAGAAAGAGCGTAAAGCCGCTGCCGCCGCGGCGAAGCCAGCCAACGAAAACGCGACCGCCGCCGCCGGCTGACGCCTCCCGTGTTGTCACGCTTCATGCGCAATCACGAATTCGTGATTGCGCATTTTTCCTTCGAACGGGTGGTGCCTCATCTGCCGCGCCCGGAACGCGGATGGCGCGGGTGGGGTCAGAAGGTTCCTCATGGAACTCACGCAACGCGGTGGAAGCTGACGCGCCCCATCTGCCATCCGCAGCATGCGCGAACCCAAGTACACCCAAGCCAACCCGATCGATTAAGAACACCCACGTCCAACCGTGAACACAAACGGAACGCGCTCCCCGAAGAAACAAAAGCAGCGCGTGAACCACTCAAGCGGAGAACCCTCGTTGAACGCGGAGGATGGGCGGGTGGGGTCAGAAGAACGCTGAAGTGAAACTCACGCTGCGCGCTCGCGTTCTGGCGCGCCCCATCTGCCATCCGCAGCATGAGCAGAACCAAGAACG
>CALJDU010000106.1 GCA_938024995.1 uncultured bacterium
GCTGAGCGGTTACAGGCCCATGGTGGACAATATCCGCATCCAAGGCGGCGCTCGGCTCGAAGGAACCGTTCGCATCAGCGGCGCGAAAAACGCTGCGCTTCCCATTTTGTGCACGACGCTGCTCGCGGACGGGGATCACCGATTCCGAAACGTCCCCGCGCTTCGCGACGTGCGCACCATGGGGCGACTCCTCGAGCGACTCGGGCTGACGTTCACGGTGAACGCGGACGGCCGGAGCGTCGATATCGTGTCTCGCGCGACGGATGATCCCACCGCGCCCTACGAGCTCGTAAAACAGATGCGCGCGAGCGTCTTGGTGCTCGGGCCCCTCGCGGCTCGCTACGGCCGCGCGATTGTTTCGCTTCCCGGTGGCTGCGCGATCGGTGCGCGACCGATCGACCAACACCTCAAGGGGCTCGAAGCGATGGGGGCGCAGATCGAGCTCTCCAAGGGCTACGTGCACTTGAACGTGCCGAAGGGTCGACTGACCGGCGCGGAGATCGTCCTGGACTTCCCGACGGTCACGGGAACAGAGAACTTGATGAGCGCGGCGACGCTCGCCCGAGGTCGCACCACGATCGTGAACGCAGCGCGGGAACCGGAGGTTGAAGAACTGGCCCGCGTGCTCAACAAGATGGGCGCGAAGATCGAAGGCGCTGGAACCGACGTCGTCGTGATCACTGGCGTCGACGAGCTTCAGCCGGTCGACCACGCGATCATGCCGGACCGGATCGAAGCGGGGACCTACATGGTCGCGGCCGCGGCGACCCACGGCAACGTGCTCTGCACCGGCGTGACGCTCGATCACTTGGAAGCGCTCGCGGCGAAGATGCGCGCCGCCGGGGTCACGCTCGAGCGCGAGGGCGACGGCGTCCGCGTGGTCTGCGACGGCCCGCTCCGCGCCACGCACGCGACCACCCGCCCCCACCCTGGTTTCCCAACGGACATGCAAGCGCAGTTCATGGTCCTGATGGCGCTCGCCAACGGCACAAGCCGTATCGAAGAGACCATCTTCGAGAACCGCTTCATGCACGTCCCAGAGCTCAACCGCATGGGCGCGTCGATCGATGTGCGGGGACGACTCGCGACGGTGCGCGGTGTGAAAAAGCTGCAAGGCGCCGAGGTGATGGCCACCGACCTTCGCGCGAGCGCGTCTTTGGTCATCGCCGGTCTCCTCGCCGAAGGCACCACCGAAGTGCTGCGCGTCTACCACATCGACCGAGGCTACGAGCACATCGAGGCCAAGTTCGCCGGGCTCGGCGCGAAGATTGAGCGGGTCCCTGGGCGTGCCTGACTCGAGCGCGCGCGCGACCACCATCGCGATCCCCAAGGGTCGCGTCCTCAAGCAGCTCCTGCCGATCTTGCAGAACGCTGAGATCGATACCGAGCCGCTCACCCGCGAGAGCCGCAAGTTGATCCGCGCGACGCGAACGCGCACCGGCGCTCCGCTCCGCTTCCTTATGCTCAAGCCCGACGACGTCCCAACGTACGTCGAGTACGGCGCGGCGGAGCTCGGGATCGTGGGCCGCGATGTTCTCCTTGAGAGGAGCTACGATCTCTTTGTCCCGCTGGAGCTCGGGATCGGTCGCTGCCGGGTCGCGGTCTGCGGTCGCCCAGGCGAGAAGACCACGGCGCTCGGTCGCCCGCTCCGGATCGCGACCAAGTTCCCAGAGATCGCGAAGCGTCACTTCGACCAACGCGGCGTCCCGGTTGAGCTCATTTACGTCGGCGGCAGCGTCGAGCTCGCGCCGCTGACTGGGCTCGCGGATCTGATCGTAGACATCGTCGAGACCGGGGAAACGCTCCGCCAAAACGGTCTCGAAGTTCTCGAAGACATCTGCGAAGTGAGCGCCGTGGTGGTCGGGAACCGCGTCGGCATCAAGCTCGCACAGGAGCGCGTCCAGCCGTTGATCAACGCGCTCGCGAGCGCGGTCGCGGCGACCTGATCACGAAGGCGATACGCAGCATCGCAAATCGCGTTGCTAGCGCGCCTCTCCGCGCGAGAGTTGTTTCACGAGCGCCTCGACCACCGGGCAGCCGCTCCTCCGCGGGAACACCAGCTCGGTGGAGACACCGAAGACGAAGACATCTGCGCCGTCGCGAACGTAGCGACTCCGCAGCGCGGTCCGCGGGAGCCGCCAGGTGCTCCCGCCCTCCTTCGAGAACCAGATCGAGTCCGCCGTGAGGACCGCGCCCGAGAGCGCCTCCGCTCCCACGCTCCAGCGCGCGAGGAGGCGCGCGGCGATCGTCGGCGCTTCCCGACGCGCGACCACGAGCGATGCAGCGCCGCGATAATTCCCCCCGCGCGCCTCACCGGACGGAAGCCGCGAAACGGATATCGGTGCCACCGCCAGCGCGCCGTACCAGCCTCGCGTGACGGCGACTCCACGCGCGAGGGTGGACGCGATGACTTCACGCGCGCGTGTGTCGCCGACGCGCAACGTTTGCTCCCCCTCGATCGTGACGACCGCGAGGTTCGGCCAGGGGTCCATCGCGCGGAGCTCGATCAGAGCGTCCCACGGGATCATCCGGGACCCCGACCACGTGGTCACCTCGAGCCCCGTCTCGTGCACCGCGATCGCGTCCTCTCGTGGCTGGTCCATCGCTTCGCTACAGACGCTTTCGGTACGTCACCTGGACCTCTGAGAACCCAAGCCGCTCGTGAGCCCCGCGCGCGCCCTCGTTGAACGGCCAGGTCGCGGATTCCATCACCTCGCAACCCGTTTCCCGGAAGATGGCGCTCAGCGTTTCCAGCAAGCGTTTCCCGACCCCGCGACCACGCGCGGGCTTCACGACGAACCAGTCACCCACGACGCCCTTTTTGGGGAGCACCCGGCGCGGCATCGTGACCACGTGTCCGGAGATGTACCCAACGATCGCGTCAACACCGTTCGACGCATTGTCGACCGCGACCAAGACCGCGTGCTCGGGCGATGACAGCATCGCGTCCACGTCGTCGCGGAGCACCTGCTCGAACTCACGGTAGGCGAAGAGCTCCTCCGCACCAGGCGGCATGATTGCGCCGCGGTGGACGATGTAGAGCTCGCGGTGGAGCGCGATGAGATCGCCTCGGTCACCTTGTCGCGCGGATCGTATCTGCACCGCGACACTGTATCAGGCGGCCTCGGATCAGCCTCTGCGGGCGTCCGCGCCCTCTCTTCGGCGACCGCATCGCGCACGCCGAAGAGAGGGAGCCGAGCTTGTGTTATCGCCTGCCGCGGACCGGGCGGGAGACCCGGATCTTGTCGCGCAGCCGGCGGAAGGTCGCGCGTCCGATGCCGCGCACGCGAATCAGGTCCGCGGCGCGACGAAACGGGCGCCTCGCGCGATACCTCAAGATCGCCTCCGCTTTCGCCGGTCCGATCCCAGGGAGCTGCTGAAGCTCCTCCACCGTCGCCAGGTTGAGGTCGATCCGCGGATCGACCTCGACGCGCTCTTCAGGCATCTCGATCGTGGTCACGACGTCAGTGACGGGCTCGGTCGCCTGCGCGAATCCGAGCGACGAGGCAGTGGTCATCGCGACGAACAAGAAGATCGCCGCGCGCACTAGTGCGACCTCCGGAACTTGTCGCGAGGCTTCGCGCGATCCTTGAACGGCTCGCGGATCTGAAGCCGTCCGTTGACCGGGATCGCGTCGAGCACGACCGACCAGCTTCCGTCTCGGTTCTGAAACGCCGCTCCGACCTTGGTCCAGTACGACTTGCCGTCACGCTCGACGACGGTGAGAACCTCTTTGTGTTGGTTGTTGTGATGTCCCCGTTTGGGACTCTGCTCTCTCTGCTGCTCCATTGAGCTCCTTTCGCGCGCGCTACTCTCCAGCGCGTTCACGGCTCGACAGAGCACAAGACGTTCCGCGAAGTCGCCGTCGCGATTCCGCACCGTTAGCGATCACGATTGGCGGATTCCCTGGCGATCCGCCGGCGGCCGCCAGACGCGGGCCCGGAGCGCTCGGCGGTTCTTCATTGAGACCGTGATTCAAAAATGGCACTCTCCGCCCGCTTGATTGGGAGCTTATTTCGAGCTCCATCAGCAGAGGTGCTCATGCGCGTTTCCCTATCGACGGACTCGATCACCAACACCAAGGCTGACCTCTTGATCGTCGGAGTACGATCGCTTCGAGGCGACCGGGACAAGACCTTCGGCGCTGTGAAGAAAGCCATGGGTTCAGGCTTCGAGGGCGTCCTGAAAGCAGAGGGCTTTGAAGCCAAGAGCGGTCAGACGCTCAAGGTTCCAGGGCGTGGCCGCATCAAGGCGGACTTTGTCCTGCTGGTCGGCTTGGGTTCTGGGACTCCGACCGAGCGAGCAGCGCGCAAATTGGCTATCCGGGCCTGCCGCGCGGCGAAGCGCCAGAAGAGCGCCGCCCTCGTGCTCCCCGAGTCCACGCCAGAAATGGTCCGCGCCGCGACTGACGGCTTCGTGACGGGCGTTTACCGCTACACAGACTACAAGACCGGCTCCCGTCGACCCAAGGGCGGCCTTAAGTCCGCTGCGCTCCTCGTCGACGACAAAAAGCGCGGCGACCTTCGTGACGCGTTGAACGCAGGCAAGATCGTCGGAGAGTCGATGAATCTCGCGCGCGACCTCGTGAACGGTCCGCCCAACGATCTCAACCCGCTCACGCTCGCCGAGACGGCAAAGGCGCAGGCCAAGGAGCACGGTCTCCAGTGCACCATCTGGAACAAGGCCCAGATCAAAAAGGCTGGCATGGAGCTGTTCTTGGCGGTCAACCGCGGCTCGGCGATCGAGCCTCGGATGATTCACCTTGTTCACAAGCCGCGCGACAGCAAGGGCAAGGTCGTCAAGGCGGACAAGAAGGTCTGCTTCGTCGGAAAGGGGCTGACCTTCGACTCTGGCGGTCTGTGCTTGAAGCCCGGTAAGTCCATGCTCGACATGAAGTGCGACATGGCGGGGGCCGCGGCGACCCTGGGCATCGCGCTCGCGGCCGCTCGCTTGAACCTCCCCGTGGAGGTGCACGCGGTCATCGGCTCGACCGAGAACATGACCGGCGCGGAGGCCTACCGTCCCGGCGACGTCTTCACCTCGCTGGACGGCAAGACCGTCGAGATCATCAACACCGACGCCGAGGGACGCCTCGTGCTCGCCGACTGCTTGGCCTGGGCCCGCGAGCTCAAGCCGGACTACCTGATCGACCACGCGACGCTGACCGGCGCGTCAATGGTCGCGCTTGGGCCCCGCCGGGCGAGCCTCTTCTGCAACGACGATGACTTCGCGGCGGCGTATGGTGGCGCGGCGGAGACGGCGGACGAGTCCTTCTGGCGGATGCCGCTCGACGAGGACCTCCGCGGCATGCTCGACAGCCACATCGCGGACCTCAAGCACACGGGCGCGTCCTGGGGTGGCTCGATCACCGCGGCGCTCTTCCTCCGCGAGTTCATCGGCAAGGGCACCAAGTGGTGTCACCTCGACATCGCGGGCCCGGCGTTCATCGACCGGACCCACGGCCGCCATCCCAAGGGCGGAACGGGCTTCGGCGTCGCGACCGGCGTGAGCTTCCTCGAGGGGCTTTGATCGCGCGATGCTCCGCGGCCCGCTGAACCGCGGCAGCGAGAGTTCAATGAGGCGTCGTTCCATTCGGAGCGGCGCCTTCTTTGTGTTCCTCACGTGCGGCGCCCTGTTCCTGCAGTCGATCGCGGCAGCGCATCTCGGCCACCAAGTTCAGCGCGCGGAGCGCTACCTCAAGCTGGACGCCGCGGCGGGAGAACTCCGTGTCGTCGTCTCGCTGACGCTTGGCCCAAGCGAGACTGTCCGGGTCATGGACGCCGCGGACGAGAACAAAGACGGCGAAGTGTCGCGCGCCGAGACGGACGCCTACATGGCGTCCTGGGGCGTGGGTCTCGCGACGGAGCTCCCGATTGAGATCGACGGCGAGCGCGTTCCGCTCGAGTGGGGTGAGCCGTACCTCGATCCGATGGGTCCCGTGATGCCGGTTCCCGGCGCGGTCGAGATGGTCGCGCGGATCCCGATCTCGGGAGGACGGCACCGCATCGTTCTTCGCGACGGAATGCAGTCCGAGAAGTACGACCGAACGGACGTGGCGTTTGAATCACGTGATGGAGTGACGTTGGTCGCGAGCGCGAAGTCGAGCGAGCCCACCAGCGCACATGAGCGTCTGGCGTTTGGTCCGGGGGAGGTCAACGCGGAGCTCATCGCTGACTACGACTTTCCCGTCGTGGAAGAGCCCTCAAGAGTCGAACCCTTGGTCGTCGGAGGCATCGCCGTGACGCTTTTGGCCGTCCTGGGGCTGCTCGGTTTCTTGGCGCGTCGTGAGCCGAGAGACCGCGCGACATCCTCGACGACGGATGAATGAAGCGAGGTTGCGGAAATCGACGCGCTGGCGCACCCTCCGGCCCATGATCGGAGCCGAGAATTGGTGCCTCATCGGTGTGCTGGGGATGCTCGCGCTGGTCGCGCTCGATGTCGTCCGGCGTCGTACCCTTAAAGCGGAGCGCGAAGCTGCGGCGGTGAGCGCTGAAGAGGAATAGACCTTCGGTCAGCGCGATCTTCGAAACGAAAAAGCCAGCCTCGCGGCTGGCTTTTTCGTGTCTCCGACCAGACTCAGAGTCGGTACGGGAAGTTGACCGGGAAACGGTCTCGGCTGAAGCGCGGAACGCGAGCACCGCGGACGGCGCGGGCGACGCAAGAGCCCACGGGCGTTCCGGCGAACTGCCCAGTGACGCGGGCGCTGCCGACGCGACCGGTGGAGCCGATGAAGGTGATCGCGGTCTGCGCGATTCCCGACTGACCTTGCTTGCAGGCACGAACGCGACCCGCGACACCCTGAAGCGCACGGCGAACGGCGTCTCGGGGAGGCGTCGCCGGGAGGCTCTCGGACATCATCGCGGGCGCGGACATCATCGACGAACGCATGGACGAGCTACCGCTGAGCGCAGCGTCGAGAAGATCGTCGATGTCACCGCTGCTCATGCGCGAGGCGCGCATCGGCGATGCAGCGGCCGCAGCCATGGGGCTCGCGGTGGGCGTCGCGCTCGGCGTCGACGATCCGGAGGAAGAGGAACCCGAACGGCGACGGCGACGGCGACGTGAGCTGTCGCTGGAGTCGTCTTCCTCTTCGGCGGTGTCCTCGGCCGGCTGGGTCGGCGCGGCGCCGGTTGGCTGAGCAGCGGTCCCGGTGGGCGCGGCGCCAGTCGGAGCCGCGGGAGCCGCAGCTGCAGGAGCAGCCGCGGGAGCCGCGGGAGCCGGCGCGGGAGCAGCCGTCGCCGTCGGGTTCGCGGTTGCGACCGGATCGGGCTTCTGCATCAACACCACCACGAGCGCGACGATGAGTCCGATGACAAGCGTCGCTGCCGCGATCGCTCCAAGGATGAGACCGGTCTTGCTCTTCTCCGGCTCGACCGCGACTGGGGCCAAGACCGGAGCGCCAAGACCTCCCAGCGCCGGTCCTCCACCGATGTTCAAGAGGTCGTCCGTCGCGGCAACCGGCGCGGGAGAAGCGGCGCCCACAGACGACGCGGCGCTGGCGAGCGCGCGGATGTCGATGAGCCCGGAACCCTCGCCCGAGGCGTGCCCGGCGTTCATGCTCGGGGCAGGAGCTGCTGCTCCCGCTCCGCCACCGCTCGGCGCGCCGGTGGCGAGCGCCTGCAAGTTGGAGAGGGAGAAGAGCACGGAGTTCTCGTTTCGCGCTCCGGTCATCGCGTCCTCGGCCGAGACCCGCGGGCTTCCGCCAGACGCGACCACGTCGCCACCACCGAAGGGGCTCGCGGCGGGATCCTGTGCGGCGAAGAGATCCGCTTCGCCGCCAGAAGCGACTCCACCAAAGAGTCCGCCTCCGCCGTCCGGCGCGGTCGCAGCGGCAGCAGGCGCGGCGTATGGATCGGCGGCGGGCGCGGCGTACGGATCAGCCGCGGGCTGCTGCGCGTAAGGATCCGCTGCGGGCTGCGCGTAGGGGTCGGCCGCGGGCTCGGCGGGCTGGGCGTAGGGATCGGCGCCACCACCAAACGGATCGGCTCCGAGACCACCACCGGCTGCTGCGGTCGCAGCCGCGGCCGCGGGCTCTGCAGCCGCTGGCGCTTGGCCGCCTTGCGGCTCACCGGTGATCGCTTCGATCAGGTCCGGGATGTCGCGCGCGGGCTTCCATCCGTCAAAGCCTTCACGCCAAACGTAGGCTTCCCAGTCAATGGAGCCTTCCGTGAGCATCTGGCCAAGCTGCGCCGGCGCGAAGGGACCTTGTTGGTCACCATCGACCACAACGTGCCAAACCGCTTCGCCGCCGTAGTCGTAAGCCGGCTGTTGCGCCTGCGCCTGCTCTTCAGCAGGTTGCGCTACTTGGTCGCCGCGAACGACGATGACCGAGCTGCACTTCTTGCAGCGGATCTTGAACACCTTGCCGGCGACCTTTTCGTCGGCAATTGAATACTTTGCACTGCAGCTGTCACAGACGATCTTCATCGTGAACGTTCCTCGGAATTTGAACCGCCAAAAAAAGCAGCGGACGCCGCCATAGAAGCCAAAAAGCTCAATGGCGCCGGCATGATAGCCAGCTGCGTTGCTGACGATCAACTGCCCTCTTGATTATTCGACCCCCGACCCCAGCGAGAATTGGTTGGGAGGAGGAGGTTTTCTCAACGACTTCCCGCGGGGTGGTCAACCTCACGCCATCACTGCCCTTTCGTCAGTCGACGAGGGTGAGGGTCGCGCCGTCTTTCCCGCAAAACGTCGTTTCCGGGCCGTAGGTCTCGCCGCACGTGGGGCATACCTTCCGTGCCTCGGAGGCGCTTTTCTCGCGCTCAATGAACGTTGCGTACGGAACGAGTGCCTCGCCGTCTTTCGGGCAGACCGTCACATTGGAGGCGTAGCCGCGACGACACGCAGGACAAATCAGCCCGCCCGTGACCGAGGCATCCTCCGCGATGACCAGCTCCGCTCCGTCCTTGGGACACAACGTGGTGCCCCCAGGGAACTCGTCGCCACACGCCGGGCACATCTCGTCTGGAAGCGGTCGGTTCGCGATCTCGTCGCGCGCCTTCTTGCGCTGCCGGAAGAAGAAGCCGAGCGCACCGAGGAAAAGGAAGCCCAGCAAGCAACCCGCGCTCGCCCACACGAAACCGCCCTCCCCGCGAAGCGCTCGCGCCGCGACGCCAAGCGCGTCCTCGGAAGAAGCCTCGCCGCCATCGACCAGCCCCTCTCCGTTTCGCTCACGTTGTGCTGTGAGATCGCTAAGGTCCTCGGTTGAGACCGTGATGCGCGACTCGGCACGAAGGGATCCGCTGGTCGCGACGATGCGCGCGACACCTTCCGCTGAGACCGCGGATGAGCCTGCCGTGAAGCAACGGCCGCTCAGCGATCCTTCGGCGGTAGAGCTGCTCTGCAAGGAGTAGCGAATCGAACGGCGCACGGTGCAGCCCGCCGCGTCCACGACCCGCGCGCGAACGCAGTGACGCTCCCCTGGCCGAATGTCGACTCGGGGCGACGCCATCCTCATCGCGACCGGTTCGCCCGGGGTGCACGTCTGACGCTCGGGTTCGGGCTCGGGTTCGGGCTCCGGTTCGGGTTCGGGTTCGGGCTCCGGCTCCGCGCCGACCCGCGTGAACGTTCGGGAGGCGCGACGGGTCGCGGTGCACCGAGACTCATTCAGGCGCCAGTCGTAGGTCGTCGTCTCTTCAAAGCGAATCGAGCTGGTCCCCCCCGCGCTGAGCACATAGCGACCGCGCTCCGGATGCGCGTGCGATTCGGGTGTGCGGCAGACGGTCGTCCAGCGCCCATTCGCGAACGTCGACGAGACACGTCGCATCCCTGGCGTGTCGCTCCAGCAACGACGGGTCCCGCCGCCGACGCTCCCCGAGAACGTCAGGTGATCTCCGGACTGCGCGATCGAGACCGCGCCACCGCCGCGACGCGAGTTCTGCGGTCGCGGGCCGCAGTGATCGCCCCAGCTCCCGATATCGAAGCGAACGTTGATCGCGCTCGCGCGCCACGAGCCCTCAAACGGTCCCTCCGCGTGCGCTGGCGAAGCGGTCCACCAGGCGAGCGCGGCGAGCCCCAGCGCGAGGCGCCAACGGCCAGTCTGGGACACGAGGAGGAGGGGTGTGCCGAGAGTCCGCATAAGGAACATCGAAGGGTAGTCGATTCACACAAAGAAGATCTTCGAAACAACGAAACCGACCGGGGGTGCCCCGATCGGTTTCGTCAGAACGTGCGCGGCGGTTAGCTCTTGGCGAGCTTGTCGACCGCGGAGGTCATCTCGGGAACGGCGTCAAAGAGGTCCGCGACGAGGAAGTAGTCGGCGACCTGCGCGATCGGGGCCTCTCGGTCCTTGTTGATCGCGACGATGGTCTTGCTGCCCTTCATGCCCGCGAGGTGCTGAATGGCGCCGCTGATGCCGACCGCGATGTAGAGCTTCGGCGCGACGACCTTGCCGGTCTGACCAACCTGCAGATCGTTGCTGACGTAGCCCGCGTCGCAAGCGGCGCGCGAGGCCCCCATCGCTGCGCCGAGCGCGTCAACGAGGGGCTCCAGAACGCTCTTGAAGTTGTCGCTGCTCTTGAGCGCGCGGCCACCGGAGACGACGACATCTGCCGCCGCGAGATCCGGGCGCTCGCTCTTCACGACCTCGATGCCGACGGCCTCGATCTGACCGGCGTTGTCTCGGTCGGCGGTCGCGCCAGCTTCGACAGGGCTCGCCGCCCCCGACTCGGCGGCCGGCTCAAAGGCCGACTGACGAACCGTCACGACCTGTACGTCGGTCTTGACCTTCATCGTGCCCATCACGTTCCCGGCGTACATCGGGCGGTGGTAGCTGAGCCCGTCGTCGGTGTTTACACCGGTGATGTCTGGCGCGACGCCGGCGCCGATCTTGGCGGCGACGCGTGGGAGGAGGTCCTTTCCGAACGCGCTCGCGGTCGCGACGAGGACCGCGTAGCCCTCGGCGTTCGCCGCGACGGTCGGCGCGTAGCTCTCCGCGAGGTAACCGCCGTCGACCTCGGCCGTGATGACCTTGCGGGCACCAAACTTGGCGAGCTCGTCCGCGGCGGCTGCGGAGCCTTCACCGATGGAGAGGATGTCGTACGCCCCACCGGTCGCCTCAGCGACGGTCTTGGCGAACGTGATTGCGGAATGGGTGGTCTTGCGGGCGACGCCCTCAAGAAGCTCTGCGATGACAAGTACGTCCATGTTCTTTTCCTTCGTCTCTCGCCTAGATGACCTTCGCGTCGCCGTGGAGCTTCTGAACAAGCTCATCGACCGACTCGACGTAGGTGGTCTCGCCCGAGCGCGCTGGCGGCAACTCGAACTGGGTGTACTCAACGGTGGTCTCGGCTTCGATCCCGAGGCTGTCGAGCGTGATCGTTTCGAACGGCTTGCTCTTCGCTTTCATGATGTCGCGAAGCGGAGCGGTTCGCGCGTGATCCGACTCCGGGTAGGCGAAGTCGTCAGGTGTGATCCCGTTCTTGACTGAAGACGGGTGAAGGATGCGGTCCGAGCTCGTCAGCACGCAGGGGGTCTTCACGCTCACGGTCTGAACGCCGGTGTCGAGCTCACGCTTGATCGTGAAGCCACCGTCCGCGACGGTGATCTGCGTCGCGTAGTTCACGAGCGGCCAGCCGAGATGCTCCGCGGTGATCGTGCCCGCGACGTTCGAGTCGCCGTCAGCGGTCTGCTTGCCGAGGAAGACGACGTCGGGTGATTCCTTCTCGGCGATCTTCGCGAGGATCTTCGCGACGACGCTGGAGTCGAGGGACGCGTCGTCCGCCTCAACCAGGATGCCGCGCTCGGCTCCCTTCGCGAGCGCAGAGCGAAGCGTGCGCATCATGCCGTCGTCGTTCGGGCCGATGCCGACGATGATGATCTCACCCGTCCGCTTCTTCTCGGCGCGGTTCTCGGTCAACCGAAGCGCAGCCTCGAGGCTCCACTCGTCGAAGGGGTTGATCGCCCACTCGAGGCCTTCCGACGTCACCTGGGTTCCGTCGGCTGACACCTTCACCTTGTTGGCGTTCTCGGGATCCGCAACGCGCTTGATGGGGACTAGGATCTTCAACCTCGCCTCACTCTCTTCTTCTTCAGGAAATGGTTCCGCGTCGAACATGTCGACGTGGCGTTGAACGCGACCTATCGGTCGCAAAAATCAGCTGGGATCTAGGTGTTTGAGAGGTCACCGTCAAGACGTGCAACCGTGGGTTAACCCGTCGAGAAAGAGCCGCTCGTACTGCTGCGCAGCCTTTCGAAGCTGCGTGGGCTCAGGATCCGCGATGGCCCAGGTCAGCGCGATGCCGTCGAGCCCGCCCCAAAGAGAGCGCGCAGCGAACACCGGGCTGATGTCGCGACGAAACGCGCCCTGCTCCTGACCGTCCGCGACGATACGCGCCATCACCTCAAGGTAACGCGTGAAGAGCGGCGCAGCGTACTGCTTGAGCAAACGTGACGACTGTCGAAGATTGACCGTGATCACCTCCGCGAGATCACGCTGCCCTTCCAGCACCCCGAGCTGCAGCTCGATCACTTTCCGGATCTTCTGCTCCGGCGTCTTGTCTTCACGATCCGCGATCCGCGTGAGGACGTCGATGAGCTGCTCGATTCGCTCCGAGAAGATCGAGACCAGGACGTCATCTTTGTTCTTGAAGTAGAGGTAGATGGTCCCGTCGGCGACACCCGCCGCCTTCGCGATCTCGCTGACCCGTGTGTCGTAGAAACCGTTCTTCGCGAAGACGGTGATCGCGGCCGCCAAGATCCGCTCGCGCTTGTCGCTCTTTCGGTCTTTCTTCTTCGCGGCCATGCGCGCGGATTCTGAATGACGATTCAGTTTGCTGCAAGCGCCAGCGCGCGGATGGTTAGCTCGTCGGCTCAGTTCCCGCGAACAAGCGCCCGATGTTGGCGCGGTGCCGAACGACAACAATCAGGAACACCCCGATCGCCATTCCCATCATCGGGACAAAGGTTGAGGTACCCAGGTTGACGTAAGCCGTTCCCGCGACCCCGACCGCTCCGGACGCGAGCGATCCCACGCTCGCACGTCGGCTCCACTTCTTCATCGCCAAGAACGTCAAAAAGACCAACACACCGACCCATGGCGAAGCCCCGAGGAACACGCCTCCCGTGGTCGCCGCCCCTTTGCCGCCACGAAACGAAAAGAAGACAGGCCAGCAGTGTCCGGCAACGCATGCGATCCCGGCCAGAGCGCAGGGCCAGCCGAGGTCGAAGACGTGACTCATGACCGCGGTCGAGACGATTCCCTTTCCCGCGTCGAGCAAGAGGACCAGTCGGCCCGTTGGCTTTCCAAGCGCGCGCCCAGCGTTGGTCGCGCCGACGTTCCCGCTCCCGATCGCGCGAAGGTCGATGCCGCGTCGTTTCGCAAAGAGCAGCCCGAAGCAGATCGACCCCAGAAGATAAGCCGCGACGACTCCCAACCAAGGCACGGCTGGTTGTACCGCGTCTTCGTTTCACACCGCGACTTTGCATTCTGTAAACCTTGTTAACCACCGCCTTCCGCCTTTGGTCCGATTTTCACTGCCTTGTTTCCTTCGCATGTTGTTCTCGATCAGCCGCAGGGAACGCACATCACGCGTGACTTGTGAATGTGTAAAGCCATCGTCGCAACACACGAGAGCGCGTTGGCGGTGTCACGGCGGATGAGGACAGAGAATGAGCGTTGAGCAAATTGGGGTTGTTGGCTGTGGAGCAATGGGTCGCGGAATCGCGATCGCGTGTGCCTCTGCGGGCCTGAGCGTGGTGTGGGTCAAGGCGCGGGCAGGCGCGACCGATGCGGCGGATGCCAAGGTCATCGCGGCGCTGAAAAAGCTGGAGCGCAAAGGTCAGCTTGAAGCGGACGAGACTCGCGGCCGCATCACGCTCAGCGATCAGCTCCACACGCTTGGGTCATGCGACCTCGTGATCGAGAGCGCCCTCGAAGACTTCGAGGTGAAGGTGGGGCTGCTCCGCCGGATCGAGTCGGTGCTGACGGGCGGCGCCATCTTGGCGTCGAACACCTCGTCGCTCCCGCTGGGCCAGCTCGCCGACCACCTCGCGCGCCCTGCGCAGTTCTTGGCGCTCCACTTTTTCAATCCGGTCCACGCGATGCAGCTCGTGGAGCTCGGCGTCACGCTTCGGACCGCGCCGGGCGTGACCGAATCCGCGCGCGCCTTCTGCGCTTCCATCGGCAAGAGCGCGGTCGAGGTGAGCGCGTCCCCAGGCTACGTGGTGAACCGCTTGCTCGTCCCGACGCTGCTCCACGCGGTCGAGACGCTAGAACTCGGCGTCGCGACACATCACGCGATCGACGACGCGATGAAGCTGGGTTGCGGGCACCCGATGGGCCCGCTCGCGCTGGCCGACCTCATCGGGCTCGACGTTGTCCTGAGCATGGCCACCACGCTGAAGCGCGAGCTCGGCGACGCACGCTTTCGTGTTCCCTCCACGCTGCGCAAGCTCGTCGTCGATGGGCAGCTCGGGCGCAAGAGCGGGCGCGGCTTCTATGACTACCGCGACCGGCGCGATCCCCAACCGAACCCCGCATCGATGCCGCTTCGGGTCGCCTGTCTCTACGAAGCCGCCGAGTAACCACAGAGACGGCCGGCCCGTCCCATGTTCGCTGCGCTCCTTCGTCGCTTGCGGTCTAACGAGACATCGTCACGGCGGTCTGCGAACCTCGCCGCGTGACCCCGCGGCAGATCATCCACGTCGACATGGACGCCTTCTATGCGTCGGTCGAGCAACGTGATGATCCGGCCCTGCGCGGCAAGCCAGTGATCGTCGGCGGCGACTCACGGCGCGGAGTGGTAGCGGCCGCGAGCTATGAGGTCCGCGAGTTTGGGGTGCGCTCCGCGATGTCGATGGTGGAAGCCAAGCGCCGGTGTCCTCACGCGATCGTCGTCCCGCCCCAGATGAATCGCTACTCCGAGGTGAGCGCGGATGTCTTCGCGATCTTCCGCCGGTTCACGCCCGAGGTCGAAGGCCTCAGCGTGGATGAAGCGTTTCTCGACGTCACGCACAGCCGGCGGCTTCACGGTGACGCGGTCGCGATCGCGAAGAAGATTAAGCGCGCGATTCACGACGAGCTCAACCTCACCGCGAGCGCGGGGGTCGCCTCGAGCAAGTTCGTCGCGAAGATCGCGAGCGACCTCGATAAGCCAGACGGTCTCGTGATCGTCGCCGCGGAGTCGACCCGCGAGTTCCTGGCGCCGCTCCCGCTGGAGCGCATGTGGGGCGTCGGGAAGAAGGCCGCAGCGCGGCTTCACGACGCCGGGTTTCAGACGATCGGCGACCTCGCAGAAGAGCGCTCGGCTCGCGCGTTAGAGACGCTGTTGGGATCGTGGGGTGCGTCGGTGCATCGACTCGCCCAGGGCATCGATGACCGCGAGGTCGTTCCGCATCGCGACGCGAAGAGCATTGGCGCGGAGCACACCTTCGAACGCGATCTTCGGTCGCTCGATGACCTCATGCCGAAGCTCCTCGCGCAGTGCGTCCGCGTGGCCGATCGGCTGACCCGCAAAGAGCTCTACGGAACGGTGCTGACGGTGAAGGTTAAGTACGCCGACCATCGTCAGCAGACGCGGCAGCTTCGCCTCCCGCAACCCTCGCGCGACGCCGACTCCCTTTACGAAGGCGCGCGCCGGCTGATCGTTCGCTTTGACGGTATCGCCCGCGGTGTTCGCCTCACTGGCATCTCGGTAAGCGGACTCGTTGCAGAGGTCGCCCCGACCCTCTTTCCCGACGAGGAGCAGGCCAAGAGGGAGCGACTCGCGCACCTCACGGTCGCGCTGAAAGACCGGTTTGGCGGAGCGGGGCTCACGCGCGCTCGCCTCTTGGATGCGCCGTCGAATGACTCAAACGAAGACGGCCCAAACAACAAAGACTAGCTCGAGGCGTCGCCCGACTTGGCCAGGTCGACCTCCGCAAGGTGCCCCTGGCCACGGAGGACCACCCCAGACCTCGCAACCGCGCCGCACCAGCCACAGTCGCAACGCCACAGCCAGGTCAGGCGATCATCGGAAGTGAAGCGCTGGGGCGTGACCTGTGCCTCGCACCGCGGACACGCACGCGCTCCATACTCGTCTTCTTCTGCCCCCACGTTCACCCCTTGCCCATCTCTTTGATCAGGCACCTTCACTATAAGGCCCGACAGCCGAGCGTGTCATGCCCCGCGTCGATTTCTTCACCACCACCCGAATCTGGTAGTGGCGAAAACACGAATCCACGCGAGCCAGGCCAAGCCAAAATACAAGTCGCTCTGAAATCGGGAGCAAAAGAAAGAACGTGAAAAACGTTGGCGGAGAAGAAGGGATTCGAACCCCTGGAGCCTTTCAGCTCGGTGGTTTTCAAAACCACTGCCTTCGACCACTCGGCCACTCCTCCAGAGGCCTGTTCCTACTCAGGATAGCGATGACAATCAAGATCCTGCTACGTTGAGGTCTCCCGTTCCATGACTTCCTTCCGCTGTCTCACCCAAATCTCTCTCTTTCTCTTCGCTGCCGCAGCCACGAGCCTCGGATGCGCGAGCGGAGGAGACGATGACAGCGTGACGACGCGGCGCGACGGCGGAGGCACAGACACCTTTGGAGTGGACGCGTCTGGCTGCGACCCCGAGTGCACGCCGCCCGAGGTCTGCATCGAGGGCCGCTGTTCCACGCTCGACGCGGATGCCGATCGAGACGGAATCCCCGCAGACGAAGACTGCGATGATTTGGATGACTCGGTCGGGCGCAACGCGTCGCGACCGTGCGCGTCCGCGTGCGGCGAAGGCGTCACGACCTGCATCGCGGGTCGCTGGATGCCCTGTGACGCGCCCACGACCTGTGGCTGTACCGATGCAGACCCACCGCGACCGGTCGCGTGCGAACGTTGCGGCACCCAGATGGAGGTCTGCCGAGACGGCGAATGGGTCCGCGAAGGGGCGTGCAGCGGCATGGGCGAATGCGAAGCCGGCGCGACGCGCTCGGGCGCCCCCTGCGGTCGCTGCGGAACGACAACGGAGACGTGCAACGCGACCTGCGAGTGGGTCTCGGGAGAGTGCGTCGGCGGCACCGGCGCGTGCACCCCCGGTGAGATCGACACCCCGCGAAGCATCAGCTGCGGCGCGTGTGGGGAAGGCTCGCAAATGCAAACGCGGAGCTGCTCGGCGGCCTGCACCTGGGGCGAGTGGGGCAATGTCGGCGGATGTGGCGGGACGAGCAGCGAGTGCACCCCCGGGGCCATCGATCGCGACTCGGAAGCCTGCGGCTGCGGGACCCGAGTGCGCGCTCGTGAATGTAACCCTGCGACCTGCAGGTGGGGCGCGTGGAGCGCGTTCGGGACCTGCTCGGGCGGCGGGTCATGTACTCCCGGCGAGACCCGCACCTGTCCCGGCAGCAGCGGTTGCACGGTCCAGACCTGCAACTCCAGCTGCAACTGGGGCGCCTGTGGGCTCCGCTCCGGAGCGACGTGCGAGTACAACGCCGACGATGGACGGCCTGGATCACGCTTCCGCTGCTGCGGCGGCGGTCGCTGGCAGTTCTGCTTGTCGACCTGCAACTGGAGCAGCGGCTGCGAGTCGTGCTCTGGCTGCGGCTGCTAGAGCGCGATTCGAAATAGTTGGGCGCGCTTCGCGGCCGGGGTCGGCCCATCTCCGCCCATCCGCTCACGTTCGCCTAGCTCGCTGCTCACTCTGAGGCGATCTCCCCTTCACGGGGCTCCTCAAGGCGCTCAAGGACGAGTAGCATCGCGGCGCTCGCTCTGCGTGCATGACCGTCCACCGACCCGGACGGAGAGGGAAAAGACAATGGCCGACTCGATCCCATCGCGACTGTTTGAACAGGGCAAGAAGCGCCCCAACGAGGACGCTTACTTCGTACGTGAGGGCGGCGTGTGGCGCGGGACGAACTTCAAGACGTTCGCCGACGAGACGAAACAGGCCGCGCGCGCGATGATGGCGCTCGGTTTCGAACCCGGACAGTGCGTGAGCATCTTGGGGTTCAACCGACCGGAGTGGGTCATCTTCGACGTCGGCGCGATGGCCGCAGGTGGGGTGCCCGCGGGCATCTACACGACCTGCTCTCCGTCCGAGGTCGCCTACATCATCTCGCACTGCGAAGCGGTCGTGACGTTGGTCGAGGACGAGGACCAGTGGAAGAAGATCCACAGCGAGCTCGCCAACCTCCCATCGCTTCGCCACGTGGTGACCATGAAGGGGGCGAAGAAGATCGATCACGAGATGGTCCTGACGTGGGAGGAGTTCCTCGCGAAGGGCGACAGCATCGACGAGAAGGAGCTCGACGACCGCGTCGCGGCGCTTAAGCCGAATGACCTCGCGACGCTGATCTACACCAGCGGCACGACGGGTCCGCCCAAGGGCGTGATGCTCAGCCACGAGAACCTTACCTGGACCGCGAACGTGGCGGGGCAGCTGACGCAGCTCACGAGTCGCGACACTTCGCTCTCGTACCTCCCGCTCTCGCACATCGCCGAGCAGATGTTCTCCATCCACGGACCCATCACGAACGCCTCGAAGGTCTACTACGCGGAATCGATCGACGCGGTCCCCGACAACATCAAGGAAGTACAGCCGACCATCTTCTTCGGCGTGCCCCGCATCTGGGAGAAGTTCCACGCGGGCGTGAGCAACAAGCTCAAGCAGGCGACCGGCTTGAAGGCCAAGATCGCGTCATGGGCGATGTCGGTCGGACGCGACGTCCATGCGCAGCGCGCGAAGGGGAACGTGAACGCCGGCGGCCTCAAGTACGCGCTCGCGAACAAGCTCATCTTCTCGAAGGTCAAGCCCGCGATCGGGCTCGGGAACGCGCGCGTGTGCGTGAGCGGCGCGGCGCCCATCGCGAAGGAGGTCCTCGAGTTCTTTACACAGCTCGACATCGTGGTGCTCGAGGTCTACGGGCAGTCCGAAGACACTGGCCCGACCACGTTCAACCAGCCGAACCAGTACCGCTTCGGCACCGTTGGACCGCGCGTCCCCGGCGTTGAGGTCAAGATCGCCGAAGACGACGAGATCTGCGTGCGCGGACCGAACGTCTTCCTTGGGTACTACAAGGACGAGGCCGCGACCCAGGCGACGCTCATCGATGGGTGGTTGCACTCCGGCGACCTCGGGAAGTTCGATAGCGATGGCTTCCTGAGCATCACGGGGCGTAAAAAGGACATCATCATCACAGCGGGCGGGAAGAACGTCGCGCCGAAGAACATCGAAGCGGCGCTAAAGAACCACGAGATGATCAACGAAGCGGTCGTCATCGGTGACCGCCGCAAGTTCCTCTCCGCGCTGATCACGATCGACCCGGAAGCGGCCGACCGCTGGTGCGCCGAACACGGCGGAGACGTGAACTCCTTGGCCGACGACGAGAACCTTCACAAGAACATCATGAGCTGGGTCGAGAAGGTCAACGCCGACCTGGCGCGAGTGGAGCAGATCAAGAAGTTCACCGTCCTCGAGCGCAACTTCACGATCGAAGATGGCGAGCTCACACCGACGCTCAAGGTGAAGCGCGCAAAGGTCAACGCGCACTTCGCGGACGTGATCGAGGCGATGTACACGTAGTTTTTGAGGGGGCTATTCGCGCCCCCTCTCGCCTTGCGGCGATTCACCCCATCGTTCGCTTCGCTCAGATCTCGCTCCCGTGAGTTCGCATCGCGATTCTCATTGTCGCGCTTTGCGAGCTCCCGTGAGCTCTGTTCCGCGTTTGCCTGCCGAAGCGATCGTTCCGCTCTGCACAACGAGGACCCCCCGCGGTATACGTCGCGAGATGTTCCCGCTGCGCCCAAACCCGACGCCGGGCCCCCGATGTGCGCGCTTGGTCAAAGGCGTGGGTCTCGTCACCGCGATGTGTGTCGTGGTCCTTGTCCTGGCCTCAAGCCCCGTCCTCGCGCAAGACGCCGCGGCGAACCCAACAACGCTGCGCGACCTCGCCGCGAGCGCCGGCCCGGTCCCGTGGTGGCAGCGGCTCATGTCGCTCGTCGGTCTCTTCGGCATGGTCGGGATCGCGTGGCTCGGTTCGACGCGTCGCGACCTGTTCCCGAAACGCATCGTCGCCTACGGCATCGGCCTACAGCTGGTCTTCGGCGTCTTCGTGCTCAAGACCCCTGTCGGCATGACGATCTTCTCGTGGCTCAACAGCGCCGTGATCAAGCTCCTGACGTTCACGGACGCGGGCGCCGGATTCGTCTTTGGCGCCTACCTCACCGAGAAGTTCACGATCGCGCTCAACGTGCTCCCGATCATCATCTTCTTCTCGACGTTGATGACGGTTCTCTATCACCTCGGGGTCATGCAACGCGCGGTGTCGATCATCGCGTGGATCATGCGTCGGACGATGAAGACCAGCGGGAGCGAGACGCTGAGCGCGGCCGCGAACATCTTCGTCGGCCAAACCGAGGCGCCGCTCGTGGTGAAGCCCTACGTCGACACGATGACGCGTTCCGAGCTTCACGCGGTCATGGTCGGCGGCTTCGCGACGGTCGCGGGGAGCGTGCTGGCGGCCTACGTCGGGATGCTGAAGGACTTCTTCCCGGACATCGGCGGGCACCTGATCGCGGCCAGTGTGATGAGCGCCCCGGCGGCGTTGGTCATCGCGAAGGTCCTGCTCCCGGAGACCGAAGAGTCCGACACCGCGGGCGAGGTGAGGCTCACGGTTGAGAAGGTCGACGTAAACCTGATCGACGCGGCCGCGCGCGGCGCCAAAGAAGGTCTCTCGCTTGCGCTCAACGTCGGCGCGATGCTCCTCGCGTTCCTCGCGCTCCTCGCGCTCGTCAACTACCTCATTGGGCTCCCGCTCGAGCTGCTCGCGAGCGCCACCGGCGCCCACTACGAGACGCTGACGCTCGAGAAGATCCTCGGGTGGCTCTTCTGGCCCATCGCGTTCCTCATGGGCGTGCCGGTCGCGGAGTGCGCGGAGGTGGGCGGGCTGCTCGGCGAGAAGATCATCCTGACCGAGTTCGTCGCCTACTCGCATCTGGCCGAGGCGCTTCGAACTGGCACGAGCGGGCTCTCGCCCCGGAGCACCGTCATCGCCACCTACGCGCTCTGCGGCTTCGCGAACGTCGGGTCGATCGCGATTCAGATCGGCGGGATCGGCGGGATCGCGCCTGGGCGCCGCGCTGACCTCGCGAAGCTGGGAGTGCGCGCCATGATCGGCGGAACGCTCGCAGCGTGCATGACGGCGACGGTCGCTGGGATGCTCATCTAGAGCGGCAATCAGTTTAAGAGATCCGCCGCTCCGCTGCGGCCTTCGGCCTGATCCCGGTTTACCTCCTCACGACCTGCTAGAGCAGGTACTGACCGCTGTTGCTGTCGCGAGACCAGCGAACCAGATAGACGATCTTGTCGCCTTCGACGCAAACGCGCGCGACCGCTCCGGGGCGCCCCGTGAACTCCAGCGCGGTCTCGATACCTGCCTTCAGCCCGACCTGATCGAACTCCGACATGTTTGGCCAGTCGTGGACCACGAAGCGCGCTTGTGTCCCAGAGAACTCCGCGGTGAACGATCCCGTATTGAGCGTGCGGCGGTAGAGGCTGTTCGCGCGCTTCTCCAGCGCGGAGTCCGAGACGAGCCGGAGGAGCATGCGGAACACGCTGTTGAGGGTCGATCGCGCGGCCGCTTGCGCGACCTCGAATTGAAACGCGAGCGGCGGTCGTCCCAGCGCGCGCGCGATGTGGGTCTTCACTTCTTGCGCGACGCGAACCGGGACCCAAGAGACCGAGGTCATCGCGCGGACCGCTTGCCGATCGGCCTCGCCGAGCGACTCGATCGCGTCCTCCACGACCCGGTCACCATGGCTCTTACGAATTGTGGCGAGCTGATCAACCACGATCGCTCCCGAGATGCACGGCTCCACAGTGACGAGTCTAGACGTAACGAAAGCGTTCCGCGCGTCACCTACGCGATGCGCATCCTTTCGGGTCCCGCCCAATGTTCGACACCCTTGCGCAGTCGACGTTGGGAACGGTACTCCACGACACATGACGACTCCGTTCTCCACGCCGCTCTCCCGTCGCATCGGGTTGAAGTACCCCATCGTCTGCGCACCGATGTTCATCATCAGCAACCGCGAGATGCTGGTCGCGTGCGCCGAGGCTGGAATCTTGGGCGCGATGCCGAGCCTCAACCGGCGCACTCCGGAAGCGTTCGCAGAGGACTTGGCGTGGCTCCGCGATCAGACCGACAAGCCGTACGCGATCAACCTCACGATCGGGCTCACGGACCCGGATCGACTGAAGCAAGACGTCGAGTCTTGTCTCAAGCACGAGGTCCCGGTTTGGATCACGAGCTACGGAGACCCGACCCCGATCGTGAAGCTCGCGCATCAGCAAGGCGCGACGGTGCTGCACGACGTGGTGCACCTCAAGCACGCCAAGAAAGCGGAGGCGGCTGGCGTCGACGCGATCATCGGTGTGAGTCAGGGCGCTGGCGGCCACGCCGGCACGACGCATCCCTACGTTCTGCTCCCGCACCTTCGCGCCAACCTCAGCGTCCCCGTCGTCGCGGCCGGATGCATCTCGCTCGGTTCACAGATCGCGGCGGCCTTCTCGCTCGGCGCCGAGCTCGCGTACATCGGGACCCGCTTCATCGCCTCCAAGGAGTGCGGCGCGCCGGACGCCTACAAAGAGCTCGTCGTCTCGAGCGGTCACGAGGACATCGCCTACACCGACCAGGTCACCGGCGTGCCGGCGAGCTTCATCAAGTCGACGCTCCCGAAAGAGGGGGACGACGCCAAGCGCTGGAAAGAGGTCTGGAGCGCGGGCCAAGGCGTCACGCAGGTCCGAGACATCCGCAGCATCCGTGAGATCACCGATCAGCTCGTGACCGAGTACCACGAGGCCGTCTCCGCGCTCCCGCGCTAGCAGCCTGCTAGCATCCCAAGCTTCAGCGAGATGCAGCCTGCTGCTAGCGAACGATGCCGTCGATGACCTCGAGCGCCAGCTTGTAGCGCCCGAAGGGCGGCATGATGTAGGCGCCCTGCACTCGGTCTTTGACCGCGGAGAGCATCTCGCGCGCGATCTTCACACCTTCTTTGCGGCCCTTCGAACCCTGGCCCGCCTTGCGCATCCGCTCACGGATCTCGTCTGGGATCTGCATCCCGGGGACCTCGTTGTGGAGGAACTCTGCGTTCTTGTAGCTCGCGAGCGGCAAGAGCCCCACGAGGATCGGAACGCCAAGGTCGCGGACCTCGTTGAGGAAGCGCTCGAGCACCTCGGGGTCGTACACCGGCTGCGTCATCACGAGCTCAGCGCCCGCTTCGATCTTCTGGCGCAGTCGCCGGATCTCCCGCTCGAAGTCACGCGACGCGGGCTCCGCACCGGTCGCCGACAAAAAGGCGGTCGCGCCGTTCATCGGTTTGCCACCCGGATCGTAGCCGTGGTTCAAGCCGCGGACGAGCCGCAGCAGACCGATGGAGTCCGTGTCGTAGACCGCCGTCGCGTCTGGGAAGTCGCCCATCTTAGGCGGGTCACCCGTGATCACGACGAGGTTCTTCACGTCGAGCTCGTGCGCCGCCAAGAGATGAGAGACGAGCCCCAGGACGTTCCGGTCACGCGTCGTGACGTGCATCAGCGCGCTCATGCCGAGCTCCTGCTGCACGCGATGACAAAGCGCGAGGTTTCCCATCCGCACGCTCGCGCGCGCACCGTCCGCGACGTTGATGACGTCGACGCCGCCTTCCTTCAGCAGCTTCGCGCCAGCCATCGCTTTGTCGAGCGAGAGCCCTCGCGGCGGGTTCACTTCCACCGAGATCACGAACTCGTTCCCGAGCTTCGCGCCGAGCGCCCCCTTCTGCGCGACGGGGACGACCTCGATTCCGGGAGCGGTCTTGGCGGGCGGGATGGAGAGCAGCTCTCGCGTCCCCCCGCCTTCTTCTTCGTGCTCCCCGCCGCCGAGCTCTACCTGTCCGCCGCGCACCATTCGCGCCGCCGAAGCGACCTTCTTGATGTGCTCGGCGGTCGTGCCGCAGCAGCCACCGACACCATGCACGCCCGCCTTGTAGAGGCGCCGACCATAGAGCTGGAAGTACTCCGGGGTCGCCCAATACGCGAGCCGCCCTTCGACCCGCCGCGGCAAGCCGGCGTTCGGGATCGCGACAACCGGGAGCCCTGCCCCGAGCATCCGCGTCGCCATCTCATAAACGCCTGCGGGACCGTCGCTGCAGTTGACGCCGACGGCCGCGACGCCGAGCGCCAGCAGCTTCTCCGCGATCGCCTCGGGCTCAGTTCCGTCGGCCAAGGTCCCGAAAGCGTCGAAGGAGAGGCACGCGACGATCGGGAGGTCTTTCGCGCCTTCCTGCGCTCCCGCGATCGCGAGCTTAAGCTCGACCGGCTGACGAAAGGTCTCGAGCAACAGTCCGTCCGCGCTGGCTTCGGAGAGCGCCTTCGCTTGCTCGCGGAACGCCTCCCGAATCGCGACGTGCGCAGACGCCTCGACCGTTTTCATCATGAGCCCAGTGGGACCCACGGAACCCAATACGTAAGCGTCGCCGGCCTCGCGCGCGACCTTCACGGACGCGTGGTTGAGCTCCGCGACCCTGTCCGCGTATCCGTGCGGCTCGAGCCGGTAACGGTTCGCGCCAAACGAGTTCGTCTGAATGGCGTCGGCACCGGCGAGGACGTGCGCCTCGTGGATGGAGCGCACCACGGACGGCCGCGTGATGCACGCCTCGTCGAGGCATGATGTGTAGAGCAACCCTCGTTCGTAGAGCGCGGTCCCCATCGCGCCGTCGAGGACCACCCCACCTTTTGTAAGAGCATGAACGAACCCGCCGGTCGGCATAGGGGCGGCTTACCGGAAATCTACGGAATGTCGAGATGTACGAGCGAAACCGGTCAGTGCGCCGCGTCATCTACGTGCCAAGAAGCGAGCTTCTTCACATCCGCCGATTCCGCGGAACGCGCAGCTACGCGCTGCAAGACTTGTTCATCTTGACGCTCTTGTGTCCCTGAACGACCTTTCTCGCGTGGATCTGAAGAATCGTTTCCCCCATGTGTTCGCCCTCTCCCTCCTGGCGCCGATCTTCGCGCTCACGGGTTGCGAGCCGGACGTTGGAGAGTGTGACCCTGAGCTCGCTCAGCGCGTTGTATTCGCGAACAGCCCGGGCCAGGCGACGAACGGTCTCCCGGCATTCGCAGGCCAAGCGATGACGCAGTCCAGCTGCAGCGACGGCGCGTTCTGCCACTCGCCAAACGCCAACGGCGCGCTTCGTTTTGGCGTCCCCGCCGGCCTCGACTTCGACGTCGCTGTGCCCTGCGATTTGACGGTGACCGAAGACTGTGCGGAGCGCGACATCACGCGCTTGGGAGAGAACCGCGACATCACGTACGAATGGCGGTCCGCGATTCTCCGCGAGGTTCAGACTGGCCAGATGCCGCCCGGCGAGAGCGGGGCTGGGATCCTCGCGGACGCTGTGCAGTGGCAAGACCGTGACGGCGCCGACCTCCCCGCGATCGACTCCGACGAAGGCCAAGACATCTTGGCGAACTGGCTCGCGTGCGGCGCCCCCGTCGTCGAGGTCACGGTCGAGCCAGACCCCACGAGCGATCCAGGTCGCCGGTGTGAAGATCGCGACGGCGACATTGGCCTCTGTGTCTACCGCGCCCCCGCGATCGTGGAGCCGCCCGACCCGAACTGGACCGACATCTGGGAAGAGGTCATCGAGCCGCAGTGTGGGCTCTCGTGCCACGGACCGGGGGACCCGGACTTCCGCGTCGAGAGCGCGCTCGATCTCTCGACCAAGGACGCCGCGTACGCCGCGATGGTGGGCGCGGAAGGCGCTGGGGAGGAGTGCAGCGGGACAGGCACTCTTATCGTCGCAGGCGACTCTGCCAACTCCATCCTCATCGATAAGTTGGGCGAGGACCCGGAGTGCGGCGGACCGATGCCGTCGGCGTTCCGGCTCATGCCGCAAGAGTTCGTCGATGCGATCGCCGAGTGGATCGACGCCGGCGCGCTCGACGACTGACCTCAGCGACATCAAGCTCACCAACACGCCGTCCTCGCGCAGAACATCTGCGTCGAGGGCGTCTACGCGTAGTGAGACACATCCTCGTCAGCTCACGCAGAGCTGCCGCGGCAAATCGCCACGGCGGTTGTCCCGGCGGGTCTCCTGACTCCTCTTTCTCGCGGTTTCAGGTCGCTTCTCATGTGGTACGAGCCGTGCACTAGGAGAAGGTCGAAAGGAACTTCCCATGGCCGGATTTCCCCGCACCTCCTACGACCGATACCGCGACTCTCTTTCTCACGTGAAGCCCCTCTCCCGCGAGGTGGAGCGGCAATGTGCTCTCGATTGGGCCAACGGAGATGAGCGCGCTGGCGTCAAGCTGATCGAAGCTTCGCTTCCCTTCGTCATCCGCATCGCGCGCGAGTACCGCCGATGGGGGGTCCCACTCGAGGATCTTGTGCAGCAGGGCAACCTCGGTCTCCTGAAAGCCGCTAAGAAGTTCGACCCCGAGCGCGACTGCCGCTTGGTGACCTACGCGGCCTACTGGATCCGAGCAGAGATTCGCGACTACGTCGTTCGCGGATACCGCATCGTCCGGCTCGGGACGACGCGCACTGAGCGACGCGCGATGCGGCTCTTCCGCCGGCGTGGATTTGAGTCGGTCGAAGAGCTCATCGAGGAGAGCGGCATGCCGCCCGCCCGAGCCAAGAAGCTCTGGCCCTTGCTCACGCGAGGCGACGTCTCCCTTGACGTCACGTACGACGATCGTGGTCCCGGTGTGGATCGTGTTCCCGGAGCGCTCCCGACACCCGAGGACGTCTTCGCGCGCAACGAGGAGATCAGCGGTGTCCGGGCCGCGCTTCGAGAAGCCCTGACCGCGCTCACGGACCGCGAGCGTCGCATCGTCAACGCCCGCGCGATGGCGTCCGAGCCACGAACGCTGGCCGACCTCGGCAAGGAAATGGGTGTGAGCAAAGAGCGGATCCGTCAGCTCGAAGCGCGCGCCCACGGAAAGCTCCGCGTGCAGCTCGCGCCCTTCCGCTCGGTCGCCTGACTGAGCGATTGATCCGGCGAACGCGTCAGCGGGGCGCGCGCAAGACGACCGCGCTGACGTTCCCATAGTGACCGACGGCGAGCGCGATGATCGACGTCGGTGTGCTCGTCGCGGTCCCGCGAACCAAGGGAAGAACCGACCCCCCTTCAAACATCGCCACCGCGTGCGCCATCGCGAGCGCTCCGGCCGCGCCGAACGTCTCGCCGAAGAACTGTTTCGGCGCGAGCACGGCGGCATCGGGACAGACACGGGCGATCCCGCGAAGCTCGGCTTCGTCAAAACGCGCGATTCCACCGGCCGCGCTAGAGACGATGTCCACGTCAGACGCTTTCAGTTTGGCGTCGGCGAGCGCTTCCTCCATCGCGCGCGCGACCGCGGCTTCGCTCACATGCGCGAGCAGCGCCTCGGAGGTCGGCGGCTCGAACGCGGTGCCGTATCCCGTGATCTCACAGAGGATCTTGGCGCCGCGCGCGTCTGCCTCCGCGGGTCGCTCGACCACGACATAGGCGGCGCCTTCGCCGCACTCCAGCCCTGCGCTTTGATCGCGAATTAGCTCCAGCTTACGAAGCGCGAGGTAAAGCGGCTCGCTCACGACCTCGCCGCCGCCGACCAAGAAGACATCACCACGATCATGGTCGAGGTGCGTCTTGGCCGTCAGCACCGCGTCGAGCGCGCCACAGTTTCCGTCGACGATGGTCGTGTTGGGAGCGCGAAGATCTTCCCAGATGCTCACGTAGCCCGCGGCCGCATTGATCACGGTGTTGGGGAAGCGAGCCGGGTTGATGTAGCGCGGCGCCTCGAGCTCCGCGACGCGGTTCAGCTCGGTGATCGCGTCGAGCGAACCATACGCGGTCGCGCTGCAGATACCCGCGCGTGACGGGCTCACCCCGATCCACTCCGCGTCGTCGGTCTTCAGCTTCGCGTCCCGAAGCGCGAGCTTGGCCGCGGTGATCAAGAACTTCGTCAGGCGATCAAAGTTCCGGTGCCCCTTCTTGCCGAGCCACGCTTTGGCGTCGAAGGCGGAGACCTCTGCCGAGATCGCGTCGAGCGCGGGATCGAGGAGCTCCGAGGGAGACGTGAAGGCGATCGCCCGCGGGTCCTCCGACGCGAGCCCGTCCACGAACGCCTCGCGTCCGATCCCGAGCGGACTGACGACTCCGCACCCCGTGACCGCGAGCTTCACGAAGTCTCTCCGGCGCGTGGCGCGCGGCCCACGGTCTCGGGAAACACGCCGTTCTTCGCGAAACAGACCACCGCGTCATAGCCGCCGAACGCGAGCGAGTTGTTGAGGATCACCTTCACGTCCGCTTCACGCGCTGATCCAGCGACCACGTCGACGTCGCACTCCGGATCCAGCTGCTCGTGATTCATCGTCGGAGGGATCACCCCTTGTTGAAGCGTCATCACGCAGGCGACCGCTTCGATCGCGCTCGCCGCGCCCATGCAGTGACCGATCATGCTCTTGATGCTGGTGACAAGCGGCCTGTGGTCGCCGAAGATCTTCTTGATGACCTTGGCCTCGACCGCGTCGTTCGCGCGGGTCGCGGTTCCATGCGCGTTGATGTGATCCACCTGTGCGGGAGTGAGCCCGGAGCTCGTCAGCGCTGCCCGCATCGCCAGCTCGCTGCCCTCACCTTCCGGATGGGGTCGCGTGATGTGATGTGCATCGCACGCGAGCCCATAACCGCCCACTTCACAGAGCGGGGTCGCGCCGCGCCGGAGCATCGACTCTTCGGACTCAAGCACGAGCATCCCGGCGCCCTCTCCCACGCACAGCCCTTTTCGATCAGCGTCGAACGGGCGCACGAGATCGGGCGTCACCGCGCCGAGGCGAACGAAACCCGCGTACTGAAGTCGCTCAATGACCTCGGTCGCGCCGGTCAGCACGATGTCCGCTCGGCCCGCTCGAACCTGATCGGCGGCGTACCCGATCGCGTAGTTCCCAGCAGCGCAAGCGGCGGGCAAGGTCTTCACCATTCCGCGTGCCCCAAAAGCGCGCGCGACGTGAATCGGCAAGAGCGTGGAGCCGTACGTCGGGAGCTTCCGGAGCGAGACCGCCTCTTGGCCGTCGTGAATCCACGCGCTCTCGAGCTCGCCGAGAACGTTGGCCTCACCCATCGTCGTCCCGATCACGACAGACGTTCGCGGACCCGCGAGCTGCTTCGTCGAGAGCCCCGAATCCTCAACAGCCATTCGCGCCGCCGCCACTGCGAAGGCCGACGCGCGACCCATTCGTCGAGCCTCGGCCGCGGTCAGGTGCTCTCGAGGCGAGAAGCTCTTTACTTCACAGGCGTGGCTGCGCTCCAGATCGTGAGTCGGAAAGAGCGTGATCTCGGCCGCGCCGTTTTCTCCCGCGAGCAGCGCACGAAAAAAGTCGGTCTTCCCGATCCCGACCGGCGTGACCACGCCGATCCCAGTGACGAAGACGCGCGACATCGAGCCGGTGATAGCGCGCGGATCACCTGCCGTCCACACGCGCCTGCAGCCAAAAATGGGGATGACGTCAGCCGCGGTTCGGTGGACCCTACGCGCCGCATGCAAAAGGGGCGCTCGACATGATGGTCTCCAACAAGGGCTCGGTCTTTCGACTGCTGCTCTGGCAAAAACACAGCGCGCTCTTGTTCGCGCTCGCGGGAACGATCGCCGCGGCGCTCTGGCACGTCTTTGAATGGCCATGGCTCAAGCTGCCGGCGACGCCGCTCACCGTGATCGGCGCGGCGCTCGGCATCTTCGTTAGCTTCCGAACCAACTCGGCGTATGACCGCTGGTGGGAAGGCAGGAAGCTGTGGGGCCGGATGATCAACGAATCGCGGCACCTCTGCACGCAGCTCGTCAGCTACCTCGGCCCCGACGCCAAGGAGACGCGCGCGTTGGTTCGCCGTCACGCCGCGTACGTGCACGCGCTGCGGATCGGGTTGCGCCAACAAAGCTTGAGCGAAGATCCGGACCTGCCGCGCGTCCTCGACGACGACTTGGAGTGGCTCACTTCCCAGAGCAACCCGACTCACGCGCTTCTGCAGAAACAAATGGACGCGCTCGCGGCGCTCAACGCGGCAGGCGCGATCGACGATCGCCGGATGCAATCGCTCGACCTCACATTGCGCGAGCTGGTGAACATTCAAGGCGGTTGTGAGCGCATCAAGAAGACGCCGCTCCCGCGCGGTTACGGTTTCATCGCCGAGCGCCTGATCTTGATCTTCACGTTCGCGTTTCCCTACGTCGTCGTGCAGCAGCTCGGCTGGCTCACGGTACCGACGACCGTCTTGGTCGGCTTGTCCTTCGCGCTCATCAGCGAAGCCGGCCGCGTCCTGGAAGACCCCTTCACGATGTTCTGGAACGGCCTACCGCTCAGCAACATCTCGACCATGATCGAGGCGAACGTCATGCAGCGCATCGATGAGCCGATGCCCGAAATCCCCACGGTCGACCGCGACGGCATCTTGATGTGAGGCGGCAGGCGTTGACCGTTCGTGGTCAACGCCGTTCACTGACCGGCCGACCGGCCAGCCCCATCCGCGCTGCTTCGTTGTGCGTGGACCGCTTCCCACGTACAACGCGCCCATGAGCTGGATGCACAAGAAGGCCCACGACGCGCTCGCTCGGATCCGCGAGGCCAAAGACAAGCAGGTCTATCCCTACTTCCGGCAGTTCGAGAGCGGCGGTCTGCACGCGACCATCGACGGCAAGCCGATCATCAACTTCAGCTCGAACGACTACCTCGGGCTCACGACCCACCCCAAGGTCAAAGAAGCCAGCATCGCGGCGGTCAAGAAGTACAGCTGCGGGCTGAGCAGCTCTCGCGTCCAGGCGACCACCACAGCGCACGTGGAGCTCGAAGAGCGGCTCGCGAACTGGTTCGGGTTCGAGAAGTGCCTGACGTTCACGACCGGCTACCAAGCGATGGTCGGCACGATCATGTCGCTCGCCGACAAAGACACCACCCTCATCCTCGACAACCTGGCGCACGCTTGCATTCTTGACGGCACGTTCATGGCGGCCGGTACGCCCCGCAACGCGCCCGAGGTTCGCTTCTTCAATCACAACAGCGCGCGCTCGCTGCGCCGCGTCCTCAAGACCCGCGAGCGCGAGAACGCCTTGGTCTGCATCGAGGGGATCTACTCGCTCGACGGAGACGAAGCGAAGCTGAGCGAACTGCTCGAGGCGACCGAAGAACACGAGAACGCCGCGATCCTCCTCGACGACGCGCACGGCACCGGCACGCTCGGCAAAGGCGGTCGCGGCATCATCGAGAAGTACGGCTTCGAGGGACGCGTCCCGGTCGTCGTCTCGACGTTCAGCAAGACCTTCGGCGGCATCGGCGGCATCTTGCTCGGCGACGCCGACATCGTCGATCATGTAAAGCACTTCGCGCGGTCCTTCCTGTTCAGCGCCTCGCTCCCTGTGCCCGTCGTCGCGGCGGCCGCGACGATCTTGGACATGCTCGAGGACCACGGCGAAGCGCTCGTCAGCGAGCTGCACAGCAAAGCCGCGTACATGCGGAAGTCGCTCCTCGAGATCGGCTTCGATCTCGGCGACAGCGACACCCACATCATGCCGGTCATGTGCCGCGAGGAGCGTAAAGCGCTGTTCACACACGTCGCCATGTTTGAGAGCGGCGTCATGATGGTGCCGATCACGTACCCCGGCGTGAAGAAGGGTGAAGAGCGCTTGCGCTTGAACGTGACGCGCGGGCACTCGCGCGAGGACATGGATCAAGCGCTCGAGCTCTTGAAGCTGTTCGGCGAGTCGTTCTTTATTCTGAGCGGCGAAGAGCTCGCGCCGATGGAAGAGTGAGTTTCTAGCCGGCAGTCGCGCGCGTTGACGTACGCCAGCTCGAACTCGAGCGCGAACGCGAACGCGAACGTGAACTCGAACGCGAACACGAACTCGAACGCGAACTCGACCTCGACCTCGAACTCGAACGCGAACGCGAACCCGAACCCGAACGCGAACTCGAACTCGAACGCGAACTCGAACTCGAACCCGAACTCCTCAGCCCCGACCCTGGCGTCGATCTGATCACCAAGGCGCGTTCATACGCCGTTGAGTCAGACAGCCTTAAGCGGCGCAACAAGCGCGCCAGCGATGAAGCGCCGTGACGCGCTCTTTTGAACCCACTCGTCTTGTTCGCGCTTCATCACTGTCACGCTTCCTGCGCCGGGGTTG
>CALJDU010000107.1 GCA_938024995.1 uncultured bacterium
GGCGCCATCTCCTGGATCACCAATCGTCGGCACCACCATGCTGGCACCAAGCCCTGCGAGCGCCCTCCCGGCGACGTACAGGACCGGGACCGCCTGGACCGTCTGGCCGGTCATCCTGCCGGCGTCGTACGCGGTCGTAGAGGTGTCGACCTCAACGCCCATCCATTCTCGGAACGCGGTGCTACCGGTTACCCCGTCCGTGAAGCCACCCGCAAAGTTCGCTCCGGTCTGGAGCGCACCGTTGTGGTGGGTGTCGATGTTGTTGATGAAGCGATCGAAGCCCGTTGGTTGGTAGCTCCGCGGGGTGTCCGTTCGATCATTGCGGGTTTGCGCGGGCCCGCCGCGGCCGCCGCCACCACCGCCACCACCCGGGCCGACGCGACCTTCGACACGCTCCGTCGTCATCGTGCATTCGCCGATGCAGAAGCGCTTTGACAGCGCCTGGCGATCCGCGACGGATTGCTGCTGCCACTTGGTGTAGTACCCCGTCGGGTCCGTCGCGTTCAGCGGATCGTTCTCAACGTAGCTGTACCGGTTGTACGACTGCGACCCCAGCGGCGACACCACGAACGGGTCGGCGCTGAGCATGCGACGCATGGCCGGGTCATACATGCGGCCACGCATGTTGGTGACCCCGAACCCATCGTCGTGCTCGTGTCCAGTGAAGCCGTAGTCCATGCCGCCCACGCCCGGCTCCGAGCTGTGCTCGCCCGTGAACGAGAGGTCACGCCGTTTCCCGAAGGGGCCGTAGCTGTACTTTGCGAGCGTGCCGTCCATGCCGGTCACGCTGTCGACCGAGCCGAGGTAATCGTCGTGAACAAACGACACCGAACGCTCAAGGGAGCTCCGGCTCTGGTGAAGCTCCGCGACGACACGCCCATCGGCCGACACCCGCACCACTTCTTGGTCACCACCACGAAGTTCGAACGCGCCAAAGCTGACTCGCTCAGGACCAATGGCGTCGGCGTCTTTCCCCAACGTGAGCGTACGAGTTCCGAACGCGTCGTAGAGGAACTCGAGCATCTCCCCATCGTCGTGGCGAACGATGCGGCGGGGCAGGTTGTGCGCGGTGACGTCGACCGTCCGGCGCAGCGGGTCACCAAGATGATTGCCCACGGCGTCGTAGTTCTGGGGCACGCCCATGAACGTGGTCGCCTGATGGGGCCGGTCGCCATCGTAGTCGATCACGCCGACGTCGCTGGCGTACGTCATGTTGCCGAGCACGTCGTAGTCGAACGTCAGAGGGTCACCCTCGGTTGGCGTGGACTTGGTGATACGACCTAGCGCGTCGTACTCAAAGGTCTCCGAGAAGCCCGTTGCGTAGTCCGTGCGCTGCGTGACACGACCCGTACCGTCTCGGGTCAGCTCCCAGTCTTGAAGATACTCGCCCGCACCAGCAGACGTGATGTACGTCGGCCAGCGCCGAACTGGATCGTAGTTGCGATACGTGGAGACGCCGTTTGCAAATGACTCAAGCGTCGTCTGGCCACGTGCGTTCTGGTCTTCACGCCTCCACAGCTCCCCAAAGCCGCCGGCAGTGCCATCGGCGACGGCTAGCACCTCACCGTTGTCGGTGTAGGTGTAGTCCACCGCGAGTCGCTCACGGTCGGGCGAGGTTGGGTACGTCGCGCGGGTGAGCCGACCATACTCATCGTATCGGTAGGTCTGCGCGAAGCCGCGCCCGTCCGGGAGCTCCATCCCGACGCCGGAGACACGGCTATACCCATCGTACTCAAACGCCGTACCTATGTTGTCCGCGCCGTACGCCCACGCGAGCCGCCCAATGCCGTTGGGGCTCTCGTCGTAGCCGAACTGAGTGGCGCCATCGACATCGTAGCGAACCACGACTCGCGAGAGCGCGTCGTGAACGTAGTCGACCGTGCGACCGGCGTGGTCAATCGTCCGCTCGGTCTCCCCAAACGCGTTGAGCTCAATCTGCGTCACGCCCGTGTCGGGATCGTCGAGCTCGATGCGGCGACCCAGCGAGTCGTAGCTCACTCGCATCTCGTTCCCGACGGGGTCGAAGACTGAGCGGAGACGGCCGTCGGCGCAGTAATCGTACGTCGTGGTCGCGCCCATCGGTTCGTGCGATTCGACGATGCGACCCAGCGCATCGAGGCGCTGGTGCCGCACGGCGCCTTCTGCGTCACGTTGGAAGGACTCATTGGTGTTCAGCCAGGTGTCGCCGGTGACGATCCCACCACGGACCGTTTGTCGAACCGCGCCAACGCCGTCGCGTCGAACCTCGTCCCACACGGGAGCTTCCCACTCAAAGTGGGACCCGCTCACCGCGGTTGTTCGACCGGCCGCGTCGTACTGCCGTTCTGTGGTCGCCCATTCGATGAAGGTGCCGCGTGCGACCTGGCGCCGGCTCTTGATGTTCCGCCCGGCCTGATCAAGGAAACGCTCGATCGCTCCGTGACCCGCAGTCTCTGCGCGCACGCGAACACCGAACGGCTCCTCATGGATGGAGACGACGGTGTCGGCCTCGGTCGGGTGGTCGATCAGCGTCGGCCGCCCGAACCCATCGCGTTGCACGTAGGTGACCAACCCATTCGCGTCGGTGGTCGACGAGGTGGTACCGAACCGAGGCTCGACCGTCCGCGCTCGCAGATGACCCATCGGGTTCGTGACGGATGTCGAGAAGACACCCATGCCGTCGTACCCGACCGTCGTTGTTCGGACCTCACCCCAGGCGTTCTCCACGTGAACCGCCGACACGTTGCCGTAAACGTCGCGGTCGAGGCTGGTTCGAAGCCAGACCCGAGCGCGATCGTCTGCCGAACGAGGCATCGAGAGCTCGTCGGGCGATCGCACGACGGCGTGAAGGACACCATCAAGGTACTCATAGGCAACCGCGGTATCGGAACCGCAATCATCAGCGCCGACCTTTCGCGTCGAGCGCAGAAAACCCACAAACCAGCGCGGTCCGGTACTGCGAATCGTCTCGATAGGCGCTTCGTACGCAGTCTCGTTGGTCTCGATCACCGATCCATCAACCGCCATGGTCCTGCGAACGGGGAGACCCGCGAGCAGTGGATCATACGAGTCATGGGTCGGTGTCATCAGCTCGACGTGAGTCGTGGTGATGTGATCTGGCTCGAACGGATCGAGACAATCACCGAAGTCATCGCTCAACGGCTCGCAGTCAAACTCCGCAGGGTCGATGAGGAGTGGTGACATACTGGAGTACGACCGCGTCATGGTGTTCGTGGTCTGAACCGACCAGAGCCGCGGGTCTTCGTCGTGGGGGACCACCGTGTGCTGAATCAGCTCGACCGACCCCAGAGCACGCAGCGAGTCGTCGGGGAAGGAATCGCCTTGGGCCGCTTCAATGAAGGTAGAGACCCGATGAGGTCGGTACGCGCCAGGATAGAGGCCGCGCTCTTCGGTGCGCGTCTTGTTGTCCATGTGGTGCGTCGTCGTGACGCCCGTTGCATGATCGAATTCGGTGCGTCGCGAGAATCCCAACCAGCCGCGACCGAGCACGTCGGAGCGGCTCCCTTCGTATTCGTAGGAGCGCGTCGCCGGGATCCCCGTCGCGTCCTCGGTGACAGAAGCGACAACCCAGCGAACGCTCGCGTCACACCGCGTTGGGTATTCGCAGTCGGTCGTGTGCGTGACAACGGACGGATCGGACGACGGTCGGTAGTTCAGCTCGGTCCGCTTCCCGAGACCGTCGACGATAGCGCTGAGACGCTCGACGGTGCCCAGGTTGTTGACACCAGCCCAGACCGCTGTTGGTGCGGGATAGCTCAACCGATCGTCCGCCTCAGGTTGACTGACGGTACGCGACTGTGTCCAAAGTGCCATCCCCATTGACGTCGGCCGACACAACATGTCGCCGGTTCAGGAAGATGCTCACCCCGTGATCGTCTTGCCGCTCAAGGACCCGCATCGGTACGCCAATGTCGGATCGCTCAAACTGGAAGCCGCTCGATGTGAACAGAGACATCGTCGGCAGCTCCCAGGTCGAACGAGCGCTGCCCGTTGACCCCACCACCGTTGGGAGGTCCGTCGTCGCAGTCGGGACCAGCAGGTCACCCCGAGAATCGCCGTTCATGTCGGCACCGACCATCGCGAGTGGTGCGTTCGCAAATCGTCGTTCCTCCTCGATGCAGGGTCCCGAGCCAGCGCAGTGGGTAAAGTAACTGCGCGACATCGTTCGGCCCCACCACCAAGTCTCTTCCAGGTCGGCGGCCGTCAGCACCGGCGCTTCCCCTACGGTGGTCGGAACGTCGAACGTGCCGTCCCCAAACCCAGCGTAGAACATCGCTCGGGTGCGTGCGATCCGCTCATGGGTCCAGAAAGCGGTGGGCCCAGCGTCTGCCAGCGTCCCGAGCGCGCGCTGCGCAACGATGTCGACCACACCATCGCCGTTTGCGTCGATCGGCATTGCGCGAACATCGTGCCACCAGTTGACGCCCGTGGACCGTACGACGTAGCTCTCCGAGTCATGGTCGTACGTGAGCACATCGTACTCAGTGTGTGGAAACGTCCACGATCCTGAGCCAAAGGATCCGATGTAACCGATCTCCACTCCTGGATAGAAAACGTCTGCGATCCCGTCTGAAGTAACGTCCACCACCTGTGTCGATCCAACGCCCAGCTGCTGGAAAGCACAATTCGCGGTGAGCCCTGTGTAGACTGGTGCATCAAAGCCATCCCCGTTGCCTTCGCGAACAACCCATTCGCCGTTGCAGACTGGTAGGATTGCAGTTGCGAGAGTCCCGACGGGAGACCCTGACGCTCCATCGTAGTTTCCCGCGATGACGCACTCTTCGCCGACTTTGTACTCACATGTAACGACGTCCTGGAGCCCGTCTCCGTTGATGTCCAGAACTTCATCGAGCGACATTCGGCTTGAGCCTTCGTGTACAAAGTGGTGGCCACCAAGGTAGACATGACTCGCGCTCGGTTCGTATGCGCCGACGACATAGAGAGGGCTTCCATCCTCTACAAGCCCCCCAGTCGTAGGCCCAGGAGACGCTTCAATCGTGGCGGTGCCATCGTCAGCGATTGACAAGTACCGGACGGACGTTCGTTTGACTCCATCCGGGCCAGTATAGGGGACCAGGGTCACGACTTCGTCACGCCCATCTCCATCTATATCGGCGACGTGGAGCTTGGATCCTACGGGGTTGACCGAGGCATCAAGTAGCGCATCCGAGACATGAGTGACTTGCACATAGTCAACCAATGGTTCGCCTTCAATCCGACCGAAATGCACGTAGACTTCCGTCTCAAAGACGTCGGGGCTCGGATCTACAGCGAGGGGGACCTTTGAAAGGTAGAGAAAGTCCTCTGCTCCATCACCGTTCGCGTCCAGAGCTACGACAGGTGCCGATTCTGGGCTCTGGAAAACTTGGCCCACTTCGTTCCGAAGAAACCTCTGCGGTTGGCTCACATACCACCCTGATGAGTGCCACGTTCTGGGCTCGTCTTCGTTTCCCTTGGTCCACTCGAACGTGGTGGGGTTCAAACAAACGAGGCCTTCGTCGTCGATCGTTGAAGCTGCTACGGGCGGCCCATCGACACACCGACGAAGACTTGCCAACCGGGACGCTGCGGTCGGCGACTCGTTGCTGTACGCAAAGTCGTACGAGCCGACCAAGCTGCTCCCGTGGTGGACAGTCACGTCGCTGATCCGTTCTGTCCCCTGGTAGGACAACCCCGCGACAAAACCGGTGCGATGGTCTGGCTCAGGCTCATACTCGAACGTGATGCGATAGCCCGACCAAAGCCCTGTATCCTGATGGTCTGTGTAGCGGATCTCTTGGATGTTGGACTCGCCAATGGCGCCGCGCGGACCCGGCGATGGGTACTTAGGTTGGTTGTAGTAGTACTCGACAGAGTTGCCGTGCACATCGATTTCGCGGGACACTCGCCATGCACTAACCGTGAGTTCGGTATCAATGCGACCATCAGCATAGTGCGAAACCTCACCGAAGAACCTCGTTCCTCCTTGCGGATCGTTCACTTCAAAGAGAGAGGGTCCGTTCTCGCCAGGCGACGCGAGAACCCGTAAATGCGAGTAGTTCTCCGTACGATAAAGCGCACGACCGTCGACCGAGGTGCCGACATGGATAAGTCGCGAACCATCCAGACAGAACGCGTCAGTGTCTGAGTAGGCGACGGCAGCGCGATGCCCATCAACAGCTGGGGTCCGCGGACACCGTGAGATGATTGAGAGACCCGTTAGCGCGAAACCCTTTCCGACGGTCGAGCTCCCATCGCTGCTCGAATAGGTCAATGAGAGGGTAGGCTGCATGCCCATTCGACCCGGCGGGACCTCGATCGGAACGCTATAGGACGCATCGCCGGATAGTGAAACACTCGCCGTTCCTGGCAGCGTTCCGGTGCTGACTGTCTCACCAAAGCGTGCGGGTGCGTCGCGCGGTGCTGGAGGCTCTGGCGGTGGAGGCTCGGTGTCCTCGGATGGGTCGCACGCTAAAACCAACAACCAAGGAAACCCGTGAAAGGAACTTCCGACCCCGCCTTTGCTTCATCTGCATGTTTGAACCTCGTCTGAACTCAATAGCTCAAGGGTGTGACATGCTTGATGTCGTCCCCCCGAACGATTGGTTGTCGACTAAGTTGCTGCACAGTCAAAGTCAAGACGTCCGGGTCCTAGCGGGCGACCTCTGGTGCCGCAGCGTTGGCGAGGTTGACAGCTGGACCAAAGGCGCGGCATCAACTGCAGATGCGCATCCTCTTCGTCGTTGGTCTCCTGGTACTTTGTGGATGCGCGGATTCCGTGACAGAACCTGAGGGATCTGGGGTTGGTGACTCTTGCCGGCCTGAGACCGCCGGAGTGGGCCTTCGTGGCGACCGCGTCTTCCTTGAGACCAACTCGGTTCAGTGCGAAACGCGCGTGTGCATGGCGTACTACTTCGATGGGGATCCAACCGTCGCGGCCGAAGAGGACCCGACGTGCACGGACTGTCCGACGATCGAGGAGATCGAGGAGCGCGTGTACTGCACGTGCCGCTGCTCTCTGGTCGACGATCGCTCAGGACCGGTGTGCACTTGCCCCGAAGGGTTCTTCTGTGAAGAGCTCTCAGGGTTTGGACTTCGTGGCAACGGCTACTGCGTGAAGCCAATCACGATGTGATGTCTTGACGCGCTCGCAGGCTCGAAGGATGAACTCTTGGGGGATCATGGGCCTCGCGGTGTGGAGTTCGCTCTTGCTGATTTCCTGCACGCCGCCGATCTACGACGGATGGCAGACGCCGACCGCTCCTGACGAGAGCGCGGAGCTTTTCGTCTCGGTGCGCGTGAGAGAGAACGACGCGTCGCTCGACTACGCTGAGTGGTTTCGCTGTTTCGACTTCACGGCGCCGGACTCCTCCGAGAGGCGCCTTACGGTCAAGGTCCCCGACCGGATCACGACCGAGTTTGGGACGTTCTTTGTCAACGCGTCACCTGAGCGCTTGTCTACGTTCGCGTTTCGGAACACAGGACCAACGGCGCTCGGTTGTACGGCAGAGACATCACGGAGCTACGTGTTTGAGCACGCGCGAACGGAGGACGGCGCGAACCACGTACAGGTGACATGCGAGTACGAGCAGTTGGGGAGCACGCGGGAGCTGGAGTTCACAGTATCGCTCTACTTCGCTGAACCGGAGCGCGACGACGCCGTCGCTGCGCATATCTCATCGCTCTCGAGATTACCTCCCGCGCCGCCGGCACTCTAGTCGCGGCAAACACGCGGCGGTGGTGGTGAAACTCGGGGAAAGCGATCCACATCGCGCTGCCGAACAAGCTCTTTGATGAGCTGAGCCTGGTCAGGCTCGCTTCATAGCCTCAACCCATCGAACCGCCCGGTGCGGACCCGTATGCCGGGTGGTGTGGCAGGGAGCCCGAGTCTCCTTCGCCGATAACGTCTCCTTGGAAAATGGCTCGCGAATCAGTCTGCCTCGGAGAGGACCCGAATCGCGTCGCCCCGGATCTCGAGCGCTTGGATCGGGCCGCCGTAGTGGGCGCTCATCCCGACATCGATCGCGTAGACCCGGTCGTCGCAGAACGCGCGCGCGCCGTCGCGTTGAACGGTGTGCGCGACGATCATCCGCTCGGCGCCAAGAGCAGCCAGCGTACGCGTGAGGAGCGAGCAGTCGCCTTCGTCGGGGCGGTCCGAATAGGCACGGTTCCAAACAGGGCCTTGGTCATCAACCACCGCCGGCGGCACCCGCCCGTGTCCGAGCAGCCACTGCGAGACCTGCGCGTTGAGCGCTGAGAGATCGGTGTACTGTGGCGTCAGGCCACCGTGAACGAAGACGGTCGACCCGACCCGAACCGCGACTGGGAAGGTGGCCATCGCCTGGGCCATCGGTCCGCCCGGAAGGAACGCGCGTAGCCGACCCCGCACGTTGGACGGCGCGCCACGAACGGCTTCTTCAAGCGTCGGGTGCAGCGGTGCATCACGAAACTGGAGCAGCCCGCCGCGGGTCACGTAGCGCAGGTCGCCGGCCGCGTTCATGAGCTCATGGTTCCCGTTGAGGACGATGAAGCGTCCGCCGGCTTCCTTCGCTTCGTCGCGCAAGCGCAGGAACAGTTCAAAGAGCTGACGCTCGCCGTCGCCGCGGTCGAGGAGGTCACCGAGCTGCACGACTTGCGTCTCGCCGCCTATCCACGCGAGCGCATCGTTCACCAGGCCGGCGAGCTTCAGTACGCGGTGAGCCGCGGAGAGGTCCCCGTGAAGGTCTCCGATCGCGACGATCCGCGCTCCGGCCGAGACGACGCTCGGGAGGTCGATGCTCGTGACGTTGACCTGCGGAAGCTCGGCGCTCGCCTCCTGCGGGGTCTCCGCGCGACTCGTCGCGGGAGGCGTGGCCTCGCGTGGTCGTTGCGACCGACGCGGTGAGTCGCCACAGCCGAACATCATGGCGCACACCAGCGCGACCCGTAGCGCGCGTCTCATGTCTCCACCACCTGCGCATCCGCCTCCGGGTTCGCGTCGAGCTCTGTGTACCACCACGCCCAGGCGACGAAGAGCACCTGAAACGGGAGCCGCGCCCAGGCCGCCGCGGGCGGGATCGGGGCGGCAGGGTCGAGCTGGATCTCGTTGAGCGCCATGTGGAGGTTCGCCGGAAAGACCGCGACGAAGAGCGCGATGAGCCCAAACGCGGCCGCGCGTTGCGTTCGGGGAAAGAGGAGCCCAGCGCCCCCCAAAATCTCGAAGACGCCGCTCGCGTAGACGGCCCCGTCCACGTCGCCCAGCCAGTCTGGGACGATCCGGGCGAAGGGCTCCGGCCCGGTAAAGTGTGTGATCCCGACGCCGATCATCGCGAACGCGAGCAAAAAGCGGAGCGGGGTCTTCAGCCTGCGCATCAGGGCGGAAAGCCTATCAGCGGGATTTACAAATCGCTTACGTTCTTCGAGGCAGGCCTCGCTATCTTTAGCGAGCGCGCCGCGCCTCTTATGACGACCTCTCCCCGCGTTCTCCTCGTCGAAGACGAGCCCCCGATTCTCGAAGGCCTGATGACGCTCTTCGCGTCCCAAGGGTTTTCCCCAGAGCCCGCATCGGACGGCGAGATCGCGCTGGAGGCGCTGCTCTCTTCGTCCTTTGAGCTGGTGATCCTTGACCTCATGCTCCCGAAGCTCACCGGCCTCGAGGTGCTTCGGCGCGCGCGCGCCGCGGGGTTGACCGCTCCGGTCGTGATCCTGACGGCGCGCGGCGCGGAGGATGACGTCGTCGCCGGGCTGGAAGCGGGCGCGGACGACTACGTGACCAAGCCGTTCGGGATCCGGGAGTTGATCGCGCGCGCGAAGGGACTGCTCCGACGAGCTCCCCGCGAAGAGACACGTCGCGCGTTCGAGATCGGCGACGCGCGCTTCTCGCTCGACGACCAGCTCGTCACGCACGGCGCGCGCGAGATCCCGCTGACCAGTCGCGAGGTGACGCTGCTCGCGTATCTCCTCGACCGGCGCCATCGACCGGTCGGGCGCGACGAGCTCCTCGTGGATGTCTGGGGCTATCGCGATGGCTCGGTCCAGACCCGTACCGTCGACGTGCACGTTCAGCAGCTGCGCAAGAAGCTCGGGGACGCGCTCCCGTGGATCAAAACCGTGCGTGGTCGCGGCTACCGCTTCGCTGGCGAGCTCGTCACGTGAACCGCCCGCGCGCCTTGGCGCTTGGGGTCGCGCTCCCGGCGCTCCTGCTCAGCATCGGTTGGTTCACCGCGAGCTACCGTGGCTATCGCGCCGAGCTCGAGGCCCAAGAGAACGCCCAGCGCGCCGCGGCAGAAGTGGTCCGCGCAGAGTTCGACAACAGCCTGGAAGACCTGCTCGAAGAAGAGGGCGCGCGTCCGTACTACGACTTCCACTTCGTCTCCTCAGAGATGTCCGCGGACACAGGCGTCGCACCTTCACCGCTGTCCGCGGCGCCGACCGATGCGCGTATATTGGGTCACTACGAGGTACATCCGAGCGGCGCGGTCGTGACTCCGCACGAGTCGGACCGTGCCCGAAGCGACAAGGTACGCACCATCGTCTCTTCGCCTTCGTTCGCGATGGTGCGAGAGCTCGCGAACGGCACCGGTACCGGACCCCTGTATCAGGTCCCCGCGGTGACCGCGTTTCAGGACGCTGTGGCGCGACAGGAAGCCCACGCCCTCGCGGTTCAGCAAGCGGACGCGGAGAGAGCGGCTCGCCAGCGCGCGTATCAGCGCGCGCAGGTGCGGTCGCGCCGGAACGCGCTCTCGTGGGACCAGGTCGGAAGAGCGGGCAACATCTCTCAGCAACGAACCCGTCCGCTGAACCGTCGCGCTCAGACCATCTTCGATTCGTCTCCGCGCAACATGATTCGCAACGAGGCGCCGGCGCAGCAGCGCGAGTCAACTCCGCGACCGCGCCCGAGGCCCCCTCGTCCTGCGCCCGAGCCTCTTCCTCCCGAGCTCCCGGCTCCAGAGATCGTGGTCGGATACACGCCGATGGCATGGCATGACGATGGCGAGTCGTTCTCGATGTACCGCGTCGTGTCGCACAACGACGAGGCCATGGTGCAGGGCGTCGTGCTCGACCGTGGCGCGATTATGGAGACGACACTCCCGCAGGAACTCGCGCGGCTCCTCGACGACGAGATGGTCCCGTCGGTCGCCTCGTTCAGCGAAGGCGAGCGCCCCGCTGTTCGACGATTTCACGCGAGCGAGATCCTGAGCGACGTCGCGGTCGCGTTCCCGATCGAAGATGGCGTCCCGTGGTCCTTTGTTCTTCAGTGCTTGATGTTGGTCGCGCTCTTGGTGATGACCGGCTCCGCGGCGTGGCTGATCTTGCGCGCATCGGACCGCGCGGCGCGGCTCGCGGAGCAAAAGAGCGCGTTCGTTTCAGCCGTGAGTCACGAGCTACGCACGCCGCTCACCGCGATTCGTTTGCACGCCGAGATGCTCGAGGCGGATCTCGTCGACCCCGAGGGCCGACCCAAGGTCTACGCACATCTCGTCGCGCAGAGCGGGCGGCTCTCACGCCTCGTGGAGAACGTCCTCGAGACGCAGCGCCTCGAAGAAGGGCGTCGCGTATTGCGGCGGGAGGAGACGGATCTCTTTGACGTTGTTCGTGCCGCGATCGATTCCCAAGCGCGGCTTCTTCAGGACAGCGACACCAGCGCCGAGCTACGCGGGGAGAGCACGTACGCCAATTTCGATCGCGCCGCGGTGGAGCAGATCGTCGTCAACCTGTTGGAGAACGCGGTGAAGTACGCCGAAGGTTCGGCCATCGTGGTCACTATTGGCGAAGGCGCGTCGCTCATCGTGGAAGACGAGGGGCCAGGGATCCCGCCCGCGGATCAGGAGTCGGTGTTCGAGCGGTTCTATCGCGTGGACCGCGCTTCAACGCGGCACGCTCCGGGAACCGGACTCGGGCTCTCTTTGGTTCGCGAGCTCGCGCGTGCCCATGGAGGCGATGCGCGGGTCTTGCCACGAGAACGCGGCTGCGCGATCGAGGTGACCCTCGAGCGTGGTTCAAGTGAGTAGGCGCGTAGGCGCCGGGGTCGACTCCGCTCCGCCCATCCGCTCGCGTCCTACTCGGGCGCGACGATCAGCGGCTGCGTGACTGAGATGATCCCCGCCGGGAACCGCCAGCGCTCCGCGATGGTGGTGAGGCACTGCGTGATCGCTGGATCGCTGCTCTGCACGCTCACCCGGTTCGTCGTACCGTTGCCGCGAAGCGAGACCGCGACCGACACATCTTGCGCGTCGGAGGCCGCGCAGCGCTGAAGACGTCGGAGGTCTCGCGAAATGACCGCGCGGGCAACGTCGACCTCGCCGCCGTCGACGTACGTGTCTCCGAGCTGGATCCGGGAAGGCTCGACCTCGATTCGCTCAGGCTGGGGGACGTCTCGGTCGACGCGGATCGACTCCGGCGGGATGCCATCGGCGGGGCCGTCATCCGGCGGCTCCACCATTGGGTCCGCGCGATGGTCGGGATGAAGCGGGTTCTCCGCGATGATCGCTTCACGCTCAGCGACCACGTCGAGCAGAGCGGTGGCCTCTTCTTCTTGGGCCGCGCCGCGCTGCGCTGCCTCGAGGGCTCCTCGCGCGCCTCGGAGCTGCCCTCGGATCTCGAGGAGCACGCGACCGAGGAGGAGCTGGTCGTATGGGTGGTCTGGGTCCTCGCGCAGGGCGGCTTTGCAGACATTGATCACCGTCATTCGCGCCTCGGGATCTTCGTTTCCGTTCAGCTCGTGGTGCATGACGCGGCATGAGTAGTCGTGCCCGCCTGGTTTGTCCGCCGCGAGCGCGTACTCCGCGGTCGCGCCTTCGAGGTCGCCCATCGCGGCCATCGCTTCGGCACGCATCACGTGTCCGGCCGCGTCATCCGAGAGCGCGATCGCGCGGTCCGCGTGGGCGAGCGCGACATCCCCATCGCCCATGTCGATCGCTTGCTGGGCCAGCGCTTGAAAGGTCGCCGCGGTCGGGTTGAGCTCCGCCGCGCGCTCCAGTTTGGTGAGCCGGTTCCGCGGATCTTCCCAGGAGCCCTCCGCCGCTTGGAGCGCCCGCTCTGCTTCTTCCGCGTCGGATCGGCAGCTGCACGCTTGCGCGCAAAGCAGGACGTAGAGAAGACACCCAACTCGAACCGCTGATGCGTTCACTCGTGCGCTCACCTCGTGAGCGTACGATGTCGCGGTCGTCGTCGCTACTCAGCGATTCACAACGGATGCCCGACGGATGCCCGAGCGGCGGATGCCCGAGCGACGGATGCCCGAGCGACGGATGCCCAAGCGACCGATGCCCGAGCGGCACGGACGCGGAGACTACTTGGTGCCGTAAAGCCGGTCGCCCGCGTCGCCGAGGCCAGGGACGATGTATCCCTTCTCGTTCAGCTTCTCGTCGACCGCGGGCGTGTAGACCGGGACGTCGGGGTGCGCTGCGTGAAACGCCTTGAGGCCTTCCGGAGACGACACGAGGCAAACGAACTTGATCGAGCGCGGCTTGGTTTCCTTGATCCGGCTCACCGCGGCGATGGCCGAGTTGCCGGTCGCGAGCATGGGGTCGCAGACGATCGCGGCGCGGCTCTCCATCCCCTCGGGCACCTTGAAGAAGTACTCCTTCGCCTCCAGCGTTTCGTGGTCGCGGTACATCCCGACGTGACCGACACGCGCGGATGGAATGGCGTCGAGGATACCGTCGCGGATCCCGTCGCCCGCGCGCAGGATCGAGATCACGACCACCTTCTTACCGTCGAGCACCGGCGCGTTCATCGGCGCGACCGGCGTCTCGATCTCTTCGAGCCGCACCGGCATGTCGCGCGTGATCTCGTAGGCGAGGAGATTGCTGATCTCGCGGAGCAGCCGGCGGAACTCCGCGGTGCTCGTCTCCTTGCGACGCATGATGGTCAGCTTGTGCTGAATGAGGGGGTGACCAATGACGTGAACCTGTCCCATGGCGCGGGAGAGTACCGCGTCCAGGCGGGGGTGATATATGCAGACTGTGAGATCAGTGAAGGAGCTCCGCGGACACGTCCCGCAACAAGGAAAACTGCGCTGGATCGGGCTACGGCCAGAGAAGCGCGGCGACATCACGGTGGTGCGAAAAGCGACGCTCGTGACCCAGCGCGGAATCCAAGGCGATCGCCTCAAGCGCAAAGGCACCAAGCGCCAAGTCTCCTTGATTCAGAAGGAACACCTCGCGGTCATCGGAAAGCTGATGGGAGAGCGCGCGATCAAGCCCGAGCGCCTGCGTCGCAACCTCGTCGTCAGCGGCTTCCCGCTGAACGCGCTCCGCAAAGGAATGCAGTTCCGGATCGGAGACGCGCTCCTTGAGTGGAGCGAGTCGTGCGATCCGTGTTCGCGAATGGAAGAAGAGCTCGGGGAGGGCGGCTTCGCGGCGATGACCGGAATGGGCGGGATCTTGGCGCGGGTGATCGAGGGGAGCGAGATCAAGGTGGGCGATCCGATCTCGCTCGTCTGACATCGTCGCGTCGACCGACAACTCGTCCCCAAGTTGAAGCAATGAACCACTCAACTGAGGTGCCGCGCCGCGAATGTGTCCCCCCACCGGATGATGGGAAGTGGACGTCCTGATTCTCCAGCCAAACGCGTCACATATCCGTGAGACGTTTGTGGCGTGCAAGGGGAGCCGAGGGGGTTTTGGGGCAAGCTCGAGAGCGACGACAAGTCGCGCGTTGTCGCGTGGCACCCTCTCATCGATCACTGTGCTGACGTCGCGGCAGTATGTGAGCGTCTGCTCGATCCTCAGTCCTCCGTTCTGCGACGACGACTTGAGGCGCTCGCCGGCCGGAGACTGACCGACGTGGATGTGGCGCGCCTCTGTGTACTCGCGGCGTTGCACGACATCGGGAAGTTCTGTGTGGGCTTCCAGAACATCGCGTTCCGGCACGAAGGCCGATCGTTTTGTGGTCACGTCGGCGAAGCGATCGCGTTGATCCGCTCAAGTCAATGTCGCGAGCTCGCGAAGGTCTTGCCGCTCGACATGTTCCACAGATGGGACCCGAACTTCAGGCTCTGGTTCGCGTCGATTCAGCACCACGGCGCACCGCGACCCAAGAAGGCTGCCGTCTGTCAGTGGAAGCCCAGTCGTGGTCTCCGCCCGTTCGATGAGATTCAGCGCCTTTCTGTTCTTCTGCGACGTTGGTTTCCGCGCGCCTTCGAAGATGGCGTCCCGCTGCCGGATGCGACCGCGTTCAACCATGCGTTCGG
>CALJDU010000108.1 GCA_938024995.1 uncultured bacterium
CAAGCAAATCGTCCGTGGCCGAGTCGCGGGCGAGACGACCGACGCGCTGTTGATGCCCGCGGACACACGTCTCCCGGTTCACAAAATCTTCGCGATCGGCGCCGGGCCGAAACACGGGTTCGGAGCGCGACAGCTCGACGACTATCTCGACAGGGTGTTCGACACGCTCGCGTCGGTCCGCTCACGAAGCGCGATGCTCGTGATTCCGCGCGACCAGCTCACGCCCGAAGACGTGATGGAGCGACTGCTCGAGTGCGACCACCGCGGGGTCGACGAGCTGTTGCTTGTGGAAGAAGCCGAAGAGCAACGCGCGATGCTCTCCGTGATCGAGCGCGAGAAGCGCCGCGCCAAAGCGTTTCGGTAAAGAGCGAGTTCCGCCTAACGCCGTCGCTTCTTCTTCGCCGGCTTCTTCTTTTTGGTCGGACGCTTGGCCGACTTCTTCTTGGCAGCCTTCTTGGCGGTGCGCTTGGTCTTGGTCGACTTCTTCTTGGCAGCCTTCTTGGTCGACTTCTTCTTGGTCGCCTTCTTGGTCGCGCGCTTCTTCTTGGCAGCCGTCTTGGTCGCCTTCTTCTTGGTCGACTTCTTCTTGGTCGCCTTCTTCTTGGTCGACTTCTTCTTGGTCGACTTCTTCTTGGTCGCCTTCTTCTTGGTCGCCTTCTTCTTGGTCGACTTCTTCTTGGTCGACTTCTTCTTGGCCGCCGCGGCCTTCTTCTTGGCGTCAGCCTTCTTCTTGGCCGCAGCCTTCTTCTTGGCCGCTGCGGCCTTCTTCTTGGCGTCAGCCTTCTTCTTGGCGTCAGCCTTCTTCTTGTCGGCCTCGCGCTTCTTGGCGGCCTTCTCAGCGTCGCGGCGCTTCTTCTCCGCAGCCCGCTCTTTCGCGGCCTTCTTCTTCTCGGCGTCCTGAATGCGCTTTTGCTTCGCGCGCTCCTTCTGAGCGGCTGCGCGTTCGCGCTTCTTGAGCGCAGCTTCACGCTTGCGCTCAGCGGCTGCCTTCTTGCGCTCTCGGTCGCGCTCGCGCTTGGCCCGTGCGTCCGCCTTCTTCTTCGCGGCGGCGGCCTTCTTACGCTCAGCGGCCGCCTTCTTCTTTTCAGCGGCGAGGCGCTTCTTCTCGATCTCGCGTTCCTTCTTCAAGCGCGCGCGTTCGACGCGCTTCTCTTCCGCCAAGCGAACACGCTCCGCTTCGCGCTCAACGCGGAGCCGGGCTCGCTCCTCTCGCTTCTCGGCGAGCAGCCGTTGCTTTTCTTCTTCGCGCTTTTGACGCATCCGCTCACGTGCGGCTTTCCGCTCGGCGACGGCCTTCTTGCGAGCCGCCTCCTTCCGGAGACGCGCCTCCTCCCAGGCGGCGGCCTTTTCGGCCTTGGCTGCCGCGCGCTTCTCCTCAATCTCAGCGAGCTTCGCTGCGCGACGCTCTGCCGCGCTCGGCTGAGGCGGGCGAAAGACCCGCGGGGCACGCGGACCGGGCCGACGCGCAGTGAGTCCAGAGCGGGGAAGCAAACCCTTCTTCGCAGCGCGACGCATCGCGTTCCGCTGCGCCTCCGGCTTGCTGAAGTAGCGCTTCATCGACTCGAGATAGTTTGTCTTCCACTGAGTGCGGTACTTCTCGGCCTGCCCAACCGGAATGGAAGTGTGCTCGATGCTCACCTTGGTGCCGCCGGCGACCGCCTCGAGCTTGATCTCGACCTGAGAATCGTAGGCGTCCGTTGGGAAATCGCGGGTTCGCCAGGTCATGACGATTCGCTGGCCGGTGACCAGCTTGACGTGGGTCGCGTCGACGTAGCTGTCCCACGCGGTGAGTCGTCCACCCACCCACGGATCGACCGTGGCACGTGATCCGGTGAACGCGCTGTGTTGGCGTTCGTCCATCCAAGCCTTGTAAATGCGGTTCGGACTAGTCCGTATCACGGCTGAAACTTTAAGCTCTTCGGTTTCCATTAACACGCCTCAGCAGTGGTGCTTACTTCAATACGTTCCCATTTCCCCGCGAATTGCACCACTTTCCACAATTACAGCTTGAAAAACCCCCGTTTTGTCGTACCGCGCGAACTCGCGGGCGATCGGTTGGGGCTTTCCGCTCGCTCAGACTGCCCACAGCAGATACAGAACCTGCACCGAGGCAGGGTGACGAAACCAAGCGCAAAAGTCTTTATGGACCGTGGCGGGACGTTCACCGACTGCGTCGCGGTCGACGTGGATGGAACGGTGCGGACCCTCAAGGTTCGCAGTGGACCGGGCGCGGTCCGTCGTGGCGTGCGCGCGCTCTTCGGTGAAGACGAGACACCCCTCGATGTTCGCCTCGGCACCACGCTCGCGACCAACGCGTTGTTGACGCACACCGGTGCGAAGACCGCGCTGCTCGTGACGCGTGGCTTCGGTGACCTGTTGCGCATCGGCGATCAGACGCGTGGTGATCTCTTCGCGCTCGACATCGACCCGCGCCCGAGCTGGGCGTCGCGCGTGATTGAGGTGGACGCACGCGTCGCGCACAACGGAGCGCGCATCACGACCTTTGATCCTCAGACGCTCCTCGAGCCGCTCCTCGCGTGCATCGACGAAGGCATCCGCGCGGTCGCCGTCTCGCTTCTCCATGGGGATCGTCACCCGGGTGACGAAGCGCAAATCGCCGAGCTCGCGCAGAGCATCGGCTTCGATCAAGTCAGCGTGTCGCACGACGTGGCGCCGCACCTCGGTTACCTGACGCGGACCGAGACGACGTTGATCGATGCCTACCTCACGCCGAGCATCCAAGAGTCGCTCGCGCAGGTTCGCTCCGCGCTGCCGCCGGGGAGCCGCGTCCGCGTCATGCAGTCCGCCGGCGGGCTCGTCGACGCGGACCGCGTACGCGGCAAGGACCTCCTCTTCTCGGGACCAGCGGGGGGAGTGCTCGCGGTGTCTGAGCTCTCGGAGCGCTTCGGGAGCGGGACCCGCGATGGCGTCATCGCGTTCGACATGGGCGGGACCTCGACCGACGTCGCGCGGGTCTCACGTGACCACCGCGGAGACACTGTGGCGGAGTCGACCATCGCGGGCGCGAGGGTGCGAGCGCGCGCGATGGACGTGAAGACGGTCGCGGCCGGAGCCGGTTCGATTTGCCGTTTCGACGGACGCCGACTCACGGTCGGTCCGGACAGCGCCGGTGCGGATCCGGGGCCGCTTTGCTACGGCGGAGACGCCACCGAACCGACCCTCACGGATGTCGCCTTGGTGCTCGGGCGACTGCCGGTCGAGCGCTTCCCGTTCCCGCTCGATCGCGCGGCAGCGGAAACCGCGCTTCGGGCGCTGGCGGAGCGCGCGGGCATGACCGTCGGGATGCTCTGCGAAGGACTCGTCGACGTCGCGGTAAACAACATGGCGAGCGCGATCCGCGAGGTGTCGGTGGCGCGGGGGCACGACCTCGCGGCGCACGCGATGGCGGTGCTCGGCGGTGCGGGTGGCCAGTACGCGTGCCGCGTCGCGCGTGAGCTCGGCATCACCGAGCTGTGGTTTCACCCGCACGCCTCGGTCTTGGCCGCGTGGGGGCTCGGCGCCGCAAGAGACACGGTCGAGCGGAGCGTCGGGGTCGCGGACCTCGCGGTCGGCGAGACTTCTGAAGCGACACTCGACGGCTTGTTCGAAACCCTCAAAGCGACTCTCCTGAAAGAGGTGGGCGACGCGCGTGGTTTGGTGGCGCGTTCGATGGTGACGCTTCGCTACCGCGGGACCGATGCGACGCTTGAGCTGCCACGGTCCGACGCGACGCAAGCGAAGTTTCACGAGGCGCATCAGCGCCGCTTTGGCTTCGTTCGAGATGAGCCGGTCGTGATCGCGGGGGTGCGCTTGGCGTTGGTCGCGCAACCGGACCCGCGCGTTGAGCCCAAGGTCCCCCCGGGCGGCTCCGTCGAGCCTACGACGTCGATGCTCTTTTTGGACGGAGGCTTCGTCGCGGTCGAGCAGTACGCGCGCGAGAACCTCTCCCCCGGAGACGTGTTGGTCGGGCCCTGTGTTGTCGTCGAAGACCATGGCGCGATCGTGGTCGAGGCGGGCTTTCGCGCGGAGCTCGACCCCCACGGCGTGTTGCTGGTTCGGGACGAGATGCCTTCCCAAGCCGTCGCGGCGACGAGCGAACACGACCCGGCCCGCCTGACCGTGATGGCGAACGCCTTCATGTCGATCGCGACGCAAATGGGCGCGGCGCTTCAGCGAACCGCGTCGAGCACCAACATTCGGGAGCGCCTCGACTTCTCCTGTGCGCTCTTCAACGCCGAGGGCGACCTGGTCGCGAACGCGCCGCACATCCCGGTGCACCTCGGCGCCATGAGCGCGACCGTGAAGGACGTGATCGCGCGTCACCCGGATCTTGAGGACGGTGACGCGTACGTCACCAACGATCCCAACGCGGGAGGCTCCCACCTCCCAGACATCACCGTCGTCCGCCCTGTGTTCCTTCAAGGGGGGCTCCGCTTCTTTACGGCAGCGCGCGGTCACCACGCTGACGTCGGCGGTATCACTCCGGGGTCGATGCCATCCGCTTCGACCTCGTTGTCGGAAGAGGGCGTCGTCTTCCGGGCGCTCCGCGTGGTGCGAGGCGCGTTCGACGAGCGAGCGGTGCGCGAGGTGCTGAGCTCTTCGAGTCACCCAGCCCGCCGTCCCGACGAGAACATCGCGGACCTCCTCGCTCAGATCGCGGCCTGCCAGGCGGGCGCGAACGCGCTCATGGACCTCTGCGGACGCTACTCGACGAACGAGGTCACGCGCTACATGGCGCTGGTGCTCGACGATGCCGAGGCGTGCGTGCGCGAGCTGATCGCGGAGCTGCCAGACGGCCCGCTGACGTTCTCAGATTCGCTCGATGATGGAACGACGATCGAGGCGCGGATCGAGGTCGCCGGCGATCAGATGGTGATCGATTTCGAGGGGACCGCCGCGCCGTCACGGGGGAACCTCAACGCACCTCCGGCGGTCGTGCGGGCTTGCGTGCTCTACACCTTGCGTACGATGGTCGGTCGGCCGGTCCCGCTCAACGAGGGGTGTCTTCGGCCGATCGAGATCCGGATCCCGTCGCCGTCGGTCTTGTCGCCTCCGCCAGATGCGGCTGTGTCCGGCGGGAACGTCGAGACCTCGCAGCGCATCGTGGACGTTCTGCTGGGCGCGCTCGGTCTCGCGGCCGCGAGCCAAGGGACAATGAACAACCTCTCGTTCGGCACCTCGCGTTTCGCGTACTACGAGACGGTCGGAGGCGGCGCGGGCGCGACGCGTCGTCGGTCCGGCGCGGACGCGGTGCACACGCACATGACCAACACGCGGATCACGGACGCCGAGGTGCTCGAGACGCGTTACCCGGTTCGGCTGCTCGAGTTCTCCGTCCGCCGCGGTTCAGGGGGCGACGGTGCGCGACCGGGCGGGGCGGGGATCGTGCGCGAGTTTCAGATCCTGTCGCCCATGACCGTTTCGCTCGTGATGGGGCGACAGAAGCGCGCGCCGTTTGGGTTGGACGGGGGCTCTCCCGGATGGCCTGGCCGCGCCTACGTCGATGGTCGCCCTGTGCCGGGTCGCGCGACGTTTCCGATCGCGCCGGGACAGGTGCTCCGCGTGGAGACACCGGGCGGCGGCGGGTTCGGGATGTCTGACTGATGGGCCTCTGGCGTCGCCTCAAGAACCTGATCGTTCACCGGATCCTTGGCGTCGCGGACACGCCGCACCGGATCGCGCTGGGCGTGTTCTTGGGGTTCGTCGTCGCGTGGACCCCGACGCTCGGTTTTCAGATCATGATCTACGTCGCGCTGGCGTCGCTCTTCCGAGCGAACAAGGTCACGGGCGTCCCGATCTTATTCATCAGCAATCCGGTCACCGCCGTGCCGCTCTATTGGTTCGTTTGGCGGACCGGCGCGTTCGTTCTCGGCACCGGTGATGGCGAAAACGTCAACTCGATCATGGAGCGCCTGCAACGGTCCGAAGACCAAGCGGCCGACACGAACCTCTTCGCCGACATCTGGACGAAGGAGTTCTGGAGCGACCTCGGGACGACGCTCGGCTCGATGGGCGCGGAGCTCTGGGTCGGCGCCTTGCTCCTCGGGCTGTTGACCGGCGCGCTCTGCTATCCCGTGACCTTCTTTGGCGTACGGGCGTTTCGTCGGGCCCGCGGCCGCTGAGGGCCTTCGCCTCGACATCGCGCGCGCCGTCGGTTAGTCCGCGACCGCTGCGTCAGGCGTAGCGAGGAGAATGGATATGGCCGACGAGTCCGCGGCAAAGCGTTACTACGATGACTTCAGCGGTTGGTATGAGCGCGAACGGATGCGCGGCTACCACGCGATGATCGACGACCTCGAGGTCGAAGCGACGCTCCCGTACGCGCGCGGCCGCGATGTGCTCGAGCTGGGCTGCGGGACGGGTCTCATCCTGGAACGAGTCGCGGCGGTGGCGCGCTCCGCTGTGGGCCTCGACCTCTCACGCGGCATGATCGAGAAGGCGCACGCGCGCGGGCTCTCGGTCGCCAACGGGAGCGTCACGGCGCTGCCCTTCGCCGACGAGAGCTTCGACCTCGTCTACAGCTACAAGGTCCTCGCGCACGTCCCCGATATCGACCTCGCGATCGCCGAGGCGGCACGGGTGACCCGATCTGGGGGTCACATGTTGCTCGAGTTCTACAACCCGTGGAGCGTCCGCTACTTCGCGAAGCGAGTAGGGCGCCCCGGGAAGATCAGCGCCGGCCGGAAAGAGGACGAAGTGTTCACCCGCTGGGACTCTCCCCGCGCGATCCGCCGACGCATTCCGAGCAACTGCTCATTGGTCGATTTCCGCGGCGTGCGCGTGCTTACGCCAGCCGCATTCGTGCACAAGGTTCCGGTCGTCGGTGATGCTCTGCGGATGGGTGAACGGATGGCGACTGACTCCCGCCTGAACAGATTTGGCGGCTTCTTGATCGCGGTGATTCGGAAGCGCTAACGAACCCACTCATCCCTCGGACGAGGGCGCTTGGGTGATGGCGTCGACTGTCCATTCGCTTGCCGCTCGATAAGTGTCACGTTATTAGAGTCGCGATGGCCGAGCCGGTCGAGAGAACGCTCGCTACCCTCCGTCGCAAGGCGGAGACGGCGCTCAACGAGTCGCGCGCGAAGTGGGAGATCGACTCTCTGCTCCGGCGCATTTTGGAGCTGGCAGCGCCGTCGAGCGAGGTCGCGATATTCGCGCACCGCAACCTCGGGGAGCTTCATCTCGAGGAGCACCCGTGGCGCGCGGCGCTTCATCTTCGCGCGGTGCTGAAGACCTCGCCAAACGATGATGGCGTGCAGGCTTTGATGGGGCTCTCACAGGCGCTGCTTGGGAATTACCGCGCGGCGATCGCGAGCTACCGACGAGCGGTCCGCTTGGCCCCCACGACGCCTTGGTATCGCCACAACCTGGGGCACCTCTTGGACGTCGCCCTCTCGCGACCCACCGAGGCGCTCCCGCACCTCCGGGCGGCTCACGAACGGGAGCCTGACCACGCCGAGATCGTGGCGTCTCTCGCGCACTGCCTCCAGAACTTGGGGCAGCAAGAACAAGCACGGCTCTTGGCCGCGCGCGCGGTGAAGCTGGCGCCTCGAAGCAAGTCGCACCGACAGCTCCTCGCGTGGATCGAAGGCGAAGACCTCCCGAGCGACGACGAGCCACTTCGCGCCGACCCGCGGATCGGCACCGCCTCCGACGAGCAGGTGGAAGAGGTCACGCGTCTCCTCGAAGGCGCGCTCTCCGGCGAGACGCTCGCGCGCGCGCTACGGTTGCTCGACAACTTGGAGGGCGTGTCGTCGTCGTCGTCGGTTGTCGCCGCTGCGCTGCACTACGCGAGCTGCCGCTTGGCGGAGAAGAAGACCCGCGTGACGCAAGCGGCTGTCGCGAAGCAATACAACGTCTCGCGTTCAGCGCTCTCTCGTTGCTACAACGTGATTCGTGATCGTCTCGCGCTCGTGCCGAACGACCGACGCTTCTAGCCGAACGCAAAAGGCCAGTGAGCCGTGCCCGCCGGGTGAGGCCGACCGCTACTCGAGTGCGCTCTAGTGCGCTCCAGGAAGTGCACTCTAGGAAGTGAACGCACCCATTGCTCTGAACTTCTCGTACCGGTCATCCATCAGCGCCGGACCATCAAGTCGCTTGAGCTGTCTGAGGTGCTTTCGCAGCGCGTTACCGAGGTTGTCGGCCGCTTCTTCTTTCGCGCGATGCGCACCGCCGATCGGTTCGTCGATCACTTCGTCCACGAGCCCGAGCGCCACCGCGTTGTCCGGCAGGAGCTTGAGCTGCTCGGCGGCGAGAGGGCCTTTGGTTCCATCGCGCCAGAGAATCGAAGCGCAGCCCTCGGGCGTGATCACGCTGTAGGTCGCGAACTGCATCATGAGCACGCGGTTCGCGACGCCCAGCGCGAGCGCGCCGCCGGATCCGCCTTCGCCGAGGATGGTCGCGATGACCGGGACCTTGAGCTGCGACATGACGAGAAGCGCGCGCCCGATGGCCTCGCTCTGCCCGCGCTCTTCTGCGCCGAGGCCTGGGTAGGCGCCGGGCGTGTCGATGAACGTGAGCACCGGTCGGTTGAATCGGTCGGCCAGCTCCATGAGTCGGCACGCTTTCCGGTAGCCCTCTGGATGCGCCATCCCGAAGTTTCGGTGGACCTTTTCTTTGGTGGAGCGGCCCTTTTGATGCCCGATGACCGCGACGGACTCACCGTCGAGCCGCGCGAAGCCGCTCACGATCGCGGGGTCGTCTCGGAAGCTCCGATCGCCGTGCAGCTCCATGAAGTCGTCGAAGATGACGTCGAGGTAGTCGAGGAAGTACGGGCGATCCGGATGTCGGCTGACCTGAACACGCTGCCAGACGTCGAGGTCCGAGTAGAGGTCCTGCTGCAGCACCTCTGCGCGCTGCTCGAGGATCTTAACCTGGTCCGCGATCTCGGTGTCGTCAGAGACATCCTTCAGCGCCTTAATCCGCGCCTCGAGTTCCGCGAGCGGCTTCTCAAATTCCAGGTGGGCCATTGAGAGCGGTCTACCAGGCGGCTTCGCGAATCGCTACCCACGTGAAGGGCAGATGGGAGAGCGACGTGATGGGCCGGGCCGCGCTCCAGCAACAACGGAAGACACGTCGCTTTTTTGACCCGCCAAATGCCTCGTTCGTACGATGTCATCGTCATGCTTTCCCGACACCTCCTTTGTGGGCTCCGTGGACGCGCGCTCTTCGTCGCGACGCTCTCCTTGCTCGCTTTCGGATGCGCGTCGACCTCGAGCAGTTCTGGATCGACCACCGTCGTCGACGAGGCAAGCGAGCGCGAGACGCGTATCGCGCAGGCCGAGTCTCGACGCCGTGAGCGAGATGAGATCCGGGAGCGCGAGAGTCTTCGCGCGCTTGAGCAGGCCCGCGTGCCTACTCCTCCGACCGAAACGGTCCGCATCGGTGATGAACGAGCGGCACGTGAGGCAGATCGATGGGGAAGCGATCACACGTGGCAGACGCCCGAGGCGGTCACCCACAGCGCTCCCGCTCCTCGCGAGAACGCCAACAGAAGCGGGCGACGCCCGGTGCTCCGGTTGTACGGTACACCTCAGCCCGAACCGGTCCCGGAAGGCTACACCCAAGGCTTCGCCGGCTACCCACCCGCTGGCTACCCACCTGGGTACGCGCCGCCGCTTCAAATGGCGCCGCTTCCGCCGCGACCGGTTGCTGGTTCTGCCGACCCGATGACCTCGTACGCGGCGACCTCACCAGCGGTTCCTGCTGAGCTCGCCGCGAACAACGCGCCGGTCTACGGCGCCTCCTCGACCCCTCCTTCCTTTGCGCCGGCGGTTCACCCCGCGGCGCAGCCCGCGCAGCAGACAGACCGCGCGGTCATCGCTTATCGCGGCGCGCTCGCGAACGTTCGGGACCAACGCTTTGACGAAGCGCTGACCGCGTTCGCCGCGTTCACTGAGAACCACCCACGACATCCTTACATCGCGAACGCCTTCTATTGGATGGGCGAGGTGCAGTACATCAAGCGCGCCTACCAAGACGCGATTGAGCACTTCGGCACTGTCTTGCGTCGCTTCCCCGACGGCGGAAAAGCTCCTGACGCGATGCTCAAGCTCGGGATGTGTCACATGCGGCTCGGGGATCTCCCCCGTGCCAACGATTTCTTCCGGCGACTTCGCTCGGAACACCCCAACAGTGTCGCGGCCCGGATGGCGCCGCGGGAGGACGCGTCATGAAGCTCGCGTATCGTTCGTTCTTTCGCCCCAAGCGGGCGCTTCTCTGCGGTCTGCTCCTCGCGATCTCGGGTGTCATGAGTGCGCCGATGATCACGCCCGCGAATGCCCAAGACACCGGCTCGTCGTCGGGTGGTGTTCGGATGGTCCGGCCGCGCGGAAACGTGCCTCCGGTTCATACGGTTCGCCAAGGTGACACGTTGTGGGACATCACTGGGCGCTACTACGGCAACCCGTGGCACTGGCCGCAGGTCTGGTCGTACAACCCAGAGATCACCAATCCGCACTGGATCTACCCCAACGACCACGTGCGTCTTCGCGGCGACGGTGAGCTCCCCGCGAATCTGCCAACAGCCACGTCAAGCTCCGGGCTCAGCATGGCGCGCGCGCCGGCCGGGACGATTTGGCTTCGCACCGAAGGGTTTTTGGACCCGGACGCGGTGGAGAACGCGGGTGAGATCGTTGGGTCTCCCGAAGAGAACATGCTCCTGTCGAACTTCGACGATGTGTACGTGAAGTTTGAAGGCCGCGAGCCGACCCCCGGGACCGAGTTCACCGTCTTCCGTCCCATCGATGAAGACGAGCGTGAAGAGGGCGGTCAGGGTCAGCTGGTGCGTATCTACGGCACCGCGATTCTGCGCACCTACGACCGCGAGCGTCAGGTCGGGCGCGCGACGATCACGGAGTCGCTCGATCCGATCGAGCGCGGCTTTCAAATCGCGCCGATGACGCGCCGCTTCGACGCGGTGGCGCCTCGGGAGAACGCTCGCGATGTCGAGGGAAGCGTCGTCGCGACGCTCCGTCCGCGCGAGCTGATGGCGGACCAGCAGGTCATCTTCGTGGATGTCGGCTCCGACCAAGGCGTGCAGGTGGGCAACCGCTTCTTCGTCGTGCGCGCCGGGGACCTCTGGGACGAGTCGACCCCTCACACGCGTCGTGACCTCGGCGCGACGGTGCCTGAGGCGAATCGCCTCGAAGAGTATCCGGCCGAGGTAAAGGCCGAGGCGCGCGTGGTCGACGTTCGTCCTGGCAGCTCTACGCTGATGGTGACCCGGTCCGTACACGAGGTCGCGATGGGTGACCGCGTCGAGATGCGAAGCGGCTTCTAACTCGCAGACCTCGATCTCGACTGCGCGGCGCGACCTCTCCGGGTCCGCCGCGTCTTCGTTTGTGTCAGCGCTCATACCGGCGAGCGTCGGCGGCTTCGCTTTCACCGCAGCCTCGCTTTCACCGATGGTGCGCAGGTTCCTTCCCTTGCCGCTTCAGTTGATCGACAATCGCCCCAGTGGCTGACGATTGGACGGTTCAGAACGAACCCGACCCAGGGCTCGCGGAGAGCAAGGTCGAGGGTCAGCTGCGTCTCGATCTGGATCTCTTACGCGCGGAGATGGAGCGCGAGCAGGAGAAGCTGCGCGCGCTTCAGGACATCGGCTCGGCGCTCGGCTCGACGCTCGATCTCAACGAGCTTCTCGAGATGGTGCTCGATCGCATGTGTGAGGTCATGGCCGCCGACCGGTCGACCCTCTATCTCATCGACGAAGGCTCGGGAGAGCTCAGCGCCAAGGTAAAGCAGGGCGAAGACATCCACGAGATCCGCCTACGGATCGGTGAAGGGCTCGCGGGCTCGGTCGCGAAGTCGGGCAAGAGCCTCAACATCAAAGACGCCTACCTCGATCCGCGTTTCGACGCGGAGTGGGATCGACGCACGGGGTACCGAACGCGCTCGACGTTGTGCGTCCCGATGAAGAATCACCATGGGCGGATCATCGGCGTGGTCCAGGTCCTGAATCGGCGCGAGGGGTACTTCACGACCGACGACGAAGCGATGCTGGCGGCGCTCGCGTCACAGGCCGCGGTCTCGATCGAGAACAGCCGGCTCTTTCTCTCCGTGGTCGCGAAAAACATCGAGCTGCTCGAGATTCAAGAGCAGCTCGAAAAGAAGATCCGCGAGCTGGACGTTCTCTTCGAGATTGGGCAAGTCGCGGCCAGCGCTCTTGAGCTGCCTGAGCTTCTCCACGGCGTCCTGGCGCGGACCATGCGCGCGGTCGACGCGGAAGCAGCTGCCATCTTGTTGGCGGACCCCGTCACGGGCGACCTTCGCTTCCGCGCGGCGGTCGGGGGCGAGCCGAGCAAGGTGAGCGACGTCGTGATCAAGAAGGGTGACGGAATCTGCGGATGGGTCGCGGCCAACGGTCGCGCTCAGGTCGTGAACGACGCCGACGATGACACCCGACACGCCCGGCGCGCCGCCGCGGCGGTCGGCTATCACGCGAAGAACGTGCTCTGCGTTCCGCTCCACTGGGACGGCGGGGTCGGGGTGGTCGAGCTCCTGAACAAGAGCAGCGGTCGGGCCGCGTTCACCAACGATGACGTCAAGCTCGCGACGGTCATCGCGGGGCATATCTCGACCGCGATCGCGCAGGCGGAGGTGCGCGAGCAGCGCTTGCGCGAGGAGCGCTTGGTGACCATCGGTCAGTTCCTGTCGAGCGTGCTGCATGACCTCAAGACACCGATGACCGTGGTCTCCGGCTACGTTCAGCTCCTCGTCAGCGAGGACGACCCGGACAAGCGAAAAGAGTTCGCGACCACGATCCGTCGGCAGATCCGCGCGCTCGACAAGATGACGCGGGAGACGCTCGCGTTCGCCCGCGGTGATCGCGAGCTGTGGGTCAGGAAGGTCTACCTCCACAAGTTCTTCGAAGAGGTCGCGGACCACTTGCGTCCCGAAATGGAAGGCGCGAACGTCGAGCTGAGGCTCGAGCTGCGTGATCGCGGCGCCGCGTTCTTTGACGAGCAAAAGGTGCTCCGCGCGGTTCACAACCTCGCGCGGAACGCGCTTGAGGCGATCGGAGAAGATGGCGGGATGTTCTGGATCGAGGTCGATCGGAGCGACGAAGGCGCGGTCGTGCTGACGTTCACGGACAATGGCCCGGGCGTCCCGGGAGCGATTCAGGGCAGCCTGTTTGAGTCGTTCACGACGCACGGCAAAGAAGGCGGCACGGGTCTCGGTTTGGCGATCGTGAAGAACATCGTCGAGGACCACGGCGGGAGCATCAGCCTGGAGAGCCAACCCGGTCGGACGTCTTTCACGATCGTCCTGCCGCAAAACCGAGCGACGCGTCCGCCGCCTCCTCCGCCCAGCTGAGGGCGAATCAGCGCAGCGCTCGCGCTGCGACGCCGTCCACGTCCGGCGCGCCGGCGGTCGGATAGGGCTCGCCGGTGTCAGGGTTTTCCGTGGTCTTCGCGGCGATCAATCGAACCGTGAGCGCGCCTTCTTCTCGAACTCGTTCCGCGACCGGGCCCTCGAGATGGGCGAAGTCGAAGCGATCTCCGCCTGCGGTGACCGCGAAGGGATCGGGGTCCCGGTCCGTGTCAAAGAACACGGGCGCGTTTCCGGCGAAGCCGCGCCAGTCGCTGGGGTCGGCCGACGGCGCGCGCTCATCTTCGGCGAGGTAGTCGTGCGGGAACGCGACGTAGTCAACCCCGTCTGGCGAGACCTCGACGATGGCGTGGTCCATGAAGCGCGTCGTCGTCCCCGTGACCACGAAGGTGTTCTCGAAGACCACGAGGTCGTCGCCGGGGACATCTTGCGCCCGCGCGCCGCTCCACCCGAGGATCACGAAGTCGTCGACCCCGGGGTTCATGCCGAGGGAGAAGACGTCCGTCGACCCCATCTCTTCGCCGCCGCCGCGTACTCCGTTGACCGCCTTGTCTGCGTCGAAGAACCCGCTCCCCGTGCTGGAGGGCGCGGCGAGGATCTCGTCGGCGAGGAGCGCTGGCTCGGTCGCGCATCCGACGAGCGCGAAGAGCAGGAAAAATGCGCGACGCATGCCGGGGCCATAACAGCTCAAGGCGCAGCCTGCTAGGACGCGAAGTCGCGATCGAAGAGGCGCACTCGGCGGAAGAGGAGATCGAGCAAAAAGAGCGCGAGCGCCAACATCAGCAGCTTAGGCCACAGCTCTTCGTGCGAGCGAATCGTCTCGCCATCCGCGTCAAAGAGTTGCGCGACCGTCGGGCTCGAGAGACCGCCGGTCAATGTTGCGGCGCGCGAGAGGATCCGATCGTCAGGCTCCAGCGTGAGGTACTCGCGGGGGTAGGGGTTCGCGAGCTGTGTCGAGCTCTCGGCGATGGCGCGACCTTCTCGCTTGTGCACCGCGCTGATCACATACGAGCCGAAGCCTTGAATCGGGAAGCGCGCTTCGTAGCGCCCGGGCGCGGTTTGGCGAAGGGCGTGCTCTTCACGACGGCGGACCTGACGCTCGGGCGCTTCTTCGTTCACCGCCGCTTCGTTCGCCGCGACCTCGGTCTCCGTTTCCGTTTCGTTGGCGTTCTCTTCTGGAGCGGGCGCTGCGCTCGGGGGCCGACGTCGCGCTCGCGCGCCCATCGGGCCCTCGATCGTGACCGTGCCGTCCAGGTCGTTCATGAAGTGGTCATCTCCGCCGATCGCGTCGACCACCACGCGGACCTCCCCGTCGACGACCTCCGCGTTCATGTCGAGGCGCTGACGTCGGCGCTGACGCATGTGCTCTCGGACGAGCTGCGCCCAGAAGCGCGAGAAGCCGGGCCAGCGGACCCAGTCGACCGCCCAGCGGTTCTTCACGTCGCTGGTCCAGGCGAGCGACCAGCCAAGCCCGACGCGCCAGCGCGCCAAGATCGGTTCGCCGATATCGCTCTGCAAGATGACCTGCGCCGGCGACGGCTTTCGACGCGTCGCGACGTAGCCGTGAAGGTAGGGCGACCCCTGTATGTTGACGCCGCGAAGGAAGTCCGCGCGCTGAACGACGGTGGGCTGGAAGTACTCCTCGACCGCCGACGAACGCGACACCTGACTCGTCTCCCGCATGAAGATCCGGGGGACGTTGTGCGGGTCGTTCGTGAAGTAGCTACGCCCGCCGCCTTGGGTCGCGATGGTCTGCAAGAGCGCGCGGTTCACGTCCGCGCCGAGCCCGACCGTGGAGACCGTGATGCTCTCCGCGCGCATGACCTGTACGAGCTCGGTGATGCCGCGCTCTGGCGCTTGGCCATCGGTCAGCAAGATGACGTGCTTGATGCGCGCGCGGGTGACCGCGAGGTCCTGGTAGGCCGCGTCGAGCGCTGGGAAGATCGCCGTGCCACCGCGCGGCGTGAGCCGGCTGATGTTGCGGATGATCCCCATTCGGTTGCGCGCGCTCTGCATGCGAACGACTCGCTCGGCGCGCGAGTCGAAGCCGATGACCTCGATGTAATCGTCGCTCGAGAGCATGCCCGCGGTCGCCTTCGCGGCCTCCTTCGCGAGCTCGATCTTTTGGCCGTTCATCGAGCCCGAACGGTCGATGACCAACGCCAACCCGAGGCTCGGTTGATCGCGCCTTCGCTCGGAGTCCATGCGGACCGGCAGCAGTCGCTCCATCCGCGTCCCTTGCCAGCCACCGAGGCCAAAGCCACGTTCGCCGCCGGCCATCATGAAGCCGCCGCCGTGGTCACGTACGTAGCGCTCGATCGCGTCCATCTGCGACATCGAGACCTGGTTGGCGGCGACGTCGCTCAGGATGAAGAAGTCGAAGCGCTCAAGCTCTCGTGCGCTGGTCGGGACCGCGCGGGGCCCGCGCACGTCCACCTCGTAGTCGGCGGCGGTGAGGGCGCGCGCGAGGTAGCTGCCGCGTCCGCGTGCGCCTTCCACATAGAGCACGCTCGGCCGACCGGGGACGACGACGGTCGTCTCGAAGCGGTTGTTCGCCGCGAAGCGGTCCTCCTCCTCAGGAGCGAGCGTCGCGCGGTAGGTCACCGGACCCGCGACGCGCGTGATGGAGCGGAACTCCACTTCGCTTTCGCCCGCGGGGAGCTCGACATCGCGCACAGAGTCGAGCCCGTTGAGGGTCTCGCCTTGGTAGAGCCGGAGCCGCGCACGGGTCGCCGTGCTGGAGAAGACACGCGCGCGAACATGAAAGGGCTCGCCGACCCGGATGCGATCAGGCAAGGAGAGCTCACGAATGGCGACCTCGCGCGGGGCGCCGTGTTCGTGGAGGTGGTAGTGAACCTTGACCCCGAAGCGCTCGGCGCGGCTCGCCTCCGCCAAGAGATCCCCTTCGGTCTGCCCGCCGTCGCTCACGATCACGACGCGGCGCAAATGGCCTGGCGGGAAGATCCCGTAGGCGAGCCGGAGCGCGGCCTGCATGTCGCTCCCCTCGCCGCCCCGTGCACCGTCTGACGCGCGACCGTGCCGCAGGATCGTCTCGGGGACCGTGTCGCCGCTGAGCGGGATGACTCGTGCGTCGCTGGCGAAGGTGATCAGCTGGACGTCATTGTCTTCTCGGTTCTCGTACGCCGCGGCGACGAGGCCGCGCGCGTCCACAACCGCTTCGTCCGTGACGGAGTCGGAGACATCGACGAGATAGACCGTGGAGACCTTGGTCGTGTCTGTTGTCCGCGCGAGCCGGGCGAGCGCGAGACAGAGCGACGCGCAGAGAACCACGCGGAGCGTCACCCCGAGCCACTTCTGCAGCGGCGGTAAATCGGCGAGCGAGCGGGTCCCGATCCAGTAGAAGATCGGCGCGACGCTGAAGAACATCAGCATCCGCGGGCTCAATAACTCGTATCGCTCCCCGCTGATGTCGAAGGTGACCTCGCCGGCACCGACGAAGCGCCACAGGAGCGCGCCCAACGCGAACACACACGCGAGCGTGAGCGCGGCGATCAGGTTCCGGCGGGTGGGCGTGTCTTCGTTCATACGGAGATCCGCCGATGATAGGTCCACCACTCCGCGAGAATGATCCCGAGCACGAGGAGCACCAAGTAGATCCAGATTTCTCGGCGTACGCCGATCTCGCCTGTCGATGGCTCTTCGAGCGCGTCGCCGAGAACCAAGCGTTCCGGAACAACAATGTCGCTCTCGTCGCTTACTCCGACGTTGGCCGCGAAGGTCTCAGAGACCACGGCTCCGTCGATCTCGGTGCGCACGCTGTGAAAGCCAGCGCGTGTGCCGGCGAAGACCGCGCGACCCTCCGCGACCGGGACCTCACGCTCTGTTCCGTCAGGTGAACGAATGGTCGCGCGCTCGGCGGCGGCGGGAACGGGGATGTGCCAGGTGTCGCCGGTAGAGTAGCTCGAGACGAAGCCGGCGCTCTCCTGGACGAACCAGTCCACGGTGTTGAGCAGCAAGAGCGGCCACGCGACCCGCAGCGGCAGGTCACTCTCGCGCACGTCGAAGGTGATCGCGACAAAGCGCTGACCCTCTCGTGTGCCCGTGATCATCAAGCCGGCGCCGCTCTCGTCACGTCCGACCAGGCGGTCACCAGGCTGGGTGCGGACCTCGAGGGCGCGCGCGATGTTGACGTCACCGAGGGCGGTCCAGCGGAGCAGCGGGTGACGACGGTCCAGGCGATCAAAGTACGGCCCCTCGATCTCTCCCGTGATCTCGAAAGGACCGCGTCCGGCTTCGGCTTGCGGGAAGATGTAGAGCGCGCTGGTGTCCGGGGTCGCCTCCGGGACGACCCGATCGAAGATGACCACGTCGTACTCGTGTCCTTCGACCGGATACATGCTGGGCGGGACCTCTTCGACGTCCAGGTACTCGTCGAGCAAGAGCGCGGCCTGGAGGTAGAGGTTGCCTTCTGTGACGACCAGGACGCGCGCGCGCCTACGCTCCGGCAGGCGCGCGTAGGCGTGGTCATCGGCGGGGAGCTGGTCACCTTCGGTCGTGAGCTTCGCCTCGAGCGTGCTGTCGACGCCGGAGACGTTTCGGAAGAAGCGACGCAGGCGTTCGTTCGCGCGAACGTTGAGCTGTTGCACATCGACGGGTTCGCCGTCGCCGAGCAGGGTGAGCTCCACCGACTGCTCCTCGTCGGTCGGGTTCCAGAGCTCGATCAAGACCTCGCTCTGGCTCTTGTCGAGCGGGTAGCGGCGGACGCTGAACGCAGAGATGCCGACGTTGCGCTTCCCGATCCCGATGGGGCGGAAGGTCGCGCGGATGGGATCCTGATCGTCGACCTCCGCGTTCGCTTCGAGGAGCCGCGCGAGCGCTCCGCTGCACACGCGGCTCGCCGGTTCTGCACTGGACTCGGCGCTCGTGGGCTCGGCGCTCGTGGGCTCCGCGCTCGTGGGATTCGCGCTTGCCGGCTCGGGTGCCTCTTCCGTTGCGGGCTGGGCGGGGTCGGTCGCGTCCGCTCCTGGGTCGGTCCGCGGACAGAGGCCACCGTCGGAGATCAAGACGACCTCGGGCTTGGGTTGACCGCGTAGCACATCGGCCGCGAGTCGAAGGCCCGCGCCCAGGTCTGCGCGTACGTCGCCGACCTCCAGCTCTTCCAGTGCGTCGAGCAGGACGCGCTGCTCGCCGCTCATCGGTCCCACCGGGGTTCCGGTCGCGTCGAGCTGCGCGATAAGCATCCGGTCGGCGGGTCCGAGGCCGAGGATCATTTGCTTCACCGCGTCCTTGGCGCCGTCGAAGCGCGTCGGCTCGACATCGGTGGCTTGCATCGAGGCGCTCGCGTCGACCAGCACCACGAGCGTGCGTCCGGCGGAGGTCGCGCCGGCATAGCGCGGGTCCCCGAGCGCGAAGGCGAGCGCCGCGACGATCGCCAGCGCCACGAGGAGCGAGAGCCAGCGCTTGAGCTGCGAGAACAGCCGGGTGGTCTGCTTCTCCGCGAGGACCTGCTCCCAGAGCCGCACGAAGGGAACCGCGACCCGGCGCCGGCGCAGCTTGAGCAGATAGAAGATCACGACGACCGCACCGCAGCCGAAGAGGGTGCCGACAACGGTGCTGAGCGGGAGTCCGGTGAGCTCCAGTCCGTTCACCCGAGAACGCCTCCGCGGCGAAGGACGTTGAGGATCGCTTCGTCAAACGCGAGGTCTGTTTGAATCGCGTGGTAGTTCACCTGCTTCCGCGTGCAGAAGTCTTGGATGCCCGCGCGGTACTCGTCGTGCGCCTTCGCGAAGCGCTCAAGGATCTTGGGCGTGATCGTGACGTCGCGATGCTCGCCGGTCTCGCGGTCGACCAAGCGCACGTCACCGTTTAATGGTGGTCGGCCCTCGGCGGGGTCGAAGAGCTGCAGCACGAAGGGCTCGAACTTGGCGTAGCGAAGCGTGTTGATTCCGTCTTCGAAGCCCGCCGGGTCAAAGAGGTCGCTGATCACGATCGCGATGCCGCGTCGTTTGTTCTGCGCAACGAAGGTCTTCATCGCGCTCCGCATCGCGGTCTCACCCTTGGCCTCGATCGGTCGCAGGAAATCGAAGAGCTTGAAGATGCGGTTCTTGCCGCGGGTCGGCGCGAGGCGCCCCTCCATGTTGTCACTGAAGGTCAGGATGCTCACGCGGTCGAGGTTCGCGAGCGCGATGTAGCCAAGCGCCGCCGCCAGCTTCTTGGCGTACCGAAGCTTTGGCGGATCGCCCATCCCCATCGAATGGGAAGCGTCGACGATGATGTAGACGGAGAGGTCTTCTTCTTCCTCGAAGAGGCGAACGAGCAGGCGCCCGGTCCGCTGAAAGACGTTCCAGTCGAGGTAACGAAAATCGTCGCCGGGCACGTACTCGCGGTGGTCCGCGAACTCGATGCCGGCGCCCGTCTTCTTGCTCCGTCGCTCTGCGCGCATCCGACCCGCGTAGATCTTGCGCGATACGATCGCGAGGACCTCAAGGCGGCGCTGGAACTCTTCGTCAAAGAGCTCGTCGTCGCCCCCGCGCCGCGTGGGTTCCTTCTTCTTTCCGAAGCCGAGCAAGCGTTACTTCTGCGTCTCGGGGACCGACTTGAGGATGTCGTCGAGCACTTGGTCGGTCTCCACGCCTTCCGCTTCGCCCTCGAAGTTGAGGATCATGCGGTGCCGAAGCGCGGGCTTCACCGCCCACCGAACATCGTCGATGCTGGCCGCGAAGCGACCCTCGAAGAGCGCGTGGATCTTCGCCGCGAGGAGACACGCCTGCGCGCCGCGAGGGCTGCCGCCGAATCGGACGAAGCGCTTCACCATGTCGGGCGCGTTGCCCTGGTCGGTGTGGGTCGCTTGCAGGATTCGGATCGCGTAGTCCTTCACGTTCTGCGCGACCGCGACATCACGGACGACCTTACGCATCGCGAGGATGCGCTCCTTATCGAGGACCGGCTTGACCTCGGGTGTCTCGGTCCCGGTCGTGCGATCCAGGATGTCGTGAAGCTCGTCACGGTTCGGGAAGGCGACCTTCATCTTGAAGAAGAAGCGGTCGAGCTGGGCTTCTGGCAGAGGGTAGGTCCCCTCCATCTCGAGCGGGTTCTGCGTCGCGAGAACGAAGTAGGGCTGCTCCAGCTTGTAGGTCGTCTTCGCGACCGTGACCGTGTGCTCCTGCATCACCTCGAGCATCGCGCTTTGGGTCTTGGGCGTCGCGCGGTTGACCTCATCGGCGAGCACGATGTTCGCGAATACCGGGCCCTTCTGAAACTCAAAGCGCCGGCCGCTCGAATCGTCGCCGGTCATCACGGTCGTGCCGAGGATGTCCGCCGGCATCAGGTCGGGCGTGAACTGAATTCGCGAAAAGTCGAGCCGGAGCGCGTCGGCGAGGGTGCGAACGAGCATCGTCTTGCCCAGACCGGGGACGCCTTCGAGGAGACCTTGGCCGCCGGCGAGCAGACAGGTGAGCACACCGTCGATGACCTCGTGCTGCCCGACGATCATCTTGCCGACCTCATCGCGCACGCGCTGAATGTCTTCGCCGAACTTCTCGATGACCTCAGCCGGACTGTTCTTGTCGCTCACGTGATCCCTTTCCTTGTCGCCTTGTCGCGCGGTGAGCGCGTTCGTCTTGTTACTCGCTAGGTTCGCTGTCGCTGCTCGGTCGAGTTGACCCGTCGCGGGGACGGATCAACTGAAAGTAGCGACGCACGTAGAAACGGTAGCCGGGCGGAACTTCGTCGCGCTCGAGAACCTCTTCAGCGTGGTCTTCGTAGTTGGTGAAGACTTCGCGGTAGCTGCGCGTCGCGAAGCCGCGGTTGGCAGAGGTCTGGATGACCTCGCTCGTCACGGGGCCGTCGCTCTGCTGGCCTTCGACGCGGGTGTTTCGTGAACGGGTGCCGAGGTCGGTCGCCTCACCTTGCATGTCGCCGCCGCTCTGACTGCCCGCGCCCTGACCCCCTTGGCCGCCGCCTTGTCCCTGGCCTTGTGAGCCTTGGCCGGACCCGGGCATCTCGAGAATGGCTTGCTGTCCACCTTGGCCGTTGGGGTTGAGCGTGAGGACCTGTTCGCCCTGACCCTGACCTTGGCCCTGACCCTGTCCCTGACCTTGGCCCTGACCTTGGCCCTGACCCTGGCCCTGACCCTGACCTTGGCCCTGACCCTGACCTTGGCCCTGACCCTGACCTTGGCCCTGACCCTGACCTTGGCCCTGACCCTGACCCTGACCCTGACCCTGACCCTGACCCTGACCCTGACCCTGACCCTGACCTTGACCTTGTCCCTGACCTTGTCCCTGACCTTGGCCCTGACC
>CALJDU010000109.1 GCA_938024995.1 uncultured bacterium
CCTCGCGAAGACCGCGGTCGTGCTCGGCGTGCGCGGCAAGATCGAGCGCGCAGAAGGCGTCACCCATCTCATCGCGGATCACCTCTTCGCGCCGCCCGAGCCGATGGTGCGCGGGATGCCGAAAAACTCCCGCGACTTTCATTGATGCGTGAGTCGACTCGCTGGGGGCGTGAAGCCGGTTGGGTGCCGGCCGAATTTGAGACGCGCTCGAACTCAACAGACCGTCCACTCGTCCCACTCATCTTCGTCGTCTCCGATGCGGCGAATCTGGATTCTCGAAAGAGCGGGTCGGTGCGCATCGAAAATGAGCGGGGCGCCCAGCTCACGCGGCGCATCTTCGAAGTCCGCGGCGGAGACCCACTCTCGCTTCGCAACCACACGTACGAGCGCCGCGAGCTCTGGGTGGAACGCAGAGAGCGCGATGTGTTGATCGTCGGCCCAAAGTTCGCCGTACGCCTTCGCCGCAGCGTGAATCGCCGCGATCAGCGCAGGCGGGTCGTCCGCCATGATCGCCTCCGCCACTTTCACCGTGGGCACGATCCGCAGCCTCACGCTGTCGGAGGGACTTGAGGCATCCAACTTGGCGTGAACGGCTTTGATTCGATCACGAAGGTGCGTCGCGGACGGCAAGTACACGCGACCAGCGAGATCGTTTACGAACTCCAACATCATGAGGCAGTACGGCTCGTAGACCGGATCCACTTGGCGGGGAGGCGGAGTGCACACTTGAAGTGCTCTGCCGCCGATTCGCGAGGCTTGGCCACTTGAGAGCGTCACAGCGCCGAGCGTTTCTAACCAATCCCCCGGTCCCCACGTGAGGGCCGCCTTGGGAAACGGTTTGGGTTCTCTTCCAGGTTCAACGAGCCAGACCTTCCCGCGAAGCTGCGGGACCGTTGCCCGAACCGTGTTCTCCAGCGCGACGCGTGCGAACCCGGCCGAACGCGCCAACGCGTCGAGAATCGCAGGAGCCGCTCCGCCGAGCGCGTAGGCGCGTTGGGCAAGTTCCATCGAGGCTTTTGCACCCGTCTCTGCGTCACGGGGCAACGCTTCACGATCTCGAATGGCGTGTAGCGTTCGAGCAAGTCCCTGAAGCGCAGGTTCGTTTTCAAACGGATTCATCAGATCACCATACGACGTTCGACGTGGCTTCTTCCGATCGCTCTACCATGTAAGCCAACCAGGAACGCTCAAGACGATGCCGCTCAAAGAGATCGGAAGAAACCCGCCGCTGACATCGGCTCAGAAACGGCACCTTGTCGCGATAACGCGGTCGTCCAAAAGGTCGACGCGCGAGATGATCTGGTTTCCCTGCCGGCCCGGGACTCCGCCGACGGAAGAGGGGTCGCTCGCCAACAAGGTGGTCAGCAGCAGGATCTTCGACGTCTTGTGGCCACTGGATTCCGCGACGACCTTCGCGGCGCTCGCAGCCTCAAGAGAGGCGTACTTCAAAGCAGCGATTCTTCACGCGCTTGCGAACAACCAGGAGGCGGCGGAAGACGCATACGTCGCTGCGGTCGAGCACGACGACAAAAAGCAGTACGAGCGTCGATACGGGTACGTGATTCGTTCCATGGCCGCGTTCGCGGTAGGTCAGTACGCCCCCCGGCCGAACGACCAGAACCACGACCAGTCCCACCGCGCGCTTCTTGCGGTGGCGCCGCTCGTACGGTTCCCGTCCACCCGCGCCCGTCTCGACGGGGAAGCGATCTTGGCGACTCTCCCTCAGATTTTCCAACCAGAAGCTCGTTTCCAACGCGTGGAGGAAACGTTCTGGGCGCCGGCAGTCCGCTCGCTCACGACGCTTCGTGAAGACGACGACGACGCTGTGGACAAGCAGCTCGCCGCCGCGCTCAAGACGATGTCCGTGTCACCCGAAAACTATGATGAACACGACGCCAAGCGGTTCACACTGGAGCTCCTGTGCGAGATCGCGCTCGCCCGCGGTCGCATGCTCGCGGCGATTCGTATCTCGAAGGAGATGAAGCGGTACTACCATGACGACTACTTGCTTCACGTCGCGATACGCTACGTCGACGCGAGAGACTTTGGCGGCGCGTATCAGCTCATCGACGATATGCCGGGGTCGGCCTTGAAGTACGCCGACTTGGCCAAACACCTAGAACAAGCCGGTGTTGCGCACGCCGCGACCAACGATTGAGGCGCCGACCAGGAACGGCCCTAAGCTCGCGCTGATGCGCTTTCTCCTTCTCCCGGGCATGGACGGAACGGGCCAACTCTTCGCTCGCTTGTCCCGCGCTCTTCCGAAAGACGCGCAGATCGATGTCGTGTCGTACCCAAGCGATGAGGTCGTGCGCTATCGCGAACTCGTTGGACATGTTCAGTCGCGCCTTCACACGGCACGTGCCGAGGAGACCGTGATCGTCGCGGAGTCGTTCTCAGGTCCGATCGCGATTCTGCTCGCGGCGCGAATGCCTCAGCTTCGGGCGCTGGTGTTGGTCGCGACCTTTGCGCGCGCGCCGGTCCCGTCTGTCGCTCGCGCGTTCGCGCGAGAGTCCTTCTTCTCCATCACGCCCCCCCGCGCCGCGGTCCGCACCTTTATGGTCGGCCGAGATGCAGACCCCGACCTCGTGCAAGAAGTGCGAGACGCGATCGCGCGTCCGGCCCCGCGTGTGATGGCTGCGCGTCTTCGTGAAACCCTCTCCATGGACGTCACGCGCGAACTCGCGGCATTGGCGATGCCCACGCTTGTCTTGCGCCCGACCCAGGACCGACTTGTACGGCGTCCCCTCACGCCGGCGAACGTCAACACAACGCTCGCTCGCGTGCGAGGGCCGCACCTCCTCTTGCAACGTCACCCACGTCGCTGCGCGGAGCTCATCCACGCGTTTCTCAATCGCTGACCTCGTCTTGCAGACCCGCTCACCGACCCATGAGCGCGGGGACGCCGAGCGCGACGAACAGCAAGAGCGCAGCCAGTCCATACTTGATGTACTCGGTTCGCCGCACCTGTTTCGCGAGCTCGGCTTCTCGTTCGAAGGGGAAGCCGTGTGACTTCTCGAGCTTGTTCGTCCGGTAAAGATGCCCGAGCGGATTCCTCGACCACAGCGGGAGCGGATGTACTGACTTCGGGAGCGCGTCCGGCGACCGTTGATCAACGAGCCGATACAGCTCCTGGTAGGCCTTGCGTTCGCGCGACTGAAACCAAAGCAGCGCAGCCACGTTCGCGATGAGAAGAGCGACGTACATAGAGACGTTAAGGATACGAGACGTTTACGGACCTCGCGAATGGAGGACCTGCAGGAACGAGAGCGCACGGCCGCCTTCTGCGCGCGAGAGCGTTCGCATGGGGCACTCTTCGCCGCGCAGTGAGCACCGAAACCCAGCGGGGATCTTGCCGCGCGTGAAGATCGCCTTTGCCTGGGCGTGGTCGCGGCAGCCCACCGCGAAGGTGCGCTTCGTCATGAAAAAAACGGTTTCGTGGTTGTCGATGTACTCGAGCAGCTCTTGCGTCATCGCTTCATGAACGGCCGCGACGTCATGCGCGATCTCTTCGCCGCGGGGATCACCGACGTACACCACGACCGCGTCTTGTACGGCCGCGACGCGTGACCAAAACTCGTGCACGGCGCCGTCGTGGCGCTCATCGCCGCCGCCGTTGCTCATCGGCATGCACCCACCGAGAAGGCGATCGCCGACTCGCCCGCGGCCCGCGAGATGACCCGCATCGGACAGTCTTCTCCGCGAAGCGCGCAGCGGAAGCGAGCCGGGATCTTGAGGCGCTCAAGGATCGCCCTCGCCTGTCGATGTTCGGTGCAGATGTGAAAGGAGCGCTCCTCGAGAAAGAAGACGATCTCTTCGTGGTTCAAGATGAACTCAAGGAGATCCCGGTTCCCATCACGCGGCTCCGCGAACTCTGCGCTCCGAGGATCGCCGACCAACACGAGCCGGCCGTGGTCGTCTCCCGCGTTACGGGCGAGCCGGTTCCAAAACGCCGACGCGACATCGCGTGCCGACTTCGCGACCGCCTCGTCCTTCATGCGCACCTCGCGGGTTCGCGGTCTTCGGAAAGGAGAGTGAAACGCGGGTCGTGCATGGACGACGGAGTAAGCACCTGCTGGCTCAAGTCACGTGAGCAGCGTTACGGCGCGAACACCGAGCCGTTGCTAGCTTCAGCTTGATTCGACACACCAGCTCGGCCGGTCTCGCGGAGACTTGAGCGTCATGCCGCGCGCGACGAGCGCACCGCGATCGAGCTTCCCGTACGAACGCGAGTAGACCGTCGTCAGCGAAGCGTGGCGATAGAGCGGACTGAAGTCTCTCACCGCCGTGAGCTTCGCTTTGAGAACCGTGAGCGAGGGGAGGTCATCCAAGAGGTCGAGCGAGGTGACCTCGACGCTTCGGTGCAACCACAACTTCTTGAGCTTCGGGAGCGTTCCCAAAAAAAAGTGAGGGTCAGCCGTGACGCTGCCGTAGTCGACGACGAGCTGCTCAAGCGACCCCAGCGCAGAGAGCGCGCCCCATGTTGGGTGACGCACTCGCTCCAGATGAAGTCGTCTCAGCTTGGCGATCGCGTCGAGCGATGCCAGGTCGAGGTCGGCGCTGTAGATCCGGAGCGTGTCGACCGCGCGCGCGCCCGACAGCCACCGCAAGTTAGGCGGCGCGTTCCGTTTGTGACGGTAGGTGCTCGTTTTCCCGACCTCATGCAGGACCACGCGCTTGAGCTTCGGCAGCTGCGGAGGGTCGCCGGTGCAGAGCAGCCCGACGCCTTCGAGATGGATCGTCTGTAGCTTCGGCAACGCCGCGAACGTCCACGCGTGGAGCACCATGCGCTTGCTCCCGCGATGCTTGAACCGAAGCGTCGTCGCGCGTTTGCGGATCTCGTTGGCGAGCGTCGATGGCTTCGGAGCGATCGAGAGCAGCGCCAGGGTCGCGTGACAAGACTGCGCTCCGCGAAGGTCGCAGGAAACGCTCCGCTCCGCGTCGGGGTCGTAACGAACGCCAGCGAGCAGCGCGTGGATGACCTCTTTATCCTCAAGCGAACGAAGGAGCTCGATGGCGTGATCGACGTTGGTGACGTCCTTGGACTGAAGAAGCGCGCGGAGCTGCTTCCCTTGCCTTGGACGAGGTGGGGCGGGCGAGCGCTTCTTCGTCTCGCTCTTCTTCTTCGTCTCGCTCTTCTTCTTCGTCTCGCTCTTCTTCTTCGTCTCGCTCTTCTTCTTCGTCTCGCTCTTCTTCTTCGTCTCGCTCTTCTTCTTCGTCTCGCTCTTCTTCTTCGTC
>CALJDU010000110.1 GCA_938024995.1 uncultured bacterium
TTCGCGCTCTCATCACCCAACGTGCGCCCAGCCAAGCACGCCTCCACCGCGCGTCGACGATGTCGCGCGAGCGCCCGGCTTTGCCGCAGCTTCCCCTTGGCCACCTGAATCGTCTCGAGCACGCAGCTCTGCACATCCGTCGAGCCACCGAACCTGCGCTTGGTGTTCAGCTCCGCGACGATATCGATCGCGACGCCCGCCACCTCACGCACCGTGATCAGCTCGACCTCTTCCACGGGGACATGCCAGCGCAGAAGACGGAAGACTCCGCGCGTTCGATGAAGACCAAGCTTATCGGCATGCGTGCGCGCCGGCATCAGCAACCAAAAGAGCAGCGCCGCGGCCAGGAGCCCAAGCGCGAGGTAAAACGCGAGCGCCCCTTCCGACGTGTAGAGCCCTTCGGCGAAGAGATACCCAAGGTCGTAGTTTCGAAGGTTCCAGATCGACGTCGCCGCGAACCCAGTCACCACGAACCCGCCAAACAGGATCACGCCGAGCGGCAACATCTGACTCTTGAGCAGGAGTCGTTCACTCGGTTCGCCGAGCTGGTCGGCGAGCATCTCTTCCACATCGCATCCGTCGCGCGTGTACAGCACGAAGTCATCGCCGTGATAGACGCCATACCGGACTTTGCGACCTTCCCGCTGGAGCCCAATGAGCGACGCGCGAGGTGCCCGAAAGCGAGCGCCTGAGGCACGCTCAACGTAAACACGGCTCTCCGTGATCGCGACCTTGTCGACGATATGTTCCAAGCGCTCTTCGTCCGTCGACGCGAGGAACGCGCGCACGCGTTCGCCCCACGAACGAGAACGTCGCTGCGCGAGGATCGGCTCGGCCGCGCTCCGAAAAGCGTCCCCGCGGACCCCACCTGGCCACTCCTCGATCGACTCCCACGACATTCCGTCCAAGATAGCCAACCGACTGCGGGTCGCCAGCGACGCGTCTGCGCGCACACCTTATAGTCCCGCTATGAACGGTGACGGTCAGGGCGGGCTCGCGCTCGCGATCATGCTCGCAGCGATCTGTATCGCGCTCATCCCGATGATCTTGTTCGGCGCGGCGGGCTGGTTCATCGCGCGAAAACGAAAGCGCTCACCATGGGTCTTCGCGACGGTCGGGGTCCTGCTGGGCGCCTCCGTCGGCGCGCTCGCGGTCGGCTTCACGTTCTTCGAGAGCACCATGGAGCGGCGCGGGACGCTTGAAATCCAAGCGCCAGAGCTTGATGGTGAGTGGGTCGTGTTGCTGGAAGACAGCAGCGCATCAACCACGCTTTCGTGGAGCGGAAGCTGGCGTGAACGCGCGACCCTCACGGTCCCTTCGTCGGGCGTTCTTCGCGTGCGGTCGATGACCAAGGTGACCGACGTCACGATCAACGGTCAGCCGGTCACAGGAGCGATGAGTCAGCCGATGCCGCGTGGCCTCACCGGAGAGGTCCTTCGAGCGTACTCCGCGAGAGACTCGTCGCTCCCTCCGAGCGACGAACCTCTTGATCTGGTGAGCACAGAACGCTTGGTCGAGTGGGTGCGCGAACGCGAAGCCCGCTCACGCTAACGCTTTGGCTTCGGCTTCCCGCGACGCCCCGCGCGTTTGCCCACACGTCCGCGCGGCTTGTTGTCCTCGCGTCCGCGCCTGCGCTTCTCGTGAATCGAGAGCGCGCCTTTGCCTCGCGCCGGCGGCACCAAGCACTTCTCGCTGCTCCCGATCAGATCACGACGTCCCGCTTTGATAAGCGCTTCGCGCGCCAAGTCATGCTGCTTCACGTCCCAGTACTGCAGGAGCGCTTTCTGCATGCGCTTCTCGCGCAAGTCCTTCGCGGTGTAGACGTCCTCTTGCGAAAAGGGATCGCGCCCCGTGAGGTACATGCTGGTCGCCATGCTCATCGGGGTCGGGATAAAGTCCTGGACCTGCCGCGGACGCAGGCCGCGCTTCTTCAAGTAGAGCGCGAGCTCGATCATCGAATTGAGCGTCGAGCCAGGGTGTCCGCTGATGTAGTAGGGCACGAGGAACTGGTTCTTGCCGCTCTTCTCGCTCGCGCAGTCAAACATCTCAGCGAAGCGCTCGTAGCTCTCGGCGCCCGGCTTCTTCATCTTGTCGAGGACCTTCTCGTCCACGTGCTCCGGCGCGACCGAGAGCTGCCCGCCGGTGTGATGCGCGGCGAGCTCATCGATGAACTCTTGGCTCCGCTCCGCCAAGTCGTAACGCACACCCGACGCGATGAAGGCCTTCTTGATGCCCTTCTCTTTGCGCACCTTCTTTAGGAGCGAAACGAGCGGACCGTGATCGGTCACGAGGTTCTCGCAGACGCCCGGGTGCACGCAGCTGAGCCGCCGGCACGCCTTCTCGATGCGCTCCGACTTGCACTTCATCTGGTACATGTTCGCGGTCGGTCCGCCGACATCGCTGATGACGCCGTGGAAGCCTTCCATGCGACGCAATGAGCGCACCTCGCGAAGCACGCTCTCTTCGCTCCGTGACTGAATCACGCGACCTTCGTGCTCGGTGATCGAACAAAAGGAGCAACCGCCGAAGCATCCGCGCATGGTCACGATGCTGTGCTTGACGGTCTCGTACGCCGGGATTCCGTCGGTGTAGCTCGGGTGCGGCAAGCGCGTGAACGGCAGGTCGTAGAGCCCGTCCATCAGCTCGGTCGTGAGCGGCTCGGCCGGCGGGTTGAAGTACACCGCTTCGTGTCCGTGCGGCTGAATGAGCGGGCGACCGTTGCCCGGGTTCGTTTCCTTTTGGAACGCGCCGCTCATCGAAGAGAAGCGCGCGCGAGCTTCTTCGCCCTCGTCGCCCGCGGTCGCCGCCGCCTTGATCTCTTCGTAGCTCGGCAACCGGATCGGCTTTCGATCGCGGATGAACTTGCTGGTCGCGATGTGTTCCCACTCGCCTTTGCGGAGCACGTGCGCGGTGCCGCGAACATCACGCAGCTGCTTGATGTCTTCGCCTTCGGCCAAGCGGTCGGCGACCTCCCAGACGGGGCGCTCGCCCATCCCGAAGATGAGCAGGTCGGCCTTCGCGTCGAGCAAGACCGAGCGCCTGATCGAGTCGCTCCAATAGTCGTAGTGCGCGATGCGCCGGAGCGATGCCTCGATGCCGCCCACGACGATCGGCGTTCCGGGAAACGCTTGGCGACACAAGTTGCCGTAGACCACGCTCGCGCGATTGGGCCGCATGTTGGTCTTGCCGCCGGGCGAGTACTGGTCGTCTTGGCGAACCTTCTTCTGCGCGGTCAGCTTGTTGAGCATGCTGTCGAGGTTGCCGGCGGTGATGCCCACGAAGAGCCGCGGCGCGCCCATCCGCGACACGTCCGCGGGGCTCTTCCAGTCCGGCTGCGCGATCATCCCGACGCGGTAGCCGCGACCCTCCAGAAAGCGCCCGATCAGCGCGCCGCCGAAGGCCGGGTGGTCGACATACGCGTCACCGTTGACGATCAGGATGTCGAGCTCTGCCCAGCCACGCGCCTCCATCTCGGCGCGCGTGGTCGGCAAGTACGCGGACGTCTTGGGCCGACGCGCTTTCTTTTGGGACTTCTTCCCGAGATGAACGAGCGCCATGCGCCACCATGGCGAGCGAGGCGGTCGCGCGCAAGGCTTCGTGCGTTCTTAGTCCGCGAGGGGAAGACGACGCCCACGCGCCGGCTTTTGCTTCTTACGGCGCGAGGGAAGGCTCCCGCGGCGAGTAGGCACGTACACCACGCGCGCGTGTTCAGTCGTCTGCAGCGCGCGCGCGCTGGTCAACGTGGCGCGGGTGAGCGTCTGCGCGTCACCATCGATCAGGGGCGCCACGATCACGCAGCCTGGCGCGAGCTTCTCGATAAAGGCGCGCGGGATCTCCTCAAGCGCGAAGCCGACCGTGACCTTGTTGATCGCGAGCAGCTCTTCGGCGGTCACGCCCGACAGGTCAAGGACGTCGCCGCACACCGCGCGGGCGTTCTCACGTGAAGCAAGGTTTCGCGAAGCGTCTTCGCTGTGATCGGGATCGATCTCGATCGAGACGACGCGACCCGTCTCACCCACGAGCTCACTCAAGAGCGCCGCCCCGTAACCCGTGCCGCCTCCTGCATCGAGGACCACGTCGCCCTCTTCGATCTCGAGGAGCGAGAACGAGAGCGCGTAAGCGTGCATCGCGCTGATGGTCGACGCGCCGGAGGGGTCGAGCGCGAGCGCGCGGTCCTTCACGCTCTCGCGCGTGAGATCAAGCGGCACGAAGTTCTCCCGGGGGACCTCCGAGAGCGCGTCCGTCATGACGCGCGCGAAGTCATCTTCTCCAGCGTCCGCCTTCTTCAACACAGAAGGGATCGACAACGCTCGACGCGCCTTCGCGACGTCATGCAGCGCCTGGTGATCACGACGCTGCTCGACCGCGCGTGAACCGAAGCCGAGGTACTTCATCCAAGCGTAGTAGCGATCCATGAAGTAGAGGCGCTGCGCCGGATCCGACTGCTTCGCTTGTCCACGGATCGCGCGCACGAAGTAGTCGCGCGCTTTGCCTTGGTAAACGAAGTTGTCCTCGATGCGGTCGAGCACGGGGCCGAGCAAGCGATGCTGCATCTCTTCGCGCTCAAGATACGTAAGCTCGCTGCTCGGATCGATCCACTCCGCGAGGAACGCTTGGTCGCCGTCTTGCCACCAGCTCGGGCGATGAAAACGCGTGCCGTAAGTGCGCTCGTAGTGCGCGCGCTCGGTGTCGATCGGCGACCCCGGGTAAAGCCGAAACGCGTCGACGGACAAGAAGCCGGTCGTCCCGCGCTTGTCCAAGAAGAGGTTCTCCATGTACTTCGCGCTGCGCTCGAGCGTAGCCGGCGTCTCGCCAGGATGGCCCGTGATGATGTTCGCGCCCCACGGCACATCACGTTCACGCGCCCAGGCCGCGACCTCCATCATGCGCTCAAGGTAGTCGTCGAGCTTGCCCGCTTTGCGGATCGCCGCGAGCAAGGTGGGATCGCCCGACTCCAGGCCGAAGCCGAGCCCGCAGTTCGCGTCATCGAAGAGCTCGAGGTCTTCGTCGGTCACGAGGTCCACGCGGATGAGGAGCCAGATCTTCTCGACCGGGAGGTTGAGCTTCGCCAGCTCGGTCAGGAACGCGCGACGCCAGCGCTTCTTCATCCCGAAGAGCGCGTCCGCGATGTAGAGCGTCCAGGTGCGCAGATCCAAAAAGCGATGCAGCAACACCATCTCTTCGACCGCGCGCTCCACGCTCAAGCTTCTCCAGCTCACCTCGCGCTTCGCGCGCTCCATGCAGAACGCGCAATCGAACGGACAGCCGCGCGACAAGTAGAGCTGCGTCTGCGATGCCATCTTGCGCGCGACGCCGCGATAGCGATTCAAAAACGACCAGTCGGTCGCAGGCAAAACATCGAGATCGTCGATCGCGTCAGGGCCCAAGATCCGCTGCCGCATCGGTTCGCCGCCGAGCACGGACTCGACGATCTCGACGAGCGGCTTTTCGCCTTCGCCGACGACGCAGACGTCAAACGCGGAACCTTCGTAGACGATCTCCGTGGGCCGCGCGCTCGCGTGGTACCCGCCAGCCACGATGACCGCTTCAGGCCAACGCTCACGCGCGATGCTGGCGATCGCTTCGCACTTCAGAAGATCGAACGACGAGTAAACGCTGAACGCGATGATGTCGTAGCCGCGACCGTCTTCGTGATCGAGGATCTGGGCGAGGTTCGGGCGTCCGCTTTTCGAGAGCACCGCTTCGCCGACCAGATCACGGATCTCAATGTCGACGCCGGTGTGCTTACGTAGGTAGGTCGCCAGCAAGACGAGCTGCGGCACGCCGAAGTTGCCCGCGGCCGCGCCTTCGGTACCCGGCCAGAGCAGAAGAACGCGCGGCTTGGGACGCGCGGGCCGCTTCACGCGCTCGCCTTCAATGCGCTCGCGGTCATGAGCGCACCAGGCTCGACGCCGGGATGAACGCCGACTCGCCAGCACGCGCTGCGCGGAACTTCTCGCGGAGGTCGTCATCGACGTGTTGCGCGACAAAGGGATCGAGGCCGCGCGGGTTTCCGCTCACGCCCGCGGCCGCCGCGCCGCATCCGCCCAAGCAGGTCTTGCGATGTGGACACGGCGCGCAGAACTCCGGCGTGGTGTCGCGATAGGCGGTGACGACATCGCTCTCGACGATCTCGGCGAACGAGGTGGTCTTGGCGTCGCCGACCACATCCGTGTGCAGCGTGCAGTTGCGCAGCTCGCCCTTGGGGCCGAGCGCGAACTCTTGCATCGAGGTACCGATCGGGCAGCCGCCGAAACCGATGTGGGGATAGTCGTCATGTTCGACCACGCACTTGGGCACCGGCATCGTGACCGAGAGCGTCATCCCGTGATCACGGCCGCGCGCTTCGGCTTGGTCGAGCGCGACGAGGAGCTCGCTGCGCGAACACAAAAGCTCGGCCGCGTTCTTGCTCGCGTAGCCCGCCGGAGAGAAGCGCGAGAGCGCGATGTGCTTCACGCCTTTCGCGCGGAACTGATCCAAGATCTCGCCGACCAAGTGCGCGTTCTTTCGCGTGACGACGATGGAGCCGACCACGCGCACGCCCGCGGCGACCAAGAGATCGATCCCGCGGTGCGTCTTGTCGTAGTGGTTCTGACCGGCGCCGACGTGTTCCTCGTGCAGGTCTTTGCCAGGCGCGTTGAGCGTGACCTGAACGAAGCGCGGCTCGTACGTCGCGAGGCGCTCCGCGAACTCTTTCGTGACCAAGCCGCCGTTGCTGATGATCTGCGCGCCGACGCCCTGCTCTTTGCAGATGTCCATGACGTCGAAGAAGTCGTTGCGCGCAAACGGCTCGCCGCCGGTCAGCGTGACGTGATCAAACTCGACCTCGGTCAACGCGCGGGTCACAAGCGGGAGCAGCTCTTCGGTCGGGAGCGCGCCGAGCGCTTTGCCGCCGTCTTCGCGCCAATCGTTGTAGCAGTAGCCGCACTTCTGGTTGCAGTAGCTCGTGAGCTCGATGGCGAGGGCGTAGCGCTTGGGGCGCTCGCCGCTAAGAACGTTGAGAGTCACGAAGTGAGTCTACGCGATCGAGGTGCCGCGGATAAGAGCACCCACGAGAAGTCGATGGCGTGATCGCAGACGCCCGCTACAATTGAAACGTGGTCCCCGGCCGCGGCTACTTGAAATGGTTGTTTGAGACGAGCGCTTGGCTCATCGAGCGCCTCGGAGGTACGCAAGCGCTTCGCTCTCGCGCGCGACTCATCACGCCGACCTACGAGGACTTCCCGATCGATCGTGCGCTTGAGCACGATGAGTTGATCGAGGACTTCTTCCTGTTCGTCTTGGAGCACGCGGGCCTCTCGCGTTGGCCGTTTGAGCTCTCGCCCGATGATCATCGCGGACCGTCGCTCATTCACGCGGCAGACGAGAACCTCAAGACGATGCTCGTTCCATACGAACGCGGAATGACCGACGCCACGCGGATCGTCGGTACGCTCTCCCGCGGGGTCGCGTATCACCTGGTGCGCCAAGCCGAGATCGTCGACCCGCACCACGAAGCGTTTGATCTCGCGACCGAGCTCGCGACGGTGATCTTGGGCTTCGGGATCTTCAGCGCGAACACCTCTGGGCGTCGAGGGTTCGCGGGGCTCTGGCTCGCCGACACGGCGCTCTCGGAAGTGGAGACCAGCTACGCGCTCGCGCTCTACGCGATCCTCTTTGAGCAACCGGACGCGCGCATCTTGCCGTACCTGCGCGTGAACCCGCACGGCTTCTATCGCGCCGCGTGCAGAGAGCTGCTGCGCAACTACGGACCTGAGCTGCGCCGGTTGCGCCAGGTCACGCCGACACCGTATCGGTCCCGCGCGGCGCTCTTTGAGGCGCGCTAGGGCAGCACAGGCCAGGTCTCCGTGCTGAGTTGCTCAGTCAGTCGCCGGAGTAACCGCAGAAGAAGTACTCGTCGGGCTGGTCATCCTTGTAGACAACCACGTAGGTCCCGATCCAACGATCACGCTGTCTCCCCAGCTCGGTCCGCGCAGCTTCCACCTGGTCATGCGTTGGGCGTGATGTCCCGAGAAGGTCCTCCAGGATCTCTCGCTTCAATGGATGAAGAACGCCGAACGACCACCCATCCATCGCGGAGCAGCCGTACACCATGTCCAGAATGGAGTGCGTCCCGTCCGTTTCGTTCATCTCGAGGAGCTCTTCGATGGACGAGGGGTGAGCACTGGGATCGAGCTTGAAGAACTCACCCGCCTCAAAGACCTTGGCCTTGAGCAGACCGAGCGCCTTGTCTGGTTCCTTTGTGTAGGGAGTGAAGTACGACCAACCGGATGCGCCCATGGCCCTTCCTACGGATCACGAACGCAGATCTCCCCGATCGAGCGCGCTATCCGTCTTCGGAAACGAGCAGGTCCGCCGGCCGCTCCACGTCCGGCATCAACGGCGCGAGCCCGACCTGGAGCAGCCCTTCCGCGGCCATCATGAAGACGAACGGAACGACTACGACGACGAACGACATCACGATCGAGGTGCCCGCCGCGAAGCGCGCGACCGCGCGGAGATGAACGAAGAGCAAGATGGTCGGCACGACCAAGACGATGCTCAACAGGATCACGACCGTCTGGTTCGGATCTTCGGGAAGCGACCAACCCAAGACCGCGATCAGCAGCCCAGCGCTCCCGGAGAGCGGGACCAACCACGACCGGTAGAGAACCGCGCGGATCGCGAGCGACGAGCGCTCCTCGTGCGTTCCGTACGCGCGGATCAAGCTGACGTAGCAAACCGCGAGCGCGGCCGCGGCCACGACGTGAACCAAAAGCCCCAGTCCTGCCGCGCGCGCGATGTCGAAGATCAGCGCGTCCTGCGTCGGCGCGCCGATCGGCGTCACCGCGAAGGTCGGACCGAAGCGCAGGGTATGGGTAAAGGGAATGACGCCGGCGAGCATCGCCAGGAGCGGTGCGGTCAGGAGCGCAAAGGTCGCGGCCGGGCGCACCGCTCCTCCCACGAACGAGGGCGCGCGACGCGTCGGAAAAAATGCGTCACCCAGCATCCCGGTGAAGCGGCCCAGCGCGTTTCGTTCGGCGTCCTCGAAAGGCACCGTCGCGACCGCCGCGGCGGGGTCGACTCGGAGACAGGTCTCGCAGCGATCGTACGGATCGAGCCAGCAGAGAAGACACGCCGCGCGCTCACACTCCGGGCAGAGCGCGACCCCGGGACGATCGGGATGCGCGCGACACACTGAACCCGCCGGAGGGGTCCGGTCGGGCGTCGTTTCTTCCTCGGTCACTTACTGTTGGTCTTCCTCGATCGCTGTTGGGCGATCCGGCGGCTACGCCATCTCGAGGAACAAGCGATCGGGGTTCTCGAGGTAGTCGATGATCTCGTACGCGAACGCTGCGCCGATGTGTCCGTCGACCAAGCGATGGTCGAAGGAGAGCGAGAGCAGCATCACGTCGCCGATCACGATCTCGTCGTTCTTCACCACCGGGCGTCGCTTCATCTGGTGCACGCCCAGAATGCCGACCTCGGGATGATTGAGAACGGGCGTCGCGAAGAGGCCGCCCTGCTTGCCGAGCGAAGTGATCGTGAAGGTCGAACCGCTCAACTCACGGGAGGTGAGCGTTCCTTCGCGCGCGCCTTCACCGAGGCGATCGATCTCGCGCGCGATGTCGAGCAGGCTTCGGCGATCCGCGTCGCGAATCACCGGGACCATCAAGCCCGCCGGCGTCGCGGCGGCGATGCCTACGTGGTAGTAGCCGCGAAAGACGTGCTCGTTCGCCTGTTCGTCCAGCATGCTGTTGAGCACAGGGTGCTTCTTGAGCGCAGCGCACACCGCCTTCACGATGAACGGGAGGTAGCTCAGCTTGACCCCAGCGGCCGCGGCGGCCGGCTTCATCCGCTCACGAAGCGCGATCAAGTGGGTCACGTCGCACTCTTCAACGAACGTGAAGTGCGCCGCAGTGTTCTTCGTGTGCTGCATGCGCTTGGCGATCTTGCGCCGCATGCCAACGAAAGGAACGCGTCGCTCGGGCTCAGCGGGAACCAACGCGGTGCTGCGAACGGCGAGACTCGTCCCTGCTGGCGTCTCCATCGGAGGCGGCATGATCGTGGGCGCGACGGACTCGGGCGAAGGCGGCGCAGAAGACGGCGCGATCGGCTCAGGCGTGTCCTCGACGGGCGCCGCCTCGACGGGCGCCGCCTTGACGGGCGCGGCAGGCTCGACCGGCGCGGGGCTCGACACCTTCTTGTGTTGTCCCGTTGGCGCCATCGACGCGGTCGGCGGAACCATGATCGTGGGCGAGACCGAGGTCGCGGCCGGTGCGTCGCTGTTGAACGCGCGCACGTCGTCTTTGGTCACGCGCTTGTCAGGGCGGGTCGGCGGCACGTTCCGGAGATCGACGCCGAGGTCACGCGCGAGCTTGCGCGTCGCGGGCGTCGCGAGCGGCTTGGCTTCAAAGTAGGCGACGGGAGCCGGCGCGCTCACCTTCGGTGTGCTCTTCGCGGCGCTCGGAGACTGGAAGAAGTTTGAGCCAGGGAGGCCTTCCTTGATGTCGCCCACCGCGGTCGCGGCGGGGCCGTCAGCGTTCTCGGCCGCGGGAGGCGGCTCGGGCGCGGCGGCCGGTGAGCCCACCAAGGTGGTCGCGGGCGGGACGGAGGCCGGTGCGTTGACCGGGGCCGCGCTCGACGCGCTTGCAGGCGCCGCGCTCGCGCCGTTGCCTTCTTGAATCACCACGACGACATCACCGACTTGAGCGACCTCGCCCACGGCGAAATTGATCGCGCCGATCGTGCCCGCCCGGGGCGCGCCGATCGTGACGGTGGCCTTGTCGGTCATGACCTCGACCATGGGATCGTCCTCGGCGACGACGTCACCTTGCTGGACGTGCCACTCGACGATCTCGCCTTCCGAGACGCCTTCACCGATATCCGGAAGCTTGAAGCTGAAGCTCGACATTGCTTTCCCTCGACCTAAAACCGGACCGTCTCGATGAGCGCGGGCGTGATGCGGTGTTGAAGGGGGAGGTACTCCATCTCCAGCGTGTAAGGGAACGGCGTGTCCCAACCCGTGACGCGCTTGGGCGGCGCCTCGAGGTGCAAGAACGCCTTCTCGCTGATGAGCGAGAGGAGCTCCGCGCCGAACCCGCAGGCCTTGGGCGCCTCGTGCACGATGACCACGCGGCCGGTCTTCTTCACGGACTCGACGATGGTGTCGATGTCGACGGGCCAGAGCGTGCGCAGGTCGATCACCTCAGCGTCGACTCCGTCGTTCTCGGCGACCTCTTGGGCCGACGCGAGCGCTTCGAAGAGCATGGCGCCCCACGCGATCACCGTGACGTCCTTGCCTTCCTTGACGACCTTGGCCTTGCCGATCGGGACGGTGAACTCCTCTTCGGGAACCTCCATCTTCACGGCGCGGTAAACGCGCTTGGGCTCGAAGAACATGATGGGGTCGTCGTCGCGGATCGCGCTGAGCAAAAGACCCTTCGCGTCGTACGGGTTGCTCGGGCACACGACCTTGAGACCGGCAGTGTGAATGAAGAGCGACTCGGGCGACTGCGAGTGATAGTGGCCGCCGCGGATGCCGCCGCCGACGGGCGTGCGGATGACCATCGGGCAGGTGTACTCGCCGCCTGAGCGGTAGCGGAACTTCGCGGCCTCGCTCACGATCTGATCGAACGCGGGGAAGATGAAGTCCGAGAACTGAATCTCGGGGACCGGGCGAAGGCCGTAGAGCGCCATGCCGATCGCGGTGCCGATGATGCCGCCTTCGGCGAGCGGCGTGTCGATCACGCGATCCGCGCCGAACTCATCGAAGAGCCCCTTGGTCACGCGGAACACGCCGCCGACCTTGCCGACGTCTTCACCGAGGACGATGACATCGTCGTTCGCCTTCATCTCGTGACGAAGGGCGGAGTTGATCGATTGCACCAGATTCATTTCGGGCATTTGAAGTCTCCTTGTTCGCGGGCCTTGTTCTCGAAGGCTCCGCTCGACCTTTGGCCGACTCACCCCGCGCTCATGCGTGCGCGGGATGGATATCTCTTGGGTTGGGTGGGTGGACCGGTGAGGTCAGTGAGCCGGCTTCGCGCGCGGGCCGTTTTCGCACTCCGCTTGTTGTTCCTTGAGGTGCCACGGCTGCTTTGAAAAGACCTCTGTGAAGATGGAGCTGAGCTCCGGCTTCTTCTTCGCTTCCGACAATCCGATGCAGGTCTTAAGCTGCGCTTCGGTCTCGGTCTTGAACTCTTCTTCGCGCGCGTCGTCCCACGCGTTCTTGGTCTCGAGGTGACGACGAAGTCGAACGATCGGGTCTGTCCCGCGCCAGCGCTCGACCTCGTTCTGGACACGGTAAGCGCGCGGGTCGTCCGAGGTGGAGTGACCGCCGATGCGGTACGTGAGCATCTCGACGAGCGTCGGACCTTCGCCGCGGCTCGCGCGCTCGACCGCTTCGCGAACGATCTTCCAGGTCGCGAGCACATCGTTGCCGTCCACGCGCACGCCCTTGATACCGTACGCGATCGCTTTGTCCGAGAGCTTGGCGGCCTTCGTCTGCATCTCGGTGGGCACGCTGATCGCCCAGCGGTTGTTGCGGCACAAGAAGACGACCGGCGCGTTCATGACGCCGCCGAAGTTCAGGCCCGTGTGGAACTCGTTGCTGCTGGTCGCGCCGTCGCCGAAGTAGACGCTCACGACCTCGTCCTTGCCTTTGTGACGCGCGGCCCAGCCCATGCCGACCGCCTGCGTGATCTGCGTTCCGATCGGCGAGCTCACCGAACCGAAGCGATACGCACGCGCGGTGTAGTGGTCCGGCATCTGGCGACCCTTCACCGGGTCTTCATCGTTGCCGTACATGTTGTCGACGTAGGTCTGAAGCGGGAAGCCGCGCCACAAGAGCGCACCGAACTCGCGGTAGCACGGGAAGATCCAATCGTTGGGGCGCATCGCGGCGGCCGAGCCGATGATGCAGGCCTCTTCGCCAAGCGAACCGATGTGGAACCCGATCCGGCCTTGGCGCTGTAGGCGCTCAAGCTGAAGGTCGACGATCCGTGTTCGGACCATCGCCTTGTAAAGGTCGAGCACCATGTGCTGCGGCAAACGTGGGTCGGTGTTCGGGTCGGTCGTGCCATCGGGCCGGATGACGGTGAACACATCGTCGCCCTCGAGGTGAGTCTCGGGCGTACGGATCGGGACAACTTGTTCCTGGGTCTGCATCTCGGGTCCTTCGCTCCTTCCGCGGCGCCGCGGAATCCCTGCTCTCGATGGGAGTCGAGGAGGGGATCAAGCCGCCGGAAGACTACCGGAAACCGTCCGTGATCAACTGTGAGTTTCCCCGGGCCCACCTGGAAAGAGCAGCCAAGCCACAAGGCGCATGGGTCGCAGGCCCGAGGATTCGATGTCCGGGTTTTGTGGGCGTTTGTTTCCCCTGTCGGCGCCGCGCCCCTACGATCCCGCTGAATGCTCGGTCATCGGCCCACGCTCGCCAATCCTACGAATGAAATGACGCACTAGATGGAAGACGCGCTCTCCGCCCACCGCTTCCACTTCGCGTTCACGATCGCGTACCACTATCTCTTTCCGCAGCTCACGATGGGCCTCGGCTTACTCATCGTCGTCTTCAAGACGCTCGGCCTCAAAACAAAAAAGCGCCCGGGCGATCCCATCGCCAACGAGTGCGCGCGCTTCTTCACCAAGATCTTCGGGCTCAACTTCGTGATGGGCGTCGTCACCGGCATCCCGATGGAGTTTCAGTTCGGGACCAACTGGGCGCGCTTCTCGGACGCGGCCGGCGGCGTGATCGGACAGACGCTCGCGATGGAGGGCGTGTTCGCGTTCTTCTTGGAGAGCGCGTTCTTGTACGCGCTCTTGTTTGGCGAAAAGAAGCTCGGCCCCAAGAAGCACTACGTCGCGGCGATCTTGGTGTGCACCGGTTCGTGGTTGAGCGGCTGGTTCATCATCTGCACGAACGCGTTTATGCAGCACCCGGTCGGCTACGCGGTGGACCCCGATGGTCGCGTGCGACTCGAGAGCTTGGCCGCGTTCCTGACCAACCCGTGGGCCTTCGTCCAGTACGCGCACACCATGGTCGGTTCGGTGATCACGGCCGCGTTTGTCGTCGCGGGCTTGGGCGCGTTCTTCGCGTTGACTGAGAAGCATCGCGAAGCCGACTACTCCGAGCACACCGCGCGCATCCTCAAGGTCGGCATCATCGCGGGCTTGCTCGCGTCCTTGATGAGCGCGATGCCGACCGGCGATCTCCAGATCAAAATGGTGAGCGAACATCAGCCCGCGTCCTTCGCCGCCATGGAGGGTCACTTCGAAACGGAAGAAGGCGCGAGCATCGTCTTGGTCGGTCAGCCCAACATGGAAACGCTGACCATCGATAACCCGATCCGCGTTCCCTACATGCTCAGCCTGCTCACGCACAAACGCTGGTCGGCCGAGGTCAAAGGGCTGAAAGAGTTCCCGCGCGACGAGTGGCCCGACAACATCCCGCTCCTTTACTACAGCTATCACGTGATGGTCGGCCTCGGGACGATCTTCATGGCGCTCATGGGCTTGTCCGCGCTCTTGCTCTGGCGTCGCAAGCTGCTCGATCGCGAGAGCAAAATCGGACGCCTCACGCTCTATGCCTTGATGCTCGCGATCCCCTTTCCGTACATCGCGAACACCGCCGGCTGGATGAGCTCCGAGCTCGGCCGGCAACCGTGGCTCTTGCACGGCTTGATGCGCACCGCGGACGGACACTCCGCAAACGTCTCGGCCGGCAACGTCTTGTTCTCGCTCCTGGGCTTCATGGGCATGTACGCGATGCTCAGCGTGCTCTTTGTTCTCTTGATGACGCGCATCGTGCGCGGAGGCCCCGTCATCCGCTTAGCGAGCGCGCTGCCAAGCACAGAAGAACAAGCGGCCGCCGCGATCGCGCTTGCTGAACTCGAAGCCAAGCGAACCTCCAAACGCGAGGAAGAGTAGCCCCATGCTCGCAGAGGCTTGGTTCGCGATCGTCGCGTTGATGCTCGCCGTGTACGTCATGCTCGACGGCTTTGATCTCGGCGTGGGCGTCTTGCACTTGTTCGTCGCGAAGACCGACCAAGAACGTCGCCAGGTCCTCGCGAGCGTCGGCCCCGTTTGGGACGGCAACGAAGTCTGGCTGATCGCGGGCGGCGCCACGCTCTTCATGGCGTTCCCGAAACTCTTCGCGCTCGCGTTTTCCGGCTTCTACTTGCCGCTCATGATCGTCTTGTGGCTGCTCATGTTCCGCGCGCTCGGGATCGAGCTAAGGCATCAGTTCTCGCACCCGATCTGGAACCAAATCTGGGACGTCGCGTTCGCGGTCAGCAGCGGCGCCTTGATCCTCGCGTACGGCGCCGCGCTCGGCGGCATCGTCCGCGGCGTGAGCATGACCGAAGACGGAACCTTCTTCGCGCCGCTCTGGACCGACTTCGGCGTGTTCGGCTTTGCTCCTGATCATGCCGGGATTGAACAGAGCGCGGGCGTGCTCGACTGGTACACGCTCAGCGTCGGCCTCTGCGCGCTCCTCGTCCTCACGATGCACGGCGCCTTGTGGTTGTCCGCGCGAACAACGGGCGACGTGCGCAAACGAAGCGAAGCGCTCGCGAAGAAGACCATCCTCGCGGCCGCCGTCGCGTTGCTCGTGCTCTCGTTCCTCACCGCGAAGGTGCAGCCACATCTCCTTGAGAACGTAAAAGAGCGACCGCTCGGCCTGCTCTTCCCGCTCATCGGCATCGCCGCGCACGTGCTCAGCTACAAATGGATCGGCACGCGCAAAGCGTTCCGCGCGAGCTGCATGGTCATCGTCTGCCTCATGGCCAGCGCGGCCTACGCGGTCTACCCCAACGTGCT
>CALJDU010000111.1 GCA_938024995.1 uncultured bacterium
CAGGGTGGTCTCCATGCCGCGCCGCTCGAAGTCGCCGGGTGAGACGTAGAGCGCGACCCGTTCGACATCGCTGACGGACATGGGCGACTCGCCCGCTTCTTCGCCGAAGGTGATGTCGCCGAAGGTCTGCTTGACCGTTCGCACATTGGCCGCGTCGTAGCAGTAGCGCTGGCGGACCTTGAGCTCCCACGAGGTGGTCGCGTCTCGATCCCAGCGCCGCGCTTCGGCCAGGCGGTTGAGCTCGTCCCAGCGGTATTGGTAGTGGTGCTGGACCGCGCACGCGCAACCGTTGCGCAACGCCGCCTTGCGATTGCCGAGGGAGGCCGCTGTACCGGGGTCGGTGCATTGCTCGCCAGGTGCGTCCACGCATTGGCCTCGCACGGTCATCTGCGTGACGTTGCCCGACTTGCCGTAGTCGAGCGTGACCCAGCCGCCGCGGTCTTCGGTGGGTCCTCCACTGTCCGTGCTTGGAACGCTGCTCGCGAGGTAGAGCGCGCTTGGCCTGAGACCCGCCTCGTGGCCGTTGACGATGGTGTCGCCGAGCGAGCGCTCGAAGAACTGGTTGGCGTCGGCTCGTTCACCGTCCATCTCTGGACTGAGCTCGAGGGACAGTCACTTCCGTGTTGCAGTCGCAATTGAAATTCAATATCAAGAAGGGGTGACCCTCGCGGACCTCGAAATTGGCGGTGAAGCCACGGTGCAATCCGTCTCCGGACCGCGGCGGGTGACCTGTCGCTTGATGGAGATGGGCTTGCTGAAGGGCGTACGGGTGAAGGTCGTTCGGGTCGCGCCGCTCGGGGATCCGATCGAGATTCGTCTTCGCGGATACGCGCTCTCCCTTCGTCGAGAAGACGCGCGCGGCGTGGAGCTTGAGGCATGACCGACGCGGTCCTCCTCGCGGGCAATCCCAACGTCGGAAAGACCACGCTCTTCAATCGCTGGTCGGGCGCGAAGGCGCGTGTGGGCAACTATCCCGGCGTCACGGTCGACCGCCGCAGCGCCCAAGTCGAGCTGGCCGGCGCGCGCGAGTTGGTCGATCTCCCAGGGACGTACAGCCTCACCGCGCGCTCGCCCGAAGAAGAAATCGCGGTCACGGCGGTGCTCGAAGATCCATCCGCGATCATTGTCGTGGTGGACGCGACGACGCTTCGGCGCGGGCTCTACTTGGCGCTACAGGTTCTCGAGACCGATCGCCCCACGGTCGTCGCGCTCAACATGATGGACGAGGCGAAGCGCGATGGAATCGAGGTCGACGTCGACGCTCTCTCTCGCGCGCTCGGGGTCCCCGTCGTTCCGGTGGTCGCGAGCAACGGGGAAGGGCTCAAAGAGCTCAAGGAGTCCGTCGCGAGCGTCATCGGCGACCCGCGTGATCCGCTCACGCTCGACTACGGGGACGCGACCTCGGCGATCTCTGCGCTCCAAGGCGATGACAACTCCGTCGCGCGCGCGACCTGGCTCTTGCTCTCGGTCGGCGACGACGAGCTGGAGCTTGAGGCGTCTGTCCGCGCTCGCGTGACCGCGGTCCAACGAGATGGACTCGACGAAGAGATCATCGGCGCGCGCTACGCCTTGGTCGACGCCTTGGTCGACGACCACGTCACCGAGCGAACCAACGCGGGCCCGAGCCGCAGCGACCGCATCGACTCGTTTCTCGTGCACCCCGTGACCGGCACGCTCGCGTTCGTGTTCACGATGTACTTGGTCTTCGAGGCGCTCTTCTCGTGGTCTGACCCGCTCATCGGGCTGGTCGAGGCCTTGGTCGGCTGGGCCCAAGGGGTCGCGGGCGAAGCGCTCGGCGAGGGCATGCTCAGCGACTTGATCGTGGATGGCGTGATCGCAGGCGTCGGCAACGTGATCGTCTTCGTTCCCCAGATCGCGCTCCTCTTCTTGTTCATCGGCTTCCTCGAAGACTCGGGCTACCTCGCGCGCGTCGCGTTCCTGATCGATCGCGTCATGAAAAAGGTCGGGCTCCACGGACGCGCGTTCGTCCCGCTGCTCTCCGGGTTCGCGTGCGCCATCCCCGCGGTCATGGCCACGCGAACCATCGAGAACAGGCGTGATCGTTTGGTCACGATGCTCGCGCTCCCGCTCATGTCTTGCAGCGCGCGTCTCCCGGTCTACGTCTTGGTGATCGCGGTCATCTTCGCCCATGAACCGCGGGTCTTCGGTTTTATGAGCGCGGGTGCCGCGGCCTTGCTCGGCATGTATCTCCTCAGCGTCGTCGGCACGCTGGTCGCCGCTGCGGTTCTGCGCCGGGTCGCGTTGCCGGGGCCCGCTCCTGCGCTGGTTCTTGAGCTGCCTCCGTATCGTTGGCCGGTTCCCCGCAATCTCTTGGCGTCCACGTGGACGCGCGTGCGTTCGTTTTTGGTCGACGCCGGGACCATCATCTTGGCGCTCACCATCGTCTTGTGGGCGCTGCTCTATTTCCCGCGCGGACATGAAGCGACCGACGCGATCCTCAGCGAGCGCGCCGCCATCACGGCCCAGCAAAGCGAGGGCGAAGCGGACGTCGAGGCGCTCGCGGCGATCGATGATCGCGTGGCCGCCTCCCGTCTGCAGCACAGCTACGCCGGCGAGCTTGGGCGCGCGATCGAGCCGGTGATCAAGCCGCTCGGTTTTGATTGGCGCGTCGGCATCGGCATCCTGGCGTCGTTCGCCGCTCGCGAGGTCTTCGTCTCCACGATGGGCATCGTCTTTGGGATCAGCGAAGCCGATGAAGAGAGCCAACCGCTCCGGGCGTCCCTGAGCGAGGCCACCTGGCCGGATGGCCGTAAGCTCTTCACGCCTGCGTCGGGGATCGCGCTCATGGTGTTCTTCGTCTTCGCCGCGCAGTGCATGAGCACCATCGCGGTCATCAAGCGGGAGTCGGGATCGTGGAAGTGGCCGCTCGTGATGTTCGCCTACATGACCTTGCTCGCATACGTCGCGAGCTTCATCGCGTATCGCCTCGGTACCTGGTTCGCGTGACGTGAGCCCGCTCTTCCAGGCGATCGCGGTGGGCGTCATCATCTCGCTCGCGGTGATCTACTTGGTATGGAAGATCGGCTTTGCGGGGAGCCCGAAAAAGAAGCCCCGGCGACGCGGGATCGATGTCCCCGCCAACACGCTCGTGCGGAAGCGACCGGGTTCGCCAGCGCGAGCGCGGCGAGAGCCTGATGTAGACCGCGCCAAGAGCGACGGGTAGCTTCCGCCGCGTGAAGCCTGCTCTCCGATTCGCGCTCCTCGTGACCCTTCTCGGCGCGATGTCTACGTTCCCGCTTGGGTGCGATGACGACGATCCCGCCGAGACTCCTGCGGCTCCGGGGTCGCGCTCGGCCAGCCCGTCCGACGAGGACGATGGGGCGCCCGAAGCACCCGCCGCCGCGGACCTCGGTCCGGTCATCCCGCGCTTTGATCTCGTCGCTCATGTCGCGCGCGCGGATGTTCACGATCGGACCACCTTGGTCATGGACTTTGGCGAACCGAGCGGCGCGAAATACACATTGGGCGGGTGGCGAACGCGGGTCGGCGATGACCACGACTTCGAAGGCACTCGCGCCATGGTTGTGCCGGGCGTCACGGGAAAGGTGATGGTCCCAGGCGGTCTCCCCGGCGCGACCCCGATTCGTTTCCACGCCCGTTCGCTCAGCGACCGACGCGTCACGCTCTACATCAACGACGAGACCATCGGGCACGGCCGGCTGGACCGCGACACCTTCACGACGGTCTCGGTCACCGCGGACGAAGGGAAGCTCGCCGAAGAGTCGTTCTTGGGATTCCGCGTGCCCTCGACGGGGAGCCGCGGAGGCGCGCGGGGCGGTCTCGCGATCGACTGGATCCGCGTGGGCCCGGACGAAGGCGGGGCGCCGCCGAGGTTCGCGCAGAACGGGAAGCTCGTGATCCCGAACGCCTGGTCGCTCTCGTATCCGTTCGTGGTTATGGAAGGCGCGCGTCTTCGCGGCGTGGTGACCGAAGGCGCGCTGGTGTTGACCGCGCTCCAAGACGGCGCGGCGCCGATCGAGCTCGGGCGACACGAGGGCCCGGTCGATGTGGATCTGAGCGCACACGCCGGCAAGCTCATCCAGCTCTCGCTTCGCGCGGAGGGCGCGCTGGAATTTGTCGCGCCGCAAATCGTGACGCCGCGCCCACGTGAAGTGGCGACGCTCGCGACGCGTCCCAAGAACGTCCTCGTGTACCTGGTCGACACGGTCCGCGCGGACAAGCTCTCGCCGTGGAACCCGGACACACGCGTGGAGACCCCGGGGCTGACGCGCTGGGTGCGGAACGCGAGCGTTTTTGAGCGCGGGCACACCCAAGAGAACTGGACCAAGCCTTCCGTCGCGACGCTCTTGAGCGGGCTCTTGCCGTGGCAGCACACCGCGACCGATGGCGAAGCCGTCTTGCCGCGGTCGGTCTCGATGATCTCGGAGGTCTTGAAGGACGAGGGTTTTCACACCGGCTCGTTCATCTGCAACGGCTACGTCTCGGACAAGTTCGGCTTTCGTCAGGGCTGGAGCACGTACCGGAACTACATCCGGGAAGGGCGCCGGACCCAAGCGCGCTTCGTCGCGGGCGATGTGCTCGAGTGGCTCGACGCGCGCCCGGAGGACAAGCCGTTCATGCTCTACGTGCACACCATCGATCCGCATGTGCCCTACATCCCGCCGGACGACTTGCTGCAGCGTTACGACCCCGACCCCTACGACGGCCCGGTTGACTTTCGGCGTGACCGCGAGCTCCTCGAGAAGATCAAGAGCGGCGCGCTACGGACCAACGCGCGGGATCGTCGCCGCCTCGAGGCGCTTTACGACGGCGAGATCAGCTACCACGACGTGCACTTCGCCTCGATCGTGGACGGGCTCGAGAGCCGCGGGATCCTCGACGAGACCATGATCGTGTTCACCGCGGATCACGGGGAAGAGTTTTTTGATCACGAGTCGGTCGGCCATGGGCACAGCCTCTACGAGGAGCTGCTCCACGTTCCGCTCATCATGCAGATCCCGGGCGTCTCGCCTCGGCGAGTGGATGCCCCTACAGGTCTGGTCGACGTGATGCCAACTGTACTTGATGTCCTCGGGGTCGACGCGCCGGAGCGCCAGAGCGGCCGCTCGGTGCTGCCGCTTTTGTTGGGAGCGGAGACCGACGCGCCGCGGGTCACGGTTTCGGGGTTCATGCGCGGATGGCGCGCGGTCGAGGTGGATGGGCTCAAGTTGATTCAGCGAACCGAGAACCGCGCGATGCTCTTCGCGCTAGAGCGCGATCCCGACGAAGAGACGAACCTCGCGCAGACCCATCCCATCGCGCTCCGCTATACCCGCGCGATGCTTGGGCTCGCGCTTCGCGGCGCGACCTCCGCGCGACATCAAGCGGTCAGCACAGAGATCGATCCCGAGACCGATGCCCAGCTGCGCGCGCTCGGGTACGTCGGGACGCAGCGCCCAGGAGCGTCGCAATGACGAAGCGAGAGAGCGACACGATGAAGAGCGGAAACCCGCGTATCGCGAAGCGAATGTCGGGTCGGCGCGCGGTGCCACTTTTTCTGGGCGCGCTGGTCGGCATCTTCATCCTCGGCGTGTTTGGGTGGAACTGGTACCGCGCGCAACGCGGTGAGGTCGTGGCGATGCGCGCGATCGATGATGAGCGCGTCCTCTTGTTGCGAACCGGCGCGCGGGAGCGCGGCTATCGGCACCTCTCGATCGAGCACGTGACCCGGGGCGAGCTCTGGACGGTGACGCTCTTTGGTCAGCAAGACGACGTGGCGTTTCAGTTCTTCACCGTTGAGCTCGACGGAGCGCCGACCGAACTGGTCAGCGTGCGCGCGAGAGAAGCGCGCGGCCACAGCGAGACGCACGTGTTCCGCGCGGACGACGGCGCGTTCGTTTGGCGCGCGGCCCGGGCGAGTCGCGAAGAAGAGGGCGCGACGTATCACGGGCCGCGTTCACTCATCGGCGAGACGCTGATGTTCGATCTCTACGATGGGGTTCGCCCGGAGGTCATCGCGAGCGATCTCGCGACCGGTGAAGAGCGCTATCGGCACCCACTTGAGATCGCAGGGGACGCGCACCTCGCGTTCGCGTTCGGAGACCGTCTCTTCGTTGACGTGGGCGCGGGTCTCGCCGAGGTCAGCGCCGAGGGCGCGCGACCGATCGGAGCGGCGCCCGGAGAGGCCTGCGCGGTCAGCGACGAGCTTCTGTATCGCTCGACCGATGGCGATCTGCACCGCGTCGACCTGGACGTCGAAGGTGACACGGACGTCATCACGCTCGCCGGGCTGGTGCCCGCCACGTTGAGCCCGTCGCGTTGGCTGGCCTGTGCGCGTCGCGGGGAAGACGTCGAGGTCTTGACCTTCGCAGAGCGGCTGCGTCTCGCGACCTTCGATGGCAGCTTGAGCTCGCTTCAGGGCGTGACGCGCTCGGACGTCTCCGAGGTCCCGAAAGACCTTCCGGAGAGCGACTTCGCGGCGTACCTCCGCGCGCTCGGGAACGGCGTCTTCATCCCTGCAGGCGGAGGGCTCCGCTTCTCGGGGAACGAGTTAGCGCGCGCGGACGGTACGGCGCGGTTTTCCCAAGAAGGGCTCGCCACGGTGCGCGCTTCACACGTCGCAGAATCGCGCGTGTTCGTGAGCGACGGTCATCAGGTCTCCGCGCTCACGCTCGCGGATCTAACGCCGGCGGGTTCGGCGAGCGCACAGTAGGCCGCGGGTTGTTCGCGAGGAGCGCGTGAAGCTCGCTCGTTCGCCCCAGAAATTCATCCCGCCGCGCGACGTGGGCTCGAAGACGCGCGACCGCTGCGCGCGCCGCGTCGGACTCTGCCCGTGAGAGCAACATCGCGGCCCGGGCGCGTGTTCGTCCATCGCGGGCGCTGTGAACGACCTGCTCCAGCGGCGCGACCAACGCACCAGGGAGCGACGCGAATCGATGGATGTCCTCAAGCGCGTAAGCGACGTCAGAAGGTCCGCGGAACAGCCCGCGGCGCGCACGTTCAACCTGGTCGAGGGAGGGCGGCGCGAGTCTGACCGTGACGGCGATCGGAGCTTCGACGGCCGCCAGCTCTGTTGTCTCGTGAACATGAGCATCGGCGTGACAAAGATCTGGAGTGGGTGCGCGGACGACCGGAGTGACCGCTGCACCTCTCGCGCGTTCACACGCCCATCGCTCCGCGCGCGCCGCACATCTCGTCGCGAGCCGAACCGCGGGCTGAGTCCGCCGCCGCAGCGTCCGCGTGCTCTCGTGAAGGGTCTTCCGGACCGTGCCTCGAAGCGCGCGTGTCGGGAGCCTGGGCAGTCGCCCCAGCCCGGTCGTCAAAGATGCCAGCCGGCTCATGGGACAAAGCTCGGCGCTCTGTGATTGGCGAGCAAGTTTCCCGCACGTGGCGCGCTCAGTGAACGCGAAGCGGCACCACCGCGATCGGTGCTCGGTCGCGGCGACACTCTTCGTCTCGCTCCTGACACGCGCGGAGAAGCTCAGGTTGTTGATCGTGTCGCCGGTGATCCAGGAAGGCTTCGCGCGCGATCCGGTATCGCGGGTGCTCCGGCGGGATCGCGAGTGATTGCGTTCGAAGCAGCCCGCCGTGATGTGGCGCAAGCGCGAGTCCCCGGGTCGCCGCGGTGAGCGCGTCCTCGTTGTTTGCCGCGCTCCCGTGTGCTCTCGCGAGGTCGCGCCACGCAATCGTATCCGTCCCGGAGTCTTCGGCGACCCTCGCGTACGCTGCGGTCGCTTCGTCGAAACGCCAGACTTGCGCCAAGGCGTCTCCGCGGCCGCGATCAATCGCGGGATGGCGACCGGTGACCGCCTCTGCGGCGTCGAGGTGCGCGAGCGCTTCGTCGGTGCGCCCTTGCTTCCCCGCGAGTCGACCGAGGAGCGAGCGGACCTGCGCACGTTCAAAGGGAGCGGTCGCGAGCTCGAGCGCGGCTTCGAGCGGAGGTCGAGCCTCATCAAGCTGTTCTTGAAGGCTCCTCATCCGCGCGGCGCCAAGGTCGCACAGTCGCTCCCATGCGGGTCGCGCGCTGTCGCCGCGGGTCTCACCGTTCGCTTCGCCTGCTCCCGAGGTCGCGTCTGCGCGCAGCGACACTTCCGCTTCCGCGACAAGGGTCAGCTCAGGCGGCGCGCAGCCATCAATGGCGCGACCGCGCTGGTATCCCCGATCACGCCGCGTGGCGCGACACGCGAGCGCGGCCAGTTCGCGATCATGACGTCGATGATAGAGACGCGCGCGGACGCGCCGGACCGCGCGGGGGAGCTCACCCGTGTATCGAACGACCAGTGATTCCCGCGGGCCAAGCGTCCGGTCAAAGCCCCCCGCGACGAAGCGATGAACGAAGTGACGTCGCTCGGGAGAGCCGTCTTCGTCGAGAACGACCGCGCGGAGCCGAAACGCGGTCGGGTCCACGGGCGGGGCGAGACCTTCACCGCCATGCGCATCGCCGGCGCTCGCGACCACGTCCCCTTCGGCGTCCAAGAGCACGAGCTCGATGAAGGTGTCTTGGATGTCGCGGGTGCCTCCGGGGAAGCGATGACCGACGTGCTGGTTCCGCACCACGACATCGACGGACACATCGCCCAAAAGCGAGCTCGCGGTCTCCGCGGGGTAGCTCCACTCCGAACCCGTGCGCGCGGCCGCGACGTCAATCGTCGCCGCGCCCACCAGCATCTGTTGCACCGCGGCCCGTTGCGCGGGATCTCGGCTCAGCCCGAGGTGCGCGCCGGGGACGCCGTGGGACGCGATCATTCCGTCGTGCGCCGCCATATCGCGAGGCGCCGGTACGTCTTTCATGTGGCAGCCGCGGCAATCTCTCGCTTCGATCTCGCCTTCCAAGATCGCTCCTCGCGAGCCGCCATACGCGCTCGTTCCCCACGCCCCGAGATCATCGATCCCGAGCAGGTGGTGTGGGTTGCCCATCGCCGGGCCCGCGAACGATCGGTGACAGCTCCCGCAGAGCTTGGCGGTGCGCAACGAGTCGCTCGCCATGCGTCGGCGATGACGCGCGACGCTCCCCTCGTCGCCGGGGTCCGGGAAGAGCGGGTCGGTCGTGCGTAGGTCGTAGCTCGCGTTCCCATCGGCGCGCACGTTCTCGATCCCGTGACACACCAGGCACGTGATGCCCGCGGACGCGAGCGGGTCACGTGGCGAGACGGGTTCGTCGATCGCGCCGGACAAGAGCAACAAGGGGTCGTGGCAGCCGGCGCAGAAGCGGCTCGCTTGGTTTCCGCGCGCTTCCCGAAACGCGTCCACGGTCGCGCGGTAGTACGGGTTATCGAAGGACGACCGCGCGTGCGCGCTCTCGGCCCAGGTTCGGGCCGCGCCTTCGTGACACGTCGCGCAGAGCGTGGTGTTGCGCATTCGCTCAATGTCTTCGGCGGTGACGTCGTCGCTCCGGACCAATGAGGGCGCGTATTGTCCCGCGTCGTCCGGGAGACGTGGGTGACCCTCGGGCGGCTCAACTTCAACAGCGGGCGGTTCAGGGGTCTCCGCCTGCGCCGGGGGATCGGCGGGCGTCTCGGGGGGAGCGGGAGCCGCGACCGGCTCTTGTCGGCAGCTCCACGCAAAGAGGCAGACGAGCCCGAGGAGCACGAGCCGCTTCATCGACGAAGTCGCGTGAGCTCTTCGCGTGCTTCTGCGAGATGCTGCCGCGCGAGCGTGGCCCACCCATGCGCGTCGTCCTCGTGGGCAGCGGCGTAGCTCTCCCACGCGGAGATCGCCTCCTCGAGGTGTTCGCCGCGTTCGCCTCCCACGGAATCCAGCGCGACCGCGTGATGCGCGAGCCCTTGATAGAAAAAGATCTCGTGACGCGGCTCGAAGAAGACCCCGGGCATGCTCAGGATGTCGAGGTTTCCGCCGGCGTGGTACGCGCGCGCCGCGGTGGCGAACGCCCGCGAGGTGTCACCGAATCGATCGAGAGCGACGGCTTGTCCAAAGAGCGCGAGGACCATGCTGATCGCCTGCGAAGGGCCGGCGCGTTCGGCGAGACGGATCGCGTACGCGAAGTGCGGGAGCGCGCCTTCGACGTCGCCTGACATCATCGTCACCTCGGCCAGGTTGCTTCGCGCAGAGACGGCAGACTCGGGGGAGCGAGCGCTCTCGAGCGCGCGTTCGTACTCTTGGACCGCTCGGTCGAAGCGGTGCTCTCGCGTATGAAGAATGGCCAGCTCGAACGCGACCTCGTCGGCGCGATGGTCTGGATCCAGACGCCGCGTCTCCTCGAAGAGCTCGATGGCGCGCTCCGTGAGCCGCTCGACCCGGGTGCGACCTCGCGGTCTCTCGAAGAGCGCAACGGCCGACGCGAGATAGAAGAGCGGCTCCACGTCGGTGGGCGCGAGCTGCTGCGCGCGACTGAGCCGTTCGATCGCGTTCTCCACCCACGATCGACGCTGGGCGGGAGAGGTCGTGGGCCGCTTCGCGCGGGCCAGAGCGCGGACGCCTTGTCGCAACAGCTCTTGGCTCCGACGTGCTCCCGGCTCACGGACCTCTCGCCAAAAATCGTCCTGCGCATGGGCGAGCGAGGTCGAGAGGAAGCCGCACGTGAGCGCCGCGATGAGCAACGCGCGGGGGAACGTCATCGAGCGCGCCTTCCGCGACGGCGCGCGCGGGTCGGCGTGAGCATCGAGCGCGCGTGTGCTTCCCACGGTCCGGTCGCGGCGCGTTCCCAGGACTCGCGTGCCCCAGTGGGATCGCCGATCGCTTCGAGCGCGAGCGCGCGGCGCGCCATTTGCTCTCCCTCCGGAAGCGGCAGTGAGCTCAGCACGGTCGCGAGTCGTCCGCTTCCCGCGACCCGCCGCGCGAGCTCGAGCGCGTGCTCTCGTTCGCCTTGGCGAAGCAGCGCGAGCGCGAGGCCGAGGTGCGCGCGGGTGTCGACGATCGGCGAGTCCCGCATCGCGTAACGAAAGGCGCGAATCGCGTCTTGCAGATGCTCGGGCCCTCGGGCTAGGAGCACATCCGCGTAGAGCGTGAACGTGAGTCGCCGGGTGGGGCTGCGCGGCATCCGGTCCGCGACGTCCGACAAGATGGTCGCCGCGAGCTCGAGGTCGCCTGCCCTCGCGAGGAGCTCACCCGCACGCGCACCCAGCGTCAGGTCATCGAGCACGTCCTCGTCGAGCGAAAGCGCGCGGTGGTAGGCCGCTGCGCTCTCGGCGTGGCGCCCCGTCTCGCCAAGCGCCTGGGCGCGGATCGCGTGGGGGAGCCCGCGGTCAGGGATCAGCGCGATCGCTTGATCCGCGGAGGCGAGGGCGACGCTGAAGCGGTGCGAGGTCAGCGCGGATTGAGCACGCGTGGTCGCGAGCCGAAACGCGCGGAGGCCGGGCTCTCGCACCTCGTCCCAAAAGTCGCCCGCGTGAGCGGTCGTGGGCGCGTAAAAGAGCGTCGCGCTGGTTAGCAGAATCACAGCAAGGGAGCGGGCCGCGGGGCTCATTTGCCGCGCGCCAAGGGGAGAGAGGTACATTTGCCGCACGCCGGGAGGATAGCACCACAACCCGCGCGCGCTTCGTCCGACAAGCCGAGGTGCCGCACCTGAAGACCCCGCTCAGCGATTCCGCTCGCTGTACTATGATCCGCGCACGCCATGTCGGAGAAGACCGAGGAACCCACCGCCAAGAAGCTGCGCGATGCGCGCAAGCGGGGAGAGGTGCCAAAGAGCCGCGAGCTGTCGACAGCGGCGGTGTTGCTCGCGACTACCGGCGCGGCCATCGCGACCGGCGAGCAGCTCGTCGCGTCGCTGAGTCAGCTCCTGAAGGTCTCCTTCGACGCGGTCTCCGGCGCGGTCCCGGTGGCCCCGACGGATATGCTCTTGGTGGGCGCGACGGTCGGGGCGGAGGCGGCGCTCCCGCTCGTGCTCTGCGCGATGGTCGCCGGAACGCTTGCCTCGTTTCTCCAGGTCGGCGCCTTGGTGTCGTTCGAGGCCGTCGCGCCGAAAGCCGAGCGCATCGATCCGATCAAAGGGTTCAAGAACCTCTTCACGCAGAAGCAGTTTATCGAGCTCCTGAAGTCGATCCTCAAGATCGGCATCATCGGCTACGTCGCGTACACCGTGCTTCGGGACGGGACTCGCGGGGTCGTCTCGCTGGCGTCGCGCGATGGGCAAGCGCTGCTCGACGCGACCGGAGCGCTCGGGCGCTCGCTCCTGTTGAAAGTCGGCGGCGCGATCGGCGCGATCGCGATTCTCGACGTCTTCTACCAGCGCTGGCGCTTTCGGCGCGATCAGCGGATGAGCAAGGACGAGGTGAAGCGTGAGTACAAGGACGCAGAAGGTGACCCTCACGCGAAGCAAGAGCGCGAGCGGATGCATCGAGAGATCATCGAGCACTCGACCCTCGAAGACGTGCGCGGGGCGGACGTCCTCGTGGTGAACCCGACACACCTCGCGATCGCGCTGGTCTATGACGAAGACAGCGGGCACGACGCGCCAGAGATCCTCGCGAAGGGGCAAGACGCGCTGGCGAAGCGAATGATCGAGGTCGCGCGCGCCGAGGGGATCCCGATCATGCGTGACGTGCCGCTCGCGCGTTCGCTCTACGATATGCAGCTCGGTGAAGAGATCCCGGAGTCTCTCTATGAAGCGGTCGCCGCGGTTCTTCGCGCCGCGTTCCGTGAGCGTGAAGACGCGACGGCAGGAGGTGCGCGATGAGTCGCCCGATCGGTCCCGCGACGTCCGCGGTAAAACCAAGCGCGCTTGCGGAGCTCCCGCAGGTCACGAGCGGAGCCGCGCCCATCTCCGTGGTCTCGTCGTTGTCCCCGAGCGCGCTGCGGGTGAATGGGTCACCCGGAGCTCTTCCGCGCGGAGCGGTGACCCCTCGCGTTCGCGCGCCCGCCTCGGTGGACGATCGCGGATTTGCCTCGCTTGATGCGCTCGCGACCCGGGTCTTGGCTGCGCCTCAAGCGAGCGAAGCGGTCCGCGAGATGATGCGGACGGTGATCAAGGCGAGGTCCGAAGAACGCGCGCTCATGGGGCTGCGCTTGATCGGGACTCGGGCGTGAACGCGTTTGGCGTTCCGGACGACGCGTTGGCCGCCGCGCGACAGCTCGCGTGGCGTTTGATGGAAGCGGGGCGCGTCGATCGCGCGCGCGCGATCTTGGTCGGGCTCGCGGAGCTCTCTCCGAGCGAACCCTGGGCGCACGAAGCGCTCGCCGCGCTCGCCTTGCGTCGACACGATCCCGAAGCCGCGCTCGCTCATGCCGCAGCTGCGCTCTCCGAGAGCCGCGCTCCCTCCGCGGTCTTCGCCTACGCGCAAGCGCTCATCGCGAGCGGCCACCGCGTGAAGGCGAGGCCGTTCTTGCGTGAAGCGGCGGCGCGCGCGAAGGGGACTCCGCTCGCGATCTCTGCCGGGGCCCTTCTGCGCGACGTGTCGTAGTCCGCAAACTCCTGCGCGCGAACGAAGCGTCTTGCGCCCTTTCGGCGACCGCGGCATGACGGTCACGGGATGACGGACGAAGCACCAGGCCCTGCTCTCGACGGATACGCAGAGGTCGCGATCCCGGTGCCGCTGCGTCGCGCGTTTACCTACGCGATCCCGGACGCGCTCCTGGAGCACATCAAGCCCGGCTCGCGAGTCGCCGTTCCCTTTCATCGTCGCAAGGTCGCGGGCATCGTGGTGTCGACGAAGCCGACGCCGCCCGAGGGGATCCGGGTCAAGAAGATCGCGGGCGTCATCGAACGCGACCCGCTCTTTCCGGAGGAGCTGCTGCGCTTTCTCGAAGCGGCGGCGGGCTACTACTTCCACCCGATCGGCGAGGTGCTGAAGTCCGCGGCGCCCGCGCTTCCCACGGGAGCGCTTCGTCGGCTCCGCAAAGACGGCTTCCTTGACGATGGCGAAACGCTGAAGGGGCAGACCGTCGGGACCAAGCTCGCGCTCTTCGCGAAGCGAACCGACCTCGCGTCCGAGGGCCTCCGCTTGGGCGCCTCGCAGCGCTCGATTCTCGCGCTCCTCGAAGCGCGGGAAGAGGTCGGTCTCGACGAGCTCCGGGAGCACGCGAAGTCGCCGCGCGGAAAGCTCGCGCGCTTGGCGGAGCTCGGCTTGGTCTCGCTCACCGAGCGCGAGGTTCGGCGCGATCCCTTTTTCTCACGAACGGTCGAACCGCAAGGGCCGCTTGAGCCGACCGGCGCCCAACAGGTCGCGATCGACGCGATGATCGCGGAGCTGGGGTCTCGCGCCGCGTTCCTTCTTCACGGCGTCACCGGGTCGGGCAAGACGGAGGTCTACCTTCAGGTCATCGCGGAGGCGCACCGGCGCGGACTGGGCTCGCTCCTCCTGGTCCCAGAGATCGCGCTCACCCCGCAGCTCGTGGGGCGGTTCCGCGCGCGTTTCGGCGACGGGATCGCGGTCCTGCACAGCGCGCTCTCTCCGCGTGAACGCGATGACGCCTGGCGCGGGCTCCGCTCGGGTGAGCTTCGCTTCGCGGTCGGCGCTCGTTCAGCGCTCTTCGCGCCGATCGACAAGCTCGGCGTGATCGTCGTGGACGAGGAGCACGATCCGTCGTTCAAGCAAGAGGAAGGCTTCCGTTACCACGCGCGGGACATGGCGCTGCTGCGCGCCCATCGCGCGAACGCCTTGTGCATCCTCGGGAGCGCGACGCCGTCGCTCGAGAGCTATGCCTTGCAGCGCCGTGGTCGCGCGACGCTCTTGAGCATGCCGGAGCGCGCCACCAAGCGCTCGCTTCCCAAGGTCGAGATCGTCGACCTTCGGCGTCACGTTCGCGGGCCTACGGGGCATCGCTTCGTCTCCGGCCCGCTCCATCACGCGCTCCGGGACGGGCTCGAGGAGAAGCAGCAAGCGATCTTGTTTTTGAACCGCCGCGGCTTTGTGCCTTCGCGCCGCTGTGAGTCATGTGGAGAGCTCCTCAGCTGTCCTGCGTGCAGCGTGACGCTGACCGAGCATCGACGAGCGTCGCAGCTGCGCTGTCACTACTGCGACTACCGATGCGACGTGCCGTCGGCGTGCCCGGCGTGCGGCGCGGACGGGCTCAAGGAGCTGGGGCTCGGCACCGAGCAGCTCGAGGATCATCTCAACGGCGCGTTCCCGGACGCTCGCATCGCGCGCCTCGATCGAGACACGGCGCGGGGTCGCGGGATCGAGGACGTGCTGCACCGGTTTCGCGAAGGAGAGATCGACGTCCTGGTCGGGACGCAGATGGTGACCAAGGGCCACGACGTGAAAGCGGTCACGACGGTTGGCGTGGTCTCCGCCGACCAGAGCCTCGCGTTTCCGGATTTTCGCGCGGAGGAGCGGACCTTTCAGCTGCTCGCGCAGGTCGCGGGAAGAGCGGGTCGCGGCGAGCGCGAAGGGCGCGTCTTCTTCCAAACGTTTCAGCCCGATCACCGCGCGGTGCGCTGCGCGGCCCGTCACGACTATCAAGCGTTCGTGGAACAAGAGCTCGAGGCGCGTCGTGACCTGCTCTACCCGCCGTTCGCGCACCTGGTCGCGGTGCGGGTGGACTCCGGGAGCGAGCCTCACGGTCGCCGCGTGATCGGGGATCTGGCGAGGGTCGCTCGGGCCGCGCTCGGCGAACGCGAAGGTTCAGTGCTCGGCCCTGTCGTCGCGCCCATCGCGCGGCTTCGGGGCCGCTACCGCTTCCGGATGATGCTCCGCGCCCCGCAACGCGCGGTCGTTCGCGAAGTGGCCGCGGCGGTCATCGCGCGCATCGAAGAGGGGGTCGGCAACGCGCGGGCGAGCATCGACGTTGATCCGGTCTCCATGCTGTAGCTTCGGCCTGGCGGAAAACTTGGGGCGGGATCGGGTCTTTTGTATTGCTGAGGCATGGTTCGCTCGTCCGCGCTGCTCTTCGTCGCTGCTCTCGCGCTCGTCGGATGCGAGCTCGGCGAACCGCGATGTGAAGAGCCCGAGTTCGTCCCGCGCCGCTATGTTCCGGCCGCGCCAGAGGCCCCGCCGCTTGAGGTGTCGGTGACCGTTCCCGAAGCGCTCGACCCTGAGTCGATCGAGAGCTCACGCACCGCGATCATCTTCGCGCGTGACTTCGTCATCGCGCGACGCTTCATCGATGCGTCCGTGGCGTACTCGCGCGCCATCGTCCTGTCTGAAAATCAGAACCCGACGATCTTGTGCGAGGCGGCCAAGGTCGCGCATGTGACGAACCAATCCGAGCTCGCGAGCGCGCGTTTTGACCGCGCAGAGCGCTTGTTACGACGCATGCCGTCGAGCGTCGCGCGGGACGGCGCGAGCGCGGACTGCTTCAGGCTCAAAGCCGAGACCACGGACGACACCGAAGCGGCCATCGAGCTGTACAAGCAAGCGCTCGCCCTGAACGAAGACCCCGCGATGCGAGAGCGTCTTGAGGCACTTGAGATCTCGCTCATCCCGCCCTGGCGACGCCGTCGAATGGGCCTCGAAGAGTAACGCCGGCTACATCCCGAGCTGGTGCTCGAAGAACCCGTACATGCGTACGTAGCGATCGACGACGTCGGTGAGGCGCGTGCCTGCGCCGTGTCCGACCTCACGCACCATGTAGAAGTAGATCGGGTTGTTGCCAGCGTTCGCGTCTTGGAGCGCGGCTGCGAACTTCGTGGAGTGCGCCCAGTGAACGCGGCTGTCGTGGTCCGCGGTCTCGATCAGGACGCTCGGGTACCGCGTTCCCGCGCGGACGCGGTGGTAGGGCGAGTAGGCGTGGAGGAAACCAACCTGGTTCGCGTTCTCCGCGCTCCCGTACTCGCTGACCCAGAGCTCGGCGGGCGGGAACTGGTGATAGCGAACCATGTCATAGAGGCCGACGTAGCTGGCCGCCGCGCGGAAGGTGTCCGGCACCCGCGTGATCATCGCGCCCATCAAGAGCCCGCCGTTGCTGCCGCCCGTGATCGCGATCTTGTTGGGGTTGCTCCAGCCGCTCTCGGTCAACCAACCGATGACGGACTCGAAGTCCTCGAAGACGCGCTCCTTGTTCTCGAGGTTCCCCGCGCGGTGCCACTCCTCGCCGAACTCCCCGCCTCCGCGCAAATTCGCGACCGCGTAGATGCCCCCGCGCTCGAGCCAGTAGAGGATGTTGCGCGAGAAGCTCGGCAGCAGCGAGACATTGAAACCGCCGTAGCCGTACAAGAGCACGGGCTGCTCGCCGGTCCGCTCGGCGTTGTTGCGGTGGATCAAGTAGACCGGGACCTGGGTGTTGTCGTCGGACGCCACCATCACCTGCTCGATGTCGTAGCCTGAGAGATCGAGGCCCGCGTCGATCGCGTCGACCTGCGTCATCTCGTCGTTCTCAAAGTTGAACGTGAAGAGGGCGGGCGCGTGGAGGTAGCCGCTGAAGCCGAACGCGAGCAACGAGCCATCGGGGTCGCCGGAGAGCCCCTCGAGCTCGCCGCGGGTCGGGAGATCAAACCCCTGCACCTCGCGGCCCTCCATGTCGAAGACCTTTACCTTCGAGGCGACGTCTTGCATGTAGTGGCAGACGATGTGGTTGTGCGCGATGGTCCAGTCTTCGAGCGTCGCGCGACCCTGCGGCACCACGTCCTGCCATCGCTCGCGTTCCACGGCTTGGTCGACCGGCGCGCTCGCGATGCGGTAGAGCGGCGCGTCTTTGTTCGTCTGCGCGTAGAAGTAGCCATCGTGGACGTGGCCCATCGTGAGGCTGTCCTCGCCGGTGACGAGCGGGACGAGCGGGCGGTCATCGCCGGGAACGTTGACGCGCGCAACCGGGCGCCGCCGGGTTCCTCCGTCGCCGCGATCGAAGAGGTAGACGTCGGACGCCGACCATCCTCGGAAGTTGTTGAGGACGACGTAGCGATCGTCGTCGCTCACGGTCACCGACGGGAACTCGGTTCCCTCGCGGCCGGAGAAGAAGCGAGGGTCGGCGCTCGGGTTCTCACCCAGCGCGTGAAAGAAGACGCGCGGGAAGTAGGTGTCTTCGTTGTCCGCGTCGAAGTCGTCTTCGCCGGGCTTGGGGTATCGCGAGTAGTAGAAACCGGTCTCGTCATGGAGCCACGAGACGGTGGTCCACTTGGTCCGCGCGATGCGCTCTTCGAGGAGCTCGCCCGACGCGACGCGCATAACGTGCAGCGTGCTCCGCTCGTCACCGTTGTGCGAAATGCCGAACGCGATGAAGGTGCCCTCGGGCGAAGGGAAGTACCAATCGAGCGCGGCGCGTTCACCGTAGGTGGTCGGGTCGATCAGCGGCTCCGCGCGCGGGACCCCGTTCTCTGCCATCAGCAAGACAGGCTGTTCCCGGTCGCCATCGCGCTTCGTGTAGAAGACGCGCTCTCCGCCGAGCGAGACCCGTCCGATCGATCCGATCGACAAGAGCGCGCGAAGTCGTTCTGCGCGCCGAGCGTCGGTGGAGAGCGAGCTCGCGGTGCGCTCGGTCTGCGCTTCCACCCATGCGCGGGTCAGCTCGCTCTCGGTCTCGAGCGCGCGATAGGTGTCGACGATTTCGACCCCGTGGAGCGTCTCGGTGACCGCGCCAGCGCGGGCCCGCGCGTTGAGCTGAGCGAGCGCGTCCCCGGGAGCCGTTCGCCCGGGAGTCGTCGGTTCGGACGTGGTCGTGGAGGAAGGTCCACACGCACAAAGACACGCACAAAGAGAAAGCGAGAGGATGAGCGAGGCGACGCGATGCATGAGCCGGGTGTCGCAAACGCGAGAGAGAAACTCAAGCGCTGGTAGGGTCTCGCTATGGATCGGATCTTTCTTCTCCTCGCGAGCGTGAACGGCTTCTTGGCGGTCGCGCTGGGCGCGTTTGGAGCCCACGCGCTTCGCGGCATGATCGAGAACGCGGAGGACGGCGCGAAACGAGCAGAGTGGTGGTCGACCGCGTCGCACTACCACCTGACCCACGCGCTCGCGCTGGGGCTGGCCGCGTGGATGGTGACGCGCGACGACGGCCTCGCGCCAAAGGTCGCAGGGATCGCGTTCGGCATCGGCGTCGTGATTTTCTCCGGCTCGCTCTACACGATGACGATCACGGGGACGCGTTGGCTCGGCGCGATCACGCCGATCGGTGGCACCGCGCTCCTGATCGGCTGGGGCGCGTTGATCGTGAGCGCGTTTCGGAGCGGCTGAGATCTGGGGAACGTCGACATAGGTCCCGACGTGGGGACCGAGTGACGGCGCAAAGCGGTGCGCGCGGTAAGGAACGACACCGTCTCGCGCGTGTCGGCGCTGCTAGGTTTCGTCCGTGGGTCGATCAACGTCGCTGTTCGTGTTCGCGTGGTTCGCGCTCTTGGGATGCGCGGTCGAGCCTTCGCTCTCCGTTCAGGTCGTCACCGACCTTGTCCCCGACCGTGAGTTCGTACGCGTGGAGATCACGCTTCCCGGCACCTCCACGGTTCGAACCGTGAACGCCGACGCAACGGTCGATTACTTGTCCGGTGTGGAGCTGGCGCGATTCACCGACGATGTCGACGGTGCAGAGCGGGTCCGCGTTCGGCTCATCTCCGAGGACGGTGGTTTCGTGCTCGAACGAGAGGTGCGCTTCGAGCCGGTGTCGGCGCGTTTCGGCGTCGTCGTCGTTCTGCAGCGCTCTTGTGTCGGCGTGGAGTGTGGCGACCTCGGGGCGACTCAGTGTCTAAACGGAGTGTGCGTCCCGGCAGACTGTTCGCCCGACAACCTCGCGGCCTGTGGCTCGGCCGGCTGTGAGGGAGATGATTCCTGCGGCGTCGCGGGGCCTTCGTGCGTCGTCGCGAGCTGTCGCCGCGGAGCGTGTGTCTCGGCACCCTCCGACACTCGATGTGATGGGGGCCGGTGCGATCCGGCCGAGGGTTGCGTCGCGTTGGGAGGGGTCGACGCGGGAACAGACGCGGCCGACGCCGCGGACGCGAGCGATGCCGAACCCGGCTGCATCGCTGGCGAGGTGATGTCGTGTGAGCGATGCGGAACGCGGACGTGCTCCGAAGACGGAGCGTTCGGTCCGTGCGACGCCATGGGGGAGTGTGAGCCTGGGCAGAGCATCCGCTGCGGTGCAACGGGGACACAGGTGTGCGGAGACACGTGCGCGTTCGCTGCGTGCGAAGAGGGCGTTCACGTGATCACCGACGTCGCGCTCGGGAGGAGTCACCTCTGCTTGCTCCGCGCGGGGCAGGTCCGCTGCGCGGGACGAACTACCCCTGGCGTCCTGGGGGTGCCGGGGTTTGTGTACGAAGGCGGCGCGATCGCGGACGTCCCCGTGGTCGATCTGGGAGAAGAGGCGGTGGCGATCGAGGCTGGCTCCCTCGCGACGTGCGCGTTGCTCGAGAGCGGCGCGGTGCGGTGCTGGGGCGTCGCGGGCGATGGGATCCTCGGTCGCCCGGGCGCGCCCAGGCTCGGCGACGACGAAACGCCCGCCTCGGTCCCCCCGGTCGACATTCGCGGCACCGCGGTGCAGCTCGCGATGGGCACCGGACACGCCTGCGTTCTGCTCGCTTCGGGCGACGTGACGTGCTGGGGCGACAATGGCCTCGGTCAGCTCGGGCTCGGAAGCAACGAAGACATCGGCGACGACGAGACGTTCGGGGGGCACACCGAGGTCGCGCGGGAGGGCGAAACCGTGATCGGGATCGCGGCCGGCGGATCACAGACCTGCGCGCTGCTCCGGAGGACCGATGGCAGCGTGGGGGTGCGCTGCTTCGGGTTCGTGTTCCGGCGCGCCGATCGGACCGCGGTCATCTTCGGGATCGACGAGCTCGCGCGCGACGGTGTCGACATCGACGTTGGAGAGGAGGTGGTCTCCGCGCTCTCCATAGGCAACGACCACGTCGTCGCGCTCACGCGATCTGGCTCGCTCTTGTCCTGGGGCAGCGATGTGTTTGGGCAGCTCGGCGACGGCGGCTCGACGGGCGTCGGGAGGCTTGAGGCGCTCCCCGTGCCGATCGACGGCGACGTCTCGTCGGCGGGAGGAGGTCTGGGGCACACCTGCGCGCTGGCGCGAGGAGAGGTCCGCTGCTGGGGCGGCTTCCCTACGGGGTTGAGCGTGACGGGGGCAGGGTCCGTGACGCCGGTCACATCTGTTCTCCCGCGAGACCGTGATCGGGTACGCCTCCGCGGAAGCGCGGAGCGTCTCTTCGTGGGTTTCGCGAGCGCGTGTGCACTGCTCGAGGGAGGTCACCTGGAGTGCTGGGGTGACAACCAAAGCCGGTCGCTCTCTGAAACGGAAGACGACGAGGTTGGCGACGACGACCGAGACTTCCCGCTCTCCCCGCACCGCTACCTCAGCGTCGGCGAGCGCTGCGACGCCGGCGGGTGCACCGGAAGCTGCGTGGACGAGGTCTGCCAGCCCGAAGCGGACTGACCACGCGCGGCAGAGCGGAGACGCTAGAGCGTGCCCTCGATCCACGTGATCACGTCCTGGGTGACCTCGTCTCGGTTCGTCTCGTTCAGCGTCTCGTGGCGGGCATCGGGGTAGAGCTTGAGCTCAAGCCGTGAGAGCCCGGCGGTGCGGTAGCTCTCGACCAAGCGCCGCACGCCTTCGCCGCGATCGCTGACGGGATCATCGTCCCCCGCGAACACGTAGAGCGGCAGGTCGCGGCGCGCTCGACGGAGGTTGTTCGGCTTGGTCAACGAACCGAGCGCGTCGAGCAGATCGATCCAGCTCTGGACACTGATCGCGAAACCGCACAGCGGATCGGCGACGTACTTGTCGACCTCCGCGGGGTCGCGTGAGAGCCAGTCGAACTCGGTGCGGTTCGGCTTGAAGGCGTTGTTGAAGTCGCCGAACGACAGCTTCTGAATGAGCGGGCTGACACCGGACGCGCCGACGCGAAACCGCTCCGCTCGCGTGATGCCGCGACCCAGCGCAGCGATCGCAGGCGGCTTGCCATTGCTCCCGCTCATGACCGCGGCGTGCATCGACGTCGGGAACTCGTAGATGACGCGCTGGACGTAGAACGAGCCCATCGAGTGACCGAAGAGAACGCGCTTGAGGCCCGGGTGCTTCTTCTCGAGCGAGAGGCCGAGCGTGTGCACGTCGAAGGCCGCGCGGCGAAACCCGTCCGCGCCCATGTGACCGACCGGCTGGCCAGCGAGGATGCTCTTGCCATGCCCCCGGTGGTCGTGCGCGTAGACCGCGAACCCGGCGTCCGTGAGCGCCTCCGCGAAGCGCGCGTAGCGACCGGCGTGCTCGGCCATCCCGTGGGCGATTTGCACAATCGCGCGTGGCGCCGCGTTGGGCGTCCAGGCGTAGACGTGGAGGTCCAGGGCGTCTTCTTCGGACGTGTACAGGAAGGTCTCAGACTGCATCGCGCGCAGCGTATCACCACCGAAGCTCGCGATGGGGAGGGCAACAGAACTTGAACAACGCTCGACTCGGCAGCCGACCGACTCTATCGCTTCGGGTTCATGACCAAACCCGTGTACTTCGTTGCTCCTTGGGACCTGCACCGCGACCTCGCGTGTGTTCCGGACGACCCAAGCGATGGCTCCGTCCTCCTTGTGGAGTCGGTCAACAAGAGCCGCGCGATGCCGTACCACCGCAAGAAGCTGGTGTACGTCTTGAGCGCGATGCACCACTTCGCGGCGTCGCTCCGGGAGGACGGGTACGACGTGAGCATTGTGAACGCGCGCTCGTTTGTGGACGGGATTCGCGAGCACGTGCAAGCGCGCGGGTCGACCGAAGTGATCGCGATGCATCCGCGTGAGTGGGGGCTGTCGAAAGCGATGCTCCGCGCACAAGAGGAGAACACCTTCGGCGTCCCCGTCACGCTCCACGAAGATGGTGGAGAAGGCGGTCACTTCTTCACGACGCGCGCCGAGTTCCTCAAGTGGTGCGAGGGTCGCCGCGTTCTTCGGATGGTCGACTTCTATCGCTTGCAGCGGAAACGCACGGGCTACCTGATGGAGGCGGATGGCAAGCCCGTTGGAGGGAAGTACAGCTTCGATACAGAGAACCGAAAGCACGCGCGCGGTCAGCAGCCGCCGGAGTCGCCCGGACGCGAACCGTCCGAGATTACCCTCGCGCAAATGGAGCGGGTACGTGGCTTCAAAGGCGCGTTCGGCGAGGTCGATGGGTTCGCCTGGCCGGTCACGCGGGAGGCCGCGCTCGCTGAGCTCGATCGCTTCTTTGAAGAACGAAGCGAGCACTTCGGGAAGTACCAGGACGCGATGCTCAAGGGCGAGTCGTTCATGTGGCACTCGCTCATCAGCACGCCGCTCAACGTTTCGTTGATCACGCCGCGAGAAGTGTGCGATCGCGTGGTCGCGGAGGTGACGTCCGGGAGGATGCCGATCGCGAGCGGGGAGGGCCTTCTTCGGCAGGTCCTGGGGTGGCGCGAGTTTATCCGCGGCGTCTACTGGCTTCGGATGCCGATGCTGCGCGACGCGAACCTGCTCGGCGCGAAGCGCAAGCTGCCGGTGTTTTACTGGGAGCCCGAGAAGACGGAGATGACGTGCATGCGCGAGAGCGTGACGCAGGTGCGCGACACCGGCTACGCGCATCACATTCAGCGCTTGATGGTGCAGGGGAACTTCGCGCTGCTCGCGGGGATCGAGCCCCTCGAGATCTCGCACTGGTTCTGGTCCGCGTTCGTCGATGCCTACGAGTGGGTGGAGCTCCCCAATGTGCACGGTATGGCGCTCTACGCTGATGACTCGTTTACGACCAAGCCGTACGCCGCGTCTGGTAGCTACATCAACAAGATGAGCGACTACTGCCGTGGCTGTCGCTACGACGTGAAGAAGCGGGTGGGCGAGGACGCCTGCCCGTTCAACGCGATGTACTGGGCGTTCATGGACCGGCATCGAGAGCGACTGCAGGGGAACCACCGGATGCGTATGACGTACCGTACCTGGGACAAGTTCAGCGACGAAGAGAAGGCCGCGATTGTGGCGCAGGCGGAGGCGTTCCTCGCGACGCTGGAGCCTCCCGAGACCCCGTGGTCGTTCGACGACGACCTCTGCTGAAGTCGAAAACGACGAGGCGCGGCACAGCGTTTTGGTACAGCGTTTTGACACGGCGTTTTGACACGGCGTTTTGACACAGCGCCTTGCTACAAGAGCGTGTGAACTTTGCCCTCTGTCGTGACGACGCGGTCGCGTACCTCCGCGCGCTCCCCGATCGTAGCGTCGACCTCATGGTCACCGACCCAGCGTACGAGTCGCTCGAAAAGCACCGCGCGGTCGGCACCACGACGCGCCTGAAGCAGAGCGCGGCCTCGAGCAACACCTGGTTTGAGATCTTCAAGAACGAGCGCTTCGCCGACTTCTTCGCGCAGGCGCACCGCGTCTTGTCCGACAACGCGCATCTGTATTTCTTGTGCGACCAAGAGACGATGTTCGTGGCGAAGCCGATCGCCGAGGAGGCCGGGTTTCGGTTTTGGAAGCCCATCGTCTGGGACAAGGTGACGATCGGTATGGGCTATCATTACCGCGCGCGTTACGAGCTCGTGCTCTTCTTCGAGAAGGGCAAGCGTAAGCTCAACGACCTCGGCGTGCCGGACGTGCTCGCGTTCCCTCGGGTGCGCGGCGGGTACCCCACTGAGAAACCCGTCCCGCTGCTTCAAGTACTCGTTGAGCAGAGCTCGAGCGAAGGAGAACGCGTGTGCGACCCCTTCATGGGCTCGGGGAGCACGGGCGTCGCGGCGCTCTCACGCGGGCGCGATTTTCTTGGCGGTGATCTCGCGGAGAACGCGATCGAGCGGGCGCGCGCGCGGCTACTTGAAGAGGGCGGAACGGAAGTGACGACGAGTGAGCTCGCGCGACCCGGACGCGGGCAGCTCGGGCTTCTTCTCTAGCGAGAGCACAGCTCATCGCGGTTGATCTTTGATCCCGAGTGATTGAGCCCGCGCTTTCGGCAGCGTTGCGCGGGCGCCGGTTCACCGGCAGATTGCTCACCATGCGCGCGGAATGGATGACCTTAGCGAGCGACGTGACCTTTGCGGCGGTGGTCTTCGTGGTGGGGCTGCGCGTGATCTCGGTTGGCTACCGGGGCGTCCTCAGAGGTGCGGCGATGGTCGTGATGACC
>CALJDU010000112.1 GCA_938024995.1 uncultured bacterium
GCAACAACGTGCGAAGATTTCGCGTAGCATAGACGGATGCGCGTCCTTGTCTTCCTCGCCCTTCTCGTTCCCGCGACTGCGTTGGCCCAAGAGACGGGCACGAGCGCCGACCTTGGAGCTCCCGCGCCGACGACGACGACAGGCGCCGATGTGCCGAACACCGCGGACGCGCCAGATGCCACCGGTGGTCCAGATGCTGCGCCGGATGCCAATGCGCCGGATGCCAATGCGCCGGATACCAATGCGCCGGATGCGATTGCGCCGAACCCGGACTCCGAGATCCCGCCCGCGCCGACCGGCACCACCGCTCCTCCCGACGCTCCGCTTCGCGACCCCCACAACGTTCGCGCGCCCGCGAGCTACGGCGCCACCCCTCCGCAGAGTCCAGAAGCGCAGCGCAATCAAGTTCCTGATCGCTTCTCGCGCGACTACATTCTGGGACGGGTCCCTGCACAACCCGTGGCGCCCGTGATCCCGCGGCTCAGCATCGGTAAGCTCATCGGTCTGTCGGCGGCGGGAATCGGGATCACCGGCGCCGTCTCGTTTCCGCTCGGGCTCGCGCTCCTTGGTGTCGGAGACGGCGTTGATGACGGTCTCATCATTACCAGCATGGTCATCGGCACGATCGGCGCCATCCTCCCGGCGGTGCTGACGCACATCTACTCGCGCCGCTTTGGCGGCAGCGTCCACGTCAACATGCTGAGCTCATTGATCGGGCTTGTCGTCGGCAACGCGATCATGGGCCTCGGGGTCTGGGCGACCATCGCAGCGGAGCACCCTGGCCCGGCGATCGCGGGCACCTTCCTCGGGGTCGCCGCGCACATTGGCCTCACCGCCGGCGGCATCTATCGCTTCACCAACAAGGAGCGCGCACCAAATGGTGTCCAGGTTCGGGTTTCCGTGGGCCCGGGTTCGATCGGGCTCGTCGGGAACTTCTAGCGCGCGGACTCAGTCGTCATCGAGCGGCGCTTCCGAGAGACACACACGCGGCATCGCGTCGGGCGGCGGGAGCGGCGAGAGGCAAACGCGGGGCGTCGCGTCGGGACGCTCGACAACTCCGGGCGGCGCGTTGGCGTCGGAAGTCGGCGTTTCAGTCGTTTCGTCCAACGCGCCTTCCGCTGCGGGAACGATCGGCGTCGGAACGATCGGCGTCGGATCGATCGGCGTCGGATCGACCGGGTCCGCGCGCCCGGGGGGCGACTCCACCGACAGACATGTTTGCGGCACCGCGGCAGGGGCTCCACCACAACCTGCGAGGCCCGCCAACGCGACCGCGATCAAACGTTGCCGTCGGGCGAGGATCGCTTCTCGGTCTTCGTCACCCATGGCGCAGCGTATCAAGTGTCGCTTTCGCTTCCACCATCAAGGGTTGTGCTGCGTGTCTTCACGCTATGATGAAGGCGTGATCGGGAACCGTTGGTGCCGCGCTGTCTTCTGCGCGCTCGTCGTTGTGGCGGTCTCCGCGACAGCGGATGCGCAGTGGACCTCGCTCGGCCCGGGCGTCGACTACTTGGCTCGAAACGACGCCGGTCCCAACCGCGTTCGCGCCCTGCGCGTGAACCTCTGCCGCGCTGGTGTTCAGGTCCGCGCGACCCCGACCGGACAACGCGGGCGTCGCACCTCGACCTGGGCAAGCGGAGCCGGGGCCCTCGCCGCGGTCAACGGTGGCTTCTTCCTCTCTGGTTTTCGACCCGACGGCGGCGCCGCGGTGGGCTACGGCGCCGCGTGGCCGGACTCTACCGAGACCGGCTACCGCGCGTGGTTCGGGTTCGGGCGTCATCGCATTCATCACTCCCCAGCTCCGGAAGTCATGCCCACCCCCGCGTGGGTCAGCGAAGCGGCCGCCGGTGACGCGACGCTGGTCTCCGGTGGCCGGGCAGTGAACTGCGGCGGCTGCGGCGGAGGACGCGCCCCGCGCACGGGCGTCGGCTACACGGCCAACCGTCGGCAGGTCTTCTTCGTCACCGTTGACGGCCGAAGCTCAACGAGCCGCGGCATGACCATCGACGAGTTCGCGGTATTGATGGCGGGGTTCGGCGTCGACCGCGCGATGAACCTCGACGGCGGCGGCTCCACGACCATGTGGACGCGAGCGGGTGGCGTCGTGAACCGACCTTCCGATGGATCCGAACGAAGCGTCGCCAACCACTTCGGCGTGTTCGCGAGCGGGAGCGGACGTGCCGAGCACTGTCCCGACGCATACGGCGCGACCTTCGTGCGCTCGACGTTCCCGGGCGGGCTCACAATACGCGCCGAAGCCGGGTCCGTGGTCTCGGGCGGGCTGCGATTTCGAAACTCGGGAACGCGCGCATGGAACGGGAACACGAAGCTCGCGCCGAGCCCGCGGGACGTCGCCAGCCCGCTCGCGCGCGCCGGTTGGCTGAGCCCCACACGGATCGCTGCATCGGGCGCTGTCGCGGTGAGCGCAGAGCATGAGTTCCGTTTTGAGGTGCAGGTTCCCGAGACGCCTGGAACCACCAACCAAAACATCACCCTCGTGCAAGAGGCGGCGACCTGGTTTGGCGATGCGCTTGGGCCTCCCGACGGCGCGGTCACCTTGCGCGTCGTCTCGATGCCGCCTCCGAACTGGCGGGCGGAGATCGTCTCCGTCAACGTCGGTGGGGTGACCGGCACGCGACCGGTCGTAAACGTCACCGCGGGAGTCCCCGTGGCGGCGCGGGTCCTCTTACGAAACACCGGTCGCTACACTTGGCCGCGCGAAAACGTTCGGCTCGCGACCACCGACCCGCGCAATCACGTCAGCGCCATCGCGACCCCGGGCTGGTTCGCCCCCACCCGCCCCGACGTCACCGCGCGCGCAGTATCGCCAGGCTCGTCGATCGCGTTCACGTTCGACCTCGTCGCGCCAAGCGTGGGCACCCATCGCGAGACCCTCGGGATCGTGAACGAGCTCGTCTCGTGGTTCGCGGACTCAGGCGGACCTGCCGACGACGCGATCGTGATCACGCTCAACGCGAGCGCCATGCCGCCTCCCGACACCGGACCGCCCGACACCGGAGCCGACACCGGACCGCCGGACACCGGAGCACCAGACACCGGAGCGGACGCAGATCCGGACGATGCCAGCGCGACGGATACTGGCAGCCCAGACGTCGGCGCGCCCGACGTAGGAACCGATGTCGGGACGGACACCGAACCCCTCGACGCACAGGCAGACGCAGACGCGAGCGTCGGCGGAGACGGTCTCGGAGGCGACTGCGACTGTCACGTGACGTCGAGGTCCGAAGACGCTCCGTGGCTCGCCGTCATCCTCTTCGGTAGCTTCGTCCTCCGGCGACGACGTCCCCGCTAACCGCGCCGGGCTGAAGAGTCGCTGTTCGGGTCTACGTGGACGTCTGCGACGATCACCCCTCTCCCACCACGACGCGACTTACGAAACGCGCGAACTCGGCCTTCTGGACATGTCAGAAACTCCGGGTCACCGCGATGACTCTTCTACGATCCCCTCATGCCCCAGCTCAGCCGCCGCCGCTCCCGTCACGCGATCACGCTCTCCTGCTCCGTCGTGAGCGTCCGCTCGCCCCAGCCTGAAGTGATGCGCGGTCTCGACCTGTCGCCCGATGGCGTCTGGATCGTTCACCCGCGGCCGCTCCCCCTCGGCACCGAGGTGGTGGTGACGTTCAAGCTCAATGAGCGGACCATCGCGGCGGTCGGCGAGGTCCGGCGCCACGTCGCGGGAGGCGAGCACGAGGGAATGGGCATCGCGTTCACAGGGATCACCGAGCGGGACCAGCGCTACATCCGGGACGCCTTACGACGTCGTCCGCCCGTGCTGATCCGCCGCCGCGCGCGAGGGGTCCATCGCGAGCTCGCGACCGCGTTTTTGGTCACCGAAGATCGCGAGCAGCTCGAGGAACAAGAGATCGTCACCACGCGATTTGAGGGTACCCGCGTGACCCTTGAACGAGAGCTCGGCCCCGCCTAACCCGAGCTCCACGCGGTCGACGACAAGCGCGCCAAAACCCGATACGGTCGCGCCGCTTTTCATGAATTCTGACCGTTTCGAATATCGCCTGGTGATGGGCGTCGCGCTGGTCGCGATCGCGTTCGCCCTCCTCTTCAAACTCACCGCCTTCGGCATCTGGGATCCCTGGGAGCTCTCCGCGGCGGATCTCGCGCGTGATGCCTTCGCCGGAGAGGTCGACTGGCGCCAGCCGCCGCTCGCGGCCTACCTGGTCGGCATCGGTCTGAAAGGCTCAGGCTGGCTCGGGCGGATCCCGATGGCGCTCTCCGGGGTCGCCGCGCTCGCCGCCGCCTTCTTCATCGCGCGCGAGTACGACGGTAAGCGCGCCGCGCTCTACGCACTTGTCGTCGCGGCCACCACACCGCTCTTTCTCTTCAACTCCCGGCAGATGTTCGGCCTCGCGCCGGCCTTCGCCGCCTCGGGTTGGGTGGGCTACACCGCGTTGCGCTTCGCGCTTCCGCGCAAAGGCGCCGACAAGCCCGAGCGGCGCTGGATCGCCTTCGCCATCGCGTGCTTGATCGCGGTCCCTGCCGGCGGTCTCCTCGGCGCGGTCCTCCCTCCCCTTCTGGCCATCGCCGTGGTCGCCATCGCGACCGGTCGCGTTCGGCTCAGCGCGGAGACGCTCAAGACGCCGCTCGGGATCACCACCCTCGCCGCGTTCGGCGCGCTCGCGCTCTGCATCTCGGAGTTCGCGGCCGACCGCGCCGAGTTCAACATGCTCATCGGCGGCATGCCTCAAGGTGGCGAACCGCCGACATTCGAAGTGAACCTCGAGCGCATCTTCCACTCCTTCGCGCCGTGGAGCGGTTTCGCGCTCTTGGCGCTCGGGCGCATGCTCTCGGCGCCGCGTGGACTCCCGCTCGCGACCGACGGTGTCGTCGCCGAAGAACCTCTCGGCGATGGCCCGTACCGCGAACACGAGGACGACCACGATTCGGAAGCCGAAGAGGCGCTTCACGTCATTCACGCCTACCGCCTCACGCTCGTGCTCTGGGCTTCCTTCGGCTACGTCGCGCTGACGATCTTTGAAGCCCGCTATGGCGCGCTCACTTATCTCGCGGTCGTGCCGCTGGCCTGCGCGATTGGGTCGTTCTTCCGCGACGCGGAGCGCGCCAAGGAGGGCTGGTGGACCGCCGGTATCGTGGGCGCGCTCTTCACCGCGCTCATCATCCGCGACTTCGCGCTCTACCCAAGCGGCGCCATCGACGGCCTCACGTTTCATGAACTCGAGGTCCCCGAGTCATTCAACCCGCGGATCGCGTGGGCCGCCACGCTCGGTCCCTTCGCGCTCGTCACGGCGTCGATCCTCGGCGTCACGCCCAACAGCGAGCTGGGCGCGCCGACCATGAAGGAGCCGTACCAGTATCTGCGTGAGGTCATCCGCCGAGGCGGCGCGGCCAAGCTGTGGACCATCGTCGCGCTTGTCATCGCGGCGGCCATCGTGCTCTTTGGGCTCATCTGCTTTGTCGCGGGCGGCAAGCTCGGCGTCCCATCGATCGTGACGCGGGTCGGAAAGATCCTCACGTTCATCCCGTTCGGCATCGCGGGCGGCGTCATGCTCGCGCAGTGGTTCCGCTTCATCATCGCGCGCCTCGGCGAGTGGCGATTCGTCCCTGTGCTCGTCGCGGGTCTCGCGGTCGGCATCTACACCGCCGCGGGGTTCCAGCCGGCGCTCAGCGCGCACTTCTCGCCGGCCGAGGTCTACGAGACCTACAACGCGCTCCGCGCCGACGACGATGTGCTCGGCGAGTACCGCGTCGGTGCCCGCGCCGCGACCTACTACGCCCAGGGCGAGCTTCGCGAAATGGCGAACCAGCCCGACCTCATGAACTTCTTGGCCTCGGAGACCCGTCAGTGGGTGGTCTTCCCCGCCGACGAGCTGCCCGCGATCAACCGCGCGTACCGTCAGCGCAGCGGGCGTCACCTCTTCGTCGCGGATGCCCGCTCCGCTCGTGTTCTCCTCGGGACCAACCAAGCGGTAGAGGGGCGCGAGAACCAGAACTTCATCGAGCGCTCGGTCTTGAGCGAGCCGCCGGAGATGCAGAACACGGTCGACGCCAGCTACGAAGACAAGATCGAGCTCATGGGCTACGACCTCGAGCTCCCGAACGATGGCTACGTCGGCGCGGGCCAAGCGTTCAAGGTGACGTGGTACTGGCGCTGTCTTCGACGCGCGCCGGGCTCCTACAAGATCTTCCTGCACGTGGACGGCGCGGGCAACCGGCTCAACGGAGACCACGATCCCGTCGACGGCAACTACCCGGTTCGCCTCTGGGACGAAGGCGACATCATCGTCGACACCCAAGAGCTGCGCGTCCCCGCGAACTACCGCCCCGGTCGCTACCAATTCAACATCGGCTTCTACGCCGGCAGCAACCGACTCGAGGTCGTGCGCGGCGACAAGGATGACGCGAACCGCGTCCACGCCGGCTACCTCACCATCCGATAGCTGGACTCGATCAGACCTGCGCTCCGGCGAGCGCGAGCTTGCGGACAGACGCCGCGGCGCCAAAGGCGTGACGCGCGGCCCGGAGCGTCGCGCCGGTTGTCGTCACATCATCGACCAATAGAATCCGCGCTCCGTCGACCTGCCCGGGCCGGCGGAGGCGAAACGCGTTCCGGACGTTCTGCGCACGCGCGGCCACGCTCTTGCCGACCTGTGGCGCTACATCGCGGTCGCGGCGAAGCGCGTGGACGAGCGGGACACCGAGCGCTCTCGCGGTCGGCTTCGCGAGGAGCGTGACTTGGTCAAACCCCCGCGCCCTCTTCTTCGCCGGGTGAAGCGGAACCGGCACGACGACGTCCACCCTGCCCGCCAACGACTGACTCGCTTCCGCCAAGAGCGCGCTGAGCGGCTCAAGCAGATCCATCCGGCGCTCGTACTTGAAGCGATGAATCGCCTCCGCGAGCGGTCCGCCGAACTCATAAACCGCGGGTCCAAACCGGGCGCGCTCCAGCAGCGGCGCGCACGCTTCACAGAACCCGACCCGCAGCTCGTCGCCGAAGCGCGGCAACATGTCACATCCTGGACAGCGTCGAGGAGCGAGCCAGAAGAGCGTTTCTTCGATCAACGAGCGCAGTGGTGTCATGCGCTCTTCTCGACCTCTGTCCGGCACCGTCCTTCCTACGTTCGTGCTACACCCGCGGACAGAGCTCATGACCGTAAAACCGAACGAGACCCAAGCGATCCACGACGAGACCCGCCAGCTGGCGACGCGCGCAAAGAGCGCCTCGCGTGGTCTGTCGATCGCGGAGACCGACGTAAAGAACGCGGTCCTCTTACGCGCTGCCGCGGCGCTCCGAGGACCGCAGGGCGATCTCGTCGTCGCGGCGAACCTCCGCGATGTCGCGCGCGCCGAGGCGAGCGGACTCGCGCCCGCCATGCTCGAACGATTGCGCCTCGACCGCGCGCGCTTGGACCAAGTCGCGGAAGGCGTCGAAGAGGTCGCTTCCCTTCCGGATCCGGTCGGCCAGGTGGTCGAAGAGCGACGCCTCGCGAATGGCCTTCGGGTCTCCCGCTCCCGCGCGCCGCTCGGGCTCATCGGGATGATCTACGAGTCGCGCCCCAACGTCACCGCCGACGCCGCAGCCCTCTGCATCAAGAGCGGCAACGCCTGCCTCCTGCGCGGCGGCAAAGAAGCGTTTGAGAGCAACCGCGCGATCGCCGAGATCATCCGCACCGCGCTCCGCGCAGAGTCGCTGAACGAAGACTGTGTCGCGCTTCTTCCGACCACCGATCGGCGCGCCACGCTCGCCATGATCGGGCTGGCCGGCATCGTGGACCTCGTCATCCCGCGCGGCGGCGAGTCCCTGATCCGCTTCGTCGCGGAGAACGCGCGCGTCCCGGTCATCCAGCACTACAAAGGCGTCTGTCATGTCTACGTGGACGGCGACGCCGACCTCGCGATGGCGCTCAAGATCGCGATCAACGCGAAGACCCATCGCCCGTCGGTCTGCAACGCGATGGAGACGCTGCTCGTCGACCGTGCGTGCGCGGACGTCTTCATTCCTCAAGTCGTCGCCGCCATGAAAGAGCGCGACGTGCGCGTGATCGGCGACGCGATCACGCAAGGTCTCGCCGAAGTCGAGCCCGCGACCCACGAGACCTTCGATACCGAGCATCTCGCGCTCGTGATGGGGCTGAAGGTCGTCGATGGAGTCTCCGGCGCGATCGCGCATATCGCGGTCCACGGATCCAACCACACCGAAGCGATCGTCACGGAGGACGCCGCGAAGGGGGAGCGCTTCGTCCGCGAGGTCGACGCGAGCCTCGTGCTCATCAACGCCTCGACCCGCTTCAACGACGGGCATCAGCTCGGTCTGGGCGCCGAGATCGGGATCTCGACGACAAAGCTCCACGCCTACGGCGCGATGGGCCTCGCGGAGCTCTGTACGCTCAAATGGGTCGGTCGCGGCGCCGGTCAGGTCCGCAGCTAGCTGGACCTTCGCGGACTTGCCTCGACAAGCGACCGTGCGCAGCCTAGACCGGCCCTCTGGACGAAGCGCTCCGACCTCTACGGACCCTACGCGCGGATTCCTGGACGAACTTATTCCGGGCGCGAACTGGCGCCCTTCCTCCAAACCAACGATCCTGTAGACACGTGACCAAGCTTGAGAAGAAAAACGCCGCGGCCAAGACCCCGCGTCCTGTCCCCGGCTCTGACGAAGCGATCCGTGCGCTCGCGCTCGGCATCGCCAGCGCCGCGCTCGACAAGAAGGCGCTCAAGGTCGAGATCATCGACGTGGTCGGCAAGGTCGACTACGCCGACTACGTCGTGCTGATGAGCGGCCGGAGCGACCGGCAAGTCGCGTCCCTCGCGAAGGCGATCGAGGACGACATGAAGTCCGAGCTCGGCGCGCGCTGCCTCAGCGTGGAAGGCCTGCCGCACGGGAACTGGGTCTTGATGGATTTCGGCGATGTGGTCGTCCACATTTTCCATCAGGACACCCGCGGCTACTACGACCTTGAGTCCCTCTGGATCGACGCGACACGAGTCGAGGTCGAGGGCGCCGACGAGTTCTCCTGAGCGGTGCTCATACGCTTCGTCGTCGTCGGGAAGATCAAGTCCCGCGGACTGGCTGACACGGTCGCAGACTACGTAAAGCGGATCTCGCGCTATGCGCGCGTTGAAGAGGTCGTGCTCAAAGACACGCGCGATGTTGAAGCGCGGCTGGTTCGCGAGATCGATCGCGCTGGAGAGCGCGCGAGGGTGGTCGCGCTTGAGGTCGACGGGTCAACGCTGACCAGTGCGCGGCTGGCGGAGTACATCGGCGCGCGGGAAGGCGACGGCACCCAAGCGGTCGTCTTTTTCATCGGCGGGAGCTACGGACTCCCAGCGTCCATCGCGAAGCGGGCGCATCTCGTTTTGTCCCTCTCGTCGATGACCCTCCCCCATCGGCTCGCGCGCCTCTTCCTCGCCGAACAGGTCTACCGCGCGTTCACGATCCTGCGGAACGAACCGTACAACCACTAAGTTCCGCTTTGGTTGGTCCTCGCGAGCTGACGCCGCGAACGCGTTGACACCATCCAAGGATGTCTTTCGCCCATCTGGCGACAAAATCGGAACAGGTGGCGAGAGATGAGGTCACAGACTGCTAGCCTCGTCACTTACAGGAGGAGAGGATGAACGGATTCACACGAAGCCGATTGGCATTGTTGTGTGTGGTGAGCGGTTTTACGCTGCTCGCCACAACCGCTCGGGGTGACGGAGTCGCATTCGTGATGACCTCCAAGTCGATCCCGGAGGCCACGATCGCGGTGATCGATCCCGAGAGCGGCACATCGGCGGGCGGCGGAACGACCGACGTTCGCGTCGGTGCAGGCGACGTGATCCTCTTCCGGTTCAACTATTTCCCGGTGCCCGACAAGATCGTTCGCGGCCTCCAGAGCTACATCACCGAGTACATTCCAGCGAACACGCAGGTCGTCGGTGTGCGTGTGCTCGATCGAGATGGACTGACAACGGCTCCGCGCTACCCCGGCATCGCGATGGACAACTGCGGCGGCGCCTGCGGACGGTACAACAGCGTCCCCACGAGCGGTGGCGGCACGCGGAACCTCAAAGACGGAACCATCGCGCAGCTCTACGCGGACACCGGAGTGTTCTATGCGACGGGTGCGAGGCACCGACGGAACCCCGGCACGACCTTCCTCACGATCGACAACGGGATCGACATGGTGCCTTCCCCGATCCGCGTGAACGACGTACGCACGCTCATCGGCGCGCCCGTCGTACCGCATATTCACAACGCCTGGGACTGGACCCATGTCCGCGCGTACGGCATCCGGAACTCAGACGGAAACGCGAGCGGAAACGCGGGCCGTGGCAACACTCCCTTCCGCTACGGATCGCCGGTCGCCGGACCACAGACGTTCTACCGCTTCGAGGCGAGCGAACCCTCGATGGGCAACATTCAGTTCAACGACCAGGTCGGCCCGTGGAACCGCGTACAGTACCCAGGCTCTTTGATCGGTCGCGGTTGCCCGTTCGACGACGTGTCGAGCTGCACCGTTCCGGGAACCGGCGGCCTTGGGCGAATGGTCACTGACGCCGCGAGTATGGGCCACGACCTCACCCCGGCGAACCCGCTCCCGACCACCGCGAGCGCGCTTCGCCTCGCGCTTGGTGAAGGCCGCGTGGGTGAACCGCAGGTCATCGAGGTCGCGCTACGCGTGAACGACACGCCGCTTGACCCGGTGCAAATGGGCGACGTGAACTGCGTGGAGGTTTTCGGCGGCGACACCAGCGCCTCGAGCCCGACGGTCCGCGCGAAGGACAACCCTTGGAACTCGCACCTCGCGTCCCCAGCATGCGTGTTCCTCAAGCTGAAGTTCGACCTCAACGTCGACAAGGCGCTCGCGCTCACTGGGCAGCGCCTCAACTACACGGTCGAGGGAAAGAACCTCTCGATCAACCCGCAGACGAACGCGGTTGCGCGGATCAAGTTCGACCCCTCGCGTCAGGCGTTTGTCTCCGCGAGCGATGGAGGCGTCTTGCGGGGAGACTGCGACGCGGATGGGCTCGACTGCGTCGTGTGGCCGGCCACGACCCTCGCGCCCTCCGAGGAGTTCACGTACACGGCGAGCTTCACGGTGGGCGGCGGCGGACAGGTCACCAACGTGATGCGCGGCGACTTCACTTCGGACGACATCACCGACGGGTTTGACACCCAAGCGTTGACCATCGTCCGCCCCATCGGCCTGGTGGATCTCTCCGCTGAACCCCGGATCGATCCGACGACCGCGTTCGCAACCGCGGGCGGCAACGCTTGGATCGAGGGAGAGATCACGAACGCCGGCGGCACTGGGCCCTACAACGCGGAGACGCTGACGCTCGTCCTCCCCGCGGGGTGGCGGCAGAACAGCAGCCTCACGTTGACCTGTGGTGGGTCGTCGAGCTCGATCGCGTGCGGCGAGGGCTGCGGGACGGACCGCCCGACGTACGATCTCTCAGAGTCGATGTCCCCTGGCGAGATCTGCACCTTCGCGGTCCGCACCCTGGTCGCGAGCGGGACGCCCAACGGGCTCTACGACATCGACCTTTCCTTTTGGTCGAGTCAGATGTCGTTTGGCGGGGACTACGAGACGTACTTCGCGGACGCGGTGACCATCAACGTGGGTGCGCGGCGCTCCCGCCCGCCCGCGCTCGACTGTCCGATCCTCTCGGGCGCGAGGGAGATCACGGGCACGACGACCGAGCCCGATGGCACGACCGCGCGCGCCTACCTCAACGGGATCCGTCGCGGCTCCGGCACCTCCGCCGGGGGCGCGTGGGCGGCCGGGATGTTCGGGCCAGGCACGCCGTACGGGACGCTCTATGGAGGTCTTGAGGTGCGCGCGACGGCGCAGCGCCCGGGTGAGCTCGAGAGCGAGAAGAGCGACGCGTGCTTCGTGACCGGTGTGCCGCAATGCAGCGATGGCCTCGACAACGACGGCGACGGCACGATCGACTTCCCCGCGGACCTCGGATGCTCCAGCGCCGCCGACGGTTCTGAGGTCAGCGTCGCGTGCAGCGACGGGATCGACAACGACGGCGACGGGCGCATCGACTTCCCGGACGACCCCGAGTGCAGCAGCGTGGATGACACCACCGAGGACGGCGCGCCCCAATGCGGGGACGGCATCGACAACGACGGCGACGGCGACGTCGACTTCCCCGCCGACATGGGATGCACGAGCGCGACCGACCGCACGGAGTACGCGCAGCCGATCTGTTTCGACTTCCGAGACAACGATGGCGACGGTGCGATCGACTTCTTGTCCGATCCCGGCTGCGACTCCGCGTTTGATCCCGACGAAGCCGACACGCTCCCGACGCTCGGCGAGGTCCGCCCGCGGCTCTTGGTCATCCTCGACAGCTCGGGCTCGATGAACTGGAACACGTGCACCGAAGACTTCACCGGCGGCGACGGTTCGGTGGAGTGCGGAGGCATGGACGTTGGCTGTGGCACCTGCTCCGCGTCCGAGTGCGGAGACGGCGTGGCCAACGACAGCCGCCTCGACAAAGCCAAGCGTGGCCTGACCCAGGTCATGAGCGGCTTCGGCGAGGTCGAGTACGCGTTGATGCGTTTCCATCAGCGCCCGATGCCCTTTGCGTGTCCCAACGAAAACGCGAGCCAACAATCGGGCGGATGGCAGGGAGCAGGCAGCGCACCATGCGGCGGCGGTTTCGCGGCCGGCGATGTCCTCGTCGACTTCAGCCAGGAGAACACTGACGACCTGCTTCAGTGGATCAACGGTCGAGACGATAACGACGGCGAAGCGCCCGCGGGCCTCGACTGGGAGGTCCGCGGCTCTGGGACCACGCCCCTCGCGGGCTCCCTCAGCTCCGCGCTCGACTACATGAACGGCATCCGCGCCGATGACATGGTCGCGGCGTGCCGGCCCTACTCCGTCATCTTGGTGACCGATGGCGAAGAAACCTGCGGCGGCTCGCCCTCGACGCGTGCCGCGGCGCTCGAGGCGGCCGGTTACAACGTCTACGTCATCGGCTTCGCGGTCGACGACGCCTCCGTGATCTCGCAGCTCAACGGGATCGCGGCGGCCGGCGGCACCACCCGCGCCATCTTCGTCGACGACGAGATCGCGCTCTCATCGGCGGTCGCGGACATCGTCGCGAGCACGGTCTTGGTTGAGAGCTGCAACGGCGCGGACGATGACTGCGACATCTTAGTCGACGAGGGCTTCACGAAGTTCTGTGACCTGCCACGCAGCGTCTCGGAGGAGACCCTGTGCGACGATCCGGGCGAGCGCGTCTGCGACGGCCGAGACGACAACTGCAACGGCCTTATCGACGAGGGACTCCTCAACGCCTGCGGCGAGTGCGGACCGATCCCGGCGGAGGTCTGCAACGGCATCGACGATGACTGCGACAGCCGCGTTGATGAAGGCGATGCCTGCCCATGTGCGTCCCCGGAACCGGAGACCTGCGACAACGACGACAACGACTGTGACGGGCTCATCGACGAGAACCTGATGCGCCCCTGCGGGAGCGACGTGGGTGAATGCAGCGCCGGGACCCAGCGTTGTCGCGCGGGCGTCTGGCGCGGCTGCAGCGGGACCGGTCCCGGAGCGGAGATCTGCGACGGACTCGACAACGACTGCGACGGAGTCGTCGACGGTATCTCGCGTCCCTGCGGAACGGGAACCGGTGTGTGTGCACCGGGAACCCAGGTCTGCGTGGACGGTCGCTTCGGCGCATGCGTAGGCGCGATCGAGCCCAGCACCGAGATCTGCAACGCCGCCGACGAAGACTGCGACGGCCGGATCGATGAAGGCGTGGGCGGGACCGGCGGCCGGTGCGGAACCGACGTCGGGATCTGCCGACCGGGCACGATCGAGTGCGTCGACGGCGTGCTCGCATGCACCGGCGGCACCCTCCCCCGCGACGAGACCTGCGACAACATCGACGAGGACTGCGACGACCGCGTGGACGAAGGCGTCACCGGCGGACCGTGCGGCGACGACACCGGTGAGTGCACCCCGGGCGTTCGCATCTGCACCGCTGGGACCTTCGAGTGCGTCGGCGGCTCCGGCCCGCGGGACGAGATCTGCGACGGTCTCGACAACGACTGCGACACGCGGATCGACGAAGGCGATCCCGAAGCCGGCTCGGCGTGCGGCGACGACACCGGCGAGTGCATGTCCGGGGTCACGCGTTGCGTCGGAGGAGAGCTCGTCTGCGAAGGCGGCGTCGCGCCGAGCGACGAGGTTTGCGACGGTCTCGACAACGACTGCGATGGCGTCGTCGACGACGGGCTCGGGGTCGGCGGTCCGTGCGGAACCGACATCGGCGAGTGCGTCCCCGGTCGCAACATCTGTCGCGATGGCGACGTCGTCTGCGAAGGTGAGCTGGGCCCGCTTCCAGAAGAATGCGACGCGCTCGACAACGACTGTGATGGCTCGGTCGACGAAGAGCTCCCGCTCGGCGGCGAGTGCGGCGTCATGGAGGGCATCTGCACGCCGGGCATGCTGCAGTGCGTGGACGGTCGAGAGGTCTGCGTGGGCGCGGTCCCGGCGGGCCGCGAGGTGTGTGACTGCGAGGACAACGACTGCGACGGCGAGGTCGACGAGGCGCCCGAGATCGGCGGCTACTGCCCAGGCGAGAGCCGCTGCATCGAGTGCCAGTGCGCGGTCCGCTGCCGGATGACGGAGTTCTCCCCGTGCCCGTCAGGACGCGTGATCGTCGAGGTCGACGGCGAGTGCTTCTGCGTGGCCCCGCGCTGCGAGCCAGAGTCGTGCGCCGAGGAAACGGTCGAGCTCGAGGACGAGGTCCGCTGCGCCCCCGACACCGAGGGGGTCCCGACCTGCGAGTGTCGCGGCAACGACTGCACCTTCCCGTGTGACGGCGTGGTGTGCGAAGACGGAACGGTATGCGATCCCTTTACCGGGGTCTGTGTTGCCGACGACTGCCGCGGCCTCGGTTGCGGCGCGGACGAGATATGCGATTTCGACACGCTCACCTGCGGACCGCATCCCTGCGCCGAGGTCAGCTGCGCGGACGGCGAAGCGTGCCGTGATGGCATCTGTGAGGGATCCTGTGGCGGGGTGATGTGCGACGAGGGATCACGCTGCGTGTCCGGAGAGTGCATCGACGACCTCTGCGACGAGGTCGCGTGCTCGTCTCTTGAGACGTGCAATCCCGAGACGGGAGAGTGCATCGACAACATCTGTCGGATGATCTCGTGTCCGCGCGGGACCCTCTGCGACGCGGTCGCCGGCGGCTGCACGGAAGATCCCTGCGCCCGACTCGTCTGCCCGGGCGACCAGCTCTGCGTTGACGGCGAGTGCTTCGAGGAGGTGGTGGTCATGCCGGACGCCGGGATCGATGGCGGCCCCGACGCGGGACGCGACAGCGGCGCCGATACCAGCGCACCACCGGACGACGAAGCGCGACTCTGGGCGGGGGGCGCCGGCGGATGCAAGTGCGGCGTGAGCTCCCGAGGGGACACGCGCGGCGCGCTCTTCGCGCTGGGGCTCTTGGTCTTCGTTTCCTGGCGCCGGAGAGGAGGTGCGCGATGAAGCGCGCCTCGCTCCTGCTGCTCCTCTCGTTGGCAGCTCCGCTGGTCGGGTGCGAACTCGATCCCTACTGCATCACGTGTGGCGACGAACCCGACGCCGGCTCAGACACCGGCAGCGATGCCGATGACGACGCCGCAGACAGTGGAGCCGAGGACGCCCTCGAAGACACGGGCGCAGACACGGTGCCCGATGTCGGCATCCCTGATGGATGCGTCAGTGGAGAGCTCTGCAACGACAACGATGACGACTGTGATGGTGAGGTCGACGAGGGCTACAACCTCGTCGCCGATCCCGCGCACTGCGGAGGCTGCAACATGGTCTGCGCGCCGCCGCACGCCTTCCCGATCTGCTCCGATGGGGTGTGCATGATGGGCGACTGCGACGTGGGCTTTTTGGATCTCGACGGCGAGACCGACAACGGCTGTGAGTACCGCTGCTTGATGTCGGCCGAGAACGACGCGATCTGCGATCTCCGCGATGAAGACTGCGATGGTCGAGTCGACGAGGACGTCGACCTGATGAACGATCCGATGAACTGCGGGAGCTGCGCGCGGTTCTGCAGCTTCCCGCACGCGACCGCGGGTTGCGGCGGCGGAGAGTGCATGATCTCCGCGTGCGAAGACGGGTTCTATGACATCGACGGGTCGCCCGAAAACGGCTGCGAGTACGCCTGCGTTCCGAGCGAAGACGCGACGGAGGTGTGCAACGCCCGAGACGACGACTGCGATGGCGCGATCGACGAGGGCGACCCCGGCGGCGGCGACGCCTGCGGCGAGGAGACCGGCGCGTGCTCCACCGGCACCACCACCTGCGTCGAGGGTTCCGTGATCTGCGGCGGCGCGGTGCTCCCGTCGACGGAGCTCTGCAACGGCGCCGACGATGACTGCGATGGAACCACGGACGAGGGCGATCCCGAAGGCGGGCGGCTCTGCGGGAGCGCGGCCGGCACCTGCGTGCAAGGTCGCGCGACCTGTGTCGCGGGGAGCGTTGAGTGCATCGGCGCGACCGGGGCGATCGACGAAGTGTGCGACGGCCTCGACAACGATTGCGACGACCTTATCGACGAGGGCAACCCCGGCGGCGGCGCGGCCTGCGGAGACGACACCGGAGGTTGCGCGCTAGGCGTGCGCACCTGTGTCGGCGGCGCCTTCGCGTGCGTCGGTGCCGTCGTTCCGTCGGTGGAGTCATGCAACCTGGTCGACGACGATTGCGACGGGACGACAGACGAGGGCTTCGACACCGCCCGCGATCCGCGCCACTGCGGAGGATGCGGAATGGCCTGCGCACTCGCGAACGCGGTGCCGATCTGCAGCGGCGGGAGCTGCGCGGTCGGCGCGTGTCTCAGCGGGTTCGTCGACGCCGACGATGACGCCGCCAACGGATGCGAATACGAGTGTGAGTTCCGCGGCACCGAGGTGTGCAATGGGCTCGATGATGACTGCGACGGTGACACCGACGAGGCGCTCACGGCGCCCGCCGCCCTCTGCCTCTCGCGAGGCGTCTGCGCAGGAACCGCGGCGGCGTGCGGCGGAACCGAGGGCTGGACCTGCGACTACCCGGCGACGTACGAGGAGTCGGGAGAGACGCGCTGCGACAGCATCGACAACGACTGCGACGGCGCGACCGACGAGGCCTTCCCGCTGGTCGGCGACACCTGCGCGAACGGGATCGGCGCATGTCGCGCGGTGGGCATCTACGAGTGCAACGCGGCGGGGGATGGCTTCGTGTGCACCGCGCCGATGGCCGGCACCCCGGAGGACGAAGAGTGCGACGCGGCCGACAACGACTGCGACGGCCGGGTCGACGAGGTCGCGCCCGACGACCCCGCGACCGCCTGGCGCGATGGGATCACCGCGGACGCGATCGATCACGTCGAGGTCACGCGCGCCAACGGAAACCCGATGCTCGTCATGAAGTACGAAGCGTCACGCCCCGACGCGTCGGACGCGGACGCGGGAGAGGTCTCCACCCTCGCCTGCTCGCGCGCAGGGGTCCTGCCGTGGACCAACATCACCTGGCGCGACGCCCGAGACGCGTGCTGTGCCCTCAACGAAGACGGCTCCTGCCCATCGTCGGGGGAAACCGGTTGGCGCCTCTGCCCCGCGAACGACTGGGAGAGCGCGTGCGAAGGTCCGACCGACGCCTGCGCGTGGTCTTATGCATCGTCGTGCGGAACGAGCCAGCGACGACGATGCAACGGGGAAGAGGTCGACTCCGATCCGGCACGCGCGGGCGACCAAGACGCGATCGCGACCACCGGGAGCTTCTCTGGTTGCTACACGCGCTGGTCCGGCGGTGACGTCTACGACCTCTCCGGAAACGTGAAGGAGTGGACGGCGACCGCGGTGAGCAGCGGCGTCTACCAACAGCGCGGAGGCGCCTACACCAACGTCGAGTCCGCGCGCACGTGTGAGTACGACTTCGTGGTCGCGCCGCGGGACTTCGCGTTCCCCAACACGGGCTTCCGCTGCTGCAACTACTGACGCACTGAGCGAAGCGAAGCGGGCAAGCATTTTGCGCCAAGCAGGAACGAAACGCCAAACGAAAACGGGAGCCGCGCGGTTCCCGTTTTCGTTTCCACGAACCAGACGCTCCGAAGGTCAGCGCGCGGTGCGGCCCGCGAGGATCTTCGCGAACGAGCGCATCCGGATCTCCTCCACGGTCAGCCCGGTTACCGCGAGCTCCTCAAGCGTCACGGCGCCGCTGTTGAGCCCGCGCAAGAAGTAGTTGAGCAGCCCTTGCCCGGTCGCCGCGTCGTCAAACACGTCGCCGACGAGCGTCGCCTGCGCGGCCTTGCCGACGAAGTTGCTCAGGCGCTCGGCCGCGGCGTCAAAGCCTTCCAAGAAGAACGCGAAGGTCGCGGCGTAGCGAATCGGCAGCTGCCCGGGGTGAAGGTCCCAGCCCTGGTAGAACCCGCCTTCGAGCGAGTGACGAATGTGGTCGTACGCGAGCTTCCACGCGTCGTGCACGACCGCGACG
>CALJDU010000113.1 GCA_938024995.1 uncultured bacterium
TTGAGTTGCCTATCTCACCGGAGTGATGCGCAAGTGACTGCCCTCCACGATCTCCACCGTTCGGCGAAACGTGTCCGGAAACGGGAGCGGGAGCCGCGGGAGGAGCCGTTGGTAGTGGTTGGCGGCGACGTTCGCGATTCGTTCGCTCAAGCTCTCCGCGGTCTCTCGATCCACGTCGTACGCGGAGCTCAGCAGCCAACCTTCGCTCTGTACGTCGAAGTTCGATCGGATACCGATGGTGTTGAACCCTGCAGACTGGAAAATGAGATGGGCGCCAAACCGAAAGAGGACCTCATCACCCACCAAGACGGTGGCGTCGATCTGTCCGACGTGGACCTCCAGCAGCTCGTCGCGAACCGTTGCGAGTGGCGCGATCTTGGGTTCGAGGCGGATCGTCATCCTCGTACCTGCGTCGAAACGCTCAAAGAGCTCATCCACGTAGCGCGCAAAGTCGCCGACGATCAGGGAGCTCTCCCCCTCGAGGTCCCCTCCGACCCACGCGGCGTGGAGCACGCGCGTGAGGTAGTTGCTGGAGAGGTCGAACGAGCCGGGTTCCGGCGTCGGGAGAACGGTGTCGAGCATCGGTGCGCCTGGTGCATCAAAGGAGAGCGCGGAAACGGGCGCCGCGGATCCGGCGAGGCGCGCGATCAGGCGATTGTCCCGCCGTTGAAGATCAAGGATGCAGAGGTCACCGTTTGGCATCGCGTCTCCCACATCGAATGGACCGTCGCGTCCGGGGAGCGACAGCGTGGTGAGGCGGGTCGTGAGGAGCGCGTCGACTTGCTCCGTCAACGTGGCGCCGGTCGCGTCGTCGAGCGCGTCGCGAAGGAGGGTGTCGAAGGGCTCGTCCACCACGACGTTGGGTCCGCGGATCTGAGAGACGAGTCGCGCGTGTTCCAGTCCCTCGAGACATTCGTCGCCTGCATCGCCGCTGACGAACGCGCTGAAACCGATCTCGTCGTAGCTCACTGAACCCGTTCGAACATCACCAGCACAGTCGACCTCGACCTCGGCGCTGACGTCCTCCGCCGCGCCGTGCCACATCATGTTGCCGACCGGGTCGATGGTGAAGGCGTACGACTCGTCGCCGATCGACGGCGTCCCCATCGTGAGTACGCACCCACGCCATTCGATGGTGGGCATGATCGAGCGGATGAGGCTCGGGAGATCAATCGCGGCTTGATCGCCCAACGCGTCGGTGAGGAGCGCTTGGTCGAAAGCGATCTGTCCAGTCGGAGCGAGCGCGTCGGATGGCAAGTAGTTCGCGCGAAGGATGGAACGATGACCCCACGCAACGCGATCGATGTTGTCCTCAACCCGAAGCCGAACGAGCGTCATTCCAGACGAGATCGGTGTCGGGGAGTTGAACGCCTCGTTGGCCCCTGTCGTCAAAACGGGAGTGTCATCTCGCCATAGCCGCTGAACGCCGTGACTTGAGATCACCTCCCCCACGATCTCGACCTCGCTCGCGTCGGCGACGACGTAGGGGTTTGTGGCAGCAGTGTTGATGACGAGTTCAAACTCGCCGACGTGCACGGCATCTGGATTCGTGTCGAGAGTCGCGTCCGCCGCACTCGTGTCGAGAGGCGCGTCCGCCTCACTCGCGTCAAAGGGCGCGTCCGCCTCACTCGTGTCTTCGACGTCGGCGTCGATCATGCCCGCATCGGATATCCCTCTGGGCTCGCTGCACGCGAGCAGAGCGAATGACGCCAACGACGCGAGTTTCAGTGTGGTCTGTTTCATACCGCACGTAATGCAACCGCTGTTCCGAGCGTCTCGTGAACGCCACCGGTCCTTTTCGTCGTAAAAAGCGGACGATCGGCAACGTGTGCGCCCGAAATTGGCGGGCATATTACACCGTACGGGCGTAACGCTCCGGCGAGTTCGCCGAACCGGAGGCTCATGTTCTGCTCGCCTCGGGACCGTGTCGAGTGATGGATAGGGGACTTGTACGGGCGGCCGGTGACTGAGACTGCGGGGATACGGACGACCGCGTTGGCGTCGGCGCCAGACATCCCGGGTTCGCTTCCTCGGGCTCGAGGTCACCAAGTGGTCAAGATGACGCCGGAGAACCGAACGGAGACCGACTTCATCATCAACCTGGTTGGCAAAGGCGACACGAGAACGCCGCACACGTTCATGAGCATCGGCGCACCGGAAGGTGTCCCGCTGGTCGGGACGATCCACGCCGAACGCTTTGACCTCGACTCGGGTCAAGCGAAGCTCTCGCTCGTTGACATTCGGCTCGCCGACGTCGGTTTGGGTGCGGTGTGTACGATCGACAGGTCGATCGAGACGTTGCGTAGCGCGGATCCTCTCGCGCGGGTCCCTTGACGCGTGCGACCCCGTTCGTGACAACGCGATCATGAGCCTCATCGAAGACGACCTCCCCGCGCACTCCGTCCAAAGCGTCCTCGACGAACTCGGCCTCGATGGCCCAACGCACCCGCCGAAGATCCTCGTGCTCTACGGGTCCTTGCGCGAGCGCAGCTTCAGCCGCTTGCTCGCCGAGGAGTGCGAGCGCGTGCTCACGACCTTTGGCGCGGACGTCCGGGTGTTCCGGCCCAACGACCTGCCCGTTTTCGACCGCACGCAAAATGACCACCCCGAGGTACAGCGACTGCGCAAGCTCTCGCTCTGGTCCGAAGCGCACGTCTGGGTCAGCCCGGAGCAGCACGGCAGCATGACGGCCGCGTTCAAAAATCAGATCGACTGGATCCCGCTCAAAGACGGCGCGGTGCGCCCGACGCAAGGTCGCGTGCTCTCGGTGCTTGAGGTCTCCGGTGGCTCGCAGTCGTTCAACGCGGTCAACCAGCTCCGCATCCTCGGCCGCTGGATGCGCATGGTCACGCTCCCCAACCAGAGCTCGGTGCCGAAAGCCTGGCAGGAGTTCGGGGATGACGATCGGATGCGCGCGTCGTCCTACCGCGACCGCGTGGTCGACGTGATGGAGGAGCTGTTCCGCTTCACGATTTTGCTGCGCGGCAAGATGGACGTCCTCACGACGCGCCACAGCGAACAAAAAGAGCTGCGGGACGCGGGCAAGCTCAAGCCGGGTCTCGGCGTGAGCGACAACGAGTAAGCAGCACGCGGTTTTCCGTGCCGCGCGCTGCTTATGACGCAAACCGCTTTCCCGCTTCGCTTGGCTCAGCGCGCCGTTTCCGTTGTGCGAGTACACTTTCCACGTGGCCGCGCTGTCTTCCGAACCAAACATCCTCCCCATCGCGCAGATCGGCGATCCCGTGCTGCGGCAGCGCGCGCGCGAGGTGACGCGCGAAGAGCTTCTTGGCGACACGACGCAGCGCTTTATCGACGATCTGATCGCGACCATGCGCGACGCCAACGGGGCCGGTCTCGCCGCGATTCAAGTGAGCGAGCCGGTGCGCATCGTCGCGATCGAAGTGGGCGACAACCCGCGCTACCCCTACAAGCCAAAGATCCCGCTCACGGTCTTGGTGAACCCGGTCCTCACACCGCTCACGGAAGAGACCTTTGATGTCTTCGAGGGATGCTTGTCCGTCCCGAACTTACGCGGCGAGGTCACGCGTACGGTCGGCGTCCGCGTTCAGGCGTGGGACCGGCACGGGAACGACATCGATCTCGAGGTTTGGGGCTTGTCGGCGGGGACCTATCAGCACGAGTGCGATCACTTGGACGGGAAGCTCTTCGTCGACCGCGTGAAAGACCCCGCGACGCTCTGCACGTGGGAGACGTTTGATCGTTTTCACAAGGAAGCGTTCATCAAGCGCGCGGAAGCCTTGGTCGCGAAGCACGGCGGCTAAGCTCTCTCGGCAAAGCTCTCTCGGCAAAGCTCTCTCGGCAAAGCTCTCTCGGCAAAGCTCTCTCGGCAAAGCTCTCTCGGCAAAGCTCTCTCGGCAAAGCTCT
>CALJDU010000114.1 GCA_938024995.1 uncultured bacterium
CGAAGGACTTCAGCCATCGCCGCGAGTGGGTCAAAGAGGAGCTCGCGTTCCTATCAAACATCTTCGCGGTCACGGTCTGTGGGTACTCCCTGATGGACAATCACATGCACACCTTGTTGCGCATCGAAGAGCAGTTGTGCGCGAAGTGGTCGGATGAAGAAGTGCTCAAGCGCGCGAAGAAGCTGCACCCGATGGCGTATCGCGCGGCCGAAATCGAGGAGCGGCTCGATAAACACGCGGCGCTTTATCGCGAGCGGCTGACGAGCCTGTCGTGGTTCATGCGTCAGCTGAACATGTCGATCGCGAAGCGAGCGAACAAGGAAGACAAGGTCACCGGCCGCTTCTGGGAAGGTCGTTTCAAGAGCAAGCCATTGCTCGACGAAGGCGCCGTCCTCGCGTGCATGGCGTACATCGACCTCAACCCCGTCCACGCCGGCCTCGCGACGTGCTTGAGCGAATGCGATCACACGTCGGTTGAGCAACGGCTACGAGCGGTAGGCGAGGAGAGGGCGCGAGAGATGGGCGTCGAGATCGAAGCAAACGAAGAAAGGACATCGCGTCCAAAGCTCGCACCGATGGCAGGCGAACAAGCCGACGACGAGTACATCGCGTCGCTCCCGATCTCGCTCCCCGACTACGTTGCCCTTGTCCTCCACACCGGCCGCGCGTTGCGAAGAGGAAAACGCGGAGCACTCCCGATGGAGCTGAGCGACACGCTCAAGGCGTTCAAGCTCGACGAAAAAGCATGGTTCAAGACCGTGAGCGAGATGCCGTCGCGCTACGCGATGCTCGGAGAGCGACACTTGATCGATCTCGAGGCCCGAAGGCGCGGCGTCCGTTCAAGCGGCGCAGCGTGGTCGAAGCGCGCCTACCGCGCGGCATCATAGAGCGTCTCTCGGACCGCCCTCGGCATCTTCGCCGCGTCGATTGGCGTAGCGAGTCGTTCGACCAACGACGACGTGATCCACCGATCAAAGCCGCGAGCGGCTCAGACAGCGCGCGACCTCGCCGGGCGCGTCTTGCGATCGATCCGATTCCAAAGCGCGACTCGTGGGGCCGCGAGTCCGCCAGCGCCGGAGAAGGTCGACCCAGAGACGTGCGCTTCTACAAGTGGCTGTCTCTTTTGGAGACGAAGTCATTTCCCCTTTTGGAGACGAAGTCATTTTCTACAAGTCTGTCCCTTTTGGAGACGAAGTCTTTTTTATGCTTCTACAAGTGGCTGTCCCTTTTCCGGGTCCAATCGAGGAAGTCGACTTCGTCCGACGGCACGGCAGACAGCGCTAGCCGTCGTGGGACGTCCAGGTGCGGAACAAAGAACGTTGACTATCGACGCAGACCTTCGCGCGAACGGTCGATCTCGCCGGTCCACGGCACCACGGGCCGCGGTGCCGGGCGCGCGTCGTTCCAGAACGTGCTCAGCGGAATGGACGCGCGGCGTAGCGGTCGGGGCGGCGTGCCACGAACGGTCCGCAGCTTCAGGTCGTCACCATCGAACTCAAGCGCGACCTCCCATGCGCTTCGCTCCGGCGCGGCTCCGGCCCAGTCGGGCGCGTCTCCGTCGTTGTTGCAGTCGACGTATTGGTGGCTCGACTTCGTTTCCCCGACGACCAGGCGACGGCATCGGTCACGACCGTCGACCGGGCAGAGCGCGAGGTAGTCGTCGGTTTGGTCGTAGCTGAACTCGTCGTACTTCTCGCACCGGACTCCGTCGCGTTCCACGACTTCGGGATCGGACTCCATGTACTCGCCCCACTGGCTCCGCATGCTCCAGCGGATCGCGATGAAGTCGCGCCCGCCAATGGTGACCGGAATCGAGGTCCCGGCCGTCGCCTCTTCCTCTGCGTCCCGCTCACGCGAACTCTCGACGGTGAAGCCGACCACCTGGGTGCGCCATCGCTCACCTTCTTTGATCTGGAAGAGCACCTCGCTGTTGATCCGCATGATCTCATCATCCACGTCGGGGTCGTAGGGGTAGCGCGCGAAGGCCACCCGCACGTTGCCGCCCGCGTGCTCGTCGGCCCGCGATCCTTGGGCGAGATTTCCGCTGACGAGCGGCGCCTCGGGTTCGCCGCCCAGTGCCTCAAGCTTCTCGCGCACGGTTCGGTTGTCGCGAAGGCGAAGAGACTCGCTCAGCGCCTGTCGCGCGCCCGCAGCGTTGCTGTCTTCAATGAGGCGCGCGTAGTTGTAGAGACACATCGCGCGACCTCGGCGCACTTGCTCATCACCGTTGAGCGTCCGGGCGTGAAGCTGCATGCCGCGCAAGAGATAGGTCGTGGCGTTGTCTGTGTCGCCCGCGCGCTGCGCGGCGTAGCCCGCTTTGCAAAAGAGACGGGGGTCGCTCTGTGTCGCGTCCGCGAGCAGCTTGTAGCGCGCGAACGCGACCGCGAAGTTCTCTTCGGCGAACGCCGCGGTGGCCTCGCGTTGCGTGCGTCTGCGGTCACCACGCGAGAGCTCGGGCACCTCGGCCATCGCGGTCGGCGTGGGCGTGGCCGGTTCCTCTGCGGGTGCCTGATCGCGCTCCGCCATCGCGCTCGCGCCCATCTCGCTTGCGGATTCGGTCGTCGTTGTTCCCGTCGCCGGGGCGGGGTCTTCTTCTTTGCCACCGCACGCCGCCAGGAGCACGCAACACACCACGCATACAGCTCTCATCATGACAGGAGAATACGGGGCTCAGTCGATCTGGTGGATGGTAAAATCTACGATGCACGCGACCCCAAGACAACCAACCAGCAAGCAAGGACGGGCCCCGAGTCGGAAACGAAAGAGACGAGAGGCGAAGCCGACCGTCTGCCGTTTTCGACATTCGGGGAGCGAACGCGACCGTTTGGGGTGAATCGACCGAAGGGAGA
>CALJDU010000115.1 GCA_938024995.1 uncultured bacterium
GGGACCTCGAAGAACGCCTCAGCGAGAAGCAAGGCGCGGAATTTCGCTTGCACGCGCCCGACGAAACGGACGCGCGCGCCAACTTCGAGGCGGAACATCCCAAGAGTGTCGAGAAGCGACGGGCTCGCGTAGCTGGTCTCGCTCCGATCCCGGAACTCTTGGACGTTGCGACTCAGCATGAACCGGCTCCTCGGACGAGCATCGTCGATCTGATTGCCGATTGGACGAGCGAGGACCTGAGGGTCTCTGGCCATCAGACCGATATCTATGCACTCGCGGCCGTGATTTTCGGCGCAGATGGGATCGTAGAGAGAAGCGCACACCTCGTCGCGCATATCGCTCACGACCTGAGTTTGGCATTGCCCGAGCTTGGGCAGAGAGATCCAGAAGCGAAGCGTCAGGTCGAGGCTTTGCTGCCGGCTGCTCCAGAGAGCTTTGAATTCGATTGGGGGGCTGCTATCGCGAGCCTCGAGACTGCGGCGGTCTTCACTCGCACGAACGGTTCCCTTGTCGCGGGGCCGAGCAGCTTTGCAGTACCACGTGCATGGACTCGAAGAGCGGCGCTCGCGCTTGCGATTTTCGATGTCATCGACAACGAGTCCCTCGCCGAGGTGATTCAGCTTAGAACGGGGGCCGTGTATGAACCGGCAAGAAACGCTGCCACTTGACGAGCCAGAACGCCTCGGCGTCGGGCGAGAGGAACCTCGGCTGTGGTTTGAGGAACTGCGGATCTACGAACGGCCAGCCACGCTCACGCGTACCGTTTCTTTTCGCCGCGGACTCAACATCGTATGGGCCCCAGATGAGTCCATCGACGGCCAGGCCCGCGGCCACGATTCGGGGAAGACGTTGCTCTGTCGGCTTCTCCGATTCGCCGTTGGTGAGAAGAGCTTCGCCGCTTCAGACGACATGAAACGCATTCGTCGTGCGACCCCCGAAGGATTCGTCGCAGCCCGCGTCCGTATTGCCCGCGAGACATGGTGCGTTGTCAGAACATTCGCGAACGACGACTTCGGTCGGGCGGTACGCAGCTCAAATTTGGACGCAGTCATAGCTTCGAAGGGTGGGGCTCACTCGCTCGATGCCTATCGCGCTGCGCTCCGCGGAACCTTGGGCACTGCGGTCGAACGTGCGCCGTCTGAGTTGGCTGATGCGTGGCTTGGAACGCTCGAGTGGATTGCCCGTGACCAGCGCTGCCTCGATCAGCCGCTGCTCTGGCGTGGTAAGAAGAGAGCTTCCTGGTGTGGGCCGCTTGCTCATGCGCTTCTGCGACTCATGCCAGAGCAAACACCAAGACCGACCACCTCCAAAGACCCGAACTTTGGTCGTCAACAAGCCGCTCTCGCGGGTGCGCAGGCGAAGGTGTCAGCGTTGGAAGCGGAGTTGCGTGGGGATGACGAGAGCGTCTCTAGCTTGCCCCTTACCGCGCTCCAACAAGAGCGAGCGCTCGCGGCGCAGCGCGACGATCTGCGGCGCCCATCACCGCCTCCCGAGACACTGGAGAAAGCTCAGAACGAACTCAGTTCGGAACTCGAACATCTCGGAGTGATTCGCGGACGAGCGGAAGCGAACCAAGCCGAGAGGAAGCGGCTCGCCAAACGTGTCTCCGACCTGACTGTGCGGGAGCGCGACATCGAAGAGCATCGAGCAGATCTTCGTGTCGCGGGCATCCGCGTGTGCAGTCGTTGTCGCCGGCGACTCACTGAGCAACGTATGATCGAACAACACGATGCTTTGCTTGCCGACGAGGGGTCCACGGTCCGCACAGACCTCCTCGCTGCGACCAAAGAACTCGCGCGAGCTGAGAAGGACGCCGACACCTTCGAGTCCTTGGTTAAAGAGCGCAAAGCCAGCGTCAGTGTATTGAAACAACGGGTTGCGACGCTCCGAGGCGAGTATGAAAGCGATCTCATACGGCGAGGGGAGCACGCTGCAAGGGTGGACCGCGCACTTGCGACTCGCGCAGCATTAAGAAGCGCGCAGGCTCACGCGGACAGTCTCAAAGCAGCAATGCCCGAGAAGCCAAGCGCGCGTCGAGCGCTCCCGCCCGTTCCAGACCCATCTCAGTGGGCGACCTTTTCCGCCGCGCTCGATTTGGTGACAAGGCAGCTCTTTGGTGGCGACGCGTCGTCGCACGCCAAGCTAACTGCCGATGGCTTTGACTTCGAGTTTCGTGAGAGCGGGACCCATCGGGCACACGGACCAGGGCTCACTGCTCTCGGAGCGATCGCGTTTGACCTCGCTGCACTTCGGATGGCGATCGCCGACAAGTCGGAACTTCCCGGCTTTTGGATCCACGACAGTCCGCGGGGCGCAAACCTCGGCCCGGGAAGGTTCGCTTCTCTTCTTCGGATGATGCAATCGCTTCATCAAGATTGCGGCAGCGCGTTTCAGTACATCCTGACTTCGACCGACAAGCCGACCGAACCATCCCAAGCGACTCCGTTTCATGAGATTCGGCTCGGCTCAGCGACCACCGACGAGCTCCTGCTTAAGTGTCGCTACTGATGCTAGCGACCAACGAAAGCTCCAACTTCGGCCCCGTCTCCGGCGCGCTTGAGCAAGAGCTACGCGAACAAGTTCGCAATCACGGCATCATCTTGTGGCTCGACGCGGACGGCCGCTACTCCAACTTCGTCGACCAGCTCGCGAAGACCCGCAAACGCGGCGCGCTCCCCTACGAAGTCAAAGCGTTCCGCGGCAGCTTCCTCGAGCTGATGATCGAGCTCGCGCCGCTCTCGGGCGGCACCGACCGCGCGCTCTTGCTCGTTCATCTCCCTGGCTTCAACGAAGAGACCATCAAGGACACGCCGCTGCTCGAGCTCTACCGGAGCGGGAAGCGATTCCGGAAAGGCATCGGCACCTTGGTGACCCAGGCAGCCGCGCGGCGCATGTCCCCGGAAGCGATCGAAGAGTTTGTCGCTCGCCCCGACCTCACGCTCGACGACGCGGACCGCTGGCTCGCCACAGAGCTCACGCAACCGACAACCGGCCTAGCGTCGCTGCTCGCGGCGATGAGCCCGCCCGCGTTGCTCGACGACCTCTTGCGCACGCCTTCGAAGGACACCCGCTCAGGTCGCGGTCACAAACAACACGGCGTCGCTACGCGAATCGAAGAAGATTACGAAGCGTTCTTTGCGCACCTCGGCGTCGAGCTCGGTCTTCCCGAGGCCTGGCATGAGCGCAACTTCCAAGACTCGCTCTCCGACGCGGCCTACGTCGCTGCGAGTTGGGCGATGGCGGTTGAGTATGTACACGACCTCAGCCATCCACCCGCGACCGAGCGCTTGCTGGCCGCAGCGTCTCTCCCTGCCTCCGTGGTCACGGCCTGCTGTGAACTCGCTGCGCACACGCGTCGCGCGCACCCGAGCTTCTATGAGCGAACCGCCCGCCATACCGAGGAAGACCTGGAAGGTGAGGTGACGGCCGCTCGCGCTGCGGACCTGGGCAGGATCGACACCTTTGCTTTTGAAGATGAGACTGTTCTCAACGAAGCGCTCGACGCTGTGCGCGAGGGAGGCTTCGCCAAAGCAGACCAATGGGCTCGGCAACGCCTTGACCGTCGTCAAGCGAACTCGTTCTGGCTCGAACGGCAACCGACGCGCAAGAGTGAATGGCAACTCGTCGGCGCGGCCGCGACGCTTGGGTTGGCGATCGAGAGCGCCGGACCTGAGCTTTGCGCCAAGTCCCTTGAAGAAGCCGCCGCGCGCTATGCCGACGCAGGTGCCGCGGTCGATCGCGCGCATCGACACCTCGCACAGCAACGCCACGCGCTCTTGTACTCCCAGCTCGAGCGCTTCGAAGAACTTCGCCGCTTGCTCGACCACATGCGCGAGCACTGGCGAGCATGGGCGGACAGCTGGGCCACGGACTTCAACCAGCTCTGCCAGACAGAAGGCTTCTTACCCGAAGCCAAGCTCATGCAGCGCAACCTCTTCGACGATGTGGTTCGACCGGCCGTCAACGAGGGCACGACCGCCTTCTTCATGGTCGACGCCTTGCGCTTCGAGATGGGTCAGGAGCTCATGAGCGCCATGGCCGATGCTCCCGCGACCGAAGCGAAGCTGGTCGGACGATTCGCGGAGCTTCCGACGAACACAAATGTCGGGATGAACGTCTTGGCGCCCGTGACGCACTCAGGGCGGCTCACGCCGGCGATCAAAGACGGGAAAATCAAAGGCTTCGCGAGCGGTGAGTTTCGCGTCCACGACCCGGAGACTCGCAAGCGCGCCATGCAGTCTCGGGCGGGCGGCACCTGCAGTTGGCTCAAGCTCGACGAGGTGCTCAACCGCGGCGCGTCCAGCCTCAAAGGGACGGTCTCGAAGTCCAAGTTGATCGTCGTCCACAGCGAAGAGATCGACAAGGCGGGGGAACACGACTTTGGTCCGAAGGTTTTTGACCAAGTGCTTCGCCAACTTCGCGCCGCCTGGCGCTTGCTTCGCGATGCCGGAGTGAAGCACTTCGTCGTGACTTCAGACCACGGCTTCCTTTTGCTGCATGACAGGGCCGCCAACGCGAAATTTCATGGAGATAGGTTCAACCCACGGCGGCACGTGATCTCCGCCTCGCCGGAGGACAACGACGGCGAGGTGCGCGTGCCGCTTGCCGACCTTTCCTATGTCGGCGTCGACAACCTCCACGTGATGTTCCCGGCGACCACTGCCACCTTTGACACCGGCAAGCGCGGCGGGAACTTCGTCCACGGAGGCAACAGCTTGCAGGAGCGGCTCATCCCCGTGCTCTCCGTGGTGCACCGCTTGGCGACCGGAGGAAGCTCCGTCCGCTACGGCATCGCGGCCAGCAAAGAGCCGGGCATCGCTGGGATGCACTGCCTGAAGATTGAAGTAAACGTCGCCGGCCAAGATGGTCTCGACTTCGCGCGTGATGACGAAGTGGAGCTGGCGTTGCGCGTGAACGACCTCGCGGAAGTTGAGGTCGATCTTTTGCAGACCCGACGCGGCGGACGCATCGCCGGGAGCTCGGTCTTTGCGCCCGTCGGCAAACCCATCGAGGTCTTCTTTCGTCTACACGGCGCCACGAACGCTCGCGCTCGGATTGAGGTGCTTCACCCCGGCGCGGCCGTGGAGGTCGAGACGGTCTTGGTAGCCAAGCGATTCGAGGTGGCGTCGGACGGCCGAAAGCTCGAGAAGAAACCTCCCGAACCCGTTGCCGAACCACGCGCAAGCCAACCGGCACCGGACGCCGTGCTTGATGAATCACCCGACGACGCCTGGCTTACCGAGCTTCCCGAGGGCGGCGTCCGGACTCTCTTCGCCCACCTCGCACACCACGGTACGGTCCGCGAACCGGAGGCGATGACCATGCTTGGCGGCGCCAGGAAGCTGCGCCGATTTAGCGCCAAATTTGAGAGCTACACGGCCATCCTGCCGTTCTCGGCGCGCATCGAGATCATCGGTGGCGTGAAGACTTACGTGAAAGAGGGAACCTGATGAGTACGCCGACCCCACGAGATGTTGAGCACATCTTCGAACAGCTTCGGAAGGGTCTCGTCCCAGAGCGCGGCTTGGACGCGTTCGCGGTTGGAGTCGAGGCTCCGCGGGGCGAACTTCATCGACAGCTTGACCTCGTGGCTCACGGCGACGGGAGCACCAAGTTTCTTCGCGGCGGCTACGGGTGCGGGAAGACGTTCATCTCTCGGCTCGCGGTCCACGATGCGCAGTCCAAGGGTTTCGCCACGAGCTTCGTCGTCGTGAGTGACAACGACCTCAAGTTCCATCGCTTCGACGACGTCTACAAAAAGGTGCTCACCGAGCTTGGCACCTCATCGTGTGGTCGAGGCGCGCTCGGCGACATCCTGGACCGCTGGATTGGCCGCGTGGAGGAGTCGCTGATTGAAGCGGGCGAAGACGAGGACGCCGAGGGGTTTGATGCAAAGGTCCGCGACCGTCTCAACGACGACTTGATGGCGCGAACCCGCGGTCAAGCACCTCAGGACTTTGTACGCGTCATTCAGACGATTTTTGACCTCAAGCAAAAGGGTCAGGTCGCCGAAGCCGGTTCGCTCATTTCGTGGCTCGGCGGAAGCGAGAAGGTCGCGGCATCCGCAAAGAAGACAGCGCAGATCAAAGGTGACATCGGGAGCCGAGACGCTCTCGACTACCTCCGCGGCGTGCTCGAGATCGTGAAGGCGGCCGGCTACGCAGGAATGCTGATCGTGATCGACGAAGCGGAGACGATCCTTCGTATGCGGAAGGACTCTCGCCACAAGTCGCTCAATGGCATTCGGCAAATCGCTGACGCCGCTGGCGCGTACCCCGGGCTCCTGTGGCTGTTCACGGGGACGAAGGAGTTCTTTGACGAGCGTCGCGGAGTCGCTGGCCTGGCACCGCTCCACGACCGCATCCGCTTCATGAGTCGTAACGGCAAGGCGAGCCTACGCCAACCTCAGCTCGCGCTCTCGCCGTTCGACGCAGACCGGCTTCGGGCCGTCGCGCACCGACTGCGCTCGCTTTACCCACTTCCCAAACCAAAGAATGACGACGACCAGCCGGTACTCGATCGCGCGCGCCTTGAAGAACGTATCTCGGACGAGTTCATCGAGCGTCTCGTAAAAGAGGTGACTGAGGGTTTCAAAGGCGACGTCGGGGTGGTCCCTCGACAGTTCCTGCGTCAGTTCGTCGAGCAGATGGACCTGTTGGACGAAAACCCAACTCACGATCCGATGACCAGCTACGGGTTTCAGCCAACCGAGCTGCGACCCGAGGAAAAAGCGCTCCTCGACTCCGACCCTCCACCCGAAGACGAGGGAGACGACATTCCCTTCGAGGACCAATGGTGACTCGAGGAAGGTGTAGACCTTGAGCGAGAACAACAAGCAAAGCGCGTTCGGGCGACTCCCTTCGCGCCTCCAAGAAGCCATCGTCGCGCGTCTGGGCTGGAGCTCGCTGCGACCTGTTCAAGAGCTCTCAACCCACGCGATTCTCGATGGTCACAACGCCGTTATCCTGGCGCCCACCGCGGGAGGAAAGACCGAGGCGAGCATGTTCCCCGTGCTCGCGAACCTCCTCGCGGATCCTGGGACCGAAGACTCCGTTCGCGCGCTCTACGTCGCGCCGATCAAGGCGCTGCTGAACAACCAAGCGGACCGCCTCGGCCTATACACCGAGATGGTCGGTCGGGATCGCTTTCTCTGGCACGGCGATGTCGGCCCAAGCAAACGCAAAGCGTTCCTTCGCGATCCCGTCGACCTTCTGATGACGACGCCCGAGTCGCTCGAGGTGATGCTCGTGTCCTCCAAGGTGGCCGTGCAGGATCTCTTCAAGGACCTGCGCTTCGTGGTCGTCGACGAGGTCCACGCGATGGCGGGGCTCGACCGGGGCGCGCACTTGATGAGCGTCATCGAGCGCCTGTCCCGCTTTACGAACAACGACATCCAGCGCATCGGCCTTAGCGCGACTGTTGGCAACCCACACGCGATCCTCAAGTGGATTCAGGGCACCTCGAAACGGCCCGGCGTCGTCATCGATCCGCCCAAGCAGCCATCCAAGCGTACGCTCAAGGTTCATCTCGATGCCTCGGTGACGTCGCTCGCGACACGTGCTGCTGGCCTCGCGCGAGGCAACAAGAGCCTCTTCTTTTGTGAGAGCCGCGCGCTAACGGAAACCATCGCCGACAAGATTCGAGACCGCGGCACAGACGTCTTTGTTCATCACAGCTCGGTCTCGCTGGAAGAGCGTGAGCTCGCCGAAGAGCGATTTCAAAAAGGCGGCGACGCTTCCATCGTCTGCACCTCGACCCTTGAGCTGGGCATCGATGTCGGCGACCTCGATCTTGTGCTCCAGACCAACGCCCCGAGCACCGTGAGCTCGTTCCTTCAGCGAATGGGACGCACCGGTCGAAGAGGCGGTCCAGCCAACACGACGTTTTTCTGTGATGATCCAGAGAGCGTCCTGCAAGCGACCGCGTTGATCGAGCTGGCCCGCGAAGGCTGGGTAGAGTCGATTCCACCACAGACGCGATGTTGGCCTGCGCTCGTACACCAGCTCCTCGCGATGACGCTCCAGTTTGGAGGCATCAGCCGCGACAACGCTTGGGACCAACTCACGCGCGTTCCCGACCTGAGCGGCGTGACCCGCGAAGACTTCGACGAGGTCATCGCCTACATGCTCCGCCGCCAGTTTCTCTACGAATCGAGCAGCCTGCTCTCGATGGGCGACCGCGCAGAGCGCGTTTACGGCAAGAAGAACTTCCTTGAACTCTACGCGGTGTTTTCGAGCCCCCAGTACTATCGAGTGTTCACCCAGGGCGGCAAAGAGATCGGCTCCTTAGAGCAGGACTTCGTCGACTCGCTCGTGGAGGAGATGACGAGCTTCTTGCTCGGCGGTCGAGCCTGGCTCGTTCATCAGATCAGCCATTCACAACGCGCCGTGACCGTGGTCGCCGCACCGCGCGGGAAGAAGCCAAGCTGGGGAGGCTTCGCGCCGAACCTTCTTGGCTTTGAGCTCTGCCAGCGGATCCGTCGTCTGCTTGTCGAGCAGAGCGTCCATCCGTACTTGAGTGATGCGGCCCAAGAAACGCTCGAAGGCTATCGAGAGGATTTCGTAGCGCTTCTGGGCCAAGCAGGTCACGCGATCCGGCAGGACGATGGCTGCGCGGTGTGGTGGACCTTTGCGGGCGGCCAGATCAACCACACGCTCAAGTACGCGCTGAGCGTCAACAACGGGTGGAAGGTGGTCGCGGACAACTGGCGTTTGCGGATCGAGGGCAACGGTGTGAGTCATGAGACTGTCGCGCAGGCGATTCTGGACATGAGCAACACTGCGTTCTGGGAGGATCTCGACGTCTGGCAGCGCATCATCGCGAGCGTCCCGCCGTACCGGCTTTCGAAGTTTCAGCCCGCGCTCCCGCCACGCTTCCAGCAAGAGATGCTCGGCCACTACCTGCTCGACGTCGATGGAACGCGCCGCTTCCTTCTCGGCGACGAAGCCACGAAGAACGCTGGCGTCATCGACATCCTCCGCGAGGCCCTTGCGCGAGGTGGCATCGCCCGCCCCGATCTCGAGCCAGCGCCGCTCCCCGAGATCGCGCAGCCGCAAAACGAGATCCGCTACATCGACACTCAAGCTGCGCTTTCGACGCTCTGTAGTGAGCTCCTCAAGCAAGAGCGCGTGGGTCTGGATGTCGAGACCACGCTCTTCGACCGAGAGCTCTGCACCGTCCAGTTCTCGACGCCCACCTACAACGCGGTCATCGACGCACGCGGTCTCGACGACCTCAGCCCGATCGCGGAGGTGCTCGCGAGCCGAGACGTCATCAAGATCATTCACAACGCAAACTTCGAGCTGTCTGTCTTCAAGAAGCTATCGATCGGGATCAAGAACATCTTCGACACGCTACCGACATCGCGGAAGCTGCGTGGCCGGAAGATCAGTGGCGGTCACGGCCTGGGCGTTGTGTGCGAACGGGAACTCGGCAAGCCGCTCGACAAGGCGGAACAGAAGTCAGACTGGACGCGTCGGCCGCTGACAAAGCGACAGCTCGCGTATGCCGCCATGGACGTGGAGGTACTCTTACCGCTCTACGATCGCTTCACAAAAGAGATGCTCGTCGCCTGATCCTCAGCGCATTCAACGTGACCGAATTTTGCTCCGTCCGCGAAAGAGAGGCGTGTATGATTTTCACTGGGGTGACGCGACGTGCAAACGCGGATTAGAGAGCCGGCTCGCCCGGCAAAGCAAGTCGTTCGACGGCTACCAGTCCCTCTTGATGTCGAGAAGGTTCGTTTCCACGCGGAGCGAACGCTCACCCAGCAAATCCGCAACCATCCGCTCTACGCGCCGCTCATCTCGAGACTCATACCGAGGGACGAGAGCGTCGTTCGCCGACGTCTCCTCGCGCGTTCTCTTCGCCTGACCGACTCGATGGCGCCGGTCGCGTACCGGAACGCGAGACTCGCGCAATCGGTACTCGGTATCGGGGGCGAGCTGGAACTCTATCAACGCTCGGGCGGAGAGAACACTGCCATCCACTTGGTGGAGTCTCCGATCCTGGTCGAGATCCACGGTCGGCTGCTCCCGCTCCTGGACGAGGGCGCTCTTCTCGGAGTGTTCGGGCATGAGCTGGGTCACTTCCTCGCGCATGGACCTCGGTCTCCGTCCGGTGTGGTCCATCTGCTGACAAGCGTGATCGGACAGCCCGACCTCGATCCACAGCTAGAGTATTGGCTGTCCACGCTCAGCATGATCGCGGAACTGACCGCTGATCGCGTGGGGCTGGTCGCGTGCCAAGACCTTCACGCGATGCTCCGACTTGAGATGATCGCGCTGACTGGTTTGTCTGCAGACGTGCTGCGCTGGGACACCGACACCTACCTCGCCCAGAGCTGCGAGCTGATGGAGTCCGTGCTCGAGCGTGGGGAGCGGGTGCTTGGCCGCACTCACCCCGAGCACAGCCTTCGCGCCTATGCACTTTGGCTGTTTAGCGAGACCGACGTCTACCGTGAGCTCACAGGCACAGGGCCAGGCACCCGTCGCCTCAACCAGGTCGACGACCTCCTCTGGAAGTTCTTCATCACGGGCGACGCGAAGACTGTTGAGCCGGGATACCACATGCTCGACGAGCCTCCCCGGGAGCTCCACGAGTGCGCGCTCGCTGCGTCGGTGATCGTCGCGCACGCAGACGGGGACTTCGCGGACGAAGAAGCCGAAGCCATCGAACGGATCTTCGCGCCGCTGGTCGGAGGCTGGCACGCGTACCTCGATCTCGACCACGCCGTCGCCCGCTTCTGGGAGTCAGCGAAGGTCGTCGAAGTCGCCGGAGGAGATCTCCTTCGCGCGCTCTTCAATCTCCTCGTCCACGTGATGGGCGCCGACGGCGTGATCGATCCGGCAGAAGTCCGCGCGATTCTCGCGGTCGGCCAAGCGCTGGGTTGCGAAGACGAGTACCGGCTCCTTCTCGGTTCCACGTTGCTCACGCTTCGAGTCTCGTTGACGCTTGAAGACCTCGAGCCAGAGCCACTCCCCTTGCCGGTCACGCAAGTGGAAGCCGCTGACGCCTTCGAGGCATTCGTTCACGGCGTACAAGAGCGAGGTGAGGCCGTCATCACGCTTCGCCGATTGCTTCGACTACTTGGGTACGAGCGACGCGAGCAGGCGGTCGTCCAAGACGTCGCTCGAGCGCTGAAGGAGCGCGCAATCGAGGCAGACAAAGACCTCGCTTTGGTCGAGATGGACCGACGAGTTCACCTCACGGCGCTAGTCGCTGACGAACTCCAGCCAGGTCAGCATGCTCGCGATGCGTCTCGAGAAGGTCTCCGAGTTGCGCTTACGCGAATGCGAGATCTCCTCGTGTCGGGCGACGGTAGAAGTCCTTCCGTTCGACTCCGCAAGATACGCCACGGACGCTCGTTCGACCTCAGCGAACTCAACAGCGTCTCGGTCGGCGCGGCTGAGCGCGCGCTAACACGGATCCGCAGTGGCAAACGGGCGGTGTTGGTCCAAGCGGAAGATGCCGGACAGCACCGAGGCGCAGAGAAGGTCGCCGGTCGCCTCAAAGCGCTCAGCCGTGAAAACCGGCTTCGCGTTGAGGAGACCGGCGCCAACGACCTTTACGTTGGCTACCCCTTTTTGACCGGCAACGTCGCCCAAGCCGACGGGAAGCGCCGGGGGACGTATCTGGTTCGAGGGCCACTCGTGCTCTACCCCGCGGACCTCGTGGAAACGGCCAAGGGCGCGCGAGGATACGCTGCGGTCCGGCGAGCCGACGAGACGGCGATGATCAACCAGTCGCTCCTGCGGCTCATCTTCAACAAGCGAGGGTATGCCTTCCCGGATGAGCTCTCCGATGAGCTCGACGCGCTCGCGGGTGATCCGTCCAAAGGGCTTGAAGCCGTCCTCGCCAGACTTGGTGAAGTGGGTCTCAAGCTCGCGCACCGCCCCGGCCCGCTTTCACGTTTTCAGAGTCGCGACGAAGAGCTCGAGCAGAAAAGCGCGTTCCTCGAACTCGAAGAGACGGCGGTCCTCGGGATGTTCCCGCAGTCGAACTCGGACCTCTTGCAGGACTACGACGGGCTCATCGCGGAGCTCGCGCTGCCGAAAACGGACCTGAGCAAGCTGCTCGCATCCGCACAGTTGCTTCTTCCAGATGGGCTCCAGCCCAAGACAGCGATCGCAAAGCCAGAAGCGGTTGCGCACGACGTTCGTCCGCCGGTCGTTCCCGCGGATCCCTCGCAGCGACAAGTCATCGCCATGTGCCGACAGAACCCCGCGACTGTGGTCGACGGCCCACCAGGTACGGGCAAGAGCCAGGTGATCGTGAATCTCGTCGCCGATGCCCTCGCGCGAGGAGAGCGAGTCGCGGTCGTTTGTGAAAAGCGCGCGGCCATCGATGTTGTGTGTCAGCGCTTGGAGAGCCTCGGGCTCAGGCACCTGGTGGGTCTGGTTCATGACGTCAACGACGACCGACGTGGTCTCTACGACCAAATAGCGCAGCGAGTCGACGAGTTTGCCCCCGTCCAGTTCGACCACACAGAAGCCACAGAACTCCATCGAGAGCACCAGGCACTGAAGAGCCAACTCGCCGTTCGTGACGCCTTGCTCTCGTCGTCCTCCGCTGCAGGCGAGGTGACCATCGGCGAGCTCGCGACGATGGCGAGTGATACGAGCTCCGCGCTGCTGACGGGTGAACTTGGTCTCGACTCCATACCCACTCGGCAGCTGCGCGAGCTCAACAGCTCCCTTCTCGCGCTGCAGCCCCTCGCTGATGTTTGGTCGTTGGAGAGTCCGTGGCGAAACCTGGAAACGCCGCGCGCCAGCTTCGCCAAGTGGAGCCGCACACAGATAGGAGAACTTGAGGCTCAGCTTCGTTCTGCAAGCCTGATCGCGGAGCGCTACGCCAAGTACCAAACCGCGTCTCCGGTCTCGGGAGACGTTGTCGAGGGTGCGAGAACGGGTCTGCAGCTCGTCGTCTCGACAACCTCGGCGCGGACCGATGCGCATCAATCCGACTTGTTCAGTCACCTCTTGAACATCGCGGTAGCGCGGCCGGCTCAGCTCCTCGCGGGCGCGAAGGCACAAGACGCGTGGCGTGAGTGCGAGGACGCGATCATGGCGTTCACTCATCCGATTAAGATGACCACCACACCAGAGTTTGAGCACACGATTCGCGTGCTTCACCGCTGGGTGGGGAACGTCGGCCGGTTCTTTGTATTCGGCTGGTGGGTCGCGAGGTCTCGTGTTCGGAAGTCGCTGAAATCGAACTGGCCAGAGAAAAGCGCAGCGCCCATCGACACCTCGCTCCTTGAGCAAATCACGACTCGTCTCAGGGCGGCATCGGGCTGGCGGCGATTGGAAGACGCGATGGCCGAGTTAGGCATTGCGTCCGCGCTGCCCCAGCGATCGAAGGAAGCGCGCGCATTCGTCCATCGCCTCGCGACGCTTTCCGATCGGGTTCAAGCTCTCGCGCATGAACGCCCCCCGCTCGACGCCGCCCGCGCATGGTTGCCCCAAGCGCCCGCTTGGGAAAAGGTCGCGCAGCAGCAGCTAGGTTTGCTGGAGGCGCGCGACGCGCTCGCGACGGCTGCGGCACCACTTCGGAACGTCTTTCCATGGCTGACGGCGCTCCCGAGCGCGGAACAGTTGGCCACGCTCGCTACTGGCGTAGCGAAGGATGGCGAACGGCTTGTTCACGCGGACAGGCTCCTCACGCGGCTGGGCTCGCTCTTGCCATCGCCACTAAACTTGCTCGATGGTCTGTACTCGGCGCTTCGCGACGACAGTGCCAGTGCGTGGAAGGCGGCCGTGCGTCGCTCCTGGGCGGTCGCATGGCTAGCGCAAGCGCGACGTGACGACCCGCGGCTTGAAGCACTCGGGACAGAAGCCGAGGTTCAGGAGACCCTTCGGAGTGTTGCGCGTTTCGCAGAGCTCGAAGCCGAGATCAGCGAAGTCGAAGTTGAGCGTGTGGTCGCCAAGTCAGATGACGTCGCGCTACTGAAGACGGAGCAGGCCCAGAAACACAAGCGGCGAACCGAAGCTCAAAAGACGAAGGAGCTCTTTCTGAAGGAGACGCGAAAGAAGCGTCGACTAATGCCGCTCCGTTCCTTCGTTCGGCGCTTCTCCAGAGACGGCCTCTTAGACGTTGTGCCCGTTTGGCTTCTCTCTCCAGAGACGATGACGGTCCTCTTCCCACGAAACGCGTGTTTCGATTTGGTCATCTTCGACGAAGCATCGCAGTGCACCGTCGCGTCGGGCTTTCCCGTGCTTCTTCGAGCGAAGCGTGTGGTGATCGCGGGCGACGAAAAGCAGATGCCGCCGTCCTCCTACTTCTCTCTGGCAACGAGCGACGACGAAGAGGCGACAGAGGAGATCGACGAGGAGACTCGGCAGCTGCGCGACATGCTGAGCGCGGAGTCGCTCCTCACCCTCGCTCGCACACGCGTCGCGCACGCCGGCCTGACTTGGCACTACCGCTGCCAGGACGAAGCGCTCATCGCGTTCTCCAACCACTCGATGTACCACGGCGATCTGCTGACGATTCCGGCGACGACCGGCCCATCGGCGAAGTCGGCCATCCGCTGGGTCAAGGTTGAGGACGGCGACTACCAAGCTGGCGAAAACAAGCCCGAAGCGGAACGGGTTGTCGATGTCGTCGGTGAGCTCCTCTCGCGAGAAAAGCCACCGAGTGTCGGTGTCGTTACCTTCAACCTTCGCCAGCGCAGAGCGGTCCTTGACGCCATCGACGTCCGCTGCGAGAGCGACGAAGCGTTCGCCAACGCTTGGGAAACCGCCTGCTCTTTCAAGTCGTTGGACGAACGACCGTTCGTGAAGAACTTGGAGCAGGTTCAGGGTGACGAGCGCGACGTCATCGTCTTTTCACTCGGACACGCCCCCAAGGAACGCATTCGCGGCGGAAAACCGACTGGCGAGCTCTACGTACCAGCGCGCTTTGGGCCGCTCGGTCAGCGTGGCGGTGAGCGCCGACTGAACGTCGCGGTCTCGCGCGCAAAGAAAGAGTGCGTGATCATCTCGTCCTTCGACCCGAAGCAGCTCACCGTTGGCAAGACCAAGCATGAGGGTCCCAAGCTCTTCTCACAGTTTCTCGGGTTCGCTCACCACATGAGCGGCGGGCATCAGGTGCAGGCGGAGCGCGTGCTCGACCTTGTCCGTGAGGCGCGGCGATCGCCCCATCGACGCGACCGAAAACACGTCGTTGACGGGTATCTTCCGCTCGTGGGGCAGCTTGTCGCCGAGCTCGAAAAGGCGAAGGTCCCGTACGAACTCGACGTCGGATCCAGTGGCTTTCGAGTGCCGCTGGCGATTCCACATGCGAATGATCCCGCTCGCTTTGCGCTCGCGGTCATCATCGATGAGGGAGCCGAACCAATGTCGCCCTTCGAGCGCTACGTTCATCGCCCCGCGGTCCTCCGTCTCCGGGGCTGGGACGTCATGCACGTCACATCGAACGACTGGATGGTGCGGCGCGCTCAGATCTTGCGTGAGATCTTCAATCGCGTCCCTGGCATTCGCGGCGCCCACGACTCGGAGGTGTTCGTGACCCATCGACGAGCCCTTCGAAGCGTCGCGAACGCTCAAGAAGAAAAGCGAGCGAAGCAGCGGAGGAAGCTCGCTTCCGCCACTCAAACACCATCGCCACTTCCAAAGGCCGCGATCACACCAGTCGCGATCAAGGACCCACCGCAGTCGCCCCAGGAAGGTCCCGACTGGGTATCGATGGTGGAAGACGCAAAGTTCCGCCGAGCGCTCCTACACCTCGATACTCACGGCATGATCGGAGAAGTCGATCTTCTGAACATGGTCGGAGGGGCGCGTCGAGCGCGCAAGTTCACACGGCGACTCGACGACTGGAAGCTCCCGTTCGAGGTTCGCATCGACGGCTCCGCCAGCGGCAAGATCTTCTTGAAGACTTGAGTTGTGGTGAGTCGAAGCGCGGAAGCGTACTCGCTGCGCGCGAGTCACCTGGTTCGAGAGCAAGTCGACGCGCGAGACAAAATCTCTTCCCAATGCACGCACGGAGGTGGCGACTCGATGCGTTCGCACGACGAGTGTCGTCCAAGATCGGCGATCGCTCAGCGACGAGTATCGTCCGCGAGCGATAGCGACGAAACGAGGTTTGGTGACCATCCGTCCGCGTCGATAGGCCTCGCCTTCCCTGCGACGGCGGTGAAAGAGCTTGGCTACTACCGATAGACGATAGCGATCCGGACGAACTTCGATTCTGTCGTCGCACGGAGACAGCAACTCGAACGGTTCGCTACGACGAGTGTCGTGCTCAAGCGATAGTCTCGTGACGAGTGGTTTCGACTATCGCTTGGCGACGATAGCGCGGACTTTTGTGACGGGGCTATCGAAACCTCGGGTCACCCGTTTACTCAGCTTGGTCCGCGCCCTCTCCCCACTTCGTTCCGCTCGCGCGCACGCCTCGTCGCTTGGCTTCGGTGTCGATCAAGTGCCGCTCTCCCAGCATCGCGTAGCGCGCGGGCATTTCGCTGACGGTCCGAAGCCACTTTTTGTCGTCGAGCTTGAAGTGCGTGAGCGTGTCGCTCAGCTCCATCGGGAGGGCTCCGCGTTTTCCCTTTCGCAAGGCGCGGCCGGTGTGAAGGACGAAGGCGACATAGTCGCGGAGCGAGATCGGGAGCCGGGCGATGTACTCGTCTTCGACTTGTTCGCCCGCCATCAGCGCGAGCTTTGGGCGCGACGCCTTGTCTTCATCATCGCCTTCGAGCTCCACGTTCATCTCACGTGCCCTCTCCTCGCCAACGGCGCGCAACCTCTGCTCGATCGAGGTGTGCCCGCATTCGCTGAGGCACGTCGCGAGGCCCGCGTGGGCGGGGTTGAGGTCGATGTACGCGAGGCACGCGAGGACTGCTCCTTCGTCGAGAAGCGGCTTGCTCTTGAAGCGCCCTTCCCAGAACCGGCCAGTCACTCTGTCTTCCTTGTTCGCGCGTTTCGCGATCGACATGTTCAGCTCGCGCATGAACCAAGACAGGCTCGTCAGACGCTCGCGATAGAGCGCCGCGTGCGCGTCGAGGCGCTTCTCGTCTTCGGCCGCGCGGTAGGCCATGGGGTGCAGCGCCTTCGCTCGCTTGAGCACTTCTTCATCCGACCACTTCGCGCACAGCTGCTCTTCGATGCGGAGCAAGGTGTGCATGTGATTGTCCATCAGGGAGTACCCACAGACCGTGACCGCGAAGATGTTCGATAGGAACGCGAGCTCCTCTTTGACCCACTCGCGGCGATGACTGAAGTCCTTCGCGCTCGCCTGGTCGTCGCCAAGGAGAAACGCGCGCCGAACGACGCGCGTGATGCAGTGGTAGTAGGGCGTGGTTGCCGGGCACACGATGCTGGAGCGGGATGCGGTCATGCCCGCTTCTCGGGATCATGAGCGCTTCGTTGCCTCTAAAGTGGGTGTCCGTTGAGAGACGAAGTCGACTTTAGTTCGCGTGGGTGGTTGCCTCTAAAGTGGATGTCCCGTGAGAGACGAAGTCGACTTTTAGTTCGCGTGGTTGGTTGCCTAAAGTGCGTGTCCCTTGAGAGACGAAGTCGACTCTTCAGTTGCTTGAGAGACGAAGTCGAC
>CALJDU010000116.1 GCA_938024995.1 uncultured bacterium
AAGCGCTAGCTAGGGCGAGCACCCGGACGCGGCTTGGTGTGCCGCGGCCGCCGACCAGAGCGCGTGACCCGCGCTGACGAGGTTGATCGAGCTCTGCAACAGCGCGGTCTCGCGTTGGTTCACGAAAAAGAGAGTGGTCGCACCGGCTTCAAAGCGCTCGCGCTCCGCGACGGCGAGCGCGCGGGCGTTGGTGACTTGGGCTTCCGCGATCGCGAGCGCGCCTTCCGCGGCCTCATAGGCCGATCGAGCGTCTTGGACCGCGACGATGAGCCGGTCAGTCACGAGCTCCTGCGCTGCCTGTGCCGCGCGCCGTCGCTCTCGGGCACGGGCTTCGCCGCCTCGCCCGCGGCGCATCAGCAGCGGGACCTGGAGGACGACCTGACCTTCGATGACGAGGCCTTGAAGCGAGTCGGGTTGGTCGCCCAGGTCTCCTGAGACGGCGGCCGTGACGTCGAGACGCGGAGCGTTTTGCGCGGCGGCCAGCTCTTCGTCGATCAACGCGGCGCGGGCGCGCATCTCGGCCGCTCTCGCGCGAGGGTGACACGTGGCGAGCGCGCGGAGATCGTCTTCTTCAAGCGCGGGTGGGCGAGGCATCTGCGCTGGTGCGGTTCGGGGGTCAGCGAGGATCGGGCGACCGTTCTCGTCGCGATGAAAGAGCGCGAGCTTGAGCGAGGCTCGCTCGACCGCGCGGTTCACCGAGACGAGGCTGGCGTCGCGGGAGAGCACAGCACGCTCGGCCTCGAGGCGATCGATCGCGGGCGCGGCCCCTGCTTCGACCCGCGCGGTGACGAAGCTCAGGCGCTCCGCGGCGAGCCGCCGCAGCTCTCGTGTGAGTCGGTCGGCGCTGACCGCGGCGATCCAGCCAAAGTACGCCGACGTCGCGTCGCGTTGGATGTCGAGCTCGGTCGAGAAACGACTCGCGCTCGCGCCCTCGACCCCCGCCTCCGCGCGTGCACGAGAGGCGCGACGTGAGTCCATCGCGCGATCCCGAAGCAGCGGGACGCGCACGCCAGCGCGAAGCTCGCCTCCGCTCCCGGTCTGGTCGCTGTAGTAGCTCGGGAAGCGCTCATCGCGGCCGCGGCCGTAACGATACCCGGCGAAGATCTCGGCGCCGAGAAAGGGCGTGGGTTGGCGAAGCGTCGCGGATGCCCGGAGCAGCTCGTAATAGCCGGTACGCGCTTTGATGCGGACGTCGAGCGTCGGGTCAAACCCGCCTCGCGCCGCGAGCAGTCCGGCCGCCGCGCCCTCTTCGTTTGCGAGCGCGGCCGCGATGGAAGGGTGATGTTCGCGCGCGGATTGGAGGACCTCTTCAAGAGTCAGCTCAGCGAGCGCGACCTCTTGGTCGTCGACCCCGCGCTCCTCCTGTGCGGAGGCGCTCCCCCACGCGAAGAAGAGCCATGCGCACAATACGCGGCTTGCCTTCTTGGTCGCGTTCACTGCGGGGCCGAGCTGAGCGCTGGGGGGAAGCCGTTGAGCTGACGCCACGCTTCGCGTCCCACGGACACCACCTCGAGCAGCGTCCACCCTTTCACGAGCGTTCCTTGTCTGAGGAAACGCGCGTCGGGCCATGGCGCATCGTTGGGATCGGGGACGACGACAACGCGGAAGTCGCCGTTGCCGGTGTCGCTCGGATCGACGAAGGAGACCACCCCGCCAAAGGTGCCGACCGCGACGCTCGGCCATCCGGAGAACTGCAGCGCTGGCCAACCCTCGAATTGTAGCCGCACCGATCGTCCTGGTTCGATGAGGGCGGCGTCGTTGCCGTCGACCTTGAGCGCCACGGCGCGCGAGGTCGTCGTCGGGACGAGGTACGCGAGGGTCTGACCGGAAGAAACCTGTGCGCCACCAGAGGGAACGAGCACGCGCTGAATGACACCGTCTCGCGGCGCCGTGATCGACTGGGCGGACTGGCGCGCGAGCCGCGACTCGATCGAGGCGAGCGAGGCGCGCGCGCTCGCGATCTGCGTCTCGGCAGACTGGATGGCGGCCTGCGCGGATTCGATCCCCGCGGCGGTGCTGGCGTCGACGCGGCGGAGCGCGGCCAGCTTGGTGAACACCGCGGCCGAGCTCGCGCGCACCTGCGCCTGCTGTGACGCGTGTGAGGCTTCCGCGCTCGCTGCCGACAACGTCGCGAGCTCGCGCTCTCGATCACTGGCGAGGCCCCGCTCACTCAGTCGACCGATCCGCGCCTGCTGCGTCTCCGCGGTGGTCTGCGTCACGGCAGCGGCAGCGGCTGTTTGCTCACGTGCGCTCCGGGACTCGCGCGCGCCCATCAGCTCCGCTCTCGCGGCCGACAGCTCGGCGTCTCGCGCGCGACGAATCGCTTCCAGCCGAGACACGTAGGCGTCGCGCTGCGCTTCATAGGCCGTGAGCCGCGCGCGGTGCGAGTCACGCTCGATCTCAAGTCGGGAGAGGCGATCAGGATCGTTGTCGGCGAGCTCGACGATGATCTGACCTTCTTCGACCACCTCTCCTTCGACCACGTGCCACTGCGCGACGATTCCGCTGGTCGGGGCTTGGAGCATCTGCGGACGCTCGCTCGGGGAGAACGCGATCACCGAACCGCTGCCGGAGATGTTCTGTTGCCACGGCGCCATCGCGCAGAACACGAGCGTCACGGTGAGCGCCGCGAGCAGTCGACGCGCGACGCGAGCAGGGCGCTGCGCGGACGGAACCAGGCGCGCCGCGGGGAGGAGCTGTTGCCCTTCAGGCCAGTGCTTCGTTCTCATTGGGTCATCTCCTGGACGCGCGAGACGTGTGGCTCGATGTCGCGCCACCCTCCGCACAGATCGGCGACGTTCTGCTCATGCGTCAGCACGATCACGGTGCGCCCGTTTGAGATCGTCTGGACGAGCGGCGCGCGCTCTTGCTCGGGGAGGCGATCAAGCGAACCGTCCAAGACCATGAGCCCGGGGTTCGCGAGGATGGCGCGCGCGATCGTCAACCGAATCGCGTCGGTCGCGCGCAGGGGGAAGCCCGACGGGCTGAGCTTGGTTTGTAGGCCCGACGGGAGGCCGCGGATGACGTCCGCGAGCCCCACCTGATCGAGAACGCGCCACACCTCGGATGGCGCCGCGTTCCCCGAGCCGCGCACGTTCTCGACAATGGTGACCGGGAAGATCTCGACGCCGCGCACCACGGAGACGCGCGAACGCAACGAGCGCAGCGAGACATCGCGGATGTCATGTCCGTCGACCAACACGGTACCGGCGCCGGCGCTTTTGAGCCCAAAGATGACGTCCAAGACACCGCGCTCTGCGGCGCGTCCGGTGGCGGAACGAAGCGCGACGACCTCTCCTGCGTCGAGCGAGAGATCGTAGGCCCTGCCGTCGTCGCCAAGCTCGGCGTTCTTGAGCTCGATCTTCACCGCGCCGCGCTTGGGGAGGACCTCTTCGCCGGAGTGGTTCTCGACCGGCAAGGTCAAGAGCGCCGAGAGCTTGTCCGCGCTCGCGACCAAGTCGTAGAGCGTCTCGAGCTTCCCGCCGAGCTTCGCGAGCGAAATCACGACCGCCGCGACGATGAGCTCGGCCGCGACCAGCTGACCCACCGTCAGGCTCCGCTCCATCACGAGCCAGCCGCCCAGGCCCAAGAGCGCGGCTTGGGCGACGACCTGGAGCCCCAGGGTGCCGATGTACTGGCGGAAGTAGACGCGGAAGTGCGCGTCACGGGCACGAAGCCACCCGCTCGCGAGCGCGTCGAGCCGGGCACGCGCGAACTCCTCGCCGCCGCTGCTCTTCACCGCGAAGGGGTGACGCGCCATCTCCTCCAGCCAACCGGCGACCGCGTACTTCTGCTTCGACTCTTGGATCGTTGTACGCGTCGCGCCGCGGCCCGAGATCGACAACACGACAATCGCGGACGCGACCAGAGTGAGGCCGAAGCCGAGCAGGAGCGGGTGATAGAACGCGAGGACGAGCAGCCCGACGAAGGTCGTGAGGCTGGCCTCTACGCCGCCGAGCAAGATCGACGCGATCGCTTTTTGCGCGTTGAAGACATCGAAGAAGCGGTTGAGGAGCTCGGGTCCCTCACCGCGCTCAAACGCAGTGATGTTCGCGCGCGGGAGACGGTCACCGATCTGCGAGACCAGCCGAACGAAGACGCGCCGCTGTACGATCTCGACGACCCAGGTCTGCAGCGCGCGCAGGGTCGCCGCGAAGATAAGGCCTGCTGTGAGCATCGTCGTGAGGACGACCAGGGGCTGCGTCAGCTGCCCAAACGCGACGGTGTTCACAAGGTTCTGAACCGCGAGCGGGACCGCGAGCGAGAGCAACCCAACGCCCATCGCGTAGACGACAATCGTGAGGATGTTGCCGCGCTCGCCTTTGAGGAGGGACAGCGCAGCGCGCCATGGAGATGAAACCGCGGCGCTTGAGATCTCGGTCGGCCGCTCGATCAGCATCCAGTCGTGCTCTTCGCCGCGGGCTTTCCCAAAGGTCGTTTCGAGCCCCTCGACCGTCAGCCATTTCACGCCATCAGAGGTGACGACTCGCGCCCGTCGCCCGAGCAAACGAGTGAGAAGAATGAGCGAACCATCTTTGGTCCGCGTCACGACGGGTCGTCGATCGAGCGTGTCAAAAACCGCGAGCAGTGGAGCCTCGAAGCGCTTGACCACCAGGTCGCTCCGGCCCTCCAGCCCTTCAAGCCCGATGTCACCTTGCTCCAGTGGCGCGCTCCCGAGGTCCTCCAGGAGCGTATTCACTGCGTTCATTTCGTTCAAAGCATCCACGTACATGTATTCGTGTCCCTCATGACGCGACATATTAGTGGCGAAAACAAAAGCGTGCAACGTGTTGCATGAAATATTTTTCATGTATAAAGTATCGTGACATGAGGGTACATCTATCTTCGATGGAAGACGCCGCTCACCGCTGGACGTTTCTGAGCAACCACGCGCACGTGTTGCTCTGCATCGCCCAGGAGCCAGAGCTGCGGCTTCGTGACATCGCGCAGTACGTCGGCATCACGGAGCGTGCGGTCCAGCGCATCCTGACGGACCTCGACAAGGCGGGCGTCGTCATACGCGAACGGCATGGGCGCCGGAACCGCTACACGATCGCGTCTGAGGTGCCGCTCCGGCATCCGCTCGAAGAGCAGTGCAGCGTCGGTGAGTTCCTCGAGTTCTTGAAGACCGCGACGACGAAGTGACCCGTCGCAGTTCTGATCCTTCGGTTTGGTTCAGGGCCTAAGCGCTTAGGTGGCCACCCATGGGTCACCGGTGGCGTCCGTCGCTGCGAGTTGGCGCGAAGAAGTGTTTCGAAGACGTGGGCCGAAACGACTGACGAGGCGCGGACCGTGTCGCGGATTGAAACGCAGGCTGAGACGAGCGAGCGCTGACAGCTCAGGCGAGGTCGTGAGCGCATGGATCATTTCATCGTCTAACACCCCGAACGACAACCGGCGGAGCGACCGCGCGGCAGGAGAGCGGAACAGACCCACTGGTTCACCCCCAGATCGAAAGCGCAGCGCGCGCATCTGCTGCAGGTGCGGCGCGAACTGAATGAACTGCAAGAGGTCCCGATGCGCGTGGTCCGCGCCAAGCTCGCGAAGGACGGACGCCTGATCGAGGATCGCGATCAGCTCGTCGACCCTAATCTTGCCTAGCTGAAGTCGCTCAATCTTCTTGAGCATCGGGTCACGCGCGAGCGCCACGGCGTACGGCTCATGAAGCTCGCCAACCAGCGTTAGATCACGAAGCTTCGGCAAGACCAGCGCGTCCTTCGCTCGGCGAAAGAGCCGACGACAGACCTGTGTTCCGAGCAGGAGCCCAGTGAGCTTGGGCAGGACAAGGTTCCAGCGCTCGACCTCGAGGTCGCGGAGCACGAGCTCTTGTAGCGGCGCTCCGGAGATTGCGTCGTTGAAGTAGCGGCTGAGGGAGGCTTGGTCGCGAGACTTGTTCAAGATGAGTCGACGCACGCCGAGTCGCTTGGTGACCTCGGCGACCGCGTGCGGAACAAAGCGAGCCCCCTCTTCCAAGATCAGCTCTTGTAGCGAGGAGAAGCCGGCGTTGATCATCTTGCCGGCCAGCGCTCTCGTGAACTGACCCGCCACACACAGCTTCCTGAGGCGGGGAAGAGCGCCCAGTCGATCGAGCCCGTTCAGGTTCCCGGCACCGATCCAAACGCGCTCCAGGTTGGGGAAGGTCGCGATCACTTTTGCGATGAGCGAGTCGCGTTCGCTCTGTGTAAGGTTCGCGTCGAACACGATCTGCGCTTCGTAGAGCTCGGTCGGCCGCGCGATCTGGAACGCCTCCGACGTGGCGTTCCGGATCTGGATGCGGGTTCGGTGAACAAGCTCGCGCAGCCGCGACCAGCTCGCCTCATGGTCGGGATCACTCGCCGCCGCGCTCATGATCGACTCCAGTACGACTGCGCGGTTGTTCGTCGTGATCCGCGTGAGCGGGGCGGTGAGCGTGCACTGACGAAACAGGTCGAGTGAACTGGCTGAGATCCCGTACTGCGCTTCTTCGCGCAGGACCGGGAGCTTGATCGCGCTCGGGAAGCCGTGCTGCTCGCGAATGTCGAGGCGCGCGAAAGCCCGCGTCAGCGGATCGCGATGAGTCCACTCTTCATGAATCGACCGCGCGTAGCGACCATAGAGGTCGTCCATTGCGTGACGGAGCGCGCGGCGCTCGTCGGCGTCATCGTATTCATCAAGCGCGTCATACTTGAGCGCGAGCCGAACGTACTCGCCGCGTGGATCGTCTTCTTTGATCGCGAGGTTGGCGTAGACGTGACGTAGCGCAAGGTCTCGCGGGTTCGCGATGATCTGATCGTGAAGAGCGCGGCGCTCTGGCGAGACCGTGAAAGGCCCCTTTCCCCAGTCGAGCTTCACGTCGAGATTGGCGTCTGCCATCACGAGGCAGTTTGCCTCATTCGTCGCGAGAACGCCGACCTCAGTTCACCCATGGGTCGAGGTCCGGCGGCGCGTCCTCGAACCGAGACCGGTTCGCCTGACCGGTCTTGAGACGCGGGCCGAAGCGACTCACCAGTCGACGCCGACGTGCTCCGTGTTCGGTTCCGGGAAACGGAACGTGAAGCCGCGCGAGCTCGTGGAGGTGCGGCGAGGCCACGAGGGCGTCGAGGACCTCTGGACCCGCGCGCGACAACCGAAGCCGCCGAAGCGAACGAGGCGCGCGCGACCGCAGGTAGGCGGCGACGGCCTCGTCCGCGTCGAGCTCAAGATGCAACGCGTGAAGCGGACCCGCGTCCTCAAGCGCGTGGATGAGCTCGGAGGTGCGCGACGACTGCGGGAGGGTGGCGCGTAGTTCATGGAGCGAGTTCGCGTTGCGAAGTATAGCGACGAGCGCCTCTGGTTCGAGACGTCCCAGCGAGAGCCGGCCGATTCGTTGATGCAACGCTGACGCGGCGAACACCCGCGCCGCGCTTGGCGTGATCGCGGCGAGCGTGAGCTCGGACGCGCTGGGGAGAGCACGGCTGAGCCGCTCCATCGTCGAGACATCAAGCTCGGGCGTCAGCAGCTCAAACGTCGTGACGTTTCGCGCGACCGCGCCCTCGAAAAGCTCTGGCGCGAAGCTGCCGTACCCGATGCGCAAGGTCTGCAGCCGCGGGAGCGCGATCGCACCAAAGGCGCGGGCGTGGGACGCAGAGACATCCATCCGTCGGAGAACGAGCTCCCGAAGGGCCGCGCCGTCGAGCGCTCGGATGGACTCGTCGTTCAACGAGAAGCGCGATGGATAGTCACCCTGAACGACGAGCCGCGTGACCTTGAAGTGCTTCACCAGCGTCGCGAGGCTCCGCGGGTCTGCGCGGGACTTCTTCTCGAGGATGAGCTCGCGAAGGGAGGGGAAGCCAGCGCCGAGCATCCGCTGGCCGACCTTGCGCGTGAGCTGTCCCGCGATCGAGAGGCGCTCAAGCCGCGGAAGCGCTCCAAGCTGATGAAGCCCGGCGAGGCTCCCGTGCCCGACCCACGCTCGGCGCAGGTTGGGAAACGTCGCGGCGACCTTGGCGATCACGCGTTCTCGTTCGGCGGGTCGCAGTTGCGGGCCGAACGTGACCCGGACGTCCTCGATCTCATCGGCGCGTGAAACGAGAAAGGCCTTCGAGTCCTCGGTCGCGATGGGGACGCGCGTGAGCGCCACCAGCTCACCTCTCCGTTGCCAGTGCTCCACGTGCGCGTGTTCTAGGATCATGTCGATCGCGGCGGTGGCCCCGGCGAGCCCCATCTGGATCTGCGTGATCGGGGCGACCGCGACGCAGCGGTGGAGAACGTCGCTCCCGATCTTATCGAGCCGCGTCGCCAGACCGTCCGCCTTGAGCGTCGCGTCGAGGTGGACCCTGTCGATGAAGCCACCTCGCTCGACGAGCTCGACGCGCGCGTGGGTCCAGGCCAGCTCGTCGCTCGTGGTCCACTCGCTCCGGATCGACCGCGCGTAGCGTCCGAACAAGTGGTCCATCGCGTATTGGATCGCGCGTCTCTCGTCAGCGTCACCGTGTTCGTCGAGCGCGTCCCGCTGAAGCGCGAGGCGAACGTACTCGCCGCGTGGGTCCCCTTCTTCGATCGCGAGGTCAGCGTAGACGTGGCGCAACGAATCGTCTCGTGGGTGCGCGATGATCTGGTCGTGGAGGGCGCGGCGCTTTGGGGAGACCGCGAAGGGGCCTTTGCCCCAGTCGAGCTTCACGTCAAACGGTTCCCCCGGCGTGTCCCCCGACATCACTCGCTATCGCGCGGAGGGTCGCGTCGAGGGGCTCGGGATGGAGAGCAGTTTACCTCCCGGGGTCCCCGCGCTTCGGCTCGGCATGCGGTATCGCACCACGGTCCCCGCGACCAAGTCGTGCATCGCGCGCTTCTGCGGATGGAAGCCCGCGAAGACCAAGCCGGCGATGTAGATCAGCGAGAGGAAGCCTTGCCCGACGATCATCGAGATGATGTAGCTCTGCAGGTGTCCGGCGTCCTCGAAGCGGAAGTCGCCGACCGTGGCCTCGAAGGCGCCGCGCCCTTGGAAGATCAAGATCTCGAGGCCCGCGACGATGGGCACCCACCACGCCGCGACGAGCCGAACGAAGGAGCGCGGAACGCCGATCGGTTCTCCGCTCGTGACGCCGGTAACCTCAATGCGGACCAGGTTCTTGCCGATGGTCTGCCCGCGGAGGGTGTGGCCGATCAAGATATGGAGCAGGTGCAAGAGCAGCCCCAGCGTGGGCATGTCGAAGCTGTACGTGATGCCGATGAGGAGCGCGGCGACCACGGTGTCGATCCCGACCGCGGCCACCCGGATCCAAAAGCCCGCGTGCTCGGTCCGAGTCGGCGCGGCGTCGTCGAGCGCGTCGAGCAGCGCTTCATAGTCTTCGAAGCGTTCCCCTGGCGCCTTGGCGAGGCAGCGCTCCACGACCGCGGCCAGCGCCGGGGGCACGTGTTCGTTCAGCTCGCGGATCGAGGGAACGGGGTCGCTCAAGTGTTTGGAGACAACGTTGAGCGGGCTTTTGCCTTCGAAGACCGGGCGGCCGGTGAGCACGTGGAACATGGTCGCGCCGAGGCCGTACATGTCCGCGCGGTGATCAAGGTCGTCTCCGCGCGCTTGCTCAGGCGCCATGTAAAAAGGGCTGCCGACGAACGCGCCGTCCTGCGTGATCGCGGCGTCGCCTTCGGTCTCGACCGTCTTGGCCAGCCCGAAGTCCATGATCTTCACGGTGCCTTCGCTGTCGCGGATCAAGTTGCTCGGCTTGATGTCGCGATGAATGAACCCGCGCCGATGCGCCGCGCGCAGACCTCGCGCGACCTGCATCATGGTGTCGCGCGCGACCTCGGGGTTCATGGTCTCTTCAAGCTCGTCCAGAGGCGCGCCGTCGATCAGCTCCATCGCGAAGAAAAGCGCGCGGCCCGTACCGCTGTCCGGAACGCGACCGATGTAGTGGATCTGCACGACGTTTGGGTGGTTGAGCTTGGCCTGCGCGCGCGCTTCACGGAGCAAGCGGTCCTCGTGCTCCGGGCGGCCGAGCTGACCACGAAGCATCTTGATCGCGACCTCCCGATCGAGCGAGATGTCGTGCGCGACGTAGACCGCCCCCATCCCGCCTTTGCCGAGCGGCCGCAAGAGTTCGAAGTGATCGATCTGCCGCCCGACGAGCGAGTCGGCTTGGTCGATGCTCGAGCGACGCGGACCGGTGGCGCTACCGGAGCTGTCCCCGATCACCGTGTCCATCAAGCCGAGGATCTCTTCGGTCACGCGC
>CALJDU010000117.1 GCA_938024995.1 uncultured bacterium
TCTGATTGATAATGCTGCTGGTACTACAGTAATGGGACTGGCGCATGACTGTCCGTCAGCATTCCTCTATAGCGGATATTACAGCTGGGGTGTGCTGGTTCCAAGGGCCAACGCTGCCCGAAGCGACCGCACATCGGCACCCGCAGCGATATCAACGAACGTGCCGGCGACCGCTCGCTTGCTCTCTCGCCATTCCACCAGAAAGCCGAGCGCGGCAGCGAGTCGGGCGCGGTCGAAGTCTGCTCCCATGACCGCTGGAGCCAACGCAGCAGCGAGCGGCGGAGCCGACTCGAGTGACCCCAAGAACTGATGCGCAGCCTTGACCTCGGCAAGGGTGTTCACGCCAGTGCGCAGTACGGTCGCGACCGACGTACTTTGGTCCAGGAGGCGGTCGATCGTCGCGCTGAGAGTCGTCAGCTGCGCCGCGAGACGCTGCTGATCCGGAGGCTGCAAGTTCAGGTTCCTCGTTCCATAGAACGGGTGAGCGCTCGGCTTACCCGCCGCGGTCGCAGTGACGCCAAGCTTGCGCACCATCTCGCAGAGCTGCGCAGCACGCGCGTTCGAAATCGCTGCATAGCTCTCGCGAGGAACCGACGGCGGTCTGATCCCCTTGCCGATGAAACCGATCAACTGAGACAGCGCGTCAAACGCGGTGTAGTCACGCTGAGGAAGCTGCGTGTGAAGGAGCGCAGACGCGGCATTGAGCTGGTCGCGAGCGTCTTTGAGTGCGGTGGGTGCGACTGGCGAACGGGCCGCCGCGCCACCACTGTTGAGAGTGCGCGCAAGCTCGTTGAGCACCGCCTTCTTATTCGCTTTCCGGGAGTGAAGCTCGAGGCAAATGTCTCGCAGACCGACCTTCGCGAGCCTCTCGCTCACGACCGAGAGGGCAGCCATCTTTTCCGCGACGAAGAGAACCGTTTTCCCGTCGTACACAGCGCCCGCAATGATGTTTGCGATGGTCTGGGACTTCCCTGTACCAGGCGGTCCCTGAACGACGAGGCTCTTCCCGCGACGAACGGTTTCGATAACCTTCGTCTGCGAGGCATCCGCGTCGACGACTTGGATCAAGTCTCCGGGACTGAGCACGTCGTCGAGCCGATCGCCCTCTCGAAACGTCGCCGCTGTCCGCTCGAACCCGCCCATCAACAACGAGTGAACCAACGCGTGCTGCTCGAGCGTTTTCTCAGGCCAGTTGGCAGGTTCGAGGTCGCGCATCATCAGCAGCTTCGCGAACGAGAAGAAGCCTATCTGCATCGCGTTCGGCTCAACGCTCCACCCTTGCGCCTCGCCCACGCTTGCGTTCACACGCTCAAAGTAGTGCGACGGAGACCACGTCTCGTTCTCGTCAATCTCGGGGAGCTCAAGACCGAAGTCGTTCTTCAGTCGCTCCTGCAATGGCAAGTTCGTCACCAGGTCGTCATCTCGTGAAACCAACTCGTAGCAAGACGTCCGCGGGTTTCGAACAAGCTCTACCGGAAGCAAGACAAGGGGTGCTGTGCGGGCGACCTTCGAACTCGGCGACTCGAACCAGGTCAGAAACCCAAGCGCGAGGTAGAGAACGTTGACGCCCTGCTCCTCCTCAACGGTCTTTGCGTTTCGCGCCAGCGCTCGTAGTCGCTTCTGAAGCTTGTCCTCGCTGAGCGGAGTCTCGAGGAAGCTATCGACGTAGCGCGACTCCGCGACAATGGTCTCCGGACGTCGTTTGAGCTGGGGTGACCCATCTTCGGCCTCATCTTCCGCGGTCGCGATGAACCCCATCTTGCGGCTCTTCAGACGGACGAGTCTGTAAATGTCATCAGCGCGTTCGTTGATGACATTGAGCGCGTTCGCTCGACGATTCGCACGGTTGACATGAATCAGTCGATTACGGGTTCCTGTTTCGACGAGCTTCCGCCGAGCATCTTCCAGTAGCTTCTGAACAGCTCTGTCGTGTTCAGACGACGTATTGACCATTTCGCTTTTCCCCTCCGTGCGTCTCGGAAGGTACGACAAAACTCTCTCGGCCACGCAAGGTTCCGTTCCTGTGTTCGGATCTTGTTGAGCGCGCCTTCTCAATCGTGCTCGGCGACGTTCACGTGATGGTCGCGCTCCCTGCGCGCGAGCGAACCCGTCTACCGTCCCCACTTCTCGTGCGAGAGCGCTCTTTCATTTAGATCGGCGCCCGTCTCCCGCCACATCGCCACGTGCTGATCCATCAGCCCCCGGAATCGTGCGTTGTGGGTGGGCAAGCGTTCAAAAAGCGAGCTGACGAGTCGCCGAAGAGTCGGTACGGTCGCATGATGAAAGAGCCGTGCTCGGCCAACTTTGGTTTCCTCGCTCGGCTTGAGCCTTCTTTGCACCCGCTCGCGGCAAGCGCGGAGGCGCTCTTCCCGATTGATGCCTCCGCAAGCATTGGCCGACTCCGCACTGTCGCGGAAAAGCTGACCGAGGCGTTCGCGGAACACTCCGGGAACCCGATCTACGATCGTGAGGATCAAAGCGGGCTGATCAATCGCTTGCAGCGCCGGGGTCTCATACACCCTTCCGTCGCGGACCTCCTTCACGGCATCCGCCAGACCGGCAACCGCGCGGTTCATGACACTGAGGGTTCACCGTCGACCGCGCTGCGCTGCATGCGTCAGCTTCGTCGAGCAGCCTTCGCCATGTTGAAGACGCTGGGCCGTGTTCCCAAGGCGCAGAAGCTCGGCCCCTTCGTACCTCCCGCGCTTCCCGCGAACGCGGAGGAAGCCCTTCGCAAACAGATCGCAGAAGAACGCGCGACCGCCGAGGCGGCAAAGAACGAAGCGGCCGCCGCTCGTGAAGCGTTCGAGCTGGAGCGGGCGCTGCGCGAAGACACGGAAGGCAAGCTCGCCGCAACAAAGGCGAGTGCGAAAGAGCTTGAAGATCTCGCGAACGAACTCATCGAGAACGAAAGTCACGAAGTAGCCCTGCTGCGCGCTCAGCTCGAAGCGCGTCCCAAGGCGGAGCAAAAGAAACACCACGACGAAATGGTGGAGGCCGCGCACAACGCCGGCGAGAACCTCGACCTCACCGAGGCCGAGACCCGCGAGATCATCGACAAGCAACTCCGCGACGCGGGTTGGCTCGCCGACACCAAGCAACTTCGCCACAGTCGCGGCACCCGCCCTCAAAAAGGAAAGAACATCGCGATCGCGGAGTGGCCTACCAAGAACGGACCTGCCGACTACGCGCTCTTCGT
>CALJDU010000118.1 GCA_938024995.1 uncultured bacterium
GCGCTTCGCGCGCGGCCTCGCACCTCGTCCGTCGTCCGCCGACGCTCAAAAATACTCGGCATTGTTGTCGGTCAGTGGACACGAACGCGATACGGGCAGCATCACAAATCGCATCCAGCGACTTTTTCAGCGACCTGCTAGAGAAGAAGCAAGCCCTGCGGCACCCACGGCGGAGCTGAGCGTTCAAACGCAGCGAAGCGACGCGTTTGGACTGTCACGGAGCGGCCGAACGAATGTGAGCGCAGGGTGAATCGGCGGAGCCGCGAGGTGGATCGATCTTCCCCTTAGAAACGGAGCCGCTTTTTTGCCAACGCGGAGCCAGATCTTTACCACCAAGAGGGGCATGACCACTCTCGTCAACGCAGCACTGACGGTCCGAAGAGGCGCGCGATGGGGCGCCGGCTTCCTAGCGACCGCCGCCTTTGCGGTCTTGGTGTTGCTCGGGGTCTTCTCGCAGGAGCTCAGCGCGTTGCGGGTCTCGCACACGTTGGTGATCGGCGCCTGGGTCGCGGTTCTCTCGTTCCGCGCCTCCCGGAGACACGCGCTCGTGAAGTCACGCAGCGGCGCCCCGATCGCGATGGATCTCGAGCTCGGCCTGCTCTTGTTGGTCGGTGCCCACGCCGCGGTTCAGGTCGGTGGCGGGCTCTCGGGAGAGCTCTACCCGCTCGTGTACGTCTTGATCGCGTTCCTCGCCTCGTTCGCCCGCGGCTTCGCGGGGCCTGCGCTGATCGCGGCGGCGGTCGGGCTGGAGGCCGCGATCTACTTCGTGACCGAAGAGCAGAGCGAGCCGCGACCCTTGCTGCTTCACGCTGCGTTCATCATCTTCTTCGGCCTCTTGAACTTGCTCTTCACGCGGGCCGAGATCGCGCGCGTGCGAGAGCGCGGGAAGCAAGCGCTCGACCTTGAAAAAGAAAAGGTCAAAGACGACACCCGCTTGTTCCGGCTCGTCGCCGCGCCTTCTTCGAGCGCGCGGACCGACGACGAGCGGTTGCTTCGCGCGAGCGTCGAAGAGGTCCACCACCAGCTCTACCACGTGCTCTCATTGGTCCAGCGCTCGCTCGATCTGCACACCTGTGTCTTGATGATGCGGGAGGACGACGGCGACGCGCTTCAGATCGTGGAGCTCGCGACCGACAGCGACGATATCGCCGACGGTCCCTTTGGCTTGTCGGGCGCAGTGGGGGCGATCGCGCAGCGCGGCGTCGCGATGAACCTCAAGAACCTCAAGCCTGGATACGGCGGTCTTTGCTTCTACCGTAGCCCGGCGCGCGTCTCGGCGTTCTTGGGGATCCCGATCACCAAGGACGGCGAGGTGACCGGTGTGCTCTGCGCGGATCGCATCGGCGACCGACCGTTCACCGCGCGTGATGAGCAGGTGTTGGAGCTGGTGCGCGGACAGGTCGCGCGCGCGCTTGAGAACGAGCGGGTGTTCGTGCAGCTCGAGAAGAGCAAGCGTGAGCAGAGCATCCTGCACCAAGCATCGAAGTCGCTCGGCTCCGCGCTGGATGAAGCCGCCGTGATCGACGCTGGGTTGATGGCCGCGGCGGAGATCGCGCCCTACGATTTCGCGGCGATCACCTTCTACGACGCCGAGACGAGAAAGCACCACGTGAAGCGCGCGGTCGGAACGTCTGCGCAAAAAGTCGACGGCCTCATCTTCCGAGACAACACCTCGCTCACCGCGATGGCCGTGAAGAACCGCCACTACCTCCCGTACCGCGGCGACTTTGATCCGGCACAGCAGACCGTCTTCACCAAGCGGACGAACCTCAAGAGCATGCGCTCTGTTCTGGTCCTCCCGTTGATCGTCCGAGAGGACGCGATCGGAACGCTCGCGTTGGCGGCGGAGCGAGGCGGCGTGTTCACTGAGAGCGCGCGCGCGACCTTGTCTGTGCTCGTGAACCAGCTCGCGGTCTCGCTCGCGAACGCCGCGGCGGTCAAGCGCCTCGAGGAGATGGCGACCACGGATGGCTTGACCGGTTGTCTCAATAAGCGTCAGTTCTTGATCGAGCTCGATCAGAAGCTGCGCTCGGCTGAGCGCTTTGGCCGTAAGCTCTCGCTCATCGTCACCGACATCGACCATTTTAAGAGCGTGAACGACACCTATGGCCACGCGACGGGCGATGTCGTCATCAAGGAGCTCGGCGCGATCCTCACGCGGATGAAGCGCGAGACCGACATCGTCGCGCGTTTTGGCGGCGAAGAGTTCTGCATCTTGTGTGAAGAGACCGACACCGAGGGCGCGGTGCTCTTGGCGGAGCGGGTGCGCGAAGAGGTCAAGGGAACGATTTTTCAGTCCGAGCTGGGCGAGCTCAGCGTGACCGCCTCGCTTGGTGTCGCGACGTTCCCGGATCACGCGAGCGCGAGCACGGTGCTCTTCGAAGAGAGCGACAAAGCGCTTTATGCCGCGAAGCACGGCGGGCGCGATCAAGTCTGCGCTGCCTAAGAGGGGCTCTGTTTTTTTGGGGGGCTTTTTCGAGCCCCCTCTCCGCTTCGCGGATTCACCCCAAACGTTCGCTTCGCTCAATGCTTCGCGCGCGACGCTCTGCTTCCTTCGGTTCGCGCTTCGCGCTCCCTGTCCGCATCGCTGCGCGCTCAGAGGGGGCGTTGCCCCCTTTCCTCTACGAGAGAGGATGCACCCCCAGGAATTACCTGCGGTGCTTCTTCTTGTTGGTAGGTCGCGTTTAGAGGGGGCGTTGTGCTTCGTTTTGTTGGCTGGTCACTCCTTAAAGAGGTCGGAGCTGGCTCTGCGAGAGGGTGCGCACCTGGATGGTCATCCCTTGTCCGTTGGACGGGTCGAGGTACGCCGCGTCTGCCGCAACGCGTGTCTCTTGGCGAAGGCGCTGGCCGGTGAGCTCAACCGGAACAGCGAAGCGGTAGTCGAGGGTCATGAGCTCGTTCTGCGGAACGAGCGCCGGGTTCGGCGACATGTTGATGTTCAAGCGGAGCGCGCCTTCGACGACGAGCGCGGGAGTCCCGTCGATGGTCTCGTGGCTGATGATGCGCGCGCTGCCTTCGCCCTCGCGCACAGTGACGCCTTGGCTCGCGAAGACCGCGGCGATGTCGTGCGCGGGCCACTGGTCGCCGACCGAGCGCGGGGTCGCGCTGCCGAGCATCGCGTTGTCGATCGTGTTGATGATCCCGTGTTGCATCAACGTTGTGAAGGCCTCGGCGACCTCGCGCGGCGCGGGGCTGTTGGGGGCGCCCAGCGCGACGACCCGCGGCTGCGCGGAGAAGAAGATCACACCTCCCGCGGGGACGAGCGGGACGGGCCCTTCGTCGTTGCTCGGGTCGTTCGCCGTGAAGCGCTCGACGGTGACGCGCCGTCGGGTGGTGAGGCCTTGTTGGTCGACCTCCAGCACCTCGACCTGGCCGACGAGGTGAACGTCTTGCTTCTGACTGTTCTCGCGAACGGGCGCGCCTCCTTGGGTCATGACCATGGTCGTCTCGCTGACGACGTGGACGTCCACCGCGAACTGGTCACCGACATGGGCGCGGCGGTCGAGCGCGATCGGGAACGGGCCATCCGGAGAGACGTTCGGCGTCTGCGTAACCGGGGTGCCGACTTGGCCTGGGGTGACCGACGGCGTGGAGCTGCCGCCACACGCGAAGAGAAACATCGCGATGAGCGAGATGGACGTGAGGGTGCGCATGGGCGGACGGTATCCAAAGAGGGTCTCGCGCGCACGGCTCATCCCGGCGCGCGGCTAGAGCGGCGACGGCGCTGGGGTGAGCTGACTCTGCGCGTGGGTTCGAACCGTGATGACCATCCGCTCGCCGTTGCTCGGGTCGCGGTACGTCGTGTCCGCTTCGACCCGCGTCTCCTGCCGTATGCGCTGGCCGTTGAGCGCGATCGGAACCGCGAACCGGTAGCGGAGCGCCATGGCTTCGTGCTCGGGGATGAGCGCGGGGTTCGGCGACATGTTCATGTTGAGTCGAAGCGCGCCTTCGATGATCAACGCGGGGACCCCATCGATCGTCTCTCGGCTCACGATCCGCGCCTCACCTTCTCCTGAGCGCACCTCCGCGCCTTGCGCCGCGAAGACCTCGACGATGTCGTGCGCGGGCCACTGCTCGCCGACCCTGCGAGGCTGCTCACTGCCGAACATCGCGTCGTCGACGGTGTTGATGATCCCGTGCTCCATGACCTTCACGAAAGCCTCCGCCACCGGAAGCGGCGCGGGCGCGGCGGGGTCGCCCATCAGGAGCATGAACGGCTGGCTGGAAAAGGTGATCACGGTTCCGCGCGGGACCAGCGCCACGGCGTCCTCGGCGCCCGACTCTTTGCTGGTGAAGCGCTCAACGGTGATGCGTCGGGCTGAAGAGAGCCCCTCTGGGTTGACGCCAAGGATCTCGACCAACCCGATCAGGTGGACGTCATACCTCTGGTGGAGCTCACGCACGGACGACTCCAGTTGCGTCACGACCGCGTTGCTCTCAGCGACGACGTGAACGTCGACGTTGAATCGGTCTCCAACTTGAACGTCGCGATCGAGCGCGATCGGAAACGCTTCTTCTTCTGGAGGCGCTTCGGTTACATGGCCTACTTCAGCGGGGGTCGCGGGCGCGCCTCCACATGCGGTGAGCAACGTGAGCACGAGCGAGAGAAGCCGAGTCGACATGCGCGGACCCTATCAGTCTCGCGCTCTCGCTCCACTCTGAGAACGAGGGAACGAACGTCGGCCCGGGTCTCCTGCCGAAGCAAGCGCACTCGACCTTCCCACGTATCGCCGTCAGGTTCGCCATCTCGTTCGCCAGCTTGATCGGACGTCATGCGCAGTGGCCATTCCTCTCCCACCGTCCGCGGGTCGTCTGTGCCGAAGCCATCCTGGTCCGTGGCGAACATTGAGCGATAGTGAATCGACGCGAGCGCCTGGACGACCTCCACTGGCGCGGCGTCTTCAGACGCGCCGAGCGTGAGCACGCGTGGCGAGTCGTAGAGTACGCTCCCCGCCGGGAGGAGCGACACCACGCGGTTGTCATCGCGGTGGAGGTTCTTGCGCGTGAGCTGATGCACGGTGATCTGCAGCCGCGTGGCGTGACCTTCCTCGACCTTGAGGACCTCGACCTCACCTACGAGGCGCGTCGTGTCGTGGAGCCTCGTCTCGTTCGTTCGCGTGCCGTGGATTCGCGTCACGGTGTTGCGCACGAACACGGCTTGGGCGTCGACGCGAAAGCGTTCGCCCACCGCGACGGGACGATCAAAGACGATCGCGTAGTGCTCGACAGAAGGGACCGGCGCGCGTTCCGGGGACGCGGACCCACACCCGCTGATAAGCACGAGGTACGCGATGCCGAAAACCGAGCTGATGATGCGCATCCCCGAAGGATACGGAGCAGCAGGGGTGCGCGTTCCTTGAGGCGCCCACAACTAGCGAACCAGCTCGTCGATTTCATCGCGTGATGCTTCCAGCGCGCGTTTGGCCACGCCGTACGAGAAGCCGGAGCGGGCGAGCGCCGCGAGCTCTTTGCGTTGCTTCTCGCGGAGCGCGTCTCCCGCGAGCTCCGTTTTGCGGAACGGACCGAAGCTCCGCTTGCGTACGTAACGACACGCGGAGACAAAGTCTGCGTCATCTCCGAGCGACTGAATCGCGTTCGTGATGAGCTCGCGGTCGACCCCGCGCGCGTTGAGCTGCGACTGAATCGCGCGCGCGCCCTTGCCTTTGCGTGCTTGGCTGCGCGCGTACGCGATCGCGTACTTGGCGTCGTCGAGGTAACCCCAGCGGACGCAGTCCGCGATCACTTCTTCGATCCATTCCGGCGCTTCCGGAAACGTCTCCTCGAGCCGTCGCTCGGTTCGCTTGACCTGCCGCTTCAGCGCGCGCCGTAACCGGTCGACCGAGCCGGGGTAGCGCGAGATGTAGCGCAGCGCCGAAGCGTTGAGCCGTGCCTTGGTGATCTTGCGCGGCTTCTTTCGTTTCTTCTTTCGTGGAGCGCCCGAGAAGGAGCCCGCGTCGTGGTCGCCAGAGGCCTGGTCAAAATCTTCGTCGCCGTTCACCCGCGGGTATCGCTCACGTGACCGACGCGGTGTCTTCGAGCTCGCGACCCTTGGTCTCAGGCAACAAGCCTAGCACCAAGAAGATGACGATGATGTAACAAGCCGCGGTGCTCGCGACGACGGGACCAAAGCCGCCGACCTCTTGCGCGATCAGGCCCACCACGATCGGTCCGCTGACGTAGCTGATCCGCCCAAGCACATTGTTGGCCCAGGCAAACGCCGCGGCGCGGTGCTCTGTTGGGAAGAGCTCGGTGTTGTAGGAGTTCAAGATCGGGAGGTAGCCGCTGGCCGCGAAGATGCCGAAGATGAGCGAGCAGGTGAGCGGCCAAAAGCCCTCGAGCATGTAGCAACCGACGACGCCCGCGCCGCCGATCGAAAAGACCACGACCGCGCCGATCCGCCGGCCGACCATGTCGATGAACTTGCCGGACGCGAAGATGACCGGCATCGCGACGACCGCTGCGATGGTGATCGCTTTAGCGGCATCGACATCGGTCATGCCGCGCTCGTTCAGCGCGAACTCTTTCCAAAAGGTGATCGCGTTCTGTGATGGGACGTAGGCGACGAACCAGATGAGCGCGAGGATCAGGACCCGCTTGCGATAGGGAGTCTTCCAGATCGCGAAGAGGCTCTGCGTCGTGTTCTCTGTGCGCGGCATCGCGCCTTCGCGATACTGACCGTGAGAGGCTTCGGATCGTTCTGCGCGCGCGGCCTGCATCTCTTCGAAGCGCTGCGTCTCCTTCATGCCGCGGCGCAGGAACGCCAAGATCGCCAAGGGCACGATCGCGATCAGATAGGCCGTTCGCCAGCCGTACTCGGTGCGCACCAGGATCGGCATCACGCCTGCGCACACGATCGAGCCGAGCGCGGAGAAGGCTTGGATCACGCCGATAACCATGCCGCGCTTTTTCGCCGGGAACTCCTCGGCCGCGATCACCATGCTGACCGCCCACTCGCCGAGCAAGAACATGCGCCCGAGCATCTGCGCGACCGCGAAGACGTAGATGTTGGTCGCGAAACCAGAGATGAAGGTGAAGATCGTGTAGCCGACGATCGTGACCGTCAGCACGCGCCGCCTCCCCCACACGTCTGCTTTGCGCACGAGCCAGAACGCCATGAGCGTCCCGAGGTTGATCGCGCCGACCAAGTAGCCCGCGGCCTCGCGGCTCAACCCAAAGTCCTCGCGGATGTTGGGCAAGATCTGCGCGAGGACGAAGAAGTCGTAGCCCTCGAAGAAGGTCGCGACGCTCAAGAAGAGGAAGAGCCTCTTTTGGTAGCTGGTCAGCTTGCCTTCACCGGAGTCCGCCATCTCGGAGACCCTACACTTGATTTGGGTCGGTCGCGGGCTCCTCTTCCCGCGCTTTTTCCGTGGAACAGGGCTCAGCGGGTCGGATCCCAGCGTCGACTCGCCATTTTCGGTGCTTGTGCTATCCCCGGGCGCATGAAGTGGTTGCGCGTTCTTCTCGTCTCGTCGCTCATGCTCAGCTTGGCGTGTGGCGACGATCCCCCGCCCGAGTTCGATGACGGGGACTTCCCGACCTCGAGCTACGACGACCTCTTCGAGGGCGTGCCCGATCGGGAGACGCTTTCGGAGGAAGGCAAGGCCGACGACATCTACCCGTCTGCGTTCGACCTCGTCGACACCCAGAGCCCGGTCAAGAGCCAGGGGCGCCGCGGCGTCTGCTCCATCTTCTCGACCACCGCGTTGATGGAGCACCTCTTCATCACGGAAGGCACGATCACGGAACCGGACTTCTCGGAGCAGTTCCTTCAGTGGTCCGCCAAGGTCGAGGTCGGCAGCTTCCCGCACAGCGGCGGCAGCAACGCCTCGAGCAACCTCCGCGCGCTCAACCGCTTCGGCACCGTTGAGGAACCGGACTGGGTGTACGAGCCGACCGGATGGAACGCCTCAAACGATCCGGACTGCGGTGCGGAAGAAGAGTCCGACCGCCCGACGCTTTGTTTCACGAACGGTGAGCCGCCGATGAGCGCGCTGATGGCGCGTCGCTGGAAGCTCCCGCAGGCCGGTCGCTACATCCGCCCGAGCGTGACCAGCATCAAGGCGCACATGACGTCCACCAACACCGCGGTCATCGCGGGCATGGACTTCTTCTACCAGGCCTGGGGTCACGGCGGCTCCTCCCTCCCGACCTACGCGCCCCACAAGACCGAAGGCGTGATCTTGAACCCGAACGCGGAAGACGTGCGGGTCAGCTTGGAGAAGCGCGCGGGTCACTCGATCCTGATCGTGGGCTGGAACGACGACAAGGAGTTCCAGTCGGTCAACGAAGCGGGTGAAGGCATCGTCGACGAAGACGGCGAGCCCGTCATGCAGACCGGTTTCTTCCTCATCAAGAACAGCTGGGGTGACACCTGGGCGACCGGTAACGAGTTCGGCGCGGGCTACGGCTGGATCTCCTTCGACTACATCGAAGAGCACGCGAACGTATACGGCTCGCGTCCGCCCCGCTCGGTTGACCTCACGGAGACCTGCGGCGACATGCGCGACAACGACGGCAACGGCGACACCGACTGTGACGACGAGGCCTGCGCGGCCCACGCGACCTGCATGACCACGATGGACGCGGTCACCACGGACACCCTCAGCCCCAGCGCCGGCATCCCGGACAACAACGAGGCGGGCCTCGAATCGACCATCACCGTGGACGAGGGCGGCACCATCGCCGACTTGGTCGTCGACCTCGACATCACGCACCCCTACAGCGGCGACGTTGTTGTGACCCTTCAGAAGGACGGCGTCACCGCGACCCTCGTCAGCAACGAAGGTGGCTCGGACGATGACATCGTCCAGTCCTTTACGGTCAACGAGTTCATCGGCACCGACGCGGCGGGCGACTGGACGCTCAAGGTCATCGACACGGGCGCCGCCGACGAGGGCACGCTCAACAGCTGGACGCTCCGCGTGACGCGCTGCGAAGGGGACATGTGCGAAGGCATGAGCGGCGGCATGAGCACCAACCGCTACGAAAACGATTCGCTCGTCATCATTGAAGACGGTGGCGACACGGTCACCAGCTCGGTGAACGCGACCCAGGCCGGTTTGGTCGCGGGCCTCGCGGTTGAGGTCGACATCACGCACCCGTTCGTGGCCGATCTCGTCATCTCGCTTGAGCACGATGGCGAAGAGGTCGAGATCGCGCGCGAGATCTACACGACGAACCTGAACCGCACGTTCACGCTCGACGACTTCAACGGCGCCGACGCGGAGGGCGAGTGGACCTTGAAGATCCGCGACGTCGCGACCGGCGACGAGGGCACGCTGAACTCGTTCGCGCTGTCGGTGACCACGCGCTAGACGCGAGGTCTGCAACGAAAGAGCCGCCCGCTTGGGCGGCTCTTTTCTTTCTTAGGGTCTTTTTCGAGACCCTCTGTGCTTCGCGCATTCACCCAAACGTTCGCTTCGCTCAGTGGCTACCGCGCGCCGACGGGATGCTAATCCGTTCGGTTCGCGCTTCGCGCTCTCCTCGGCGCATCCCCACGGCACTTGCTCTCTTCATGCTCGCGGGCCGGGCGCTTGTCTTCGCTTCGCTCACACGTTTGCGCCTACGTCTTGGATGGTGCTTCGCGCGTTCACCCAAACGTTCGCTTCGCTCAGTGGCTACCGCGCCCACGGCGCTTGCTCAGTCAGTCGGTCGAGGTCGGGAGCAGTGGGTCACGCAGTGCTCGAAACCGCGCGTAGAGCTCGTCCCGCCGCTCGACCGCGGAGCGATGAAGGAGATCTTCAATCGACTGCGCCGCGACCCGGTTGTAGACGCCGAGCGGATAGGCCTCCAGGTACACCAATAGCTCCTCCACCGTCGCGTCGGGGGTAGAGGCATCCGCGGCCGCGATACGAGCGCGATCCCAACACCGCTGCTCTCGCGTGTTCGCCTCTTTGATGAGATGGAGATTGGCCATCGAAATGAACTACGGCTGTACGCCAGTGTTCTTCCTCGCTTTTCCCAAGTCGCTCGATAAGCTCCGCTCCAGAAGCCCCGAGCAGAGCGCGAAGCGCAAGCCGCAGGTATTCGCGCGAAGCGTATCGAGGCGCGAAGTCTCCCGTCAGCGCGCGGTAGCACTGAGCGCAGCGAACGTTTGGGTGAATGCGCGAAGCGCAGAGGGTCTCGAAAAAGCTCGAAAAAGACCCTCCTAGAGAAAAGTACTGATCCGCGGCGGAGGGAACGCCGGCTTCGCGAAGTAGTAGCCCTGTCCGTAGTGCGCGCCGGTATCCATCGCGGCGAGCATCTCGTCTTCTTCTTCGATGCCCTCGATGACCACCTTGGCGCCGAGGTCCGCGCACAGGCGGACGATGTGCGTGACGAGGATCTGCATCCGCTTGTCGGTCGGGAGCGGCGTGACGAGCGCGCGGTCGATCTTGACGATCTCCGGCGCGAGGTCCGCGATGTACTTGAGGTTCGAGTAGCCCGCGCCGAGGTCATCCACCGCGAGACACGCGCCCTTGCTGCGGATCTCCTGAAGCACGTTGTTGCACAACGAAAAGTGGCTCAGCGGAACCGACTCGGTGATCTCGAGGAAGACCCGATGGCCATGCGTAAAGATCGGGTCGTCGGGCATCACCAACCAACCCTCGTCGAACTCGTTCGGGTGGATGTTGATGAAGAGCGGGTAGTGCGGACAGCCCGCGGTCGCGAGCTCCCGAATGATCCGGCCGAGCGCGCCACAGCAGTCCGTGTCGATCGCCTTCTCGAAGAGCGCGGGCGGCCCCTTGTAGTAGGGGGAGGTGCTCCGCACGAGCGCTTCAAACGCGAAGGTCTTTCCGGTTTGGAAATCGACCAACGGTTGAAACACCACCTTGAGCTTTCCCGCGCTCAGGACTCCGGGGATGTCACTGATCGGACGCGGGGTTCGTCGCTTCTCCACCAACCACTCGACGAAGTTGGTTGAACCTGACTGCAGCATTGCGCCCACGCTAGAAAAATAAAGCGTGAACGGTTAAAGATCAACCGAAAGCCCGCAGAAAGTGTGAGCGATTACTCAAAACTCGAACGATCGCTGATGATCCCATCAACATGGGTGAGGGCCGTTTCGTTGACCGTGTAGGCCATCACGCGAACCCCTCGGGACCTCGCCGCCGCCGCCGCTTCCGGGGTCGCGAAGTCTTTCCGGATGAAGACCCAGTCAAACTCGGCCGAGGCGGCGAAGTCGAGCCACTCCATTTGAACCGGTCGCTGCGGCAGGTCGTAGGCCGTCTCGACGTCGGAGTGGGCGGCCACGCTCCGGATCATTTCTCGGTTGAAGCTATCGACCATCGCGCGCTCGATCCGCGGGAGCGCTTTGATGACCCCTTCGACCAGATCCATATGGCGGAAGACGTTGCGCTGCGGCTTCAGCTCCAGCAGGAGCCCCGCGCGGTTGTTCAGTTGCGTGATCAGATCATCGAGGGATTCCACGCTCGCCCCGGTCGCCCGCAACGCGCTCAGCGCGTGCTCCGCGATGACCCGATCACCTTCTGGCGTCGTGACCTCTGCGTCATGCGCCAATACCACCACGCCGTCGCGCGTGACCTGCAGGTCGACCTCGACCCACTCAAAGCCGCGCTCGACCGCGCGCAGGACGCCCGCGATGGTGTTCTCTGGGGGATCGTCGTCCGCGCGTGACGGCCCGTTGAACGCGTTGCCGCGGTGGCTGATCCGGCGCTGCGGGGTGAGCTGCTCAACGGCTTCTCGTGTCGGCGTCGAGGGCGTCGCGAAATAGGCGTTGAACTGGTTCATGTGGCCGTTGAACATCAAGTACGCCGGGACGAAGTTCTGAAGGTCGGCTGGCGGCGGCATCGGCAGCGCAGAGCGGAAGAGGGGATCACGCTCCACATCGAACGCGGTCAGTTGCCGACGCCCGAGGTGTCCGCCCCATCGCGTCGCGCCGTTGTGAACGAACATCCACTCGAGCTGCTCGCCGGCCATCGAGACGACCCACCGGTCGTCGGGGAAATCCTCCGCGAAGAGATCGCGACCCGCGTGACAGGTCCCGCTCCGGTTCGCTTGCTCGCTGCGCCCCAGCTCCGCGTAAATCGTGGGCGCGATGTCGAGATGACCCGCCGTCCGCTGCGTGATCGCTTCGCTCGCTTCGCGCTCGCTCCCGACCACGATGAACGGCACACGAAAGCGATACTCCAGCTCGCCGGTCGAGGTCTCCGCAGGGTCGCCGTCGTGCGGGAGCGGCGGCGCGTGGTCTCCGGTGATCACGAGCAAGGTCCCTTTGTCCCGTTCGTTCGCGAGGTACCAGTCGTAGAACTCGCCGAGCTCACGGTCGAGGTAGGCGAGGCTCGCCGTGAAGCGCTCAAAGCGGGACCCCGACGCTTGCCCCTCGTCTTCCGGGAGCACGAAGGGATCGTGGGAGCTGATCGTGAAGAAGGTCGCGAAGGCGGCTCGCTCGCGCGCCTCCATGAAGCGCTGCACGCGATCAAACATCACGCCGTCCGGCGTTCCCCAGCCGAGGCGCGTGTCGGTCGCGATCTCGGGCTCGATGATCTCGTCCGCGCGATACCCCGCGCTGCGAAGGTAGGCGCGCTGTTGCTCGAAAGAGAGATCGCTCCCGTGAAAGTAGGCGCGCTCATGTCCGCCGAACTCGGCCGCCATCCCCGCGAGATCGGCGAGCGGAGCGTGTTTGAGAATGCGTCGATGGGTCTCTGCCGGGATCGACGAAAAGATGCCGACGAGGGCCTGCGAGCTGCGATCGCCGGCCGCCGAAAACCGCGAGAAGCTGACGCCATCACTCGCGATCCGGCGCAGGTTCACCATCGGCTCCAGCGCCATCTCGCGGTTGCTGACGCTCTCCAAGATCAACAAGATCACGCTCCTCGGGGCGAGCGGAACCGAGGCGCTCGGCAGGGTCTCGCGGCAGAGCGGATGGGTGGCGTTGAGCGCAGATCCGTCCATGCCCATCTTGCTGCGGACGAGCTCAACCGCTTGCGCCGGGACCGTCGGTGTTGGAGGCGCTTCGTCGGCAACAGTCGCGTCTGCGTCAACGACTGTTGGCGCGGTCGGTAACGCGGGAAGCGCGGGCGGTGGACGCAAGAGCGCGAGCGCGCGATCTGACGCGCCGGTCGCGAACGTTCCCTCCCCCAATCCCCAGGCGGCGAGTCCGGCGACCGCGAAAACGATCATGGCGATGCCAATGGGCCGCGCTCGCTCTTCGAGGAGCGGCGCCACGCGCCGAGTCGCGAGCGCGACGAAGATGACCCCGAAGATCACCTCAAGCGCCAAGACCATCGTCGGCGCGTTGGCGCTCACGGAGGCGCCCACCCCGCCCTCGGTCAGCTGCTCAAGCGCGCGCCAGGACGGGAGGCGATTGAAGACCGCGTGGTAGTGCGACGCAGACGCCGTGATCATGAACCCGATCGACGCAAGCGCGAGGCTCAAGCCGCGCTTGCCGTACGACCACGGGAGCGAGAAGAGGGAACCGAGCACAAAGCTCGTCCCGATCCCGAGCAGGCTCCCAAAGTGATACCCGTGATCTCCCGCGAAGGGAGACCAGGTGAGGTGCACCGAGATCGCGATCACACTGGTCGCGATGCCGTACGCGAGGGTGAACGCGAGCGCCTCCGCTTTCTTCATGAGCGCATCAACGCGCGCTCGCTCATGAGAGTCAATCGTCATCGCGTCCTCACGACGTCTCGGACTCGTGCGAGGGCGCTTCCTTGGGACGCATCCCGTCTTGACGGCGCGGAAACCAAAAAGTAACAGTCCGCCGTCCACTCAACGACCTGAGGCAGTTCATGAAGAATCTCATCACGCTCTCCCTGCTCACGCTCTCATTGGCCCTCGCTGGCTGCAGCAACAAAGGTGCCTCTTGTGAGGTCGACGGCGACTGCGGCGGCAGCTTGATCTGCGCCAACTTCGCGTTCTGTGGAGAGGTCTGTCAGGGCATCTGCGCTGATGAGTGCGACGATGACGCGGACTGCCCGGACGGTGAGCGCTGCGCAATGGAAGCGTCTGGCGATCGGAGCTACTGCATGAGCAGCACCGATACCCCCGAGCCGTGAAGCGGCTGGTTCGCTTCGCCGTTTTGGCGCTCAGCCTCTCGCCGCTCACCCTCTCGCCGTTCTTCGCCGCGTGTGGTGAAGGCGGGACGCCTGAGGGCGAGGTCTGCGAGCGCGTGAACGACTGCGACGGCGACCTCTACTGCGCGCGTGTCGTCATGTGCATCGAAGGTCGCCTCTGCGAGGGCGTCTGCGTGCGCCGGTGCGAGACCGACGCGAATTGCGAAGCCACCGAGACGTGCCGCGAAGACACGATCTTCATGAAGTACTGCGGCTGATTCGCCGCGTCGATCGCCGAGGCTACGCGGTCACTCTGTGGTGACGCGGACGCTGTACTCCCCGATCGCTGCCGCGCCCGCCCAGGTCGAGGTCACGACCACGATCCGCTGACGGTTCGCCATGGTGATCGAAGGGATCCGGCTGAACTCGGTCGTCCCTTCGTCGTCGTCGAAGCCGATGCACATCGCCGCCGGGGAAGAGGCGTCGAACGAGGTGTCGTAGGCAAAGAGGTAGCCGTCGCCGAGCCAGGTGCCGAAGAGCTCAATCCGCTGCGTTGAGCCGGTTCGGTTGATGAGGGTCGCTTGCTCGTAATAGTGGTCCGCTGGTCCGGCGCCGCCTGCGCCGCAGCGATCGCGTCGGTCATACTGCCGGTCCGCGGTGGTCAGGTTGCCGACCAAGAAGAGCGACTCACCGGGCGCGGGGATCGGCGTCAGGCACGTCTCGGAGTCGAGGTCACACGCTGGTCGGCTGCACACCGAGGGCTCGCCGGTGCAGACGAAGCCTTCTTCGGTCTCGCACGTCGCGCTGCAGCCATCGCCGCTTCGTCGCGCGCCGTCGTCGCACTCTTCCGTGCTCGCGACGCTCCCGTTGCCGCACTCGCGGGTGCACATCGACGGCTCGCCCACGCAGCTGAAGCCCTCTTCCACCTGGCAGGCATCATCGCAGCCGTCGCCAGCCCGGGTGTTCCCGTCGTCGCAGGTCTCAAGGAACGCGTCGACCGTGCCACCGCCGCAGTGACGCCGACACGTCGACGGTGCGCCTTCGCAGACGTAGCCGGGCTCCAAGGTGCAGGTCGCGCTGCAGCCGTCACCCGGGGTCAGTCCGCCGTCGTCGCAGGCCTCGGCGCCGGTCACTTCACCATCGCCGCAGGTCCGCTCGCACACCGATGGCGAGCCGCTGCACTGGAAGCCGTCTTCCACGACGCACGCGTCGCAGCCATCGCCCGCGACCTCGTTCCCATCGTCGCAGCCCTCGCGTCCTTCGGTCGTCTCGTCTCCGCAGGTCGACTCAACGCACAAGACCTCAAGCTCGAGCTCAACGGCATCGCCTGCGCCCGCGCGGTCGTACGCCAAGAAGAAAAGCTCGCCCGCGCGAACATCAAAGGTGAGCCGCTCGTTCGCGTCGCTGCTCGTGCTTGACGCGAGGCACGTCTCACCGCTGCATTCACCCGACTCGCCGCTCAGCAAGAAGAGGTCGCGGTTGGGGCCGTCGCTCTTCACGGCGACCGTGACCCTCGCGTCGCGCGCGTTGCGGAACGAGGCGACGCTCTCGCTGGCCGCGAAGGTACGCCGATCGCAGCTGTAGCTGTCGATCCGCGCGCGTCCGGAATCGGTCATCGTCAGGCGCGTGCCGCAGCTGAGGTTCGCCGCGACGTCAGGGCATGAGCCGCCGACACACGCGCCGTCTTCGCAGTCGGCCGCGCAGAGCGTTCGCTCCACTTCGACCAAGCACCCGGTGGCGTCTTCTTCGCAGGTCACCCGCGCGTCCCCGTCACAGAAGAGTTCGGCTTCGCAGGTGTCCGCGCAGCCTCCGCACGCCGCCGGTTCTCCGCCGCACGCTTCGCCGTCGGCGCAGCTCATGGTCGTCTCGGCGAGACAGCCGTTCGCGTCGAGCGCGCACATCACGATCTCACCGCTCCCCGCGCAGGTCGCGCCCGGCTCATCACAGCGCGTGACGTCCGCGCAAGGATCGATGGCGCCCAAGCAGATGGCCGGTCCCTCGGCCGCGTCGCAGCCGTCCGCCCCACACTCCGTTCGGGTCTCGATGAGGCAGTCTCGTTCGTCGCGGTCGCAGACCACGAGGGAGGTGCCGTCACAGCTCCGCGAAGCGCTCGGACACTCATCGCAGGAAGAGACGCAGCTCCCCTCGAGGCAACCGCCGCTGCATGTCTCACGGGTCTCGACCAAGCAGCCGCTCGCGCCGAGGCGACAAGACACGACCGTCTCTCCCTCGCAGCGGTCACCGAAGGTGCACTCGTCTGTGCATGTGTCGAGCGACACGTCGGTCGCGCCGGTGTCGTCGTCGCCGCAGCCGAGCGCGACGAGCGAGAAGGACATCGTGAGGAGACAGAGAGCGAGAGCGCGGGTCATAGAGGTCCTTCGTGTGCCTGGAGCGCTTCGCTCATGTAGACGAGCAGATCACGGGCGTCGATCATGCCCGTGACGTCACCGCGCAGCCGGCTGCCGTCCGCTCGCATAAAGATAAGATGAGGAACACCGTCGACCTCGTGTGTCTGCGCCGCTTGTCGCGCGGGGGTGTCACCGGTCGCGGTGAGGTCAAGGGAGACGCGGGAGAACGCACGCGAGGCTTGGAGAACGCGCGGGTTCGCGAACGTGGTCTGGTCCATGTCGCGACACGCCGTTGCCCACTCGGCGCAGAAGATCAACATGATCGGATCGTCGCTCGCGGTCGCTTCGGCGAGCGTCTGGTTCCACTCAATGCTGGGCCGCCGCGGGACCGTCTTGACCGGCTCACGGGTGACCGTTCGTTCGGCGCGCTGATGGGACTGCGGAACCTCTGGAAGATCCGCGAGCTTGTTCATCGCCGAGCGGTAGAGGATGTAGGTGCCGAGCGCCGAGAGAAGACAGATGACCAAGCACCCCCATCCAGCGATGGTGCGATCACGCTCGGACGGCGGGTCGTACTCTTCTTCGTCGTCTTCGTTGTCTTCGCCCTCTTCGGCGTCGTCGCTTTCCTCAGCGTCTTCGTCGTCTTCGGCGTCTTCGTCGCGTTCTTCAGCATCCCGGTGGCCTTCGTTCGCGTCTTCACCTTCGGCGGCGCCCTCACCTTCAGCGATGTCTTCGCTTTCGGAAGCGTCGGAAGGCTCCTGCTCGGAATTCGCTACGTCATCCCCATCTGCGTCGCTTGGCACCTGGGCATACTCGCGACACATGCCTCGCGCGGTCAACCACAACGAAGCGACTCCCGTTGACCTCCCAGTTTCAACGTTCCAGCGCCATCATCCCCGGTTCATCCGATGGCGCGTGAGAGGCCTCAACCCACCGCGGCACAAACTAGGAAATCCCCAAGATGCATGACTACGCTGCGCGCTGAGGAGGTCTCGATGAAACAAGCACTCTTGAGCATCATCATCGCCGCGTTGTGCACGACGACGGCAAGCGCGCAGGACGAATGGACGGGTCAACCCGGATCCGAACCCGCGCCGCAACAACAAGGCAACTCCGGCTACGGTGATGGGGGCTATCAGCAGCAGCCGCAGCAGCAATACCAGCAGCAGCCGCAGGGTTACCAGCAGCAACAAGGTCAGTACGGCGCGCCGCAGCAGCCGCCGCCCAACCAGTACGGCCAGGTGCAGGCTCCCGAGCCCGTCTCGAACCAGGTCGCGCGTCAGTACACGCAGCGCGGCATCACGCTCCCGAAGATGACGCTTCGCGGAACGCTCGGTTTCTACGTGCTCCGCCTCAGCATCGCGGGCTTAAGCTCGACGGCCGTCGGCGCGGATATCGGCGGCGGCTTCGGCATCACGGACGACCTCGAGGTCGGCGTGGATCGCCAGCGCATGATCAACGAGAACACCGGCATCGCGACTGGTTTGCTCCCGCTGCAGTTCTCGCCCGACTTCGCGTTCGGCAACCTTCAGGTGTACGGACGCTACCGTTTCCTGAACACCGAGACCGTTCAGCTCGGCGCGGACCTCGAGGTGAGCGTCCCGACCCGCAGCGGTCGCGTCTTCGGAGTCGGCATCGGCGTGCCCGTTCGCTTCAACTTCGGATCGCTCGCGCTCGATCTCTTCCCGCGCTTCGTCATTGGGTTCGCGAGTGGCAACACCGACACCGCGCTCAGCATGCCGATCAACTTCTCGTTCGGGATTGGCGAGGCGATGTACGCGGGGCTGATCACGGGCTTCACCACTGACTTCGACGGCGTCAGCGTTCCGCTCGGCGTACGCTTCGGTTACACGCTCGAGCTCGCGGGCGGCGCCGGAAAGCTCGACCTCGAGCCCGCGCTCGTCTTCCCGTCGGCGATCGTGTCCGGCAACGGCTCCACCGACACGTTCTTCGAGCTCTTCCAGATCAACGTGAACGCGCGCTTCCACTACGGCCTCTAGCGCACCCGACCAAAGCGATTGGGGGCCGTTGGCGACATGCTGACGGCCTCTTTTCTTTCCGTCTGTTTCGAGACGTACCGACCGAGGCGCAAATCAGGTCGGTGCACAAACAGCGCGCTCGAAGCACGCGTGCGATCGGTTCGACGAACGATATGCTCCAGCCATGACGCGCGCTGGAACGCACTGGTCTCTGCTCTTGTTGCTGCTCCTCGCAGCGGTAGCGTCGCGGTCCAGCACCGCGAGCGCTCAGGAGACCGCGCCCGCGGGTCGAACGGGCGAGCTGATCGAGCGCTACGACGACCGATCGATCACGCTGCCGCGGCTCGCGCTGCGGGTGGAGGCCAGCTTCTGGATCCGTCACACACGCGGCAATGACGACACGTTCATCGGTCTCGACTCGGGCGTCGCGTTCGGTGTTACGGACAGCATCGAGATCGGGCTGGCCCGCCAGCGCGTCGGCATGGAGCACACGTACCAGTCCTTTGGGTTGGTGCCGCTCTTGCTCACGCCGCGTTTCCAGTTCGGTGACATCCCGCTCTACGCGCGGTTCCGTTTTCTTCAGAAACGTTGGGTGGAGATCGGCGCGGAGGTGTTGTTTGAGATCCCCGTGCGGACGTTCTTCGGTGCGTCTCTGGGGATGCCCGTTCGCTTCCGCTTCTCGTCCTTCGCGGTCGACCTCCAGCCTTCCTTCCGGCTCGTCTTCTTGGACGACGACGGCGGTCCTGGGCGCGCGACGCGACCAGAGTTCCGGATGCCGGTCAGCATCTCGTTCAACCTCACCGACGACTTCTACCTTGGCGTGATCACCGGCTTCGGCTGGGTTGATTTCGATGACGACGGTTTCCAGATGCCGTTTGGGCTCCGCGCTGGCTTCACGCTCCCCGTCGGAGAGCGCGCGATGATCGATCTCGAGCCGTCGTTCATGCTCACCCGACTTATCGACAGTGGGCGCGGCGATGTGCTCAACGGGCGCTCGTGGGCGGTGACGTTCAACGCGCGTCTCTACTTCGGTTTCGCGCGCTAGCGAAGACCCGCGGGTGGCTTACTGCCAGCTGTCGCCTGTGGTGTAGACGGGACCCGAGCCCCCCTGAAAGCGTCGCGGCGCTTGGATGCCCTCGCTCATCGACGGTTCGCGAGCAGTCTCGGTTGTCATGGTCGGCGTCATCGCGGTGTCGGTGTTCGCGGTGTCGGTGTTCGCGGTCATTGCGTTCGTCACCGTCATCGTCGTCTCGACCACTTCCATCATCGGGGTCGGCGTGGCGTCCATCGTCGCGCTCTCCCTTCGCGTACCGCGCATCTCCGTTCGGCTCCGACGTGGCGCGACCGGTTCTCGACGGTTGACCGCATCAGCCGGTTCCGCCTCCCCTTGGTTCAGGCGATCGATCTTCGCGACAAGCTCCTCATCGTTTAAACGGATCGCGATCTCGCGTGCACGTGTCGTGGACACCCGCGCCGCAAACTCTTGCTCGAGCCCCTGCTGCGCGATCGCCAACGCATAGAGGGCCTCGGCGGCGCGATGACTCCGCGTTCCGAATCGCGCTTCATCGGCCGGCAGCACGCGTTCGAGCAGCGCTTGCGCTTCCGAAAAGCGCCGCTCTTGATTGGCGAGGAGCGCGAGGTTGAAACGAACCAACGAGGCGTCAGCGTGCCCCGCGCTCTCATACGTCGCCAGCGCGCGCTCGAAGGCCTCCCGCGAACGGTCGGGGTCACGCTGCATGAAAAAGAGCCCAAGCGAGTTGTCCGTGCGCGCGACCTCCGGATGATCCCCGAGCGCGTCGCGCTTGATCTGCCGCGCTTCGCGGTAGGCGCGCTCCGCCTCATCAAAACGACCGAGGAGCCGGAGCACCCCCGCTTCGTTGTGCAGATGGACGCCGATCCGTGGGTGGCTACGCCCGAGCACCTGGGTGTCGATCGCGCGAGCCTCGCGATGAGAGGCGAGCGCGGCGCCCGCGTTCCCTTCAGCGCGCGCGAGGTTGCCGAGGTTGGTGTGCACGGCGGCGAGCAAAGGGTGCGCTTCGCCAAAGAGAGCGGTTCGGAGATCGCGCGCTTCTTCGAAATCTTGGCGCGCGTCCGCGAAGCGCCCGGCGTTCAACGCGACCAGTCCGCGGCGGTTCTTCAGAGAGGCGCTCAGTCCGCGCGGGTTTCCGAGGTTCGTGATCGCCGCTTCCGCGTGACGAAGGTGCTCGCTCGCTTCGTCGTGACGGCCGCGCTCTCCGGCGATCCGGACGCGATCAAGCCAGCCCCGTGCGACGCCTTCCTCATCTCCGATCGAGGTCGCGACCAGCAGCGCGTCCATGACCGCGCGCTCCGCTTTGGGGAAGTCCGCGCGCGCGAGGGCGAGCTCGGCTTCGAGTCGCGAGACGGTCGCGGTCAACGGCGGGAACGCGAGGAGCGCGGCTTGCGCGGCGAGCGCCCGCTGCTCTTCGTCGTCGCGCGAGGTCGGGGCGCGTGTCATCAGGCGAACGGCGAGCTCGTCTGCGCGCGCTTGCACCTCGCGGACCTCTTCTGCGCCACGCATTGGCAACACGAAGGACTCCGCGAGCCACTCGTCATCCTCGCAGACCGCGATCGATGGAAGCGTCTCGAGCGAACCGAGCGCCGAGCCGAGCGCGTTGGTCTCGAGTGAGGCGAGGGAGCGCGCGGTCGTCTCCATCGCGTCGCGTCGATCATCGAGGCACGCCATCCGGCGATCGGTGAGCTCGTCGGATCGCTCGCCGCGTTCGCCGGCGCGACACGCCGCGACTCGCGCCGTCGAGACGCGCTCGGCGTAGGCGTCCAGCGGGGTCAACACCAAAGGGGAAAGCCCGACGTTCACGGTCTCCGCGAGGCGGGCGCGGGCCGACGAGAAGCGCTCGCTGGGTTCGGCAAGCGACGCGCACCGGTCTTGTTCGGCGTCCCGCGAAGTGAGCGCGATCGCAACCAGCGCGACCGCCACGGCGATGGCGACCAGACCGATGGTCCCGCGCCTCGAAGGCCGAGGAGAGATCGCGTCGAGCAGCTCGCTCAGGGTCGGGAAGCGCGCGCGGGGATCTTCGCTCAAAGCGCGCGCGAGGGGAGCGCGCAAGCGACGAGGGAGCGCGCCAAGCAGAGGCCCCGCCGAGATCGCGTCGCGAAGCGCGGGCAATGTCGTTCCCGCGAAGGGGCGAGAGCCGGTCAGCGCTTCGGCCAGCGCGACCGCGAACGCGAACTGATCCGAGGCCTGGGTGGCGCGCGCACCGTCGAGCTGCTCCGGCGCCATATAGGCTGGCGTCCCGAGGAGCGCTCCTGTGCGGGTCAGGCTGAGCTCGCCGCGGTCGTCGCTGGGGCTCGGGCTTTCGGCTCGTGACGACGCAGCGCCGTCTCGGGTCAGTCCCGCGAGACCGAAGTCCGTGACTTTGGCCCGTCCACCTGCGTCGAGCAGGACGTTGTCGGGCTTGAAGTCGCGATGGACCAGACCGGCGTCGTGCGCCGCGCGAAGCCCCGCTCCTGCTTCGAGGAATCGCTTGAGGATCGCTTCTTCATCACGCGGCTCAGCGAGCCATTCGCGAAGGGTCCCCGACGGCGCGAGCTCCATCGCGATGAAGAGCGCGTCCTCTCCGCTCGGCAAGGTCAGGGCGCCGACGTCGTAGACCGTAATCACGTGCTCGTGCTTGAGCTTCGCCATGGCTTGGCCTTCGCGGGCGAGCCTCCGCGGATCGCCCGCGTTGCGCATGACCTTCAACGCGACCTCACGCTCCAGCTGGGGATCGCGCGCGAGGTAGACCACGCCCATCGCGCCCTGCCCAAGAGGTTCCTCGACGATATAACGTCCCAACGGGTCTCCGCGCGTCAGGGAGACCGGGTCACGCGCGGACTCGTCGGCGTGGGTATGGGCGACCGCGCTGACGAGCTCGCGGCACGACACACACGAGTCGAGATGCGCGTCGACGCTGGCGAGGCGCTCTTCGTCGAGCGAGCCCTCGACGAACGCGACCAACATCAAGTCGTCGAGGCAGCCGCCGTCCGCCAGCTCTTGTCCTGCAATGTTATCGTCGAGGCCCATGAGTTTGCCGGAGCGCTATCTTGAGGCGAAGCCAGAGCTTCGGGCGAGCCGCGATTCGGTCGCGACCGCGATCGAGGAAAAGCGGGCGGCGGTTCGAGGGAGGCTACCCGGCGTCGCGGTGGATTGGGAGGCTTGGGTCGACCGTCTCGCGGCGCTCCCCAAGACGATCGATACGTTGCCCGAGGACATCGCGGTCGAGGTGGCGCTCGTGTTTGCGTTCGCCGAGGGCGATCGCGAGGCGCTCAAGATCCTGGAGCGCGAATACCTCGCGAAGCTCCCCCGCGTCCTCGTCCACATGTCGCTTGCCGACGACGTGGTCGAAGACGTGGGCCAAGAGGTGCGCCGCAAGCTCCTGGTCGGGGATCCGCCGAAGCTGCGTGAGTACGTCGGCAAAGGCTCGCTGCGCGGACTGCTCAAGGTCACGGCGGTCCGCACCGCGATCTCCATGCTGCGCAAGACCGCGCGCGAGTCCCCCGCGGAGGAGCAGCTTGAGCTCGCGGCGAGCGGAGACCTGGAGCTCTCATTTTTGAAGCAGAAGTACCGCGGCGCGTTCAGCGAATCGTTTGAGCGCGCGATCCGTGGATTGGACCCGAGCGACCGCAACCTGCTGCGGCTCCACTTCTTGGGCAAGGTCACCTTGCCCGCGCTCGCGACCATGTACGGCGTGCACCGCGCGACGATCATCCGTCGACTCGCGAAGACTCGTGAAGTGATCGAGAAGCAAACGCGCCGCGGAATGCGCGAGGCGCTCTCGATCCAGAACGAGGAGCTCAACAGCATCATGGATCTCGTCCGGAGCCGGATGGACATCAGCGTCGCGCGCATGCTCGAGACGATGTCGCCGAGTTCGGAGAGCTGATTCAAACGGCGCGCGCGCTCCCGGTGACGGTCCACTCCGCGTTGCGCAGACGCACAACGTAGATCCGGTTGCGTACGCGACTCGAACCGTTCGCGAGGTACGAGACGCTGACGAAGGCGCGCGCGTCCGTCGAGGAGATCGTGTTGAGCTCAACGATGCGGCCTAGCTGACGCGCGGCGAAGTGACGCCGGACCGCCTCTTGCTCGACCCGCTCCCGCACGACCGGCATCACGAATTCTTGGCCGTAGCCCGGTCCGCCGCCACACGCTTGGGCGCGCGGCGTGGCGAGGACGACCGTGGCGAAGGAAAGAGCGGCGAGCGAGAGCTTGAGGATGTTCATGAGGTTCTCCAGGTGGTGGCGTGCCGAACCGCGAAGGCGGTAGCTGGCCATTTCACCCTGAGAACGCAGCGGTCACGAAAGCGACGCGTTCTTTTTCGTTTTCCCCTAGTCGTCCGCGAGGCGACGGTTCGCCGGGAGCAGGAAGTAGCCGCCCATCAAGAGGAGGAGGAGCACCAAGGGCGGCGCGATCAGGTCAATGCCGTCGCCGTTGAAGGCGTGACTCGCGGCGGCGCCCAGGAAATCGATCGTAAAGCCCGCGTAGGCCCACTCCTTGAGACGCTTGAGCCCCGGAACCGCCAAGACGGTGACGCCGATGAGCTTCGCCGGCCCCAGAATACGGAGCACGTAAAGCGGGTAGCCGAGCGCCTGCATGCCCTCGACGAGCGGCTCCGCCTGCATCAAATCCATGACGCCAGACGCGCCCTGGCTCACCACGACGAGCGCGGTGAGGATCCAGTAGCCGATCAGTTTGCCTTTGCTCGCTTCGCCTTCGCTCATGGGCGAGAGGTACCACGTCGCGAGGAAGCGGGAGAGCCCGCGATGGGTTAGGCGTTCGCTTTCTGAAAGTCCGTCATGAACTGCGCGAGCTTGTCGACGCCCTCTTGGGACATCGCGTTGTAGATGGACAGGCGCAGGCCGCCGACCGAGCGGTGACCCTTGGTGTTCACGAGCCCAGCCGCTGCGGCGTCCGCGACGAACTTCTTCTCGAGGTCCGCGTTCGGGAGGTTGCAGACGACGTTCATCACCGAGCGCGAAGCCTTCTCGATGGGTGTGCGGAAGAAGTCCGGCGCGCCGTCGATCACCCCGTAGAGCGTGTCAGCCTTCTTCTGGTTGCGAGCCTGCATTCCTGCGGCGCCGCCGTTGTCTTTCACCCAGCGAAGAACGCGGCTCACCACGTAGATCGGGAAGGTCGGCGCGGTGTTTCCAAGCGAGTCCTTCTCAAGGAAGAACTTGTAGCTCCAGATGTTCGGGACCTCGTCACGCGCGCTCGCGATGAACGACTTGTCGGCGATGACGATCGTGACACCCGCGGGGCCAACGTTCTTTTGCGCGCCGGCGTAGATGAGGCCGAACTTGCTGACGTCCAGCGGCCGCCACAAAAGGTCGCTCGACATGTCAGCGACGAGCGGGGCCTGGGTCGCGGGGTACTCGTGGTACTGCGTGCCCATGATCGTGCTGTTGCTCGTGATGTGGACGTAGGCCGCGTCATTGTCGAGCTCAAGATCGAGCGGCGCCTTCACGTAGCGGTCTCCCGCTTTGCCGGAGCCGGCCCAGCGCGCCTTGGCGAGCTTGTTCGCGGCCTTGAACGACTTGACGGACCAGGTGCCGGTATCGACGTAGTCGGCGGACTTGCCCTCGGGCAGGAAGTTCATCGGGAGCAGCGCGTTCTGTCCGCTCGCGCCGCCTTGCATGAAGAGGACCTCGTGCGTGTCCGGGATCGCGAGCAGCTCCTTGAAGAGCGCTTTGGCTTCCGCGTGGACCGCGCTGTACTGCGCGCCTCGGTGGCTGTGTTCGAGCATCGAGATCCCGCTCGACTCGTAGTCGAGAAGCTCGGCTTGAACGGACTCAAGAACCTCGGTCGGAAGGGTGGCGGGACCGGGGGAGAAATTGAAAACGCGCGTCATCGCGGCGCAACGTAGCTCAGGTCAGGGAGGGTGCCAACGCGGGATCGTTCCGCTTGTCGGTAACGGCCGAACCAAAGCGACGGCCTTCGGCAGTCGCGCCCCGCGTGGCCGCGCTGGTGAGCACGGGCGAGCACTCGCGAACATCGCGAAGACATCGCGAAGAGGCGACTTCCGCAGCGAGGATCTCAGACCTGGTACGACCTTGTAGCAACATCGAAGCGCCTCCATTTCGCAGCCGTTCCGTCCGCATCGGCGCCTCTCATCGCCAAGTGGCGATCAGAGGTCGACGGTCTCCGACGCACGACGCTGACGAATGAACGTTGCCCCGCGCGGAGCCGTTCGGTATCCCACACGCATGACTCAGCACGGACGACGGGACTTCATCGTAGGCATCAGCAGCGCGGCGCTTTTGGGCGCGTGTGGCGGCGCGACTTCGGACGCGACGACGACCGCAGAAGAGGTCATCGAGCAGGTCGGCGAAACGGAAGGCACCGTCGAGACCGTAGCGGTCGCGGAGCCGACAGTGGACCTCAATCAGATCCCCGCCGCCAAGCCGACGGACTGGGACGCGATGGCGTTCAACCGCGCACGTGGCGCGACCGGAGCGATCCCCGCGGCGTACATGATCAAGATCGAAGAAGAGGGCGGCGACACCGGTCACCTTGGAAAGCACCTTCCCTTCGTTCCCGAGTTCGAAGCGCCCGAAGGCAAGCTCGCGATCATGTGGGGCGACCCGAGCAAGGGTCACGCCCAGCACCCAAACGCGGACCGCGCGGAGAGCAACAACAACGAGGGTCACTGGTACAACTGGATCCGCGTCCGCAAGGCCACCGCCGACGCGGAAGAAGTCGAGACCACGTTTGACGGATGGCCCTCCATCTCCGCGAGCACCGGTACCTACGCGGTTTTGGGCGGCGGCGACATCGCCGACAACGGCGGCAAGAACACCATCTACTTGGCGGACCTGCCGAGCGACGTGCAAAGCGGAGACACCGTGCGTATCCACGCGCACTGCCTCACGCACGGAGAGTACGTGGACTTCCTCGTGGTTCCCTGAGGTTGACGCGCCGAAGGCATCGCGGCGCGACAATTTCTCTCATGCGCTCGCTTCGTAATCGAGGTGGGCGCCGGAACGTGAGCACAATGCAGAGGTGAACCATCGTCCATGGCGACCTCTGTTTGGGACAGCGCTCATCGCGCTGGCGATCGTGGGTTGCTCTGGCGAGATCGCGGCTCCGAACAACACGCGCGACGACTGGACGCCGCCGCGCGGAGATCGCCCAGGCGAGGTCCCAGGGGAGGAGCCGATCGCGTCCCCGCTCGACCAAGCGCCGCGAACCGCGATCGCGCGGCTGAGTCGTCGCGAGCTAGACGCCGCGTTGGGTCAGGTCTTCGGTGTCCACGGCGCCGCGCTGCGTGTGCTCCCGCCGGATGTCGCCGAGAGCCTAGACGAGGACACGGGCGCAGAGATCGAGACCTTCGACACCAACGCGAACGTGAAGACCGCGAGCGACGTGTTCATCAGCGCGCTGGAAGGGTTGGCGGAAGAGATCGCGGTCGCCGCGAGTGAAAATCACGAGGCCGTCCATGCGCTCGCAGGGTGCACGCCAAGCGAAGGGTTCAGCGATGACGACCTGCGCTGCCTTGAGGCGTACACTGAGCGCGTCGGTCGCCGGATGTTTCGCCGACCGCTTCGCGAAGAAGAGGTCACCGCGTTGGTCGACGAAGCCGCTGCCTTCGCGCGCGATTACGACTTCTACGTTGGCGTTCGCTTGATCGTGCAGACCTTGGTGCAGAGCCCCGACTTTCTCTACCGCGTCGAGCTCGGTACACCAGACGAGAGCGAGGTCGCCGAGGGCTACGCGCTCCATCGCCTGACGAACTACGAGCTCATGACACGGCTCTCGCTCTTGATTCTGGGAGAGCCGCCGAGCGACGCGCTGCTCGACCGCGCCGCGGGAGAAGAGCTCAGCGACGAGGCGCTCGCCACGCTCGCCGATGAGCTGCTCGCGCATCCCAGAGCGACGGAGCAGATCCGCCACTTTCACGCGAGCTGGATCCGCTACGACGAGCTGCGCGTGGCGAACGAAGAGCTCCGCCACGACATGGTCCAAGAGACCGAAGCGCTCATCGATCGCGCGACGGATGCCGAGTGGTCTTCGCTTTTCGCGTCCGACGAGAGCTACGTGACCGCCGAGCTCGCTGCGCACTACGGAATGGACGGGGTGAGCGAAACGGGGTGGGCGAGCTATCAGAACGAACAGCGCGCGGGTGTCCTTTCGCACGGCGCGTTTCTTTCGGCGTCTTCCATCGAAGGCACCGGGACGACCCCGAGCCGCCGCGGCGCGTTGATCGCGAAGCGTTTCCTGTGCTGGACCATCTTGCCGCCTCCGCCCGATGTGAACGCCGACGATGGGGTCGCGCTCTCGGAGGACGCTTGCAAGACCGACGCGTACGCGGTGCACGCGGCGGGCAGCTGCGCGAGCTGTCACGACCGCATGGACCCGGTGGGCTTCGGGTTTGAGCGCTTCGATGGTCTGGGCGGCTATCGCGAGGTCGAGCGCGTCAACCCGTCGTGCACGATCTCCGGCGAGGGCAACATCGAGGGGCAAGTGTTCTACGGCCCGCGTGAGTTCGTTTCGCTCACGCTCGAGTCCGGCGCGCTTCAACGCTGCGGCGTTCAGCACTTCTTGCGTTACGCCTCGCGCGGACACACCAGCGGCTACGAAGCCGCGTTGCTGACGCGCCTGGGCGCGGCGTTTGTGGGCTCCGGCGAGGACTTCCGCGCGCTCATCAAGGCCTTCGTGACCGACCCGGTTTTCCGCACGCGCAAGGAGGCGCTCTGATGGCTTGGCGTCCGCCGATCTTCTTCCCGCGAACCGCTTCGCGCGTCGACCGTCCAGAGCGCGTCGTCTCGGGTCGCCGTGGTTTTCTGCGGGGGGCGGCCGCGACGGTGATCGGCCTCCCGCTGCTCGACTGCATGTTGAACGAGAGCGGTACGGCCTACGCGGACGGCAGTGACCTCCCGTGTCGCTACTTCATGTTTCACACCCCGACCTCGCTCGTGACGAGCAGCTTTCGCGACGGTGGCGACGACTTCTCGACACCGATCGGCACCGGCGCAGACTACGCGCTGACGCGGATGCTCCAGCCGCTGGGTGAACGCGGCATCAAAGGCGACGTCAGCGTTGTCTCGGGTCTCTACAGCGCACCGATCGACGTGCCGGGCGGATATGAGTCCGACTATCACGGCGAAGCGCTCTACGCGATTTTGTCTGGCGAGCGGAGCGGCTGGGACCGACCCGCGAAGATGAGTTCGGACCAACGCGCCGCGGACGCGCTCGGTGACGACACGCTCTACCGCGGCCTCTTTTTCCAGATCGACCCGACCAGCGGATACCACCGCGTGTCGTTCCGCGTGGAAGACGGACGTCGCCGCTACATTGATCCGCAGACCTCTCCTGCGAACGCGTACCGCGGGCTCTTTAGCGGTTTTACGCCGCCGGACGCGGAACCCGATCCTGCTGCGGTGCTCGCGCGTCGTCTCCGGGTGAGCTCCCTCTCCCTCGCTCGCGACGAAGTACGCTCGCTACAAGGTCGCCTCGGAGCGAGCGATCGCCGCGCGCTGGATGAGCACCTCACGAACATCCGCGAGCTTGAGCGACGCATCTCCGCGATCGACCTCACTCCACCTGCGCCCACCTGCGTCGACCCAGGCTTCGAAGGAGCTGACCCTCCCGATGCCGGACCCGACCTGCCGAATCAAGACGCGCGCGCGCGCCTCTTCGCGGAGCTCGTCCAGGTCGCGTTCGCGTGTGACATGACCCGCGTGGTGATGTTCGCGGGGACCTCGACGATGACCGGCGACGGAATGCAGAGCCCGCTCTGGCGTGATCGTGGAGGCCTCCATGGTCAGGTGCAACACGGCTCCGAGACCATGCGTCTCGCGGAGACCAACGCTTGGTTCCTCGACGTCTATGCGGACGTGGTCGCGCGCCTCTCGGCGACCGCGGAAGGAGAGGGCGACGTGCTCGACCGAACCGCGGGGGTCTTCATGATGGAGGGCGGTCGAGGGCTCCGCGGGAGCGAGCGCAACGGGGACGGACGCGGAGATCCCAACCACTCTTGCGACAACATGATCTGTGTACTCGCCGGTCGCGCGGGGCGTCTCGCGCCTGGGCAGCACCACAGCGTGATCGGTCGCGACTGGCATCCGTATCGCGTGGTCAACACGGCGCTCGAAGCGGTTGGGGTGCCGATCGGCGACCCCGAGATCAGCGACGTGATCCCGCAGCTGACCGACTAAGCGGCGCTTTTCGAACCCCGCGCCGACGGAGGAGATACGCTTCCGGTATGTGAAACTCCAGCGATCGGCTCTTGAGCGCGATTCAAAATGGGTGGGGGGTCGGCCCATCTCCGCCCATCCGCTCACGATCGCCATAGCTCGCTATTGCTCGGTTCGAGGACGGCGGGTCTGAACCCACCTCAACACCGAATCACGCCCACCTATTTCGAATCTCGCTCTAAAGATCCCACACGGGGCGGGTTCCGATTTTGTCGATAAGAAAGTCGATCATGACCCGGACTTTCGCCGTGAGCACGTTTGACCTTGGGTAAACCAACCAAACCGCCGAGCCATCGACAACTTCATAGTCGGGTAGAACCCGCACAAGCGAACCGGTGCGCAAGTCGTTGTGGACGCTCCAGATCGACGCCATCGATATCCCAACACCTGCTTTTGTCGCCAACCGTGTGCTCGTGCCGTCGTCGCATCGAACCCGCGTCTTGGCGCGAGGTGGCGGAAAGTGGCAGTTTCTGCCGTCGGACGCGTTAAGCTTTCGCTTCGCGTTGCCAAAGACGACCAAGCGGTGGTGAGTGAGCTCTTCGGGGGTCTTCGGTGCGCCGTACGTCGCCAGGTATCCGGGCGACGCACAGAGTATACGTTTGTCGTCGGCCAGCTTCCGACCAATCATCGTACTGTCTTCGATCGGCAGGTTACGTAGCGCCAAGTCAAACGCGCCTTCTATCAAATTTGCTTGCGCGTCGGAAAACCGCAAGTCCAAGCTGAGCTTTGGATATTGTTCAAGAAAATCCGCCAAAATGGGCGCAACGTAGAGCTGCGCGAACGTGCTTGAACAGGCGAAACGAAGTGTCCCAGAGACCTCGGGACGTCCCTTACCTAACGCGGCGAGGCCGGCATCTTCTTGTGCGAGAATTTCCTTCGCGAACGGTAAGAACTCAGCTCCTTCAAGTGAGAGCGAGACCTTTCGAGTGGATCGATGCAACAAACCAGCGCCGACCTGCTTCTCCAGCTTAGCGAGGCGTGCGCCAGCGACCGCCGGTGCCAAACCAAGCTGTCGGCCGGCAGCGCTTATATTGAGCAGGTCGGCTGCGATGACGAAAAGCCGGAGCGCGTTGGTGTCCATTATATGGTTTTTCGATATTCTGATTCGTGAATCAGGCTCTTTATATCATATGTGAGGTGAATATGCTGACTTCTCTGGTCGTGAGCCGGAAGTCGAACCATGCAGATCCACGCAAGCGTCAACTATCACGTCAAAAAGGACGAGCCTCAAGCGTTCGAGTTTGAGGCGGACGGCATCATCGGAAACCTCGTGTCCCCTGAGCTGGAGACAACTGAGATCGTTGTCCATGACCTGCGTGGAAGTGAGGACCAACCCACGTTTCGTCACGACGGGATTGAGTTTTTTCGTGCCCCGTCTCGCGTTTCGGACTTCGAGGCTGGATCCAGCTGGCACAGCCGATACGACTTGGAGCTGAAGAACCTGCTTCAGGCGAAGACTGGCGCAACAGAAGTGATCGTCTTTGACCACACTGTTCGAGTCGACGAAGCGTCAGCCGTTCGCCGCCCGGCCCGCAATGTTCATTGCGACTACAGCAAAGCGGGCGCGGAACAGAGGCTGCTCGACCTGGTCGGCGAAGCCCGCGCTGAGAAGTTTCACGAAGCCGGCTATGGGTTTGTGAACGTCTGGCGCCCAGTCTCGAACATCATCCGATCTTCCCCCCTTGGGTTCATTCGACCTGCTTCCGTTCAACCTGAGGACTGGATGGACATCAACCTTGTTTACCCGGATCGCATCGGCCAAATCCTCGGTTTGGCGTCGAACCCGGATCACGAGTGGTTCTACAAGTCTCAGATGAGTCCTGATGACGTCGTCATCTTTAACATTTACGACAACAAAACCCGTCCGAGCTTAGCCCACAGCGCGCTTGACCTCTTGACCGAAAACGCGCCGTCGGTACCGCGGAAGAGCGTCGAGAGTCGCACGTTAGTTCGTTTTTCGTGAAATCAAGAAATCGCAAAAGTGCGAAACGAGAGAAATGGCAAAAGCATGTCGAATGCACTCACTAAATCGCGAAGCATTGTCAGGCCGACCAGGGAGGCGATGCTACAACGTGCCCCGAGCGTTCAGAGCTTTTGGGATGAACATCACGAGACGTTCAGAACCGCTTGGGCGGAGTGGGAGAACGCTGGAGGTCACAACGGCATCAGCATCGACCGCTCGATCTACGCTCCGGCGTTGCGCCGCGCCATCGAACTGAGCTGGGAAGACCCCAACGAAGAGACGCAAGTCCGCGACCTGTGGACCGAGGTTTTTCCCAACGTCTATCAGGCCCAATTCTTTGATCCGGAGCAGTTGAGCGTGATCGGCGAATACCTCGACCACGTCTGGGCTGCTGGGATCCCTCTACGTCCGCCCTACGGCATCGTTCTCAACCGCGGGGGCGCGATGCTTGATCCACGTTCGCAAGGCTATTTGGCCGCGCCAACCTTCCAAGCGTTCTACCGTGACCTAATAGACCGCTTTATGCGCCCGGTCGGTCGGCTCTTGTTTCCTGGGGTCTACGGCTACGATACGCAGTCTTTCGGTTTCTCGGTTCAATGGCAGGCCGGCAAAGACGTTGACCTTCGACCGCATACAGATGCCTCGTCGGTCACTCTGAACATCAACCTGAACTTGCCGGGCGAGAGCTTCTCGGGGTCTGCGGTTACGTTTTGGGATCAAGCGTCCCGCCGAAGGGAGAGCCTGACCTTCGAGCCGGGCGTCGCGTTGATGCACCACGGCAGAGTTCCGCATGCCTCCGAGGCAATCACTGAAGGTGAACGTCGAAACCTCATCTTCTGGCTCTATGGAGAGCACGGACAAATCCCGCAGATGCAACGACAAGCCGCTCGCCCGCTGACCACACACGAACGTTGGCGCGTTCCAGAGGTGCAATCGGACGGCTTCGCACCTTTCTAGCAGCCTGCTAGACATCAATCTTCCCAGCTCTTTCAACGTTTCGGAAAGCTCTATGACTACACAAACGCAAAAGACGATTCTAATCACGGGTGCCACGGATGGCATCGGTCTCGAAACTGCGAAAATGTTGGCGCCACACGGACACGCGCTGCTGTTGCACGGCAGAAACCCGGACAAGCTAAAGAGCGTCGTCGAGACGGTTTCAAAAATCGACGGTGCGGGGGAGGTGACGTCGTTCCGCGCTGACCTTTCTATTCTCCCTGAGGTGAAAGCGCTCGCAGAAGAAGTTGGGTCCTCGGTCGAACGCCTGGACGTGCTCATCAACAACGCAGGCGTCTTCAAGATGTCGAACCCGAAGACTCACGATGGCTATGATGCGCGCTTCATCGTTAACGTCGTCGCGCCCTACCTCCTCACCAAAGAGCTGCTCCCGTTGATCGGGACCGAGTGCAGAGTCGTGAATCTATCGTCCGCGGCTCAGGCCTCCGTCGACGTACAAGCGTTCTTGAACAAGCAGCCGTTCTCTGATGGTGATGCGTACGCGCAGAGCAAGCTCGCGTTGACCATGTGGTCGTTCGAGCTGGCGCAAGTCCTCGGCGATGAGGGTCCCATGATTGTCGCGGTGAACCCGGCTTCTTTCCTCGGCAGTAAGATGGTCAAAGAAGCGTACGGGCGCGAAGGACAAGACCTACGTATTGGCGCAGACATACTGACACGTGCGTCGCTGAGCGATGAGTTTGAGGACGCTTCTGGGCGGTACTATGACAACGATCGAAGGGCTTTCGCCCAGCCGCACCATGACGCGTTGGATTCGACGAAGAGGCGGCGCCTGGTCGACGCTGTTGAAGCCGTGATCAGTGGTGCTCTTTAGGCCGTTTCGACGATCCCGGACCCACTGGCGGTGACCGCCGACGCGCGGTGAGCTCGCGGCTGAGGCGGTCCGCTCGGACGCTAACGGCGCACGTCGTCGAACCGGTTTGTCGTTTTCGGTCGCGGGCGGCATAAGTAGCGCGATGCGCTTCCACAAATACGAGGGCCTCGGCAACGACTTCGTGATCCTCGATGAGGGTCAGGTGCTCGGCGAAGAAGAAGCGAGACTGCTGTGTGATCGACACTTGGGCATCGGCGCCGACGGCGTGCTCTTCGTGACGAGAGATCCCAAGCGCATGATGGTGATCAACGCGGACGGTTCGCGCCCCGAGATGTGCGGCAACGGGCTGCGCTGCGTCGCGCTTCACTTGGACGTGGGCGCGGCGCCAGTCGTCATCATGACGGACGCGGGACCTCACGTGTGCCGCATGGTCGATGGTGAGCTCGAGGTGGAGATGGCGGTGCCCAAGTGCGCGCCTCGAGACATCCCGCTCGACGCGGACGCCGCATGGGTGGACACGCGCTTTGAACTCAACGCAGGCGGCGCGACGCACTCGCTCTCGCTGACTTGTGTGTCGATGGGGAACCCGCACGCCGTGACCTTTGATGATGT
>CALJDU010000119.1 GCA_938024995.1 uncultured bacterium
AGGTGGGCGTGATTCGGTGTTGAGGTGGGTTCAGACCCGCCGTCCTCGAACCGAGGAATAGCGAGCTATGGCGAGCGTGAGCGGATGGGCGGAGATGGGCCGACCCCGGCGGCGAAGCGCGCCCACCTCTTTCGAATCACGCTCTAAGCGGGCAAACGCTCAGTCGTCGGCGTCTTCAAACTCCGCGTCGATGACGTCGTCGTCACCGCCTGCGTCCGCGCCCTCGGGAGGAGGAGGCGGCGCCTGGCTCGCGCGCTGGTAAGCGGCCTGCGCGACGTCGGCCATGGCCTTCTCGAGCGCTTCCATCTCGGTCTTGATGCGATCAAAGTCGTCGGCCTCGATCGCTTCCTTGAGGACCGTGATCTTCTCTTGCACCGGCGCGAGCGCATCGGCGTCAAGCTTGTCCTTCATGTCTTCAAGCGCCTTCTCGGTGCCGTAGACGAGCTGGTCGGCCTTGTTGCGAAGCTCGACCTGCTCGCGTCGCGCGGCGTCTTGCTCGCTGTACTTCTCGGCCTCTTCGACCATCCGATCGATCTCACTGTCGTCGAGACCGCTCTTGCTCGTGATCGTGACCTGCTGCTCTTTGCCGGTCGCTTCGTCCTTCGCGGTGACGGACAAGATGCCGTTCGCGTCGATGTCGAACGTAACCTTGATCTTCGGCATGCCGCGCGGCGCGGGCATGATGCCGTCGAGGTGGAAGCGACCGAGCGTGCGGTTGTCACGGGCCTCGGCGCGCTCGCCCTGGAGCACGTGAATCTCGACCTTGGACTGGTTGTTCTCGGCGGTGGAGTACGTCTCTTCCTTACGCGTCGGGATGGTCGTGTTGCGCGGGATCATGACCGTCATCACGCCGCCCTGGGTCTCGACGCCCAAGCTGAGGGGAGTGACGTCCAGCAGGACCATGTCCTTGACGTCGCCGCTCAGGACACCGGCCTGAACCGCTGCGCCGGCCGCGACGACCTCATCGGGGTTCACGCCCTGGTGCGGGTCCTTGCCGAAGAACTTCTTCACCGTCTCCTGCACGAGCGGGATGCGGGTCGAGCCACCGACGAGGACGACCTGCTGGACGTCTTGAGCGGTCTTGCTGGCGTCGGCGAGCGCCTTGCGGGTCGGCTCCAGCGTGCGCTCGATCAGATCTCCGATCATCGACTCAAGCTTCGCGCGCGAGATGCGCAAGTTGAGGTGAACCGGAGCGTTGCCCGCGCCCATGGAGAGGAAGGGCAGGTTGATCGAGGTCTCGAGCTTGCTGCTCAACTCGATCTTGGCCTTCTCGGCCGAGTCCTTGAGCCGCTGGAGCGCCATCTTGTCTTTGCTGACGTCGATGCCGCTGTCCTTCTTAAACTCCGCGAGCAAGTAGTCGATGATCTTCTCGTCGACATCATCGCCGCCGAGCTGCGTGTCGCCGCTGGTGCTGATGACGTGAACGACGTTGTCGCCGACCTCGAGGATCGAGACGTCGAAGGTGCCGCCGCCGAAGTCGTAGACCGCGATGAGGTGATCGTTCTCTTTGTCGAGACCGTAGGCGAGCGCCGCAGCGGTCGGCTCGTTGACGATGCGCTTGACCTCCAGGCCCGCGATCTTGCCGGCGTCCTTGGTGGCCTGACGCTGGCTATCGTTGAAGTACGCGGGGACCGTGATGACCGCGCCCGCGATCTCTTCTCCGAGAACGCGCTCGGCGTCGTGCTTGAGCTTGCGCAAGATGTGCGCGGCGACCTCGGGCGGGCTGACGACCTTGCCGCGGATGTCGATGCCGATGTCACCGTTGTCTCGCGCGACCAGCTTGTAGGGGTAGCGCTTGCGCTCGGTGTCGGTGAGCTCGTCGAAACGGCGGCCGATGAAGCGCTTCGCCGAGAAGACGGTAGCCTCGGGGTTCGTGATGGACTGACGCTTCGCGGTCTGACCGACGAGGACCTCGCCTTGGTCGTCCCACGCGACGATCGACGGTGTGACGCGGTCGCCTTCTTCGTTGGGAATGACAGACGGGGTTCCGTCGTCCATAAACGCGACCACCGAGTTGGTGGTCCCGAGGTCGATTCCAATGATCTTAGCCATTCTTACTCCTCGCCTCGACGTCGGTAGACGCGTGGCTCTGTCGATAGGTCCGAGGTGCGTCCTCGGGTGTTCTGTACTCAAAAGCCCCGCAAAACCGCGGCGCATTCGACCGCGTGGGGACGGGCGGGTCCCTCACGCTCGCCTACCATAAGCACCGAAATTTCGGGGTCAAGTGGGTGGTGTGAGGGCTGGACAATTGCCGTGCCAAGCCCGACAGACTGCTGTACAAGCGCCGATCCGCATTCGTGGGCGCGCCATGCGCGTCGCAGTGGATCGTGCTCGTTTACCGTTCGGTCTGCTTGGCGCGATTCGCGCGGACCACGTTCTGATCTGTCCCGTCGCGGGACCGTGCGTCCGCGGTCGGCGTGTTGCCGAAGTGGCCAGTGTTCGCGCCCCGTGATTTGATCTCGCGATGCTCCCTCGTTTCATCTTCGCCCTGACGCTGAGCCTCGTCGTCACGCTCGGCGCGAGCGCGCAAGACGCGACCGACCGAGACGCGACAGATGCGGCGGAGCAGGTCGTGGAGCAAGAGGTTTCGCCTCAAAACGATGAAGCGGAGCCGCCCGATACCCGTCTCGCGGATCTACGCCGCGACCTTCAGGGGCTCGAGGCGCAACACGGTGACTTGGTGCGCGGGGTCGTCGAGCACGGTCTGCGCGCCCTTCATCGCGCCGAGACCCGAGGGACCGCGGGAGACGTCGTGGGCAAAGAGCGGGCGCTCGCGATCGCGGAGGTGGCCCGGAGCGTCGCCGAGAAAAGAGCGCAAGTTCGCGCCGCGCAGGGACGACTGCGCTTGTTGCGATCGCGAATCGCTTCGCTGCGCGCTCGGGCGGAGTCGTAGTGCGGAGCGGTCTCGTCGTCTTGAGCGTTCTGCTCATCGCGTGCGGCGGCGCTGGGTTCCAGGTGGACGACGCGCTCGGGAGTGACTCTGCGCCCGAGGTGGCAGCCGCGGTGGAGGCGCGAGATGAAGCCCTCGCCCGCGAAGACCTTGTCGCGGCAGGAGATCATCAGACGCGTGCGCGCCTGTTGCAGGAGGCGGACGCGCTCTCGTCGACGCTCGCGACGCTGGAGCGAGAAGAAGAGACGCTCGTGCTCGCCGAGCGAGAGCTGCTCGCGTCGCTCCGTGAACAAGACCAAGCCACGTTGCGCGAGCGCGCCGCGGCGGAACGCGTGGAGGCCGAGCGGGTCGTCGAAGGACAAGCGGCGGCGGCGTTTGATCGCGCCGACGAAGAAGAGCCTCGTCGTCATCGCAACCAGCGCCGGGAGCGCCGCATGACGCGAAAGCGGGCCGCGCGTGTGATGGCGCGGCGAACGCGTTTGACGCTCGAAGCGGCGCGCGGGTTCGGGGCCAGTGATGAAGAGATGGCTGCGGCACAGACCGCGCTCGCGCACGCGCAAGACGTGCTCGAGGGAACAAGCGCGGTCGACGCGGTGGTGGCGGCCGAGCGAGCCTGGACGTCGGCGCAAGCGGTTCTTCGCGCGGCCCGAGCCGCGCAGCCAGAGCGTCCTACGCCCGAGCAAGCGTCTATGCTGATGCAGCGCGCCGATGAGCAAGGCTTTGTCCTGAGCCACACGCCGCGCGGCGCGTCTTTGGTCATGACCGGCGCGGTGTCCGAGACCCAGATCGAGCGCGTCGTCGCACTGGCACAGGCGTACCCACTGGGCCCGATTCAGGTGGACTCGCGGGAGGGCTCGATCCCGATGGCGCGGCGCCAGAGCGCGGACCTGATCGCGGCGCTCCTCGCGGTCCGCGGAGCAGGACAGGTGCACGGTGAGGTCTCGACCGGACGCGCGCGGCTCGAGGTGGTCTTTACCGCGTACGTTCTCGGGCCCTGAAACGCGAGACAAGCGGCATTCAAGCGCGGGAACCTTGCTATGTTCCGCGGCAGACCAAAGACTCACGATGTCCACGGTGACAAACTCAGCGGCGACCCGCCGCGCACCTTGAGGACAGCTTCCTGAGCACGGCCCGAACACCACTCCCGAGTCACGAGTACATGCAGCGCAACTCCATCACGCGAACCTCCCTCTCCCGCGTGTTTCTCACGACCTCCCTCGCGCTCTCCGTACTGATCGCGTGTGGTCCACCTCAGGCGCGCGTCGAGACGCCTCGCGGGTCGCTCATCGATCTCCCAGACGCGGTCACGAGTGAGAACGTCGGTCAGTGGACCCGTCGCTATCACGGTCTCCGCATTGACGACGCGGATCGGCCCGCGCTCCGCGCCAAGATCGTCACCTATCTCGACGCCGAGACGACCGGCGTGCTGACGCGCGACGACTACGACGAGACCGTTCGCCACTTCGCCGCGATCACCGACCTGCTCGCGCCAAAAGATCTTCAGCAGGGCGAAGTCCCTTCGCAGCTGGAGCGGCTGGCGGAGCGTTTGGTCGCGCGTGGGAACCCGCGCGGCGATGAAGCGCGCGTGCTCTCTGGTCTCTTGGTGCTCCACGCGCTCGCCCGAGATGGCCGAGGCGACGAGTACGACGAGGTGTCGCGCTGGGGTCGAGATTCCCGGGGTCAGATCCAAAACCCGCTCGATCGATACACGCAGCTGGTCGAGGTCTGGGACGAGCACGCGCGGCTCACGCCGGCGCCGGATGTCTTGGCGCGTCTCGCGGCGCTCCACGTCGAACGTCGTGACGCGGTTGTGAACGCCTTCCGTCAGCCCGAGACCATGTTCCGCGGGATGAGCGTTTTGCCTGCGCAGATCCTTCGCATCGCGCCGCTCGACGTCGCGGGGGTCTTCCTTCGCCATGGCGATATCGAGACCGCGATCACGCAGGTTGAGGCGATGTCTTCCGGCACGAGTGATCACCTCACGTTGCTCCGCGTGCTCAAGACCGCGTCGCGCGGTGGAGCGGATGGCGCGGACGCCTTGGTGGAGCTCGCGGAAGCGTTCCGTTCAGCGCGCCCAGCGGTCGCGCGCGGCGTGTGTCGTCGCGGGATGCGTGACTTCTCCCGAGACGCGCGCTTCGCCGGTTGCCTCGCGCGGGTCGCGGCGGCCCAGGAGCAGTACGTTGACGCGACCGCTTGGTACGCCAAGGCGATCGAGCTCGCGCCCGATGTGCAGTCGCTCTACGACGAGGCCCTGAGCAAGCTCGGCGAGTTCATTCAGCGCGGCTTGTACGACGACACGGTGCAAGCGCGGGTCTTGGCGCGCGACGCGGAGCAGATGGTCGAGGCGTACATCGCGCGCTTCCCGACCAGCAGCCCCGCGGTCACGCCGGCGCAGGTGCAATTCCTTCACGGGATGGTCGAGCTTCACGCAGGCGACGCCAACGCCGCGCGTGAGCGCTTTGAGCAAAGCATCGCGCTCGAGCCGAGCAAAGAGTCGCTGGCGCAGCTCGCGATGATCTTGGAGCGGACCGATCAGTTTGAACAAGCCGCGCGGAAGTACCGCGAGGCGCTCGACCGCGTTCCCAACCGAAGCGGCGGAGAGCTTGAGCGAGCGGAGATCATCGAGCACATCGGCGACGCCTTCCGGCAGAGCGGCGACGCCAGCCAAGCCGAGCGCATGTATCGCCAAGCGCTCGCGAGCTGGGAGCGGGTGCTCCAGGGCGAGGACATGCCGCAGAACCGCGCGACCGCGAGCGCGCGAGTACGGCGCGGGGTCCTGCTCGATCGCCTCGGGCGACATGATGACGCCAAGCTCGCGTTCGCGGCCGCGATGAACGACGCCCCGCGCGCGCAGACCATCTACGCGCAGGTGCTCGCGCATCTCGTCACGGCGGAGCCCGATCCCGCGTACGCGCACGATGTCTTCCGCCGCGCTCAGCGCGAGATCACGCTCGCGCCAGAGTGGCGCGTGTACTTCGCGATGTGGGTCCAGATCATTTCCGGTCGCGCGGACCAGAGCGCTCAAGAGGACATCACCAGCTTGCTTCAAGGGCTCGCGGAAGGGAGCGCTTGGTTCAACAAGCTCGCGTCTTTCGCGACCGGCCAGCTCGACCACGCCGGGCTCATGAGCGGCGAAGACAACATCGGCCACCAGACCGAGGCCCACTTCTATGAAGGAGCGCGGCTCCTTCGAGCGGGAGACACCGCGGGCGCGAACCAGGCGTTTGAGCAAGCGCTCGCCGGCCAAATGTTGACCTTCTTCGAGTACAGCATGGCGCAGGCGCTCCGCGCGGCAGAGTGATCACGCTGGTCTGAATCGCTACTCGCGAGAGAGCGCGATCATGGCCCGCATGCAGTCTTCCCGCATCTCGCGCGGGGACTGGTAACGATCGATCGGCTTCTTCTGGAGCGCCTTCATACAGATCGCGTCAGCGGACTTCGGGACCGTGGCGCGCTTCTCGCTGGGCGGCGGCGGGAGCTCCTTCAGGATCGACGTGAAGGTCTTGCGGACGTTTTTGCGATCGGAAGGGAACGCGCGTTCGCCGGTCAGCATCTCCCAGAGCACCGAACCCATTCCGTAGACATCGGTCCGCGGATCGACCTCGTCCGCGAGCACCTGCTCGGGCGACATGTAGCTCGGTGTGCCGAGCGCTTCCTTTTTTCCCGTCAGGGCCGGACCGCGTTTTTTGAGATCCTTCGAGAGCCCGAAGTCGATCAGCTTCACGCGACGCTTCTCGTTCATGATCAAGATGTTTGAGGGCTTCACGTCGCGATGGATCACGCCCTCAGCGTGTGCGGCGGCCAAGGCATCGAGCATCGCGGCCGTGATCCGGAGCGCTTCGCGTGGCGCGTAGGCTCCGCGCTTCTTGAGCTCTTGATAGATCGTCTGCCCGTCGAGCAGCTCCATGACCAAGATCGTGAGGTCGTCGACGAAGGCGGCGTCGAAGATGCGGACGACCGCCGGGTGACTGATCAGCGCAGCGAGACGCGCCTCGCGCAAGAAGCGCGCACGGGCGCGCTCCGTCACGTTGGGACGCGGCAGGACCTTGACCGCGACGGGTCGCTTGAGCTCCTTGTCGCGGGCCGCATAAACGACGCCCATGCCGCCCCGCGCGATCACGCGCTCGAGCGCGTAGCGGTGAAGTAACGTGCTCCCGGGTTTGGGCAGACCGGCGGCTTCCCACGGATCGATCCTCGGCCGTTTGGGCTTGGGCTTGGGCGGTTCGGTCATTTGGGAGGGCTCGACCCGAGCTGGAGGAGCTGTCGAACGGTGCCGAGGAATTCTTCGGTCTGCAACGGTTTGACGAAGAAAGATCGCGCGCCGAGCGCTTGAAGAACGCGCCAGTCGGCCGCTCCGCCGGTGCCCGTCACGACAATGATCGGGAGATCGGGGTCTTCTGCGCGGATCGCGGCGGTCACCTCGACGCCGTTCAGCCCCGGCATGTCGAGGTCCACGATCGCCAACCCGAAGAGCTTCTTCTTGATCGCCTCGAGCCCGCGGGTCCCGTCCTCATGCTCGGTCACGTTCACGCCCGGGAACTCTTCCGAGAGCAGAACGCTGACCAGGGTACGGAAATCAGGGTCATCGTCGATGAGCAGCACGCTCCCAGATCCCTGCGCTTTCGAGACGGTGTCGCGCGCGGTCGCCAAGAGCTCGCGGAACGCCTCTGCGCTCGGCGTGCGTTGTCGCGGGTCTTTGCTCAGCGCCGCGAGGATCGGGACGTCCAGCGCGGGGTTGAGCTCCGCGATGACTTCGCTCGGGCGAGGCGGCGCCTCGAAGACGTGCTTGGACATCATCTCGCGATGCGACTTGGCTTCGAAGGGCAACGTCCCGGTAAGCAGCTCAAACGCGATGACGCCGAGCGCGTAGACGTCCGCGCGCGTCTGCAGCTTGGTCGGGAGAATGGACGCGGTCGCGCGCTCTGGTGAGATGTAGGAAGGCGTCCCCACAACGCTCGGTTCGCTGGAGCGCTCTCGCGTCAGCTCCGCGAGACCGAGGTCCACCACCGCGACCCGGAAGCGAGGCCCTATCAAGAGGTTACTCGGCTTGAGGTCGCCGTGAATGATCCCGGAGTCGTGGATGGCTTGAACACCGCGACAGGCCTGGTCCAAGATCCCGAGCACCTGGTCGACCGGCATCGGTCCATCCGTTGAGTCGAGCAGATCCTCGACGGTCCCGCCTTGGACGTACTCCATCACGAGGTAGGGCGCGCCCGCGTGCTCGCCCGAGTCGTACACCGCCACGACGTTTGGATGGGTGACGCCGGCCATCGCGCGCGCCTCGGTTTGAAATCGCGAGAGGTTCAGCTCCGTGAGCAAGCCTGGACGAATGAGCTTGATCGCGACCGGTCGATGGAGCGCCTCATCACGCGCGAGGAGCACGACGCCCATCCCACCGCTCCCGATGATTCCCTTGACGACGTATTCGCCAACGCGATCCCCCGGCCGCGGCGCGCCAGGAACATCCGCCTCGCTCGCCATCTCATCAACGTTCCCGAGGACGCCGTCCTCCGCAACTCTCATTTGGCGGAGATGTGACGCTTTCGAGGCGTCGAAACCCGCGGGAATGTGCGCGCCGATGGGTTCGTTGGTCGCGCAACAACACCAAGTGATCGATCGAGAGACGCCCGCCCAGACGAGTCCCTTCGCTGCGCTTCTGCAGCAATTTGACCCTCTTGGCGGCAAACGCTAACGCAAGGCGACGTGCCTGGGCGAGGGCGCGTCAGCAGTGTCCTTCGGGGCAGAGACATGTCCCGCGGGGCAGAGGCAGGAACACAGATGACGGATGCTCCATCGAGCGAGCCGGGCGAGGCTCTTGAAGGCGAAGCGTTAAGCGACGAGGCGCGAGAAGCGCGCGCGAAGGCAGCGCGTTCCCCCAAGAAGATCCTGCTCTTCGTGCTGAAGCTGGTCTTCACGGTCGGGATGCTGGTCGTGATCTACAGCAAGGTCCTCAAGCGCGACGGTGCCGAAGACTTGCTCACGCGTCTCGGCGATCTCTCCTGGGGCTGGGTCGTCATGGCGATCCTCATGCAGCTCATCGCGATCTCGTTCGCGACCCTGCGCTGGAAGACGCTCCTCAACGGCCAAGGCATCCGGCCCTCGTGGCGCTTCCTCGGCGGCTCGATCATGATCGCGCGCTTCTGGGGCGCCTTCACGCCCGGCGGCTTCACCGGCTTTGGCGGCTGGCGGATCTTCGACGTCGCGCAGCACACCAAGAAGGTCGCCCGCGCCACCGCGACCATCGGCGTCGAGATGCTCCTCGGCAAGGTCGCGTTCGGCGTCGTCGTCATGCTCGCCAGCGTCTTCGGCATCAAGTTCGTCGGCACGAGCGGCGTGCTCCTCATCAACGCGGTCTTCTTCGGGATCGTGGTCGCGGCGCTCACCTTGGTCAGCCGCCCGCGCTTGTTCCTGCGCCTCGCCAACATCTTGCCGATGAAGATCCGCACCCGCGTCCAGACCATGGTCGACGCGATCGGCACCTACCACGGCCAAGGCCGCACCCTCTTCACGGCGCTCCTCTGCGGCGTCGGCGTTCACGCCTTCAACAACATGATCTACGTGTGCGCTGCCCGCGCGCTCGACGTGCAGCTCGGCATGGGCGAGGTCTTCTTCGCGAGCTCGCTTCAGATTCTCGCGACCCTCTTGCCCGCCTCCATCAACGGCATCGGCCTACGCGAGACCACCGCGGTCGCGCTCTACACCTCGGCGAGCGTCGGCCTGCCGCTCTCGGTCGCGATCCTCATCCCGACCGTCGGCTTCGCCTGCGAGATGTTCGTCTCCGCGTTCGGCGGGCTCATCTTCTTGCTCCGCCGCGACGGCTACGATCCGCAGATCGAGATCGACGACGACGAGCGCGAAGCCGCCGCGCACGCCGCCATCGAGACCGTCCCGCGCGAAGAACAACCGGTTCCTTGGCGCGGGCTCACCATTGGTCTTGGCGCCGGTCTGGTCGCCGGCCTCTTGATCGGGCTCACCGAAGCCGCCGTCGTGGTGCAATCGGCAGGCGGCCGCACGGGTTTGGGTGTGCTCGCCTACGGCGCGCTGGTCTACGCGATCTTCTGCGGCGTCGCGGGCGCGGGCTTTGGCTTTGTCATGGCGCACGTCGGACGCGTGATGGAGCGACGCGCGCTCGAAGAGAGCGACGCCTACGCCTACATCACCGCGCTCATCACTTCTGCGTTTGCGTTCGCCTTGGGCGCGTTCCGGATCCGGCGCGACGTCTTTCACGAAGAACTCGTCTGGAAAAGCATCGGCGGCCTTGGCCTTTTGCTTGGCTGCGCGCTCGCGGCCGGCGTTCTCTTTTTGGTCCTCGCGTTTTCGCTTCGCTTCATCATGCGCAAGCGCCCGGGCCAGTTCCTTTTGCGCACCTGGGGCTCCCCGGTCTTCGGCGGTCTCGCGGTCGCGCTTATCGCCGGCGTCGCGATGCTCCTCAATGGTTCCGCCGCCGGTCAGAGCGCCCGCGATCGCGGTCCCGCGGTCGAGCAAGCGAGCAACATCTTGTTCATCGTGGTCGACACGCTCCGCGCCGATCACTTGCCGGGTTACGGCTACGAAAGTGGCGCGACCCCGAGTCTGGACGCCTTTGCGAACGACGCGGTGCGCTTTGACCAAGCCTTCGCGAACGCCAGCTGGACCCGCCCGAGCTTCGCTTCGATCTTGACCGGCCGCTTGCCCGCGAGCCACAGCGTGATGGGCAAGCCGGACGAGCTCCCGGGCGACCTCACGACGCTCCCCGAAGCGCTCCAAAGCTCCGGCTATCACACCGAGGGCTACGTCACGAACTTCAACGTCGGCCCCTACTTCAACTTCCAGCAGGGCTTTGATCACTACGAGTTCATGGAGCCCGCGCTCGTGCTCGGCGCCGACGACAACGCGCAAAAGCTCTTGCTCGTGCAGGTGCTCCGCCGCGTCGTCGAAAAGCTTCGCTCGTTTTCGGGTGGGGTCGAGCCCGGCTCGGTCTACCAAGACGCCGCGACCGTCAACGCCAAGCTCAGCTCCTTCCTTGAGCGCGCGCCGGCCGACCCGTGGTTCCTCTTCGTCGGCTACATGGATCCGCACGACCCCTACTACGCGCACCCCTACGACGGCAGCGGCTACGGACGCGCGGCGCACCAGCACCCCGACCTCGACGAAGCCGACGAGCTGCGCGGCCTTTACGACGGAGAGATCACCTACTGGGACGCGCGCTTTGGTGAGCTGGTCGCCGAGCTCAAAGCCAAGGGCGTCTACGACGACCTCACCATCGTGATCACCTCCGACCACGGCGAAGAGTTCGGCGAGCACGGCGGCTTCTGGCACGGCACCACGCTCTACGACGAGCAGGTCCGCGTGCCGCTCTACGTCAAGCTGCCGCAAAACCGGCGCGGCGGAACCGCGGTGCGTCACTGGGTGCAGAGCATCGACCTGATGCCCACGCTCTTGTCACAGATCGGCGCCGA